>OZ255619.1:3655000-4413417 GCA_965276605.1 Acidobacteriaceae bacterium
GCATCGGGATGCCAAGCGGAACGATGCCGGCGTCCTCCTTGTGCGAAGCCTCTTCCGTATCGTTCGTGCTCTCCTGCGTCGGCGACCTTTTCGCCTCCAGCATGTCAATGCCGATCAGCATCAGGATCAGCCCGCCCGCGAACTCGAAAGCTGGCAGCGTGATGCCGAACATTTTGAAGATGAACTGGCCTGCCAGCGCAAACGAGGCCAGCACGATGAAGCACGTGATACAGGCCTTGCCTGCCATGCGCTTGCGCTTCTCCCGGTCCACCCCGGCCGTAATCGCCAGGAACGACCCGATCGACGCAAACGGGTCCACCAGGAAAAAGATTGAGCTCAGTGCCAGCAGCGAGAAGCCGACGTACTTCGACTGGTGTATTTCCTGCAGCGCATGCGTCGCCGGCCCAAACATACCAGCACCTTACCCCAGATTCATGCGCCCGCGACAGGTCTCTTCGGTGTCTTTCGCCTGCCCCGCGACCTGCGAGGCAATCGGGGCGAATCGCTCGTTATAATCAGAAGTCACTCTGCTCAAGCCCCACACCAGCCATCCCACAGCTATCTCAAGGAGCCCGCATCCATGCCCATCCAACCCACTGCCAATATCTGGCGCAATGGCGAGCTGATCGCCTGGGACCGCGCGCAGATCCACGTCATGAGCCACGTGGTGCACTACGGCTCCTCGGTGTTCGAGGGCATCCGCTGTTACACCCAGCCCGAGGGCGCCTCTGTTTTCCGGCTCATCGAGCATATGCAACGGCTGATCGACTCGGCCAAGATTTACCGCATGGTCATTCCCTACTCGCTCGACCAGCTTTGCTCCGCAGTCGTCGACCTCGTCGAGGCCAACAAGGTGGCTCCCTGCTACATCCGCCCCATCGTCCTGCGTGGCTACGGCGAAACCGGCGTGAACCCGAAGAACGCGCCCGTTGACGTATACGTCGCCAATTATCCCTGGGGCAAGTACTTCGCCGACCACGACGAAGGCGCCGACGTCTGTATCTCTTCCTGGAACCGGCTCGCGCCCAACACCATGCCCTCGCTGGCCAAGGCCGGCGCCAACTACATGAACTCGCAGCTCATCCGCATGGAGGCCGAAGCGAACGGCTACGCTGAGGGCATCGCGCTCGATGTCAACGGCTACCTGTCAGAGGGTTCGGGCGAAAACCTGTTCATCGTGCGCGGCGGCACGCTCTACACTTCCCCGCTCGCCAACTCAGTGCTCAACGGCATCACGCGCGACGCCATCCTGACCCTCGCCCGGCACTTCGGTATTCCGGTCGTCGAGCAGGCGCTGCCCCGCGAATTGCTCTACATCTGCGACGAAGCCTTCTTCACCGGCACCGCGGCAGAGGTTACCCCGCTGCGCTCAGTCGACCGCATCCTCGTCGGCAGCGGCAAGCCCGGGCCCATCACCCGGCAGCTCGCGCAGGAGTTCTACGGCATCGTCAACGGAACCGTGCCAGACCGATTCAACTGGCTTACGCACGTAAATGTGGCAGCCACACAGCCTGTCACTGCCTAGCAGGACGAATCGCAGCGGCAATTCTTGGCATTGCCGCGCGGCTTCGTATCCGTTTACCCGTCTCTACGCCGGGTTGACGCCCTGCAGATCACCCGCCGTCTTCAGCGAAGGCGTATCCGCCGGCCGGCTCACACTCGGGTCGCGTACGCCTTCGGTTTCCTTCCATCCCACCAGCTCATGGCTGCCTGTAATCAGCCGCGACCCGCGTGACATGAACAGGTACGTCCACGCCCACTGGAACAGCACCGTCACCCGGTTGCGGAAGCCGATGATGAACACCAGGTGCACCATCAGCCACGTCATCCAGGCCGGCAGCCCGCCCCAGTGCGCCTTGAATGGCCACTGGATATCGGCCACCGCCGAGTACCTGCCGATCGTTGCCATGTCGCCCTTGTCGAAGTAGCGAAACTCCTGCCGGGGCTGCCCGCGCAGGTCCTGCTCGATCATCTTGGCCGCGTGTGTACCCATCTGCAGCGCCGGCTGCGCCACCCCCGGCAGCTCCTTGCCGTCCTGCTGGAACACCGCCAGGTCGCCGCACACAAACACATTTTCCAGACCCTCCGGGTTCAGCGTCTTGTCCACGATCACGCGCTTTTTTTTGTCCAGCGGCGCGCCCAGCATCGCCCCGACCGGTGAAGACGCCACGCCCGCGCCCCACAGTGTCACCACCGGGTGCAGCGGCTCCTCGCCCTTCACCCTCACCTGCCCCGCGCTGATCTCTTCCACCATCCAGCCGGTGCGCACATGCACGCCCAGGTGGTTCAGCTGCTTTACCGCCTTCTCTGTCAGGTCTGGCGGGTAGCTCGGCAATATGCGTGGGCCGCCTTCGATCAAGAGCACCCGCGCCTTCTTCGGGTCGATATGGCGGAAGTCCTGCTCCATAAAATATTTTGTGATCTCCGCGATCGCCCCGGCCAGCTCGACGCCCGTAGGGCCGCCGCCGATCACCACGAAATCCAGCGGCCGGTGCGAGCCTGTCTCCACCGCCTGCCGCTCCGCCAGCTCGAACGCCAGCAGCACCCGCCGGCGAATCTCCGTCGCGTCTTCCACCGTCTTCAGCCCCGGCGCATACTGCTCCCACTCGTTGTGCCCAAAGTACGATTTTGTTGAACCGGTTGCCACGATCAGGTAGTCGTACTGCAGCTCGGTCCCGCTGTGCATCTTTACCCGCCGCGCCCCGGGATCCATGCTCTCCACCTCTTCCATCAGCACATCCACGTTATGCGCGCTGCGCAGTACGGTGCGGATCGGCGACGCAATGTCGGACGGAGCCAGCATCGCCAGAGAAACCTGGTAGAGCAGCGGCTGAAACGTGTGGTGGTTGCTCTTGTCGATCAGCGTCACATCCACAGGCAGCTTGCTGAGCCCTCTCGCCGCGTTCAGGCCGGCAAAGCCGCCGCCCAGCACCACCACCCGCGGCCGGCGCTTCTGCTCGATCGCTTCGTTGCGAAATACCTTGCCCGTTGATTTGCCAGCCGCCATCGATCCTCCCGTGCGCCTGGTCCACCAGGCCTGCTCTCTATCAGAGATGCACGCGCGGCCCATTCTGCGGCTTTTCCTTGGGATCGCGGGTTTCCTCTTCCCAGCCTCAGGGCTACGGCTCGCGCCGGAGCTCGCCGGCAGGCTCACGCCCGGAAACAAACCCCTCCGCGACCCAACCGACTGCCCAGCCCAGGCCGCCCAGCACCACCAGGTACACGCCTCCAACCCACAGCAGCCCCGTTGCAACAAAAACCGAGGAGACAAGCGAGACCGGCAGCAGAGCGTGCAGCGCAATGGTCAAGACGAGCAGCGCGCCCCCAAGCAACAGAGCGCCGCGAGAGAGAAGCCTGACGCGTTTGAAACCCTCTTCCACAGCCATGCTCATTCCTCCTGCGAACTGCGTCGTTTCTCGCTCGGTTTGCATTTCCAGTCTTCCGGCCAGGCGAGGCATGTTCTCTCATGCCCCACGCGAGAAGGGTAAGAGAAACTCATCGCGGAAGAGCCGGCACACTTGCCGGCCTGGTTTGCTGCTCCGCAATCTGCACCATCCGCGCTCGCACCACATCGTAAGCCGGTTCCCCATCGAAGAACCCGAACGTCGCGTGCGACCCCGTCACCTGCCCATTCGGCAGCTTTTGCTCTTCGCCGTAGCCGTCGAGCGAGAACCGGCGCTCCCCGCGCGCCGCCAGGTCCGGGTGCTCCTTCGCAAACAGCGGCTGGTCAAAATCGCTGCTCTCAAGCGTGATCCGCAGCAGCTGCTGCCCGGCCTGGTTGTACACCCGCGCGTACACATACACCCTGTACCTGCCCCACGGTTCAAGCGAGTACCACACGCGCAGCGACCCATTCTTCTCCGGGATTCGCTCTAGCAGCACCTGCTGCTGCTTTGCGATCTGCGGCGTCACGGCCCGGGTGTGCAGGTCTTTCAGCCGGGCCAGTTCCGCGTCCCGCTTCTGCGGCTGACTGCCTTCGGCATACGCGCGGGCCAGCAGCCCGGCAGCCTGCCAGTCATTTGCATCCGCAGCTTCGATGGGCATCAGCGTTCGCACAGCGAAGTCGCGGTCGCCGGTGTTGATCGCCGCTTCTGAGGCAAACTTTGCCACCAGCACCTGACCGTGGCTGCCCGGCGGAAGTCCGGCAAGCAAAGGTCGAAAGATGTCGAGAGCCTCGGCAAAGCGCTCCGCCGAGAACAACCGGCCGGCCGCGTCATACTGCTCGCGCTGGGTAGGAGTGAACTGACCCAGCGCGTCCGTCTGCGCGTTCTCTGCGCCTGGGACGTGTCCCGGCTGCACCGCTTGCGGGCTCACAGTTGCCGGTGGCGAGGTTTGCGCGGACTGCGCTGCCGCCGAAACGCCTATCCACCCTGCTGTGAACGCCGCGAAGAAAACCCTCATCCAGCTCTGCATAGGAAGCCCCGCGTCAACACTCTATGCCAAGGCAGGCGGCCCTCGCCACACGGAAACCAGTCTTAAATGCTCCTGCGCCCGACCCCGTGTATTAGCGCCCCACCGCAACGGCCGCGCGAGCAGCTATTCTGCTCAAGCCACAAAGCGTCAGGCCAGCGCCTTGCGCACCGCCGGCGCCACCCGGCTGCCCAGCAGCTCGATCGCATGCATCAGCTTCGCGTGCGGCAGCGCCGCCACGCTCATCTGGAAGCTCACCCGCGCAATCCCGCCCAGCGCCTCGCTCATCCGCAGCACCTTCTCCGCCACAGTTTCCGCGTCGCTCACCAGCAGCGCCCCGGCTGGCCGGCGCAGTGCCTCGAACTGCCCCCGCGTCACCGGCGGCCAGCCGCGCTCTCTTCCGATCTTGGTGAACGCCTCCGCATAGCCGGGAAAGAACTCATCCGCGGCCTGCTCATCCGTATCGGCGACATAGCCCAGCACATGGATGCCCACCTTCAGCTGCTCCGGCCCGTAGCCCGCCTGCCGGCCCGTCTCGCGGTACAGATCGATCAGCGGCCGGAACCGGTGCGGCTCGCCCCCGATGATCGCCACCATCAGCGGCAGCCCCAATGATCCGGCGCGCGCAAACGACTCAGGCGTGCCGCCCACCCCCAGCCAGATAGGTAGCGGGTTCTGCAGCGGCCGCGGGTACACGCCCTGCCCCGTCAGCGCCGCGCGGTGCCTTCCCTTCCAGTGCACGTGCGTGTTCTCGCGGATCGCGAGCAGCAGGTCCAGCTTCTCCGCGAACAACGAGTCATAGTCCTTCAGCTCCAGCCCGAACAGCGGGAACGACTCAATAAACGACCCGCGGCCCACCACCATTTCCGCCCGGCCACCGGAAAGCAGGTCCAGCGTCGCGAAGTTCTGAAACACTCGCACCGGATCGGCGGCGCTCAGCACCGTCACCGCGCTCGTCAACCGGATCCGCCGGGTGCGCGCCGCCCCGGCCGCCAGAATCACGGAAGGCGCGGAATCCAGATACTCGCTGCGATGATGCTCTCCAAGCCCGAAAACGTCGAGTCCCACCTCATCGGCGAGCTCGATCTCTTCGAGCAGCTGCCCCATGCGCTCGAAGGCACTTACCGTGATGCCCGTCGCAGGGTCCGGCACTAGCGCCGCGAAACTATCCAGGCCAATCTGCATGCACACGCCCCCAGGCCCACACGTGCTGACCGTAGATCAGTTTTCCTAATGCTGTGAAGCAGGCCGGCAAAGCTCAACGTGGCTTTTCCACAAAGAAAAGCCACTCGCCACAACATTTTCTCTAACGCTATGGGAAAACTGGTCTGGAAAGCAGGATGCAGAAGTCGGGCATAGGGTTCAACCAAGGCGCGCCAGACTTCGATGGCCGGTGGCTCATTCCTGGGTTCGTTGCAGCACTTACAAACAGCCGTACACGCTGGAAAGGCCGCTTCCAGCGAAACATCCTGGAAGCGGCCCCTCGACTCAACACACGGACAATCCACGACTCAGCGGCTGTAATCCACCTTGAGCGTCAGGATCTCGTACGGATGGATCGAGACCGTCGCCGCGCCGCCGGAGAGAGGCGCATCAGCGCCAGCCTCCTTCTCCATCAGGTTGGTTACGCTCGCGCTCGTCGCGCCTTCAGGCAGGCCCACCTTCACCTGCTCGCTCTTGCCACCTACCTCATACATACGCAGGATCAGCGAGTTCGAGTCCTCCGCCTTCTTCATCGCCGTCAAAATCACATCCGGCGACGACACCGACGCATAGCTGTGCTCGCCCGGCATGGCGCCCACGTGCGACGCTACCTGCATCGCCGTCAGCGGATAGTTGAACTCATACCCATGCTCCACCGTGCCGGCCTGCTTCCAGTCGCCCGCATGCGGATACAGCGCGTAGGTAAAGTGCTGCGGCCCCTGGTCGGCCTCCGCATCCGGGCTCGTCGGCGAGCGCAACAAAGACAGCCGCAGCACATTGCCCACGCCGTCATAGCCGTACTTTGAGTTATTGATCAGGCTGAAGCCATGCTGCCCATCACCCTCATCCCCCCAGCGCAAAGCCGGCACCTCGAAGCGCGCCTTCTCATAGCTGTTGTCGCGCGTGGTCGGCCGCTCGATCGAGCCGTACGGAATCTCGTAGGTCGCGTTCTTGCTCGTCGCCGCCAGCGGGAATGCAGCCTTCAGCAGGATGTGCCGCTCGCGCCAGTCCACATCTGTCGTGACAACCGCATGGTCCGCGCCTGCATACAGCGCAACATCCTGCGTGAACGTCGAGCTCTGCCACTTGCGCTTGACGCAGATCACCGCGCGCATCGGCGTATGCTCCACCAGTTCGACTGACTCCGCTGTATCCAGCTTCGTCGGCGGCACATCGAGCGTGCCCGGGTCGATATTCCACGCGTCGTAGTCCTTTGGCTTGTCGGTAAATGCCTGCAGTTCGTTCCCGCACGCACCGCTGGCCAGCGTCTCGAAGTTGGTCTTCTTGTCAAAGAGGCTTGTAATGCAGCCGCTCTGCTTATCCACCGTCACCCGCAGCGCATCGTTCTCGATCGTCAGCCCATCCGCCTTCAGGTCGCTCGCAAAGCTCTTCTTGCCCGGCACCACATGCACTAACTCATAGCCCATCGAGGGTACGTGCTCCGCGCGCACCTCCAGCTTGAAGCTGTTGGTCTTCGCGTCTGCCGACAGCACCTGCGACGGCAGCACCCGTCCCTTTGCGTCGACCACAGTAACATCGCTCGTCGCCGCAGGCATCTGCACATCCACCGTCACCGGGCCGGAGCGCTCCCAGGCCAGCGGGTTCCACACCAGCACCGGCACGCCACCCTTATCGCCCTTGCCGCCGCCGGAGGTGTCCACCCGCGCCGCCAGCGTCTTCAGCGATGCATCGGTGGCTTCGCTCGTCTCCCGGCGCACTGTGGCGAAATCTTTCTGTGCATCGCGATAGATCACCGCGATACCCGAGCCGGCCGCCAGGTCATGGAAATCATTGAACGTGATCTTCTCCCACGCATCGGTAAACGCGTCGTTCGGGTACGCGTTGCCATCCAGCCAGGCCAGCGAGGCATACTTCTCCGCGTTCAGCGCTTCTTCTTCGCTGTTGCGCATACCCAGCTTGTGTTTGGCCTGCGTCGTAAATACGCCACGGTGATATTCGAGATACAACTCATCATTCCAGGTAGGGATACTGATCTGCCCCGCTACTGGCTCCGGATAGGTATAACCCGCCGCCAGCGACTTATAATCCCACGCCTTTGAGTTATCCGTAACTTCCGGCCGCACCTTTTTGAAGTAAGCATCCGCGGTACCGAACTCCATCTTCGGCGCAATCTTGTCCGGCTCTGACCAGTGCATGCCCTCGTCCAGCGTCGCGCGCGTCGGTCCGCCTCCGTGGTCGCCCATCCCGTACAGGTCCATCATGTCGTTCAGCCCCGGCGCCTGCTTGCGCGCTGTCGCCATGTCCATCGACAGCCGCACCGGATTCAGCGTCTGGTTGCCGTAGCCATGCGGGAAGTAAGTCAGTACTTTGCTGCCGTCCGGCGACTGCCACCAGAACAACTTGAAGGGCAGCTGATTCGTGTCGTTCCACGCCATCTTCTGCGTCACGAAAGTATCGATGCCAGACTTCTTGTAAATCTGCGGCAGCTGCCAGTTATACCCGAACGAGTCCGGGTTCCAGCCGATGTGCACATCGACCCCGTACTCCTTCTGGAAGTACCGCTTGCCGATCAGGATCGAGCGCACCAGCGACTCGCCATCCGGCAGGTTCAGGTCCGGCTCCACCCACATACCGCCCAGCACCTCCCAGCGTCCGGCCGCGATATCTTTCTTAATCTGGTCGTTCAGGTCCGGGTACTTATCCGCGATCCACTCGTTGTACTGCGCGGCCGACTGCGTGTAAGTATACTTCGGGTACTCATTGAGCAGCTGCGCCGCAGTGCCGAACGTCCGCCGCACCACATCGATCGTCTCCGACCGCGGCCACAGCCACGCCGCGTCAATGTGTGAGTTGCCCGTCTCGTGGAACGTCGCCTGTTCGAGCATCGGCTTTAGCGTCTGCATCTGCTGCGCGGCGGCCTTCAGCGAAGCGTCGAAACGCTGCTGGCTCGCCGCGTCTGGGCTGTCGAGCGCCTTGGTGTCGATCGCCGCAACCGTCTTCTCCACCGCTGCCTGGTCGCCGCTCGGGTCTTTCGAGAGCGTAGGAATCAGCGCCTCCGCCGACAGAATCTCCGAACGCAGATCGCCTGGACTGGGACGGTTTTCGGCATAATCCACCCGCAGCATGGCGCGGCGAAATTGTTTCGGCCCCGCGGTCTGCAGCAGCTTCACCGCGACCAGTATCTTCTCGCCCGGCTTCGCGCTTTCCGTCAGCACCACCGGCTCCAGGTCGGCGCCCAGCGCCACCCGCCGGCCGTTGAAGTAAATGATCTGCGGCACATCGTCGTCCGACGAAACCTGGAAGCGAAAATATATCTTCGTGCCCGTCGGGTCATACCCATGGATCGTCTTCGGAATCTCGATCGTGCGGCGATACCATACCGCCTCTTTCGGCGCCTCGCTCCCCGGCTGCACCGTCTGCCAGCTCGAGTCATCCAGACCCACCGACTCGCCATGCGCGATATCGCCCACGTGATAGCGCCAGTCATCCGCCGTCAACTCATTCAACTGCCCCAGCCTTTCGACTGTTGCCCGCGATGCCGGCGTAAGCGGCTGAAGCAGGGCCTTCACAGGATCTCCGTGCCCTGCCCAGTCCTGCGCCTGCACTGCCGTCGCTGCCACACACGCCAGAGCAGCCAGACTGCTCGCCGCCGCATACTTCCCTCTACGCTGCTTGCCTTGCACCCGGGTATCTCCTTCTATTTTCCTGTTTGCACTATCTAAGAACAACCCTGTTACAAAGCGGCAGACCGCGAAGTACGGTCTGCCGCCGGAAATCTACACCCCGGTTAGAACTCGTAGCGCAAGCTGAACTGAATCTGCCGCTCCGAGCCATAAGTCTGGCCCTTGGTCGTGATCTGTCCAAAGCTGCCGCTGTTCGGGTTGTTCAAGGAAGAATCGTTCGCCGGCGAATCGAGGTTGGGATGATTGGTAAAGTTGAATGCCTCGGCCCGGAAGGTGACCACGTGATTCTCCAGCTGCGGAATGACGTGGATGTTCTTTTGCAGCGCGATATTCCAACTCTGGAAACCAGGTCCGTAGATCGAATTGCGAGTGCCCCGTGGCGCGAATGTCCCGGTGGGCGCGTGGACGAAAACGGATGGATCGAACCATTGGCCTGTGCCGCTGCCGTTGTTCCCGGCAAAGTGCTTGCCGACGAGAGGTTTGCTGGTCGTTACCCAGAGCTGGTTGCCCGCGCCAGGGCCGACCCCGGCGTAGTCATCGCCGGTACTTACCGAGAACGGCTCACCCGTCTGCGCCTGCGTTGTGCCGGAAACCTGCCAGTTGCCCAGCGTATGCTGCACTAACCTGTTCGGCGCATGCGAGGCAAACGGAATATCCCAAACGTAATTCACTACCAGTGTGTTGCGGATATCGAAGTCGCTTGGCCCCCAGTTACCCGATGGGTCGTAATAGTTCGGCAGCAGATAGCCCTGGTCGGAACCGGAGTCCAGGCTCTTAGCCCAGGTATACGCCACGCCGAACAGGAAGCCCTTTGTAAGTCGCCGCTTCAGATCGACCTGCAGCGCATTGTAGATAGAGCTGCCTTTGTCGGGGTCCTGCAGGATAGCCGCATAGCCGCGGTATGGGCGCAGCGCATCCGGCTGTGTCACCGTGGGATTGGCCTGCGTCGTGCCCGGCTCTAACTGGTTGATGTTTTCCAGCTGCTGCAGGTGAATGCCTTTGCGTCCCACATAGGCCGCCGTCACTGTAGCAAAATTCGGAATCTCCTGCTCCACCGTGAAGTTCCACGCATAGGCTTCGGGGCTGGGCAGGTTGTAAGGCTCGGTTGAGAGCTGCAGCGGAAAGGCAGCGGTCCCTGCGCCGGCGGGGTTGTCGATCGAGCCGCCCGTCACCGAGGACGATGGCTGGAACGGCGCGTTGCCGCCCGTCTGCACCTGGTCGGTAACCGGAAGCCGCTGCACAAAGCGCCCAGCGCCACCGCGGACCACCGTATTCGGCAGCACCTGGTAGGTGAAGCCGAAGCGCGGCTGAAGGTCGCTGTACACGGTCTTCGAGTAATTGCGCCCATACCCCCGGAACAGCCGGTTGTACTGGCCATTCAGAATATCCGCCGGCACATGACCCTGCGCCGAGCTGGGGAAATGGCTCCCCGGAATCACCACGCCGTTGAGCGGATCCCCGCCTGAGGTCAGCCCCGTCGTCGGATCGACCGCAGGCGCGAGTGCGGGATTGTACGAGCGGGGATCGAACACAGACTGATTGCCCCAGGACGCATAGAAGGGCGGGTTCACCGCATAGTTCACGCCATACTCCAGCAGTAGCTTCGGCGTCACCCGCCAGGAGTCCTGCGCGAATATCTCGTAGCTATTAGTGCGGAACAAGGTATAACTCTTCGGTCCGATTTCGCCGTAGCTGTAGAACTGGCCGAGCGCGGCATTCGCGACCGCAGCACCGCTGGTCGGCACCCCACCCTGGACCGCGTCCTGGAACGCAAACTGGCCGTTCTGGTTGCCGGTTGAGCCCGGTGTCGTGCTACCCACCGTGATCTGGTCGAAGTCGTTCTCGCCGTCACGCTCCCATGATCCGCCAAACTTGAGCGTGTGGTTCCCCAGGACCTTGGTAAGGTTATCGGCCCCCCGGGTAATCACACCGCCGGAGTGCGATGGATAAGGCTGGCCATCAAGCGTGGTGAAGTCGGCGATGCCGATCGTCGGAATCTTATTCGGCACCAGCTTTCCTGCCGCGGGATAGATGTACGGGTAATTGATTCCGTACTGCGAACGGTCCAGCAACGTGTCGGAAGCATAGCTGATCGTGATGTGATCGGCCGAGGCGGAGAACAGCGCCTGATTGATCAAGGTCGGGCTCACGGTCCAGGTATAGTTCAGGACGCCCACCTCATCCGGCCAGTGCCAGTTCTCAGGGGTCCGGTCGAAGTTCCCTGCAAACGGCGTCGTGTAATCGTAGTTGTTATTCAGCAACGAAAAGCGCAAGTGGTGCGCCTGGGCCGGCACATAGTCGATCACCAGCGTGTCCTTGCGCTGATCTTGAGGGTAGGGGGCTGACGCCTCCCAGTTACCGCTGCTGCTGTTCTGGTTTGGAGCTGGAAAAGCATTGAGCAAGGCAAGACCATTTGGACTTAGCCGCCCTGGCGGAATCACGTTGTTAGGGAACGGTGTGCCGTTTCGAGGATCAACAATCTGCACCTTCTTGCCGTAGAAGATGTTTGTCGGCGAGAGCAGTTCGCTGAAGTCTCCCTGCCGCATCAGCGCGGTCGGTACCTTCAGAGGAGCCGTCGTCACATTCTCCCGGTAACGGACGTACTCCTGCCCGGCAAGGAAAAACAGCTTCTGCTTTGAGGTATTGAAGTGGCCCGGGATATAGGCCGGGCCGTTCAGGTTCCAGCCGAACTGGCTGAAGCGGAACGGCTGCGGATGCTCGCTGATGGCCGGCTGGTCGGATTGGTTGCGCACCCAGGTATTGGCGTTCAGGAAGGAGTTGCGCAGGTACTCATACGCCGCGCCATGAAACTGGCTGGTGCCGCTCTTGGGCACCATGCGGATCAGCCCTGAATCGGAGCGGCCATACTCGGCTGGATAGTCGGTGCTCAGAACCTGAACCTGCGATGTCGAGTCGACATCCGCCACGCCTATCGAATAGGTGTTTCCGCGTGTGCGCACCTGGGGCGCTCCATCGAGCGTCGTCAGCGTGTCCTGGGAGCGCGCTCCGTCGACATGGAAACTGTTGTCCGGCGCAAAGTTGAACGACGACAGTGGAGCGTTGCGCATCACACCCGGCTCCAGTTCTGCCAGGTACTGCGGGTTGCGCCCATTCAGCTGGATGCTCTTGACCTGCTCCCGGGTAACTAGCTGCCCGACCGAAGCCGACTCGGTCTGCAGCGTGTTCGCATCCGCCTGTACCGTCACATTCGTGCTTGCCGCGCCCGTCTTGAGTTGCGCATCGTAGCGGGCGCCGATGTTCGGGTCGACATGCGTACCCTGCTGCACGGCATTTGAGAAACCCTTCGCCTCCACCTTTACCGTGTAACTCCCGGTGGGCAGGTTCGGGATTGTGTAAGAGCCGCCGCCATTGGTCGTAACGCTGCGGTCCTGCCCGGTCGCCTCGTTGTGCGCTGTCACCTTCGCATTGGGCACCACGGCGCCGCTCGCATCCATAATCGTGCCGGAGAGCGAAGACGAATCCGCCTGCGCATAGGCCGCAACCGGCGCCATCAGGAGCACGGGCAGAAGCGGCGCCGCCGCATAGCCCCGCCAGCGGCTACGGAACAGGAAAATACCTGGAATTGGCTTCATGTCTCCGCCCAGACCGGCAGAGGGAACGCTGTTTTTCTTGAATGGAATGCGCACAGTACCTCCAGAGTTTGAGTTGGTGCGAGGGGCTTTGCCTTCGTTTTCCGGCACAAGCCTCTTCGCCGCGTTGCCCTTCTCGCCGCCAGTTCAACGCGCCCCGCTTGGCCACTCTCACGTCGAATCGGGGCGCCGGCATCACACGATAAAAGAACCGTCAGCCCGGGCCGCCACTGGCCGTTCGCCAGCTAAGCCCGAAAAGGTTGGTAACGTTTCCAACGCCGCTGATTTTAGAAACCCACAGCTGCTGCTGTCAATGTGGAAAGCTTTCCAGCCCGACCCGCCTGCCTTCGCTCCGGCACCCTCCCCCGCAAACACCCTTTCCTGCTTGCGTAAGCCGGGAGCGATCGTGCAAGATAGCTTGGGCTTTCTCAATCGCATTCCCAGCGAGCTAGTCGCTCGGCAACCATCGCTGCCCTTCCCGCGATCTCTTGCTTCCGGCTCACTGCAAAACGTTTGTGATTCTGCTCTCCCCGGAGTACATTTCCGCTCATACAAATGCGCAACTCCAATCGGCGATGACCAAGAGCGGCTCCCATCCAACCCTGTCCGATGTCGCCCGCGCCGCTGGCGTGGGCGTCGCCACCGCGTCGCGCGCGCTCAACGGCGGCACCCACGTCAGCGCGCGCTCGCTCAAAAAGGTCGAAACCGCCATCCGGCAGCTCGGTTACCTGCCCAACCATGCCGCCCGCATCCTCAAAGGGGGGCGCACCAAAACCGTCGGCCTGCTCGTGCCCAGCATCGCCGACTCCTTCTTTGCCAGCTGCGCCGAAGCCGCCGGCGAGGTCGCCCGGCTTCACGATTCGCTGCTCATCGTTGCCGTCAGCAACAACGACCGTGCGACCGAAATGGGCAGCCTCGCGGTGCTCATGCGGCATCGCCCGGACGGGCTGCTGCTCGTGCCCTCCGACACTGGCGGCAAGCAGCTCGTCGCGTTCGTGCGCAGCAGCGCCGTGCCCGTTGTGACCTTTGACCGCCCCATCCCCGGCAGTGGCTGCGCCAGCGTGTTGACTGATAACTTTGAAGCTGCCTGCGCTGCTACCCGCCACCTCATCGAGCATGGCTACCGGCGCATCCTGTGTTTCGGCGGCGAGCCCGACCTGTTCACCATCCGCGAGCGGCTCCGCGGTTATCGCCATGTGATCGAGTCGGCGAAGCTGCCGCTGCTCATAGACATCACCTGGCACGGCGACGCCGACTCGGCCGTCCATGTCCTGTCGCGGCACCTCTCCGGCCGCCGCCCGCCGGACGCAATTTTTACACTCAAGAACAGCGCCACCATTGCCACGTTCCAAGCCTTGCAGCGGCTTCGGGTCTCGGTTCCCGCCAGCATCGCACTGCTCGGCTTCGATGACTTTGACCTGGCCAGCACGCTCCGTCCCTCGGCCAGCGTCGTGCAGCAGCCCATCGTCGACGTGGGGCGCAAGGCGGCCGAACTGCTCTTCGCGCAACTCGAGCGGCCCAATGGCGCGGGCGCGGGCCAGCAGAGCCGCGCGCCGCTGGTGCTCGCCAACCGGCTTGTCCTGCGCAACTCCTGTGGCTGCAAGGTGCGTGCCCGCAGCCAGTAACGGAAGCCGCCGCAGCACAGAGTTCGCTGTGCAGCCTGCATCTCGCGTTCAGGGCGCGGCTTCCCTGCAGCCGGCTTCTACACGCCGCAGATGTGCAGCCTCAAACTCCGCAAAGTCAGCGTTGCGATCGGGCAATTCGACTTACTTTCGGTGGCAAACAATTTTTAGTCTGGCGCGACAGGCTGCCGCTCCCTGCCCTCAGAGGAAAATTTTCTCTCTCGCTCCAGATCTCTCGCCGGCGCTTCAAACCGCAGAAAATGGCTCTTCCTCGCGGTCCTATTTTTTCGCGTTGTTTTTTCTCTTCACAGATTTGCCTGCTCGGCTTATAGTGGTCAGCCAAAAGTGGTAACGATTCCAAACGGAGGCGAACCTATGACAACGACGCCTCCAGATCGTTGCCGCTTCACATCGCTTCGAGGCTGAATCCAGTGACATACTCCACCCGTTTTCTCGGCAGGTCCAGCCAGGGCAGCCTTCTGCTGCTCTCTGCTTTGCTCCTTGTCCCCGGCATCGTCCGCGCGCAGGAGTACCGCGGCACCATCACCGGCCAGGTCTCCGACCAAAAAGGTGAACTCGTCCCCAAAGTCTCCATCAGCGCCACCAGCGACCTCCAGACCTACACCGCTGTATCCGACGGCAAGGGTGACTACACCATTCCCTTCGTCCAGCCCGGAACCTATACGGTGACCGCCGAGGCGACCGGCTTCCGCAAGGAAGCGCATCCAGGCGTTATCATCGACGTCTCCGGCAAACTCAGCGTCAACTTCAGTCTGGCCGTCGGGTCCGTGAATCAAGCCATGGACGTGCAGGCAAACGCGTTTCAGCTCAGTACCGCCGATGCCTCCGGCGGCACCGTCATGGATCCCGACAAGATACAAAACCTGCCTCTCAACGGACGCCAGGTTTACCAGCTTCTCCAGCTCACCCCCGGCGTCAGGTCCAGTTCCGTCGGCTTTTCCGGTACCCGCGGCTGGGACGTCAACAACAACTACAACATCAGCGGCCAGCCCGGCACCTTCACCCAGTTCCTGCTCAACGGGGCTCCTATCTCCGAGCAGGGCGGCGGCGGCGCCGGCACCTGGACCATCTCTCCCAGCGTCGACGCCGTGCAGGAGTTCAAGGTGATGACCATCACCTTCGACGCGCAGTATGGCCGGGCCGGCGGCGGCGAAGTCAACACGATCCTCAAGAGTGGTTCGCCGCACTTCCACGGCACCCTCTATGACTTCTGGCGCAATTCCATCCTGGACGCCAATACCTATCAACTAAACCAGCAAGGCACAGCAAAACCCTTCCACAATGAACACCAGTTCGGCGGCACCGTGGGCGGCCCTTTCCTTAAGCACGATGCCTACTTCTTCTTTAACTACGAAGGCTACCGCCAGGTGTTGCCCTCCGGCGTCGTCACCACAGTCCCGACAGCCGACCTGTTCCCCGGCGGCGACGGCAGCGTGAACCTGACTAACTACCTTGCTGCGACCAGCCGGTCCAACGGTATCTACGACCCCCTGTCCACCTCATGCGCCGTTCAGGGGGCGACAGGCTGCACCACCTATGGGCGCTCCCAGTTTCCCAACAACACCATCCCGGCTAGCCGCATCAGCCCCGTCGGGCTCAATATCCTCAAGCTCTTTCCGGCGCCCAATCGAGCCGGCTATACCAACAACTACGTCTTCAACGGTAAGGACCGATACCGCTACAACATGCCCATCGCGCGCGTCGACTATAACTTCAGCGAGGCCACGCGCCTGTACGGTATCTTCGCCTGGTGGGGCGGCAGCGAGTACCGCAACGGCAATGGCCTGGTTGGCCCCGCTATCACCGGCAACATCAATAACCAGCGCTCCAGCATCACCCAGGTCATCGACCTCACCCATACCTTCAGCCCGAAGATTGTCGGCGACATCCGGCTCTCTTACAACCGCTTTTACCAGATAGCCCCGGATGGCACCGTAAAGGCCGGTATCAACACGCTCTCCGCCGGCGATCTCGGCCTGAATATGCCGCAACTGCCCACAACGACAAACACCTATGCTCCGGAAATCACCTTAGGCGATAACTTCCCGAACGTGATCGGTAACACCGGCGACCCTACCATCTTCGAGACCTATGACATCGGCCCTTCCGTCACGCAAACTCTTGGGCAGCATTCCCTGCATTACGGCGCGGAGTTCTCGCTCTATCACGACATCTCGGGCGGCATCGGTCAGCCCAATGGCACGTTCAGCTTCAACACTGCTTTTACTCAGAACAATCCCTTTCAAGGCAATCAGGACGGCTCCGTCATCGCCGATCTGCTGCTCGGCTATCCCGGCGGCGGCAGCTTACAGTACTCCTTTGCTCCGTATGAGTCGT
The DNA here is from genome assembly GCA_965276605.1 of Acidobacteriaceae bacterium. Classification (GTDB taxonomy): domain Bacteria; phylum Acidobacteriota; class Terriglobia; order Terriglobales; family Acidobacteriaceae; genus EB88. The sequence goes on from OZ255619.1 coordinate 3,671,828, forward strand.
ATAACTACTACGCCGGGTACATCCAGGATGACTGGAAGGTAAGAAGCAACATCACCATCAATGCCGGACTGCGCTGGGACGAAGAAATGTCCCCGCGCGAGCGCCACAACCGTCTGCTCGCCGGCATGTGCCTTACCTGCGTCAACCCTATCTCCAGCCAGATCAATTATCCGGCCAACAATACCCTGCCGAATGGCGCGGCCATCGCCAATCCAATCCTGGGCAGCGTCCAGTTCTCCAGCGATAGTCTCTCCGCATACGCCAACAACACCGCCCTGTTCCAGCCCAAGTTCGGCGTGTCCTGGGGCATAAACAGGAATCTTGTCTTCCACGGCGGCTACACGCTCGGCAAGGCCCTCGGGATCGAGCTGGGCGGCAACTCGGCCTGGAGCCAGAACACTAACTACAACACCTCTCCCGATGGCGGCCTCCACCCCTCCACCAGCTTTGCAAACGGGAACCCCTACCCCAACGGCTACATCACCCCGCCACAAACCTCGCTGGGGGCCCTCACCCTTGTGGGCACAGGCGTCAGTATCGATATGCGCGATCGCAAGATTCCGCATGTGCAGCAGTACACCTTGGGTTTCCAGGCAAACCTGCCCTGGCAGATGGTCGGGGAAGTCGACTATCTCGGCACGCACACCACCGGCCTTCGCGCCTCCAAGCAGCTCGACGGGATCAGCGCGGCTGACTTCGCGAAAGGCCACGCCGACCCAAACTATCTTGACCAGTTAGTGCCCAACCCTTTCTATGGCGTGCTGTCGCCTGACGTTGACCTTGGTCAGAACCCAACCATCCAGGCCAAGATGCTGATGGTCCCGTACCCACAGTTCGACGGCAATCTCTACTCCTACACCGACGCGCCTGGCTACAGTCACTACAACGCCCTCCTCGCAAAAGTCGAGAAGCGCCTCTCCAACAATGGAATCTTCATCAAGGGCGTCAGCTTCCTTGGTTCCTTCACCTGGTCCAGGCTTACCTCGGCAACCGGTTACCTGAACAACAACGGCGCCAGCCTGGTCGATCCCGCGCCCTTCTCTGACATAGACGGCAGTGACCGCCCGTGGGACCTCGCCTTCAGCGGCCTGTTCGGTCTGCCCGTCGGTAAGGGCGGCCTTCTCTTCAGCAATGCTCACGGGCCTGTGGGCGCCGCCATCAATGATTGGCAGGCGACCTTTATCTTCCAGAATGACGGCGGCTTCCCAGCCGGTTACCCCAATACCTCAAACTTCAACTGCGGTAAGTACAACATCATCCCCCAGCAGAAAAGCTGGAGCAGCTATCTGAATAACTCCCAGACCAGCTGCTTCTCCACCTTCCCTGAGTACACCGCCGTCACGCAACATCCGCTCACTACAATCATCCGCGCCCCCTGGGCACAGCAAACATCGATCGGACTGCAGAAGCAGTTCGAGGTGCGCGAAGGCCTGGCCCTCAACTTTAAGGGGGAAGCCTTCAACCTGACTAATACACCTATCTTCGCTGCGCCCAGCACCTCCAATCCCAACCAGGCCTTAGTGCGCAATACCAGTGTCACGAACCCGAATCAGCCGGGAGCCTACTCCGGCTACGGAACCATCAGCTCCAGTCAGCAAAACCCGCCCCGGCAGATCCAGTTATCGCTCAAGTTGCAGTTCTAAAGCTGGCTTCCACCAGCTGTGGGCCGCCCGCAAAGCGGCCCGCACTTAGCCAGCCATCAACCCAACTCCACCCCAAGGAGAAGACATGCCCCTCACCCGCCGCAACTTCCTCGCGCTCACTGGCGCAGCCGCCGGCACCACCGCGGTCTCTAAACTTTCGTTCGCGCAGGCCGGCCAGCAGGCTTCCGCCCTGCCTACGCTGCCCGATGCCGAATTTCTCGAAGCCGCCGACATCACCGCACTTGATGGCGACGAGCAATCCCTGCTGGTCACGCTCCAGGGCCTGGTCAACCGCCAGCAGCCAAGCCTCTATCTCTACTGGGGCACTGACTCGACCAACCAGCAATGGCTCGATATCATGCGCGTGCCCCACCGCATCACCACTGAGCCTTGGGAGTTCCTCGACCGCTACCGCTCCAAGGTTCGCGGCGCCATCGTCTACGATCCCAACCTGCCCGACACCATCAACGTCGCGACCACCATGGCAGGTCTGCGCGGCTGCGTGATCGCGACCGCGGAGCTGGCCAAGCGGTTCAACCTCGACATCATTGAAGACCTGCGCGGGCGCTTTACCAGCCGCATCGCCGCGTACCAGTGGGCCTTCGATAACCTGTGGCCGCGCCTCTCCGATCGCATCCTCACTGCCATCAGCCCTTCTAACACCGTCACAACGGCGAACGTCCAGTGGACGACCCTGCTCCAGGAATCGCGCCCCATCCACGATGCCTCCAACCTGGGCACTTACACCGCCGACCTCTCCGGCCTGCTCGGCGCAGCCGCGGTTTACGTGCGCTTCCAGGACGCGGTTCCGAGCGACGGCTGGGGCCCCGCGGTCCTGCAGGTCACGCTCACCGCCGACGGCACAACCATCGCATCGTTCCAGCCCGGCACCGCCGCGGAGCAACCCTACCTGTTCGACGCAGGCGGCTCCCAGATCACGCCCACCTGGCGCTTTGCCGACGGCACCAACTACTTCATCTATCGCTTCGCACCACCTGCCGGCACCAAAAAGCTCACTCTCGCTGTCACCATGCAGAACGAGTTCCTGGTGACCGCCACCAGCACCGCGCCCAGCGTGCAGCAGGCCAATCCAAACTTCCGCGACTACATCGTGGCAACGCGCTCGCCTGTCTTCTGGCTCGACCCCGAGGTGCCGGAGGAGACAACGCTATTCACTGAGATCCTCGAGCGCGCCAAGCCCGACACCCCGTACCTGGGCTGGTTTCCACTCGGGCATGAGATGACCGGCGTCACGCTCTGTGCGCAACATGCCTCCCCGGTCGTCGCTGCAGACTATTTCTTCAACGGCTCGGTCTTCGCAGGCGTGCGGGCACAGGTCAGCCCGCGCATCAAGCATCCACACGTGCCCAAGCTCGCCAACAAAATCTATCTCACTATGACCATGGTTGAGGGCGATAACATCCAGTACAACCAGCACCGCATGCTGGATATGTGGAACGACTCCGGCCGTGGCCTGGTTCCGCTCAACTGGAGCATCAGCGTGCTGCTGCTCGACATAGCCCCCAGCATCCTGCGCTACTACCAGCAGACCCGTACTGACAACGACTTACTCATGGCCGGCCCCTCGGGTGCGGGCTATACCTATCCGGCGGTTTGGCCTGCGGCGGCTTTCGAGCAGTTCACCAAGCGCACCGGCCTGTATATGCAGAACACGGGCATGGATACTCTGTTTGCCTATAACCGCGACAACACCACCGACCTGCCTCTCAGCGCGGACACCGTCAGGCGCTATAAGCGCAACGTACAGGACCTGCTCGGCATCGTGTACAACTTTGAAACGACGAGCCAGGCCAGCTTTGTCGACGGCCTGCCGGTAGCCACGCTGCTCGGCGTCAACGATCTGCCAAGCGGCCAGGCGGCCCTTACTCAGATTGCCGCGGCCTGGGATGGAAAAGCGCCTCTGTTCATCGCCGCGGGGCTCGAGTCCTGGAACCTGCTGCCGACCGACGCGAAGACTCTGGCCGACTCGCTCGACCCACAGTTCGAAATCGTGCGCGGTGACACGTTCTTCCAGCTGCTGCAGGCGACACAAGTCAAATCGTAACTGCCAACGCGGAGCACCGCTGCCTTGACGTAACCTCCAGCCGAGGCAGCGGTGCTCTAACTGAAACTCACTTACACTTCGAGTGAGGGCCACAGCACCACGCAAACCTGTTGCGCCCTCACCGCGTAGTTAGCCGCGGATTACGGATGCTGCGTAATGCTGAAGCGCAGCGCCCCCTGCTGTCCCGTTGTCGCCAGCACATTCAACGTCATGGCCTGGCCGCCATCACTCATTGGCGTCAGCGTCACCAGCCCGTTCGCATCGCTCATCACTGTGCTCGCAAGCGACCCAATCTGCTGCGAGACCGGGCAGCGCCCCTGCGCGGGGCATGGCGGCTGCCAGGCATTCATCTGCTGGTAGAAGTTCACCTGCGCCCCGGCCAGTGGATGCCCCACCGCATCGATCACCTCAAGCGTAACCGGCATCGCCGCGCCATTCCCCGCGCCATTTACTGAGAGGCTCTGCCCCGCACCGCTCACCGGCAGCAGCGATGCCTGCTCCGCATGCACCGCGTTGATGGTAAAGGTTGCGCACGGGCCTGCGATCTCACAGGCAAACACGTTGCTCGTCGCGCCCTCCGCAAGCGGTCCAGCAGCCACTGTTGTTGACACCAGGCCCGCCGCATCGCTGCTCGTGCTTGCCGCCGCGGCTATCTGCGCGCCCGTCCCGGCTCTCCATTGCACCGCTGTGCCCCGCACCGGGTTGCCGTTGCTCAGCACCACGGCCACCGGGTTCCAACTCACCGTCGCGCCACCTGCAATGTACAGCGTGTTAGTAGCCGCGATCTGCGGCGCCGCGCCGGCCCCGTTGAACTCAGTCATCACGCTCGCGCCCGTCGACAGCGAAGCGCTCACCTGCGTCGCCTGCGGACCGGCCGGCGTCACCAGCATCGTCACCATGCCGCTGCCATTCGTCATCGCCGTGCATGTACCCGTTCCGCAGCCCAGCCCGGCCGATCCGCTCTGCACCGCGAACGTCACCGCCACATTGGCAGCCGGCGTCTTGCCGTCCCCAGCCACCGCCTGCACCGTCATCGGCAGCGGCACACCCTGGCTCACGGTGCCGGTCAGCGGCCCCGGCACCAGCCGCACTCCATCCGTGCCCTGCGCGTCATAGCTCAGCCCATCCAGTATCTCCGCCGTCCCGCCCGTCTGCGGATCGGTAACTGCCACCACTACGGTTCCAGTTGCCGCGCTCACTGCCGGCGCTACCGCCGTAATCTCGGTCGGGCTCACGCTCGTCACCGACGCGGGTGCACCGTTGACCGTCACGGTTATCCCCATGCGAAAGCCCTGTCCAAGGATCGAGATCGTGCCCCCGTTCAGCGTTAGCCGCGCAGGGAACACGGTATCCGCGTACAGCACGCGCGCCCTGTAAGTAAAGTCCGGCCGCCCGTCCCCGCGAATATCCGTAAACGCCACCCGCACTTCTCCGTCGCTAACCGTCTGTGTCGACAGCGTCGCCAGCCCCACCGCCGCGCCGTTAAAGGGCGCCGTGGTCGCAATGTCCGGCGCCGTGCCGATCGCGTCAGCCCCGCTCCACATCCCGATCAGCACCGCCGACTTGCTCTCCGTACCCAGACCGGCCTCGTTCAGCGACGCAGCTTCCACCGTGAAAAACCGGTTAGCCCGCGCATGGAACTGGAACCAGCCCGTGTGTCCATAGCCCACCAGCTTTGCCAGCCATTCGCCATTACCACCCGTGCTGTTCGGCTGCGCTTCCACGCCGTCGTCGGTCTGCAGCCCGTCTGCCGAGTCGCTCATTGTAAAGTTCTGCGTCACCTGCGCGCCCGCGCTCAGGCTGCCCAGCACCACCGTCTGCATCGCGCCTGAGGGCGTTACCTGGTTTGCGGTGTAAGGCCCCACGGAGTCGCTGCCCGTATACAGCGGATTGATCGGCTCGATTGAAAGCTGATAGTTTGCCGCTGTCGCGCCTGCCGGCAGCGGCACCCCGCTCAGCACAAAGTAGCCCTCCTTCGCCGCATCGTCGGTCCCGAAGCGCCCATAGGCATTGCCCTGCGGGTCCACCATCCCCGTCACGGGGTTGCCCGTGTTGGTGCGGAAGTACGCTCCGCTCACTGCGGTTGCTGTGTAGCGCAGGTCGGGCACATTGCCGTTCGCGGTCGCGTTCAGCGGCGTTAGCACCACGTTCACACCCTGCATGCCCTGCCCGTTGCGAAATGTAACTGTACCTTGCACAGTTACAGTTGAAGCAGCGGTTAAGGTCTTGCCCTTCCATAAGCCCGCATTCGCCGCGGTCACCGGGTACAGCTGATTCAACCCCGCCATATCGTCCAGCCGCAGCGACATCTGGCTGGGCATGCAGCTGGTCATTGCCGCCGTGCACAGCCGCTCGAACGGGTGCATCAGCGGCCAGCCGGCCAGCCCATCCGTTGTCGGGTTCGGCCACATCGACTCGTTCCCCTGCGACCAGTCCAGCCCCAGCACCCGCCCAAACGCCCGCACCAGCTCATACTGCAGCAGCCCGTTCAACGCGGTCGACGTCGCGCAGCGGCCGTTCACCACGATCAATGCGTGCGCTATGTTGCCTGCAGTGGAAAAGCTATCCACCGATGTGTACACACCCGTCTCCGTGCACTCGCTCGGATCGCTTGCGCTCTTGCCACTTGGGTCGGTTCCGTACATGTCGTCGATCACGCTCCCGTCGGCGTCGAAGACGATGGCGACCGGCTTGGTCGTCGCCGAAGGCTGCGCATCCGTCGGCAGGGTGGCTCCTGTACCCGCCGGCGTGTTCGCCGTCACGTTGCTGCCGCTCACGTCCTCGCTGAGCGAACCGCCCCGCGTGATCGCCACAGCCGCCGTCGGCACGCCATTCCAAACCGCCGCGGCGCCCGCCACCAGCGATGCCGCCTGGCTGCTCGACACCGAGCTCGACAACGCACCCTGGTCCAGGAAGTAGCTCACCTGCCCGTTGGCCCACACCACCGGCTTGCCCTTCGCCGCAGGGTCGAAGTAGTTCACGCCGGCGACCCAGTGCGGGCCACTCGCCTGCGCTATGTCAGTGCTGCCGATAAAGCCCAGGAAGAACAACACGGAAACCATGAGTTGAAGCCAGCCAGTACGCATCGCGGAATACCCTCCCGCCTCGCAGGAGAGAAGCACTCCGTCGGGCGCAACTCCATTCCGCCACGGTTCAGGCCTGCGCATGAGAGGAATCGGCAGCGCGCCGGCCCGCCCCGGTTCACTCTGGGAGCAAAGCAAAAGGCTGTGCCAAATCGGCACAGCCCCTCAAAAAAACCAGTCTCACGCCCCCATTTACCCGGGGCCCGTCCCAGTCACCCTGCCACGCACCTCTGAGCCACTTGCCGCGACGCTGCTTTGACGTGCCTGCGCGCGCTCGTTCGCCCCGGCTGCTGGTCTGTCTGCCTTGGCGCACGTAACGTGCCAATCGGTTTCAGCCGGTTGAAAGAGCTACCCGCAAAGCCTCAAATCTCAGGAAAGAAGTCAAAAAAAGCGTCGATGCTCTGCCGCAACTGCGCCTCGATCTGCTCGCGCGAGCCTTCCAGGATGTGCATCGTTACGCGCGCCTCGTTGCCATTGTTCAGCGCCACCGGGGCGTCACTCACGCCGGCGATCTCGTCCGCCGGCAACAACCGCATGCCGTATACCAGGGTCAGGTTTGCCATACATTCATCTTAAAGCTCCATCCACTGGCACCCTGCATCGTCCTTCATGGCCTCGCATCTTTAACAACGCCCGCCTTGCTGCCCCGGCAAAGCAGCCTTGCACAGCGGGTAAGATGGAAGATGATCCCTATGGCAGAAAGTATTGTTCGCGATGTTGTGATCCTTGGCTCCGGCTGCGCCGGTCTTACGGCTGCTATCTACTCCGGCCGCGCCAACCTGCGCCCGCTCGTCGTTGAAGGCCACGAGCCCGGCGGCCAGCTCTCCATCACCACCATGGTCGAAAACTTTCCCGGCTGGCCCGAGGGCATCCAGGGGCCACAGCTGGTGGAAAACATGAAGATCCAGGCAGCGCGCTTCGGCGCCGAGTTCCAGATGGGCCACCTGGTCTCGGCCGACCTTTCCCAAAAGCCCTTCATGCTCGATTTCGGCAAGGAGAAAGTGCAGACGCACACGCTGATCATCGCGAGCGGCGCCTCCGCACGCTGGCTCAACCTGCCGTCGGAGCAGGAGTTGATCGGCCACGGGGTCAGCTCCTGCGCTACCTGCGACGGCTTCTTCTTTGGCGGCCGGGAGATCGCGGTAGTCGGCGGCGGCGACTCGGCGATGGAAGAGGCTTTGTTCCTCACCCGCTTCGCATCGAAGGTCACTCTGCTGCACCGCTCCGACACGTTTCGCGCATCGGCCATCATGCTTGAGCGCGCGCGCTGCAACGAGAAAATCGAGTTCCGCACCAACGTGACTGTCGAAGAAGTGCTGGGCGTGGAGGAGCGCGAGGTCAGGGGCGTGCGCCTGCGCGACCGCGTGACCGGCGAGCTCTCAGACCTGCCCATCGCCGGGCTGTTTCTCGGCATCGGCCATGAGCCAAACGCAAAGGCCTTCGCCGGGCAGATCGATCTCGACGACGATGGTTACATCCGCACCCACGACCAGGTGTTCACGCGTGTGCCGGGCGTGTTTGCCTGTGGCGATGTGCAGGATCGCCGCTACCGCCAGGCGATCACCGCGGCCGGCTCCGGCTGCGCGGCTGCGCTCGAAGTCGAACGCTACCTTGAAGAGTGCGGCAAGTGAGTTGCTGCCTTTCAGAACTCCGGATGCATGCCGATGAGCTCCGTAGCTGAAAACCTGAGCCGCGTGCACGACGCCATCGCGACGGCCTGCCGCAAGGCAGGCCGTTCGCGCGAAACGGTGCGTTTGATGGCCGTGTCGAAGACGCACCCGGTCGAGCTGCTGCTGGAGGCGGCCGCCGCGGGCCACCGTCTATTCGGCGAGAACCGCGTGCAGGAGTTCACAGAGAAATCCGAAGCGCTCGCCCGCACCGCATACCGGATCGACGGCAGCGCGCTTGCTCCAGCCGCAACAACGCCGCCAGGCGAACCGCTTGCGGTCCACCTGATCGGACACCTGCAATCGAACAAAGCCGCCCGCGCGGCAGAGGTGTTTTCAGCCATCGATACCGTCGACTCGCTGCGTCTGGCTGAGCGGCTGCACGCAGGCGCAAAGCAGCTTGGGCGCAGCCTGCCGGTGCTGCTTGAAATCAAGCTGAGCGCTGAGGAGACGAAGGAAGGCCTCGCGCCGGACGCGCCGGAGCTGCAGCAACTGCTGGAGCGACTGCCCGACCTCGCCGTGCACCTGCCTTTACGAGGGCTTATGACGATCGCGCCCATCGCAGACGACCCGGCAATCGCGCGCGCCTGCTTCCGGCAGCTCCACGAGCTCCGCGACAGGCTTGCCCAACAACACCCGCAGCTCTCGTTCGAGGAGCTTTCCATGGGTATGTCCGGCGATTTCGAGGCTGCCATCGAAGAAGGCTCGACGACGGTCCGCATCGGGACGGCGATTTTCGGCGCGCGACCCAAACCCGCGTAGCGCTCGGGAACCTGCAGCCCAGGTCCTGCGTATCCCTGGCTGGAGGCGCGCAGGAAAGCTGTGCGCGAAAACGCAATGCTTGGTCTTCTTCTCTGGATTGTGCTGCTGATTGTCTGCTGGCCGCTGGCGCTGATGGCGCTCTTTGTCTTCCCATTGATCTGGCTGCTGCTGCTGCCCTTTCGCATCCTCGGCTTCGCCGTTGGCGGCGTGCTGGAGCTGGTTGCGGCGTTGTTCTACCTGCCCGCCCGGATCGTCCGCGCGCTCTGAAAAGGGAGTGTTCCACGCAAATTGTTCCACGTGGAACAATTTGAAAGCGGCCTTTTTCGCTGTTTCCCGGGCACCTTCACGGCAGCTAAGTCAATGACTTGATTGTGTTTAGCGTGGCCGGGTAATTGCAAAAACAGGCGTGGCGTATCGTTTCACTATTCTGTGGTTAAAGGGCTGAAGACCCCCTGCGCGGGAGGCGGCCACTCCGTGGCATTTTTCTTTGTGGTTCAACTGCGGAACAGTCTGGGCGAACTCGATCCCGACCAACGGAAGGGCCGCAGAAGTTCGTAGCTGGCATCCCACGCCACACGCCACGAAGTGGCCGCCTCCCGCGCAGGGGGTCTTGCCTTTGCTCTCGCAGGGTACACTCAGGCTTCTGAGGACCCTCGCTTGAGCCCACTCTACGCCGCCGTTCTCGGCGTCATTCTGCTTGTTCTACTCGGCGTTTCGTTGTCGCGGCTGCGCATGACGCACACCCGGCAGGATTACCTGCTGGCCGGGCGATCGTTGCCGGTGTTTGTGCTGGTGTTCACACTGCTGTCGAGCTGGATCGGCTCAGGCTCGCTGCTGGGGACATCGGAGAATGCCTATAACAACGGCCTGGTGGCGCTGTGGCAGCCGGCCGGGGGCTGGGCGGGGCTCCTGCTGATCTACTTCATCGCGCCGCGCGCACGGCGCTTTGCGCAGTACACCATCCCGGACCTGCTGGAGGCACGGTACAGCCAGGGCGCACGGGTGCTCGGCGTCATTGCGATCCTGTTCGCGTACACCGCGATCACGTCGTACCAGTTCATTGGCGGCGGCGACGTGTTGAGCCTTATCTTTCCGCAGACGATCACGCCGGTTCTGGGCCGGTACATCATCGCGGCCTTCGTGATCTGCTTTACAGCGCTGGCAGGCATGAGCTCGGTCGCCTACATGGACCTGTTTATCGGGCTGCTGGCGACCGTGACGTTGCTGATAGCGCTCCCAGTGCTACTGCACACGGCTGGCGGCTGGGGCGCTTTCCACGCCAGCCTGCCCGCGTCGCACTTTACCGCTTTTGGCAACTACTCATACATCCGTGCGCTGGAGCTGTTTCTCCCGACGTGTCTGCTGATGCTCGGCAACCAGTCGATGTATCAGAAGTTTTTCTCGGCCAAGTCAGCGCGCGATGCCCGCAGGGCGACGGTCGGCTGGATCATCGGCACCGTCATTCTGGAAACGACCATTGTTCTGATCGCGATGTTGGGCCATACACTTGCGCTCAAACAACACGGCGCACCGAAGGCACGCGAGATCATCGCGTACACCGGCCTGCACGCCCTGCCGCCGCTGCTGGGCGCGCTGCTGATGGGCGCGGTGTTCGCCAAGGTGATCTCAACTGCGAACAACTACCTATTCTCGCCGGCGACCAACCTTATCAACGATATCTATGTGCGGTACATCGCGCCCGAGGCCTCCAACAAGCGCGTCCTGATCGTCTCGCGGCTTACGGTGGTGCTGCTAGGCGTTTGGTCGCTGTACCAGGCGCTGCACACGGGCTCCATCCTGAAGGCGACGCTATACGCGTACACGGTGTACTCGGCGACGCTGACGCCGGTGGTGCTGGCAGCCTTCTACTCCAAACGTGCGAATGCGCAGGGAGCCGTTTCGGCAATCGCGGCCGGCACGCTCATCACCGTGTTCTGGGATACGCCGCTGGTGCACGCGCACCTGCCGGCAGCGCTGGCAAACCGCGATGCGATCCTGCCCGCCCTGCTGGTTGCGCTTATGTGTCTGTTCGGCATCAGCGCGGTGACCGCTCCGCCCGATCCGGAAAAGCTCAGACGGCTCCAGGCGACCGCGGACGAGTAGGCAAGCGCAGGAGACGGGAGGCGGCGCGGGCGAAATCGGGTCGGGCGCGGCGAACCGTTCCCGCTCTCCGGCTCATCTATGTGTGTATGGCGACAACAAGCACAGTAAAAGATACGACGACGAACGCGGCCGACAGCGGCACCTTTCAGCTGGGCGGCGATCTGACGATCCACCGGCTGGGCTACGGCGCTATGCGCCTCACCGGCGAAGGCATCTGGGGCGAGCCGAAGGATCCGGAAGAAGCCAGACGCGTCTTGAAGCGCACGGTCGAGCTCGGCATCAACTTTATCGACACTGCCGATGCCTACGGACCCATCGTGTCCGAGCGCCTGATCGCGGAAGCGCTCCACCCGTATCCCAAAGGCCTGGTCATCGCGACCAAGGGCGGCAATGCGCGCACGGGCCCGCAGGAGTGGCACCCGGTAGGGCGGCCCGAATACCTGCAGCAGCAAGTCGAAATGAGCCTGCGCCATCTCAAGCTGGAGCGCATCGACCTGTGGCAACTGCACCGCATTGACCCCAAGGTGCCGGTCGAGCAGTCGCTTGAGCCAATTGCGAAGCTCCAGCAGCAGGGCAAGATCCGCCACATCGGCCTCTCCGAGGTCAAGCCGAAGGAGATCGAGCAGGTGCAGAAGCTGGTGAAGGTGGTCAGCGTGCAGAACCAGTACAACATTGGCGACCGACAGCACGAGGACACGCTCCAGTTCTGCGAGAAGCACAACATCGCGTTCATTCCCTGGTTTCCGGTAGCCGGCGGCAAGCTGACAAAGGACGGCGGCCCGCTCGATACGGCGGCAAAACGTCATGGAGCGACGGTCACGCAACTGGCCCTGGCCTGGCTGCTGCATCGCTCGCCGGTCATGCTGCCGATTCCCGGCACGTCCTCGGTCAAGCATCTGGAAGAGAACACGGCAGCCGCCTCGCTGAAACTGGCTGGGAATGAGTGGACCGATATCGAGGCTGAGGTGAAGCAGGCCCGGTAAGCAACACGGGGTGACTTGCGGGGGATCGAGTACAAGCCAGATAAGGCTTATGCTGAAGGGAGAGCGACCGGGCTCTCCCTTTCTCCATGTATGCCACTCGCCACCCTGACGATCCAGCTTCGCATCGAGCACGCGCAGTCGCTGAAAGACCGGCGGCAGGTGGTGCGCAGCCTGAAGGACAAACTGCGGCACAGTTTTAATGTGTCCGTGGCGGAGTTGGACGAGGCGGTCACGTGGCAGTCGGCGGTGATCGGCGTGGCGGCGATTTCAAACTCGCGCAGCTACCTGGAAGGGCAGCTGCAGCAGGTGGAGGCGGCGGCCGAACGGATCGCGACGGACCTGAGCGCGGAGATCACCGATAGCTGGTGCGAGTTTGTAGACTAGGGTGTAGGAGTTTGGAGGACGGCGTGGGAGCAGTCGAAGAAACCCGGAAGGTGATTCAGGACTTGCTTGCGCCGGAACTGCGCGCGGTAGTGGTGCGCCTGGATGCGCTGGAGAAGCAGTTTGGGCTGCAGCTGCGGGCTGCAGAGGAGCGCACGGGTGCGCGCATCGATGGTGCGGAGCAAAGCCTGGGCGCACGTGTCGAAGCGTTAAGCGCTCGCCTGGATGCGGTGGAAGAGCGTCTGGGTACGCGTATCGACACGCTGGGACAACGCCTGGACACCCGCATCGACACGCTGGAGAAGCACATGAACACGCGCTTCGACGCCGTGGATGCTCGCTTTAACGCCGTAGACGCGCGCTTCGACAGGATCGAGACGGCGATGAAGGAAAACATGGCGCAGATCATGACCCAGTTCTCCACGCTGATCAACTTCAACTCCATCACCGAACGGCTGAGCCGGCTGGAAGCGACAGCCAAGGCGCATGCACCGGGCGAGCTGGCCCAGCAGTAGCGCCGCGAGAGCAGCGGCTGCAGACGGGAGACACTGGAACCATGCTGGAACAACGTGCGCGCAAGTATCACCAGGACCGGGTCGCGGAAACCATCCGCGAAGAGATCGACGCGATGATCTTAGGCGATCTGTCGGACCCGCGGATCAGCTCCTCGCATGTAACGCAGGTGCTGCTGAACCCGGGCGGCAAGTCGGCCGAGGTGTATGTGCAGGTGGATGACGGCGCCGACGCCGAAGTGGCTACGGTCGAAGGCCTGACGGCGGCGCGCGGCTGGATTCGCGCGGAGCTGAAGAGCCGCATGGGCAAGCGGCATGTACCGGAGCTCGCCTTCCATGCGGACCGCTCGGAGCGGATGGTAGGTCGCATCGATGAGCTGCTGACCCGCACGCGCAAGCGCAACAAGTATGCGCCGGCGCCTGCCGCTGAGCCCGCCGCTGAGCCAGTCGCCGCGCCGCCTGCGGAGCAGCCCGGTCAGGACTGAATCCCTATTCTGTTAGCCTGAAGGGCAGCGAACCCAGGCAGAGAAACCAGTGCGTGGCTTCCCCATCCCCGCGCGAGAACAAACGAGTAATGGCAAACCGGAGCATTGCCTTGCCGCGTATCTCTAGTGCTGCACCTGCCCGGGAGACCAGCGAACGAAGGTGATGGACACGGCCACCAGCAGGAGAAGCATTACAGCCACGCGGCCCGTGTCGTGGCGCGACCGGTTCTGGCAACCGGAGACGGCGCTGGAGATCGTCACGCTGGTAAGCCTGACGGCAGTGTTGTTCCTCTACGGGTTGGTGCCTGTGTTCGGTGGTGCGGGCCTGGGCCTGGTGGGCGCGGACGAGCCCCGCTACGCGCAGGTGGCCCGCGAAATGCTATCGCGTCATGATTATGTAACACCGGTGTTATACGGAAAGCCCTGGCTCGAGAAGCCGGCGCTTTACTACTGGCGGGCCATGTTCTCCTTCAAGGAGTTCGGCGTGTCCGACTGGTCGGCGCGGCTGCCTTCGGCGACGTTCGCCTTCACACTCGTCATTCTGATCTACCTGCACATGAAGCGCTTCCGGCCTGGCGGGCAGCTCGACGCGGCGCTGCTGACCGCTTCCTGCGCGGGCATTCTGAGCTTTGCGCGCGGCGCCTCGACCGACATGCAGCTGGCCGCGCCGTTCGGCATCGGCATGCTGGGCTGGTATGCGTGGTACGAGACCGACTCGAAGTTCTGGCTCTTTGACCTGTACTTCTTTATCGGGGCGGCGACGCTGGCGAAGGGGCCGGTGGCGCCGTTTCTGGCGCTGGGCATCATCGTGGTGTTCGCCGCGCTACGGCGCGAGTGGACGGTGCTGCGGCGCACCTTCTGGTGGCCGGGCGCGCTGCTGTATCTGGCCATGGTGCTGCCCTGGTTTATTGAGGTGCAGCGGCGCAACCCGAACTTCCTGCGGGTATTCTTCCTAGAGCACAACCTGGAGCGGTTTACCACCAATCGCTATGAGCATGAGCAGTCTCTCTGGTATTACCTGCCGGTGGTGCTGCTGTCGTTGATGCCGTGGGCGGTGCTGGCGGTAGCCGCGCTGGTGGCGGCGATCCGCGCCAGCATTGCGGAGTGGCGGGCGCGGCGCGAGAAGGGCCACTATCGCGGCTTCCAGCGCGCGGGCGATGCCTTTCCTGAGTTCCTGGTGGTCTGGGCGCTGCTGCCCATCCTCTTCTTCACCACCTCCGACTCCAAGCTGCCCGGCTACATCCTGCCGTCGATTCCGCCGCTCACCATCCTTACCGGCGACTACCTGAACCGGCTGCGCCTGCGCGGCTTTTCGCCCTGGCTGCTCGGCGGCCATGCGCTGCTGGCCGGGCTGCTCACAACCGCGGTGCTGCTCACACCCTCCTACCTGGTCGAGGACGGTCTGCACCCGCCGGTGCGCATCGCCGTGGCGGCCGGCATGGCGGGGCTCGGCTCAGGGCTGCTGGTCCTCATTGCGGTGGCGCGTTTCGGGGTGGTGCGGCTGCGCACCGCGACCATGATTCCGCTGCTGGTGCTGCTGCTTTTCATCTTCGGCGCGGGGCCGGTGTTCGGCATTCCAGCGGTGCCGGCCAGCAAGCAGACCATCCGCCTGCTGGACCTGGTGTACTCGCCGCGCCCGGTGGCGGAGGCGCTGGCCAAGCTGCCGCCGCAGATGGGGCCGGTCGCGGTCTTCAGGGTGCGTCGCGATACGGAGTACGGGCTCTCTTTCTACCGCAACCAGCGCGTGCTCGACTACGACCGCGGCTCAATCCCGGACGGAGCGCATATCCTGCTCTCCCGCGACCCGTTTGCCCGCGAGCTGCCGGCGCGTCTTGCCGGGCGCCACTATCGTCTTCTCTTTGAAGTGCCGCAGCAGGGCCTGCTGGTGTACGCAGTCGACGCGAAGCAGCCCTGACCGGGCGGCCGCCGCGCAAGACAAAGACGCCAAGGAGTATGCTTCGGAGACAAGGAGCCCTCCGCTGGTGACCGCCCCCACACAGCTTGAGATCGCGCAGCTGCAGATCCTGGACCTGAGGCATTTCTCCGCGAACAGCCTGCGGCCTGTGCTGGAAGCCGAAAACCGCGTGTGGAGCGAGCGGCTGGACTGGGACTACCGCGCCTCAACCAACCTGCTGCTGCAGTACCTCGACGCCCGGGTGCTGCCCGGCTTTGTCGCCGTGGAAGACGGCCGCGTCCTCGGCTACACCTTCTGCGTGTATGAGGACCGCAAAGCGGTCATCGGCGATGTCTTCGCATTGAACGACAGCCGCTACGGCTACACCCAGACAGAGATCGAGTCGACCCTGCTCGAGCACCTGATCTCGCTGCTGCAGCACTCCCCCGGCGTCGAGCGGATCGAGTCGCAGCTGCTGCTGCACCGGCACGATGTGCACGCGAGCCTGTTCCGTGGTGCGGAGTTCTCGGTCTACAGCCGTGTCTTCATGGATCTGGATTTGCGCAGCGTCACGCTGCGGGAAACGGCCGCACGCGAGCAGACGCTGGCCGCCCAGGGCCTCGAGCTGCGCACCTGGCAGGAGTCGGACTTTCAGCTTGCGGGCTCGCTGATTGCGAATGCCTACGAGGGGCACCTGGACTCGACCATCAACGACCAGTACCGCTCGGTTGCGGGCTCGCTGCGGTTCCTGCACAACATCATCCGCTTCCCGGGCTGCGGCGTGTTCGATCCGCAGGCCTCGTTTGTACTGGCCGCCCGCGGCAGCGGCGCCCTGGAAGGACTGGTGCTGTGCTCGCGGGTGCGCGACGATGTGGAGCATGTGACGCAGCTGTGTGTGGCAGGGCGGGCGCGCGGCGCGGGCCTGGGCACGCTGCTGCTGGAGGTTGCGGCACGCTCGCTGGTGGCGCGCGGCTTCGCCAAGCTCTCGCTCACGGTGACGGGCGGCAACGACCGCGCCGCGGCGCTCTACCGGCGGGTAGGTTTCCGCGAGCAGCACACCTTCGACGCGATGGTGTGGACCAGCCTGCGCGCGGCGGAGAACACCCCGGGAGCCGTGCCGAACATCGCGCCGAAGCCGAAGAAGAAAGAGCGGCGCACAGAAGGCTCGCTCGCCCTGCAGCCCAACGCTGCCGGGTGAGTAGCTATCTGTAACCGCGCCGGTGGCAGATTGCAAACCTTAGTGGCGGATTGCAAACCTTAGCGGCGAATCAGATACATGAGCCAGCCGGCCGCGATCACCACACCTACAAAGGCAACCCAGCACAGCACCCCGTAGCGCACCATCGCGCGTGTGGTTGTGCGCTGCGTAATGCCGAACACGATGGAAGCCGAGGTGGCGAACAGCATGACTGCGGTAAGGTGCGAGGGCGCAAACGTCACTCCGGCCTCCCGCTCAGCTTGCGGCCGATGCGCAGGTTGTGCGCGTCGACCGCAGCAATAATGTTGAGCAGGCTCGCGACGACGATGAACTTGGTTCCGTAGTCGGCAGTCGCGACCTGGACGACGCCGTGGCCAAGGCCGCCCGCGTAGCCGGTGAGATAAAACAGCCCCGAGCCAAGATCGCCGACGAAACCGAGCAGGCTCAATATGTCGCCCCCATCGGGCAGGTACAGGTGGCCGTCCATCGCAATGCCCAGCCACCAGAGGCTCGAGATAGCGACGAACAGCAGCAGGGCACGGACCCAGTGGCGGCTAAGCAGGTGGCCCGCCCCGGGAACCAGCCAGCCCAGCAGCAGGGCCAGCGAAACAGGACGGCTTTGGCGGGTATCGGGCATCTAGTTGACTATAAATCACGCGCGGAATCGCGCACCGAACCGGGTGTCGAAGCGGAGAGCGTCTGCGCGCGCAACAGGCTGAACCCCATCCAGACCAGCCATAGCGGAAACGGATACGCCGCAATGCGCTCGATCGTTCCGGATCCCAGCATGGCTGCCGTCTGGCTGTTCTCCAGAAAGATCATCAGGTCGCCAAAGCTCGCGATGGCGGCAGCCAGCAGGGCAAGCCTGGCCTGCGGGCGGTAGCGCCGCCGGCCGCGCAGCAGGGCCAGTCCCCAGCAAAGCATAGCCGCGCTGCCGCACAGGAAATGCAGGTTGGCCCCGAAGATGTGCATGTTCATATCCACATTCTCCGGCGCATGCGCGACCATGAAGATGCCCAGCGAGGCGAGCAGCAGAAACACCCGCGAAACAACCCCCAGGCGCCCCGGCGAAACCTTTCGCGGCAGCAGCAGCGCGCCCCCGGCGATCAACGTGCCCTGCAGAAAAAACGAGGCGTTCATCAGCGCGTGCCAGTGCGAGCACACCGGCCCGCAGGCGGTGGAGCCGAGATCGCTGATGAAGTTGTTCCGGTAGCTGTAGTGGCCTGTCCAGCCCAGCGTTGCCACAGCTTCGACGACGAAGAACTGTGCGCACAGCAGCCACAGCCACGCGCCGCAGCGCGCCCGTATGCCCTGCCGGGTGGGCTCGCTCAAATGCGCAGCAGCTCCTGCTGCACGCGGCCCGTCACTACGGCTTCGCTCGCCGACGTAACCATGTTGATCTCGCTGCGGATGCCGAAGGCGTCGAGGTACACGCCGGGCTCAACCGAGAAGCAGGTGTTGGGCAGGATGAGGCGCTCGTCGTGCGTTTCCAGATCGTCGAGATGCGCGCCTGCGCCGTGCAGCTCCGTGCCGATATTGTGGCCGGTGCGATGCGTGAAAAACTCTCCAAAGCCGGCCTCGACAAGAACCGCGCGCGCCGCTGCATCGGGCTCCCAGCCGGCCACGGCACGACCGCCGGCGAAGGCCTGCTGCACAGTGCGGATGGCGGCATCGCGTGCATTGCGCACCGCAGTAAAGACTGCTTGCTCCCGCTCGCGGGGTGCGCGGCCCACGGTGCCGGTCCAGGTGATGTCGTAGAAGATCGCTTCCGGCTCGTCCTTGCGGCCCCAGATATCCACCAGCAGAAAATCTCCATCGCCGATAACGCGGGCCCGCTCGGCAGAGGGCTCGTAATGCGAGTCCGCGCTGTTCTCGTTGACCGAGACGTTGGGCCCATGCTCCCACTTGAGGCCCTCGCGGCGCAGCCCTTCGGCCAGCCACTGCTGCATGGTGTACTCAGTCACCCGGCGCTCGGCATCGAGCTCGCCGCGCAGCCACTGCCAGCCGAGCGGCAGCAGGCCGTCGATCGCCGCCTGCGCCTTGTAGTGGCTCGCGATCTGCTCCGCGCTCAGCACCGCCTCAAACCGGCTGATGAGGTCGGCCGAGCTCACGACCTGCTTGCCCATTGCGCGCACCAGCTCAACGGTGCCCGCATCGACCAGCGAGACATACATGATGGCGTTGCGCGGGGAGTACTGCATGGCGATGCGCATGTGCCCGGCAAGCATCGCTTCCAGTTGCGACTCGAGCTCCTGCCATGATGAGTACGACTGCTTCGCGCCCGGGAGCGCATCGAGCCGGCCGGCCTCGATCCGGTGCACCAGCTTGCGCGGCTCGCCGCTCGCGGGCACCAGGTAGTACCAGCGCCGCGTGACCTGCGCCGCCGGCGGCAGGCCCAGCACGCGGTACGCCAGCGGATCGCGGCCATGGTGATCGTAGAAAAGCCATGCGTCGATTTGGTGGCCTTGCTGGCCGCCCTGCTGCTCGCGCAGGGCGCTCTGGATCGCTTCAAGATCGAACTCTGCCATGCGCCGATTGTAGCTTTATCCGGTGGCGGCGCACTGCTGCTACTCTCTCTGCGGGGCACCCGCCGCGCATAGGGAGCCTCGCGTAAGGAGAACTGAAGAACGTGTCCTGCTGGTACCAATTTGCGACCGCGAATGACGCAGGCTTCGACGAGCTTGCTGCCCGCTTTCACCTGCACCCTTTGCATGTGGAGGACGCGCGCAGCGCAGGCGAACAGGTAAAGGTGGAGAGCGCGGCCACCTACACCTTCGCGCTGCTCAAGACGCTCGCCCTGCCGCCGGGCGAGGATGAGCCGGTGCTGGAAACAATCTGCCTCTTCGCGAGCCACGCGCAGGAGAGCGCTGCCGAGTCGTTCTTTATCGTGATTGCCAACGCGGCCAAGGCGGATGTTACCGCCGCGCTGCGCCGCGCCGACCAGGAGAAAGACACCGCGCTGCCGGCGCGCCTGCTGTACCTGACCTTCGACTCGATTGTCGACTCCTACTTTCCCATCATCGACTCGTTCGACGACGAGATCGATGCGCTGGAAGACCGGGTCATCCGGCCCGCGGACGATCTGCTGAACGACATCTTCGCGGTCAAGCGCCAGCTTGTCGATGCGCGCAGGCTGCTGGTGAGCACGCGCGACGCCAGCATGCACCTGCAGCGCGACGCAGGCATCCCGCTCGACAGCGAACACCAGCTTTATCTGCGCGATCTGTACGACCACATTTCGCGCCTTCTCGACACGGTCGAGACCCAGCGCGACCTGCTCAACAATGCGCTCGACATCTATCTCTCGAGCATCGCCAACCGCACCAACGAGGTAGTAAAGGTGCTGACGGTGCTCTCGACGATCGCGCTGCCGGCGCTGGTGGTGACCGGCATCTACGGCATGAACATCAAGGGGCTGCCGTTTGTGGACTCGCACTACGCCGCCGCGTTTGTGCTGGGGCTTACGCTGCTGCTCACCGGCGGCCTGCTCGGGCTGCTGCGCTGGCTGCGATGGATCTAGAAAGCAGAAAGCCCGCAAGCCATGCGGGCTTTCTGTTCTGTCACAGTTACAGTTAGAGCATTTTCACTCTTGGTGTGTAGAGGCTCAGGTTCTCGCCCCAGTGGCTTTTCCCGACGGAAAAGCCACGCGCATATCTGCTTATCCCTCTACGTGGGGAGTGAAAATGCTCTAGTTCGCGGTCAGCTCGGCTGCGACGCGCTCGGTGGTGAACGCCTCGATCGAGTCGCCCTGCTGCAGGTCGCTGAAGCCGGCAACACCGACACCGCACTCCATGCCGTTCGTCACCTCGCGCGCATCGTCCTTGAAGCGCTTGAGTGACTGCAGCTTGCCCTTGTGGACCTGCTCGCCTGCGCGCATCACGCGCACCTCGGAGTCGCGCTTGAGCGAGCCGTCGGTGACGCGGCAGCCCGCGATGGTGCCGATCTTCGGAATGCGGAAGACCTCGAGCACCTCGGCCTTGCCCAGGTAGTTCTCTTTGTAGACCGGGTCCAGTAGCCCCAGCATCGCCTTACGAATCTCGTCCTGCAGCTCGTAGATGATCGAGTGCAGCCGAATCTCGACATTCTCCTGCTCCGCGATATCGGCCGTTTTGCGGTCGGGCCGCACGTTGAAGCCGATGATGATCGCATTCGAAGCCGACGCCAGCAGCACGTCGCTCTCGGTGATGGCGCCCACACCCGAGTGGATCACCTTGATCCGCACCTTCTCGGTCGACATCTTGCTGAGCGAGTCGGCCAGCACCTGCACCGAGCCCTGCACGTCGCCCTTGATGATGAGCGGCAGTTCCTTCATGCCGGCCTGCTTGATCTGGTCGGCCAGGCCTTCGAGCGTCACCCGCGACGACTTCGCGAGCGTCGCCTCGCGCTCCTTCATCTTGCGGTACTGCGCGATGCCCTTGGCTTTGTCGCGATCGGCCACGACCAGGAAGGTATCGCCCGCATCCGGCATCGCTTCGAGGCCGAAGATTTCGACCGGCGTGGATGGGCCGGCGATCTCGATCGAGCGCCCGCGATCGTCGAACATCGCGCGAATCTTGCCGAAGGTGTTGCCGACGATGAACGAGTCCTGCGCGCGCAGCGTTCCGTTCTGTACCAGCACGGAAGCAACCGCGCCGCGGCCCCGGTCGAGCTTGGCTTCGACAACCGTGCCCACCGCGGAGCGGCCCGGCGTCGCCTTCAGGCTGGCGACGTCGGCGGTCAGCGTGATGTTCTCAAGCAGCAGGTCCAGGTTCATCCGCTTCTTTGCCGAGACATCGACGAAGATGGTGTCGCCGCCCCAGGCCTCGGGGACAACTCCGCGATCGCCCAGCTGCTGCTTCACGCGGTCCGGCTGTGCCTCCGGCTTGTCGATCTTGTTAACCGCGACGATGATCGGCACGCCCGCCGCTTTCGCGTGGTCGACCGCTTCCAGCGTCTGCGGCATCACCCCATCGTCCGCCGCAACCACGATCACAACAATGTCGGTGACCTTGGCGCCGCGGGCACGCATGCGGGTAAACGCCTCGTGGCCCGGCGTGTCGAGGAAGACGATCTCGCGCCCGAAGGCAGGTGAGTCAGCCTTGGTGATGCGCACCTTGTAGGCGCCGATATGCTGCGTAATGCCGCCGGCTTCTCCACCGGCTACATCAGTTTCGCGGATCGCGTCGAGCAGCGAGGTCTTGCCGTGATCGACGTGACCCATGACTGTAACGACCGGGGGCCGCGGCACTTCAAGCTCGTCGATATTCTCCTGCGAGAGGATGTTCTCGATCGACTCATTGGCCATCTCGTCTTCAAACGAGATGATCTCGGTGTCGGCGCCGAACTGCGCGGCCACATCCTTGACCAGTTCGCCGTCGAGCGACTGGTTGACGGTGACGAAAACGCCGCGCATCAGCAGGCTGGCGATCAGGTCCTTGCCGCGCACTTCAAGCTTCTCGGCCAGGTCCTTGACGCTGATACCTTCGGTGATGGTGATCTTGCGGGTAATCGGCACGGGCTCGTTCGAGGGCATCGCACCGCCAAAACGCGGCGGCGGATTGAACCCCTTCATCGGGCCTTCCTTGCTCTTGGGGTACTGCTGGCGACCGCGTCCCTTGGGGCCGCTGGGGCGCTGCGGGCGCGGGGCTTCGCCCATCGGCGACGGACCGCCAGGGGCTCCGCCTACGCCAGGACGCGCGCCAAAGCCGCCGGGGCGCGGCGCACCGAAGCCGGGGCGTCCACCGGGAGCACCCGGACGACCGCCGGGGCCGCTCGGGGCAAAGCCGGGGCGGGTGGGATGCATGGGACGGCGCGCGCCACCGGGACCAGCCGCGCCGCCAGGACCGGCGTAGCCGCCGGGGCTGGAAGGACCGGCGTAGCCGCCGCTGGGGCGCTGCCCGTAGCTGCTGCCCGGTGCGCTGCTGGGGCCACCGCCAGGCCGGCGGTCAAAGATAGGCCGGCCGCGCTGGACACCGCCGGGCGCAGCTGCGCTGGGCGTTGGGGCGGGGCGCGCCACCGGGGGCGGCGCTGTATAGACCGGACGCGGCCCGGTCTGGGGCATGATGACGCGGCGGATCGGAGTGGCTATAGATTCGAGCGCGGGCGGCTCGGCCGGCGGGGGCGTGGGGGCAACTGCGACGGCCGGAGGCGCAGGGCTTGCGGCAATGGGCGCTGCGGGCGGAGCAGCAGGTGGACGCGCTACCACCACGGGCGCCGTGGGCGCGCTGGATGCGATGGCCGGGCGAGCCGCGGCGACGACGGATGGACGCGCCACCACCGGACCGGCAGGCGGCTTGGCGGCGATGGCCGGCGGGGCGATGATCTGGGGCGCCTGCCGCGGCTGCGGCACAATGCGCCGGGGCGCAGGGCGGTTGTCGGACGCAGGCGGCGCGCTCTGCGGGCGGGGCGCCGCAGGGGTGCGCGATTCGGCCTGACTGGGGACTGGCGCCGGTGCGGCGACCGCGGTGGCCATAGGAGCTGACGCAGGCTCGGCGGCGAGAGAGACTGGTGGCGCGGCGGGGGTCGTCTGCGCGGGGGCAGGCGGAGCAGCGGCCACAACCGGGCGCGGCGGTGGCGCGGACGTCGGCGCAGATGTCGCCGGGGGACGAGCACTCGGCGCATGGGCCGCAGCCTGACGATCCTGGATGGCGCGCAGCACGTCTCCAGGCTTCGATACCTTGGAGAGATCGATGCTGGGGCGGTCTTCAGTCTGCGTCTGCCGGCGGCCGGCACCGTTGCCACCGCGACTGTTGCCGCGCGTTAGCGCGCCACGAACCCGCTCCGCTTCGTCTGCTTCCAGAGAGCTGGAGTGGGTCTTCTTTTCGGTCACGCCGACTGCTGTCAATACGTCCAGAATGCTCTTGCTCTTTACTTCCAGTTCACGCGCCAGATCGTTGATTCGAACCTTACTCATTCGCCCCTTTGTGTTTCGTCCTTGCCGCTTACATGCTCATTCGGTACCTCGGTACAGCGGAGCATCTACCATTATTGCGCGAAACCGTCCATCCTGCTTCGCGCTCTTCCGCCTGCCCAAAAGCCAGCCAGGGGCGGCGCACTACGCGCCGCCCTCGTCCACCTTGGCATCTTCTTTCCGCTCATCGCGGGTTTCATCCAGGTTGCCCTCGACGACCGTCTCCGAGCGCGCAATCTCCATGTTCGGGTGGTGCTCGCGGATTGTGCGGCTGGTGTCGTCGCGACCCGGCGTGAGCGCTTCCGCACCTTCCTCGTCGAGCATCGGGCCGGTCTCGGTTACCTCCGCCAGCCGCTCCTGCGCCGTGTCATCGGTGATCCGTCCAGAGCCGTCGCGGGCATCGGGCATGTCGTCTTCCTGCGTAAGGTTGACCTGCAGCGCGTCAATCTCCTCAGCCGTTTCAGCGTCTGCCTGGTCCAGTTGCTGCTGGGTGGCGCCCACCCGGCCAGCGTTCTCACCGGTGGCCGTCAGCGGTTCGTCGTTTGGGTCAGAACCGGGGCCGATGCCACCGGTAATCGCCTCCAGCCGGTCCACTGTTGCTTCCGTAGCAACATCGGCGCCTCCCCGTGCCGGGGCCGCTTCCGCCGTCTCGTCCTTGCCGTAGACAGAGCTCTCACTCAGGTCCACTTCCTTATGCTCCACCAGTACCTTCTCGTCTTCTTTCGGCACGTCTGTTCCTTCCTCGGCTGTCGCCGCGGGGCGCTCTTCGCCCTCTTCGTACTGGCCGAAGTAGTGCCGTACCGCGGTCGAAATCTTCTCAAGCGTCCGGTCGCCGATGCCCGGCACCTCTTCCAGCTGCTCAGGGGTCATGTCGGCCAGGGCTTCCACTGTTGTGATGCCGGCCACGACCAGCTTCTCGATGATCTGCTCGCCCAGTTCGACAACCTGTTCAATCGGCGTGGAACCGGCGCCGGAGAATGCCTGCATCTGCTGCTCGACCTCCTGCCGCTTCTCTTCCTCGCTCTTGATGTCGATCTTCCAGCCCAGCAGCTTGGCCGCGAGGCGCACGTTCTGGCCTTTCTTGCCGATGGCGAGCGAAAGCTGGGTGTCATCCACGATCACCTCCAGCTGCTTGTCGGTCAGGTCGGCAATCGTCACCCGGCTTACCTTCGCCGGCTGCAAAGCCTTCTCGGCAAATGTCGTGACTTCCTCGGAGAACTCGATGATGTCGATCTTCTCCCCGCGCAGCTCGCGGATGATCGACTGCACGCGCATACCTTTCATGCCGACGCACGCGCCGACCGGGTCCACATCCTTGTCGCGCGACTGCACCGCGATCTTGGTGCGCTCACCGGCTTCGCGGGCAATCGCCCGCACCTGCACCGTGCCGTCATAGATCTCCGGAACCTCGCTCTGGAACAGATTCTGCACCAGCTCCGGCGCGGCGCGCGAAACGATCACCTGCGGGCCCTTGGCCGCCCGATCCACCCGCAGCAGCACGGCGCGAATGCGCTCGCCCACGGCAAACTGCTCCAGCCGCGACTGCTCCCGGCGCGGCATGCGCGCCTCGGCCTTGCCCAGCTCCAGGATCACGTCTTGCGGCTCGATACGCTTGACTGTGACCGTGATGACCTCGCCGACGCGGTGTGCGTACTCCTGGAAAACGGTGTCCCGCTCCGCCTCGCGCACCTTCTGGAAGATGACCTGCTTGGCCATCTGCGCGGCGATGCGACCCAGCACCTCGGTCGGCTTGTAGTAGCGGATCTCCCCGCCTACCTCGACTTCCGGCGCCAGCGACCGCGCCTGCTCGAGCGTGATCTGATTGACCTCGTCCTCTACCTCTTCCGGCGTTTCCACCACCGTCTTGTAGGCGTACGCGCGAATCTCGCCCGTCTCCTTATCCAGCTCGGCGCGCATGTTCTCCTGCGTCTTGTAGTACTTGCGCGTCGCGAGCGCGATTGCGTCTTCCACCGCGCCGACCACGATCTCCGGCTGGATGCCCTTGTCCCGGCTCAAAATCTCGATGCTCTGGTATAGCTGACTCGCCATCTATGCCCTTCCCTGCCGTTTTCCATCCCGGCTTTGCCGACTCTGCGCGTGGCCCCTAGCTAGAACTCGGGTACCAGCTGCGCCTTCTCAATATTGCTCAGTGCGATCTGCACCGGGGCGGCCTGCCCCGCGCTAGCTTTCGCGCCTTTGCCCATCTTTTTCCGCGCTGTCTTGAGCCCGACCGGCAGCAGCGTCAAGGCTTCTCCGGCAACCGGCCCCAGGTGCCCCTGCCAGTGCCGGTTGCCGGCCACCGGCGTAAATGTCTGCAGCTTGCATAGCTGCCCTGCAAACCGCTCGAACTCCTCCGGCCTGCTCAGCCGGCGGTCGAGCCCCGGAGAGCTGGCCTCCAGCATGTATTCGGCCCCGGGAACCAGGTCTTCCACGTCGAGCGCGGTGCCGAAATCCCGGGCGAACCGCTCGCAGTCGCCATGCGTAATGCCGGAAAGCTGCGCCACCGGCACCCCCGAGGGCAGCTCACGCAGGTAGGCCAGCTCATCCTCTTCCGGGTCGAGCCCGGCGAGCGCCCCGGCTTCCACCATGTCGAGCACGATGGCTTCGGTCCCGGCCCGCGTAGTGTCCGGAGCAGCTGGTCCGGCGGCCTGTTCCGCCTTCGCCGCCTGGCTCTCTTCCCGGTCGCGTTCCCCGTCGCGCAAACCCTGCAGCCGCTGCTCCAGCACCGCGCGGCCCGCGGCATTCCGCTCCAGAAACACACGCAGGGTGCGATGCTTGCCGCCGCCACCCTGAAATTCCAGGTCCACCACTTCCAGCCCGTGCGAGGTTGCGACTCGCTCCGCCAGGGCGCGTATCTGTTGATCCACCAAGCTCATTCCACTGCCTAGCCTGTCCGCCGGATGAGCGGTCCACTCCCGCCCAAAGAAAAAGTGGGCTTTCGCCCACTGCCCTGAGCTCGCCCGCGCCGTAGCGCACCAAGGCTTGCGTCGGGAACATCACGACTGCTTGAGCATACGCCTGCGGGCAGCCGTGGGCAAGAGGAAGGCGAAAGCCCCCGCGTCCAGGCTCGCCACTCGCAGCCGGTGCGCGCCGGGCTCCTACGAAGGACGCACCCCGGAAGCCCGCTGACGCAGACCCTGAAAGATCTCCGCCAGCGCGTGGATCGATTCAGCCGAGCGGCGCAGGGAGAAGCGCTGCTGGAACACGTCTTCGGCGGCCGCCGCCATCGCCTGGTGCTCTGCCGCCGGCATTGCCAGCCACCGGCGCAGCAGCTGCTCTGTGCCCGCCAGCGTGTCCGGCTCCACCAGCCCCACGCTGCTTTCCAGAATCTCGCGCCAGATATTGACCTGGTTCGAGATAAGCACGGGCGTGCCGCAGGCCAGGGCTTCAGCCACCACAATGCCGAAGTTCTCCTGGTGCGAGGGCAGCACGAACGCCTCGGCTGCGCGAAAGGCCCCGTACTTGGCTGAGCCCTGCAGCATGCCCGGCCAGAACACCCGGTTCGCAATGCCCGTGCGGGCCGCCTGAATCTGCAGCCCGGCCTGCAATCCCATCTGGTCCGGCCCCGCGATGACGAGAGCGACCTCCGGATACTCGGCTGCTACCCGCGCAAACGCGGCGACCAGCATGTCGCAGCCCTTCTTCTCGTGAATACGCGAAAGGAACAGCAGGAACCGCCGCCCGCGCAGCTCCGGCACCGCCTCATGGAAAGCCGCGAGCTGCACCTCAGGGTCGCCCTCGGGCCGGTTGGTCCCGTACGGCACCACCACGCTGGTCCACTGGTTGGGGCGGAAACTGGCCAGGGCCAGCTCCCGCTCCAGCTCGCTCGTAAACAACACGGCAGAGGCCTTCTTGAGGATCTGGTACTGCAGCGGCCAGTACAGCATCTTCTTGAGGTGCTTGAGCGGGTAGCGCTTCTTGAAGAAGACATCGAGCGCGCCGTGGGTGAACACGGCATACGGCACGCCGGCACTGGTTGCGGCCAGCCACGCGGCTACAGCCGGAAACAGCCAGACATTGTTGATCACGATCAGGTCGAAGCGGGAGGCGTTTGCATGCAGCCAGCGCAGCATCCGGCGCGAGAGACCGTACTTGGAGTGGCCGGGACCCAGGGCATGCACCGGGAACTGGCACTGCGCCAGGTACGGCGCCGCCGGGTCGTCGAGCGTTGCCACCTCCAGCGTGTCGCCGATGGCGCGATAGTTCGCAGCCAGCTGGCGCAGCATTTCAGGGGGGCCGCCCTCGGCCGGCGCCAGCCGCGTGATCACATGCAGCACATGGAGAGACTTCGAGAGCGGCGCGCTCGACAGGCCGGCCGTGAATGGCGAGGCCGCCGCGGCCAGATGCTCCCTCAGCGCCTGCTGCATCGCGTTCGCCGACGAGGCTGTAGCC
Organism: Acidobacteriaceae bacterium; assembly: GCA_965276605.1. Classification (GTDB taxonomy): domain Bacteria; phylum Acidobacteriota; class Terriglobia; order Terriglobales; family Acidobacteriaceae; genus EB88. The sequence goes on from OZ255619.1 coordinate 3,699,885, forward strand.
CCCGCGCCGGAGGGTGGCCGCACCAGGAAGGTTAGTAGTCGTCGCAAGCAAATACCTCTTCCAGCGGGTCACACCTGTGCGGGATCGTAAACGGGACTGACACAAAGACGCGCAAGCGCGAAAAAAAGACCAGTCTTCGGGAGCTGGCTTGTATGCACCTACAGTAAGTTTCACGACCCTTGAACGCAAGGGGAGAAAAAAGGATTCCATTTCCAGCCCGGCATTCTGGTTTCTGAACGCCGGAACCTGGGTTGCGCCCACGGAGTAGCACGGGCGCAACCCAGGAAACTCGCAGGAGAAATGGCAGCTTGCGAGGGCCTTGGCAGGCGGGGTTTCGAAAGAAACTGTGGCAGGCCGCCCCTTTAAGGCGCAACTTCTAAGGCGCGACTTCGGTAGCCGCGGCGTAGCTCAGCTGGTGCACGGCGAGCCAGGTCGCGGCGTACGCCTGCAGCGCGTCGGAGGTGGTCTGGCGCGAGGCGCGCAGCGCGTCCAGATAGTCGATCAGCGCGATGCCGCCATGCTCGTAGGCGAACTGCGCGATCGACAGCACGTCCGCGGCTTCGTCCAGATAATGGCCGCTGTAGCGCGCCGAGAGCGCCCGCGACTGGGTGTAGCCGATCCAGGCCTGGTCCACGTCCGACAGCACCTGGTTCTTTGCCGCGATCACCGAGAAGCGGCTGCTCTGGGCTGCGAACTCGCTGGTCTTCTTGTTGCCCTGGTTGCGATCGAAGATGCGGATCGGGATGTTGATATTGAAGCCGGCCGAGTTGTAGGTACCGCTCCGGTCGTACTCGCCTTCGAGCGTGGGATCGGCCGTACCGTTGGCGTAAGCCAGCTTCACGTTGGCGTCAGCCACCGCGACACCGGTCAGGGTCGCCTGATAATCGGGCCGGGCGGCGAGCGCTTTCGCGTCCAAGCCGATGATATCCAGCGGTACGTCCGGCGGAACGATATCCCCGTTTACATCGAAGTCCGGCTTTGGGTTTTCCACCCCGATCAATGTCTGCAGCTGATCGCTGGCCTGCCGGAGGTTGATCCCGGCCGCGGACTGGTCGCTCTCAAACTGAGCGAGCTGCAGGTCAAGCCGCTCGTAGTCGAGCTTGCCGATGTCACCGGCTTTGTAGCGGTCGTTGTTGATATCGACCTCGTGCCGGAAGTCGGCCAGGTTGGCATCGGCGAGGGCAAGCGCAGCCTTGGCGATCAGCATGCCGGTGAATGCCTGCTTGACGGCGAGCTCGGTGCCGCGCTCCTGGTCATGCAGCTGCGCCTCGGTTTGCGCGGTGGTGGCGAGAGCCCCGTCGAGCCTCCAGCGGCGCTTCTCTCCGCGCTCAAACAAGCGGGAAACCTGCACGGCATAGGCGTAGGGGTTGGAAGCGCCTTCAGCCGGCAGGGAGACATTGCTTCCGTTCAGGCCGAGGTTCGGGTTCGACCGCACCCCGGCCTGGATCTCTTGGGCGCGCACCGACTCGAGGTTCTGCCGGGCCGCCAGCAGGGCCGGGTTCTGCGCGTTGGCCAGCGTCAGCACCTGACTAAGCGTGAGCGCGCCGGGCCGCGAGGGCGGATTGCGCCGCGGATCAGGTGGAGGTGGCGGGGGTGGCGCGATCTGGTTCAGCCCGCCGGGATTCGGCCCCATCTGGCCCGGCTGCGAACCGGACTGCGTGTTCGGAGCCGTCCCGGACTGCGGCCCCTGGTTGTCGGCTGCGGGTACATTGGGCAGAGGGGTGGATCCTCCCTGCGCCAGGCCCGGGGCCGCTGCCAGCAAAGCGGCAAAGAGGGTCAGCCCCAGGCGGAGCATGCCGGTAGGGACACAGCCGCCCATCAAGCCTCCATCTCCGTCCGCTTCGCCGGCAGCTTGTCGCCGTCGCGCGCTACCCAGACGTACAGCGTCGGCAGCAGGAACACGCTCAGCAGCAGTGCGCCAATCAGGCCGCCCACGATGACGATCGCGAATGGCCGCTGCGAGTCTGACCCGATGCCGTGCGAGGTCGCCGCCGGCAGCAGCCCCAGCGTCGCCACCACCATGGTCATCATGATCGGCCGCAGCCGGTGCACCGAGCCCTCCACCGCAGCCTCGGCCACACCCATTCCCTGCCCGCGCAGCTGGTTAATGTACTCGAGCATAATGACGCCGGTCTGCACCGAAACCCCGAAGAGCGCCAGAAAACCCACGCCGGAGCTCACGGATAAATGCGTGCCTGTAATCAGCAGCGCCAGCATGCCCCCAAACGGCGCCATCGCCACGTTGGCCAGGATCAGAAAGGCCCATTTGAACGAACCGAACATAAGATAAAGGATTAGAAAAATCGCGAAGATGGCAACCGGCAGCACCAGCGCCAGCCGCTTATCCGCGCGCTTCTGGCTCTGGTACTCGCCCGCCCAGTCCATGTGGTAGCCCTGCGGCAGCTTCACCTGCTTGTTCACCCGGGCAATCGCTTCTTCCACCGCGGAGCCCAGCGCGCGGCCGCGCACGCTGTACTTGATGGCCACATACCGCGAGCCGTCTTCGCGATAAATCTCTTCCGCGCCATCTTCCACATTTGCGTTGATCAGCTGCACCAGAGGAACCCGCTCGCCCGAGGGCGAGAGCAGCAGCACGCGATCGAGCGCCTCCCGCGTGTCGCGGTACCGCGGCAGATAGCGCATGGTCAGGTCGTAGCGCGCCTCGCCCCGCAGCACCTGGGTGACCGGCGCGGCGCCCACCGCGGTCTGGATCGCATCCTGCACATCGCTCACATTGATGCCGTAGCGCGCCGCGGCCTGGCGGTTCACGGTGTAGTTCAGGTTCGGCTGCCCGATCACTCGGAACAGTCCCAGGTCGGCGATCCCCGGCACCCCGCCCATCACCTGCACCACCCGGTCGCCCAGGCCCTCAAGCGTGCGCAGGTCATCGCCGTAGATCTTCACCGCCAGCTCGCCCTTGACACCGGAGACCGCCTCCTCGACGTTGTCCGAGATGGGCTGCGAATAGTTCCAGAAAACGCCGGGAATGGCCGTGAGTTGACGGTCCATGGCCCCGATCAGCGCGTCCTTGTCCTGGTCGAAGACAGGCCGCCAGTCACTCTTCGGCTTGAGGCTGACCTGGTACTCGGTATCGAAAAAACCCGTGGTGTCGGTGCCGTCGTCGGGACGCCCGGTCTGGCTCACGACCTCGGTCACCTCAGGAAAGCGCGCCAGCAGAATACGCGCCCGGTTGGTAATTGCAAGGCTCGCGTCCGGGCCTGTGGAAGGCGCGAGCGTTCCCCGCACCCAGATCGATCCTTCATCCAGATGCGGCAGAAACTCCGAGCCGATCGCCCCGCTCATGCCCAGGATGACTGCGGTCGCGAGCGCCAGCGCCGCGACGCCAACGGTTACCGCCCGCCGGCGAATCGCCCAGATCAACATTCGCCGGTACTGGCGCAATATCCACACGAAAACCGGGTTTTCCCACTCCGTGGTCCCGCGCGGAAACAGAAAGCTGGAGAGCACCGGCGCCACAAACATGGCAAAGATCAACGCGCCCAGCAGCGCAAACGCCACCGTCCACGCCATGGGCTGAAACAGCCTGCCTTCCACGGCTTGCAGCGTGAAAATGGGCAGGTAGGCAACGATGATGATGCCGATGGGGTAGAACACCGGCCGCTGCACCTCGTGCGCAGCCTCGCGAATCACCTGCAACGGATTCGCCCCGGCGCCCTCATCGTGGCTCAGCCGCCGCACAATGTTCTCCACCATCACCACCGCGCCGTCCACCACCATGCCGAAGTCGAGCGCTCCCAGCGAAAGGAGATTGGCGGGAATGTGTGCCTGACTGAGGCAGATCGAGGCGAACAGCAGCGCAAACGGAATGGTCAGCGAGACGATCAACGCTCCGCGCACATTGCCCAGAAAGAGGAACAGGATCACCATCACCAGCACAATGCCTTCGGTGAGGTTGTGCAGCACCGTGTGCGTGGTAAAGGCCAGCAGGTCCGAGCGATCGAGAAAGGGCACGATGCGCACGCCTTTCGGCATGACATGCGCGTTCAGATCCGCCAGCTCTTTGTGGATCCCATCCAGCGTCGTATCGGAGTTGTCGCCCTTCTGCAGCAGCAGCACACCCTCGACCGTGTCCGGGTTGTCGACCAGTACGCCATTGCCCCGCGGCATCGTCTTGCCGATCTGCCCCAGTCGGATCTTCGGGCCTTCCTCCACCGTGGCGACATCCCGCACGAAGATCGGCGTGCCATTTTGCGTCTTGAGCAGGGTGTTTTCAATGTCCTGGACATCGGTGTACAGACCGACCGCGCGGACGTTGATCTGCTGCGAGCCCTCCTGGATGAACGAGCCGCCGGCGTTGACGTTGTTATTGACCAGCGCCTGCTCCACCTGCGCCAGCGTCAGCCCATAGGCGATCAGCTTGTCCGGGTCCAGGCGTACCTGGTACTCGCGCGTCTGGCCGCCGAAGCTCGACACATCCACTACACCCGGGACCGTCTTGAAATCCTTCTCGAGCGTCCAATCCTGGATCGACTTCAGATCCATGCTGTCGTACTGCGGGTTCGTGCTTTCAAGCGTGTACCAGAAGATCTGCCCGACCGGGCTCCAGTCCGTGCCGATCTGCGGCTGCAACCCATTCGGCAGCGTCACCAGCGACAGCCGCTCCAGCACTTTCTCGCGGTTCCAGTCGTTCTCCGACGAGTCGTCGAAGACCATGTTGAGCGCCGACAGGCCGGCGAGAGAGGTCGAGCGCAGTGCGGAGATATGGGGAATGCCCGCCATCTGAATCTCGATCGGGATGGTGACCTGCTGCTCCACCTCCTCGGCCGCCCGCCCCGGCCACTGCGTAATCACCGTCACATAATTGTTGGCGACGTCGGGGTACGCTTCCACGGGCAGGTTGTGGAACGAGACAATGCCCCAGGCGAACAGCAACACCGCGATGATGAGCACGATAAAGCGGTTGTTGAGGGCGAAATCGATCAGGCCGCGGATCATGCCTCAGGACTCCCCTGGAGACTCCTACGGAGGCTCCCCTGGAAACTCAACGTCGCGACACGCCGGATTGTTGAACTCTGCCTCACTGGGCCGCCGTGTTCTGCAGCTCGAGCGCGTTGCGCACCACCTGCTGCCCCGGCGCCAGGCCGGCCGTCACCTCCTGCAGGTTGCCCGGCAGCATGGCTCCGGCGGTTACCGCGACCCGCCGGAACTGCCCGTCTGCCTGCCCGCTGGCCGGCTCATAAACCCAGTCGCGGTCGTGCAGGTGCAGGATCGCGGTCGCCGGCACCGAGGCATGGGTCTGCGCCGTGCGGCCATGGAAAGTAGCGGTCGCGAACATGCCGACCCGCATGAAGAAGCCCGGGTTGGGCACCTGCACGCGGACTTTCGCGGTGCGCAGGTTGGGATCGAGCATGGCGCCGATATCGCCGACTGTTCCCTTGATGGCGCGGTCCGGGTAGGCGCTCAAACGGATGTCGGCCTGCTGCCCCACACGCACCGTGGCCAGGTCGTTCTCGTACACATCGCACAGGATCCACACATGCGACAGGTCGGCTATGACAAAGGCGTTGGGGGTTCCGGCGATGCCGTTGCCGGCGCTTGAGGCCTCAGTGACGTTCTGCTGAACGATGAAGCCCGACGCCGGAGCGAGCACCTTGACCGTCTCGCCCGGATGTTTCGGGTCGACCCCAAGGAAGTGAAGCTGCTGCTCGGCGGCGCGCAGGTCCGCGAGCGCATCCTCCTCGGCATCCTGTGCGATCTCCACCTGACTCTTGGCGATCGCGCCTTTGGAGTAGAGCAGCTGGTCGCGGTCAAGCACGGTGCGCGCCAGGCGTTCGTCATTTACACCCTTTAAGTAAAGGTTAAAGGCTCCGCTAACGTCCGTGCTCTGGACCTCAAAAACCAGCTGCCCTTTGTGTACGTAATCGCCCAGGCGCACATGCGTGGCCACCACCCGGCCGTTCGCGATCGAGATGACCGGAATCTCGCGCGAAACGTCGGGCGTAACCTGGCCGGTGACATCGAGGCTCGAGGTGGCCTGGTAGCTTTCCGCCGTGACCGTTGAAAAGCGGTCCGGGCGGTCCAGGTGGACGAGCGCGGCATCGCCAGCCTGCACAACGCTCTTGGCCGGCGGCGCTTCGGCATTCGGGTCGCGCTGGTGCTGGCCGCAGCCGGGCAGCATTGCTGCGGCGCAGGTCGCGGTCATGCCGAGGAGAAGATAGCCAGTGAGACCGCGCAGATCAAAGCTCCTTGCGTGGGGAGTGAGGTTAGGGAGCCGCCGGGAAACAGGCGGCCGCTGCCGGCTGTTCGCATCTGCGGTTTGCCGCGGGCCGCTCCCGGTGTTCGGGAGCAGCCCGCGATCACTCGGCAGGGGTCAACCGCGCTGCCCCTCGCCGTCCCACTTGCGGCTAGTCTATCGTCGCTCGCGCCGCGCCCTGCTTATCTTTTGGTTAGCCACCACATCGTTTCTTGCCGTAGCCGCTGCTCTATCGACAGAGGCCCGCCCCCACAAAGAAGCGAGGAGAAATCCCAGCTTTTTTCGCCGCATAAAAAGTGACGGCGCTGCCGGGCAAAGGCTTCACGCCGCCAGCACTATCTTTTGGCCACGCCCGCTTTTCGCGGCCTTCACGCGGCCCATACTCAGGGGAGTGCGCGGCGGTTCAGGCGCAAACATGAGTCCCGAAATCGGGCCCTGAATCGGGATAAGGATGGTCTCTGGCGCAGCATGACGTACTCTCAATCTCAGGCCGCGGTGCCGTTAACGCTGATGCCCCGGCAGCTGCTGCTGCAGGCCAGGCTGCTGGTGCTGCTGGAAGCCTCGGCGCTGATCGCGGGCATCGCCCTGCTGGACTGGCTGGTCAACGATGCGATCCCGCTGGGCTGGCTGTTCCTGGTACCCATGGCGCTGGCGGCCACGGCGCTGCCCCGCCTGCCGCTGATGCTGCTGGCGCTGCTCTGCACCGGGCTGGCAGAGTGCTTCGACGGCTACGCGTGGGACTGGATCTCCGGGCTGCCGCGCGATGTGCTCTACTTCAGCTCCTTTGGCGGCGCGTCCTTTTTTGTCCACAGCGTGGTGCGGGGCCGGCAGGCTGCCGCCCATCACCTGCGCGCGCTGGAGGACGAGATGGCGGCCCGCCGCGACGCGGAGGAGCAGCTGCAGGTTCTGGTCGAGAACAGCCCCGTGGCCGTATTTACCGCGGACGCCACCGGCTGCGTACTGCTGGCCAATGAAGCCGCCGACCGGCTCTTCGGCCTGGAGCAGGGCACGCTGGCCGGCCAGTCGTTCGCGCCCTTCCTGCCGCCGCTGCTGGAGCTGCCGACGCTGCGCGCCCCGGCCGCCGGCGCACGGGTCTTCCATACCGCCATGCAGTGCCGCGGGCACCGGGCAGGCGGCGAAATCTTTCAGGCCGACGTGTGGTTCTCCACCTACGGCACCGGCACCGGGCCGCGTCTGGCAGTCTTTGTCGCAGACAGCTCGGAGGACCTGCGCGACCGCGAGGAGGCCAGCCTGCACCAGCTGCTCACCGGCTCGCGCATTCTGGTCGGCGCGGTCTCGCACGAGGTTCGCAACGTGTGCGCAGCCATCGCGGTGGTGCATGAAAACCTGCGGCGTTCCGGCGCACTGGCCGGCTCGAAGGATTTCGAGGCCCTGGGCACGCTGGTGCTCGCGCTCGAGCGTATCGCCTCCGTCGAGCTGCGGGAAGCCGCCAACCAGCGCGCGGCCATCGATCTCCGCTCACTGCTGGAGGAAGTCCAGATCGTGATCGCACCCGCGCTGCGCGAGGAGGAGATCGCGCTGCACTGGGAGCTGCCCCGCAAGCTGCCGGCGGTGTGGGCCGACCGGCAAAGCCTGCTCCAGGTGCTGCTGAACCTGGTCAAGAACAGCCAGCACGCGCTCGAAGAGAGCTCTGCGGCAGAGAACGCCAGGGCTGAGGGCTTCGGTGCTAAGGGCTCTGCGGCCGGCGCCCGCGAGCGCTCCATCACCCTGCGCGTCGTTTGCGGGAACAAGGGGGACACGACTCCCGGGAGTGGTTCCGCAGGCATTTTCGACGGCGACCGTGTGTCGATCCTCGTCTCGGATACCGGCCCCGGCGTGCCCCACCCCGAGTTCCTGTTCAAGCCTTTCCAGCAGCAGGCTCGCGCCTCCGGGCTGGGGCTGTATCTTTCGCGGGCCCTCATGCGGTCCTTCTCGGGCGACCTGCACTACGCGCCGGGCGCTGCAGGCGCGACCTTTATAGTGGAGCTCGCCCGCGCCCCAGGCGCCCCACCTCCCTTTGGCGACGAGGGAGACCCACAGTGAACCCGATTCGACTGCTGCTGCTCGACGATCACGTGCTGTTTCGCGAGGGGCTCAGCCGCCTGCTGGCCGAGGAACCGGAGCTTGCCATCGTCGCGCAGTGCTCCTCGACCGACGAAGCGCTGGCCGCGCTTCGAGCCGAGAGCGCCCCGCCCGATCTCATCCTGCTCGACTTCGACCTGGGGGAGCACACCGGCCTCGGGTTCCTCGATGCGGCGCGCACCGCCGGCTTCCAGGGAAAGGTGCTGATGGTGACAGCCGGTATGAGCCCTGCGGACACGGTGCGCGCTCTCGAGGCCGGCGCCGCGGGCCTGTTCCTGAAGCACGCGCCCCCGACCGAGCTGGTCGAGGCGATCCGCAAGGTGATGCGCGGCGATGCGCTGCTTTCCTCTGCGGGGCTGGGCCGTCTGCTAATAGAGGCGCGCAGCGAAGAAGCCCGGCGCGCCCCGGCGCTCGAGCTCTCCGCCCGCGAGCGCGCGGTGCTGCGCGGCGTCTTCGCCGGGCTGGCCAACAAGGAGATCGCCGCCAAGCTCGGCCTCTCCGAGGGCTACGTCAAGGCGGTCTTGCAGCAGCTGTTCGGCAAGACCGGCGTGCGCACGCGGGCCCAGCTGGTGCGCATTGCGCTCGAGCAGCACCTCGATCTCCGTGGCGACCTGCGCGGCGAGCCAGCAGGCTCTCCGGCAGCTGCATCTCAATCCTGAGGAGCAAAAATAGAGCGCAACGGGCCAGTGACGGACCAAAAGATAGGGAAAGCGGCTGGGACGACGCCTGCAACTTGGGGGTAAAATCAGGGTTTGTTCTATCGGGCCGCGATGCCGCGGCTCGGCGGAACCCATACGCTGCCTGTAAGGCGAAATCGAGGACTATGCCCGAGTCGATCCAGGATCGCGTACTACGAGTTATCGCCACAACGAAGCGGATGCCGCTGGAAAGTGTGAAGCCGGACAGCAGCTTTGAAGCTCTGGGCATTGACTCCCTGGACCGCCTCAACATCCTCTTCGACCTGGAGAGCGAGTTCGACATCGAGATTGACGATCAGGACGCCAAGCAGGTGAGCAGCATTCCCCAGATGGTGGAAGGGGTTTCGGCGATCGTTTCCGCCAAAACCGAAGGCTTGCCTGCGCCGCATTTCCCCCGGGCCGAGGCGCCAACCGGTCCGAAAGCAGGCGCATAGCGTGGCGGTTCCACACCGCGTCGTCGTCACCGGCGCCGGCGTTATCAGCGCTTTGGGCCACGATGCAGTTGGGTTCTGGAACTCGCTGGTGCAGGGCCGCAGCGGTATTGCCCCATTACGCAAGACCCTCAACCGCGTAGAGGCGGCTCCCCTTCGCTTTGAGAATGTTGCCGAGGTCCCCGGCTTTGACCCGGAGGCCATTTTCGACGCAAGAGAGCTCTCCTTCATGGACCGCTTTGCGCAGTTTGCCGTGCTGCCGGCGCGCGAGGCCATCGACCAATCGGGCATCGAATGGACGCCGGCCCTGCGCGAGCGCACCACCGTTATCACCGGCTCCTGCATGGGCGGCCGGGGGGCAGAGGAGAACGGCTACTGGGAGCTGTTCCACAACGGGCGCACCCGCGTCCACCCGCTCACCATTCCGCTGGGCATGAGCAATGCCGGCACCAGCCACATCACCATGAAGTGGGGCCTGCAGGGGCCGGCCTATACCATCTCGACCGCCTGCGCCTCCTCTGCGCACGCCATCGGACAGGCTTTCCACCTGGTCCGCGCCGGGGTGGCGCCGGCGGCTATCGCGGGGGGCAGCGAAGCGCCACTGTTCCTGGGCGGCATGAAGGCCTGGGAGGCGATGCGGGTCATCAGCCGCGATACCTGCCGGCCCTTCTCCGCCGACCGCAGCGGCCTGATTATCGGCGAAGGCGGGGGCATCCTGGTGATGGAGCCGCTGGAAGCAGCGCTGGCCCGCGGCGCCCGGCCCCTGGCCGAGATCGTCGGCTTCGGGGCCACCGCGGACGCCGGCCACATCACGCAGCCCACCGCGGACGGTCCCGGGCGAGCCATGCGGCAGGCGCTTGAAGACGCCGGCATGGCTCCGGAAGAGATCGGCTACATCAACGCACACGGCACCGCGACGGAAGCCAACGACCGCACCGAAACAGAGGCGATCCGCGCGGTCTTCGGTGCGCACGCCGACCGGCTCGCCGTCAGCTCGTCCAAATCGATGCACGGGCACACGCTTGGCGCCGCCGGCGCGCTGGAGGCGGTGGCTACCATCCTGGCGCTCAAGAATGGGGTGCTGCCGCCGACCGCGAACTACACCACGCCCGATCCCTGCTGCGATCTCGATATCATTCCCAATCAGGCCCGCAGCCAGAGCGTCGGCGCGGCGCTGTCGAACTCCTTCGCGTTTGGCGGGCTCAATGCGGTGCTGGCGTTCAAGGCCTGGGTGTAGTTTCTGGGTCAGAAGTGAGTCGCATCTCAGGCTGCCGGTAAATCGAATCTTTAGAGCAAGCGCTGCCGCCGTGCGCTTCCGCGAGAAAGTCAGACCTTCCCATTCGCTTCCGGCAGACGCCTTTCCCGGACCATAAAGCCGGCCGCGCCAAGCTCCTCCATCGCGCTCCTCCGGCTCACCACCAGCACCGACCCATCCTCCTCGCTTTCGCGCACGTACACATCCGTCGGACCCAGCCACGCGTCCAGCAGCCCGCCGCGGCCGGACTTCTGCCCGGCCAGGGCCTCAACCAGCGCTGCACGGCCTATCAGCGGGAAGTAAAACCCGAAGCTCTGGAAGCTCTCATCCGCGATCTCGCGGACCAGCGCTTCGCGCGTCCCCTCCAGCACCGCCTCCGCGCCGCCCGGGGCCAGCGTCACCACCGCGCTGCCCCGGCCGAACATCGTCTCCCACGCTCCCCGCGCCGCTTCCTCCTGGCCGCCGATCTGCACCACCGAGTGCATCATCGTGTGCAGCTCCTGTCCGAACTCCAGATCCAGGAAGTCGCTGTCCCGGTACATCCGCGGGGGTTCGCGGTCCGGCCACAGGCCCAGCCCGAACTCTGGCATCCACTCCCGCCCGTGCCGGCTTAGCTCCCGTACCGCGCCGTCCTTGTGCAGGCTGTCCATCAGCAGCCAGGTGGAGAGCGCAAGCGGCCGTCGGCCACGCAGTGCATCCACTGCTGCCTGCAAAGCCTCGCGCAGCCTGGCTCGCGGTTCCGGTTTTACGGGAAAGCCCGGCACCTGCGCGGCATACACGTGCCAGCCTGAAGGCGCCTCCAGCTCATCAAAGCGCGGCAACTTGATGGAGAGCGTCGCCACGTTAGTCCCTGTACCGGAGCTTGTCATCGCGCATGCCCTCCAGGATCCCTATCAGGTGCTCGTCGAACTGGGGATCCTTGCAGGCCAGCACCACGCCCTTGTCCGGCTTGCTCTCGATACAGTAGCCATCAAACAGCTCAAACCACTCTGCGCGCGCGTCCGGCGTCGCGTTCACCAGGCTCGCGCCCGACAGCAGCGGCAGCACGAACAGAAGGCCGCGGTAGCTGGGGTCCTCGCGGAACGGCTCACCGAATTTCTGCTTGCTCTTGGCCAGGAAGCCGTCCTGCAGCGCGGCCAGCATTGCGTACTGCCGCTCCGACTCCGGGTTGTAGGCCTCGTGGCTGGTGATAAAGCGCGGCAGTTTGGGCGGCAGTTGCGAAGTCTTCGGGTCGGCCTTGAGGTACAGCGAGAACATGCCGCCGTGGCCGAAAAAGTCTGCCCGCTGCGCCTCCGGGTCCTTCATGGCGAACCAGTGCGCGTGGTCCGGCATCCACTGCGCCACGTCCACCGGCGTGCCCTTCTTGGTGCTCTCCTCGACCACCCGCTTCACGTCCTCGAACGCCGGCGCGCCCACCGGCGCTGCGCCCGGGATCAGCGTCATCCCGGTCATCGGGATATACGCGCTCGAGCGGTCGATGAAGCGGTTCAGCAGGTCAGGGTAGAGCGCCTTGAACTCAAGAAACCACTCCTCGCGCAGCTCATACTCGTCCTGCATTACGACCGCGAGCCGCTTGAGAAACTCAAGCAGCCACTCCCTCTGCGGCGGCAGCAGCGGAAACTCGCGCACCCCGATCCAGTAGACCGAGCAGTCCTCGATCAGCGCCGCGCGCACGAACGGCGCGAGCGTCGGCAGCTCCAGCGGGGCCAGGCGGCTTCGTTTCAGTGTGGTCGTCTCTTCCATCGGTCCCGATCCTCACCCTTGTTTGCCGGCTTGCAGTGATCTTAGTAGGGCGAGCCTTCTCCGCCGTGTGCTCTCAAGAATTGATTAATTGCCGCAACAGCCTCGTCTGTGCCGCTGACCTGGTTGAACGGGGTCAATTGCACGGCATGTCCATCGCTCATCACCAGTACCAATGCATCTGTCACTTCCGAGGTCTTGACCATGGAGCCCTGGACCTGAGAGAGCGTGAGCGTTCTGTGATGAGGAATAAAAAACATCATCGTCGAGACATCGGCTGTTCCATGCTTCGCGTCAAGAATGATTTTCGCCGGCGTAAACGCTGCACTAAGGAAGAACAGGTCGAAAACGATCATCAGCAATACATTGCGCCGGCCACGAGCGGTTGTCGTGCCGCGGAATGCACTGATCAGAAACGGCAAGGGCACCAGAAGCAGAAGAACGATAAAGAGCTGAGCGGGGATGATAACCGAGAGTTGCTGCCCGGCATGCACAACCCGAATCGAAAAACCCAGCATGGACTCTCCCGTTCAACCATCGCCCCGGCGGAGACGCGCCTCAGGCAAACGGGCTGTCGGCATTCGCCGCGACACCCGCGTTCAGGTTCGCCGCGATCGCCTTCATGTGCGAGGCTGCCGCCTTCACCTTCAGTGCCTTGATCTCTGTCAGCGCTCCGCCAAGATGAGTCCCGAGATCAAGGTCTTTGATCGCGAAGCTTTCCTTCTTCGCCGCAAATACCTTGTTATCGAGGCTGATAGTCTTGTGCGCCACATCCATGGCCGTGACCGTGTTTGCGCTTCCCTTCGCCGTAAGCTCGACACCCGTCGCGTTGAAGATAGCGGCCTTGAAAGCGAAGTACTTGCTCACCGTGTCCCAGGTCGAAGTCGGCTGATGGACCACCATCTTCTCGTGGTGGTCCTGAAACAAGGTATGGGTGTAGATCTCGAAGCGCGGAGCAACATTCTGCTGGTGATGCGCACCGACCCTCGTATCGTTCGTCGTTCCGGTCACAGTGTTCTTCAGGTTCCCGGTCAAGGCGCGCAGTTCATCCTGAGTGATCGTTGTCTTCAGGTTCTTCAGAATGTCTATCGTCTCGTTGCCCTTCAGCTCCCGCCAGACATCCCCATGTACGAGCGATGCGTCGATACCGGTCGTGCCGGCCAGCGCCGTAGGCGTGGGCATGGCTTTCTGGTTCAGGCTCTTGAAGTTCAGCGGCTTTGAATCGAGCTGGAGCGCGTTGGGCCGCGTCACCTGCTTCACATCAGTTCCAAATACCTGGGCCATTAGGCGATCTCCTTGCAAGCAAGCATGGCTGCAGCCGGAGCCGGGGCCCGGCGAGCCACTTCAGTCTAATCCAGCCTCGTTTCCGCTCTGCGAATCTTTTCGCCGGGGGTGCCTGTCGTAACCTGCAGTCGAAGAGAACGCAAACGCGCTCGTCACCGCACCAGAGGCGCAGCCGCGCGCGCAATGCCCTCATCAAGAGCCACCCGGGGCGCCCAGCCGAGCTGCTCCCGTGCCTTCGCCGTCGAGTACTGCTGGTCGCGCCCCAGCAGGTGCACCGCGTGCCGGGTCAGCATCGGACGCCCCGGCAGCCCGGCCCGATGAGGCAGCTCGCTTACGGCCGCGAGCGCCAAGGCCGCGCCGAAAGGCAGCTGCAGCCAGGGCGCGGGCAGCCCGAGGGCCCGGGCCAGCGCGACGGTATACATGCGCCAGGTGGTCCCGTCGACGCTGCTGACGCTGTAGGCCTCGCCCAGCGCGACCGGCGCCAAGGCAGCCAGCAGCATCGCACGGCACACATCGTCGACGTACACAAAGCCGCCGGGGGCGCGGCCTGCATCGACCAGCAGCATCAGCCGCTGGCGCAGCAGCGCGGCGATATCGGTCACAAAGGCTTTACCGCCCGGACCATAAATGCTGGCCGGGCGCACGACCGTGACGGGCAGCCCCGCGCTCGCGGCCTGCCACACCAGTTCCTCCCCGCGCAGCTTGGTGTGGTTATACGGCAGGCCTGTATCGCGCCTGGCCGTGGTTTCGTCGCCGGCGGCAACCGGGTATCCGTACACATCGGTCGTGCTGACATGCACAAACCGCTCCAGCCGGGCCGTATTCTCTTGCGCAAGGCCCAGCATGGCGGCGACTCCCGCGACGTTGCTCGCTTCGTACTCGCGCAGGGGAGCCCAGTCAGTCGAGCAGCCCGCACAATGAAAGACGTGGGTGACGGAACGGAGCGCGGCCAGTAAAACCGCATCAGGCACGGCCGCAAGCTCAGCTCGCAGAACCTGCACACCAAGCCACGCAGGCAGCTGCGAAGAATGCCGCGCCAGCACCGAAACCTCTACCCCATCGGCAAGCAGCAACTCAACCAGCCTGCCACCCAGGAACCCGCTGGCCCCGGTGACCAGCGCATGCACTTACGCGTCACGCAGGGTCGAGAAAACATCGAGCGCAAACTGCAGCTGCTCCTCAGTATGCGCCGCGGTAACGCACAGCCGCAGCCGCGAGCTGCCCTGCGCTACCGCCGGGAACATCACCGGCGAGGTGAGGATGCCGCGATTGCGCAGCTCCCGCGCAAACAGCGCGGTGCGCGTGTCGTCGTACAGCATCAGCGGGATCACCGCGGTCTGCGACAAACCCGTGTCAAAGCCCAGGCTCTGCAAGCCACCACGCAGAAACTCCGCATTGCTGCGGATGCGGTCGACCCGCTCCGGCTCCTGCTCCACAATGCGGATCGCTGCCAGCACAGCCGCCGCGGCCGGCGCCGGCATCGCACCCGAGAAGATGAACGGCGCCGAGGCATGCTGCAGAAAAATCATCAACTCGCGCGAGCCCGCGACAAAACCGCCGCCCGACGGGATCGCTTTCGCGAGCGAGCCGGTCCATATATCGATGTCGTTCGGGTCCACGCCGAAGTGCTCATCGGTGCCGCGGCCGCGCGCGCCCAGCACGCCGGTCGCGTGCGACTCGTCCATCAGCAGGTAGCAGCCGAACTCTTTTTTGATCGCCACCAGTTCCGGCAGGCAGCAGATGTCGCCATCCATTGAGAAGACGCCATCGGAGATGATGAGAGTGCGGTTGGCACGCGGGCCGTTCTGAATCTCACGCCGCAGCGAATCGGGATCGTTGTGCTCGAATCGCTGCACCTGCACCCCGGCCAGCCGGCAGGCGTCCATCAGGCTGCGATGCGAAAACGTATCAGCGATAACCCGGTCCGCCGGGCCGAACAGCGAGGAGATAACCGCCAGGTTGGCAACATAGCCCGAGGTAAAAGTAAGCGCGGCCTCGGTTCCCTTGAAATCGGCGATAGCCTGCTCTGTCTCCCGGTGTAGCTCGAGCGTGCCGGTCAGCAGGCGCACGCCGCCCGTGCCGGTTCCGTAACGCTTGACCGCTTCAATGGCGGCCGCATCGATGCGTGGGTCGCCGATCAGCCCCAGGTAGTCGTAACTCGAGAGCATCAGCATTTCGTGCCCGTCGGTCAGCACGCAGGGGCCGGTCTTGCTGGTCAGCGGCGCCTGAAAGGGGTACGCATCGACCGAGCAGGCCAGCGCCGCGGACTCGAACAGCCGCCGTGCCCGTGCGTCGAGCAGGTCCTGCTTCTTGAAGCTCCAGGTGCGCCCCTCGGTGAAGTAGCCATCGAAGATTTCTCCGGAGGACGAGCGAAAATGCTTCCTTGAGGAAGAGATATCAGCGAGAGCCGCAACATCAGGGAATGATTTCATCGAAGACTCGAATTGGAACAAGGTTACGGCTGAGTCTAGCCGATGCAGTCGCGGAAGGGAAGCACGCCTCTGCCTGCACAACCGCGTAGAGCCGGGAACAAACCAGCCCTTCTCGGAAGAGATCATGCCGATCCATACTCTTCCCGCATTCGACTCTCTCAGCCGCAACATCTCGCCCCTCCCCGGGTCTTAGAGGAGCAAGCGGCAGCCAGCCGCCCCAGGAAAGGACTCTCATGCTCAAGAAAATGGCAGTCGCCGTGTTGTTTGCATCACTTTTACCTGTCGCCTCGCAAGCCCAGGTTGTCATTCGGGTTGGACCACCGCCGCCTGTCGTAGAGCACTATGGCCCTCCACCGCGCCCCGGCTATGTGTGGCAAGGCGGGTATCACCGGTGGGATGGCCAGCGCTATGTCTGGACCCCGGGCCGCTACGGTCGTCCTCCCCGCCCCGGGGCCGTGTGGGTTCCAGGTAGCTACTATCACCGCGGTCCAGGGTATCGCTTTCACCCCGGCTACTGGCGCTAAAGCCGTTTGCCTACCGTTATAGAGAGACCAACGACTCTCCACGTGGCTTTTTCTTCAAGAAAAGCCACGTGCTACAACACTCGAACTTCGCCACCTACAGGCAAACGGCCCTAAGTGTTACTTAAATAGGAACAACGCGCGGCAGCCTCTAGCAGGGGCCTACCGCGCGTCGCCGTTCCGGAAGATTCGCCAGTGCAGTCAGTCATGCCGGAAAGTCAGAGTACTTTCCCAGCGCCTCTTGCTAGGGGAGTGGATCTCCGGTTTCCTTTATCCATCCCATGATCTTTGCGTCCAGCTTCCCATAAACGCACAGTGCGCGCGGCCATGCTCCATAAGATCGTGAAACAAATCGCGAACAGTCAAGGTCAGCATTGCAGGAGCGCTTGCTGCTCTTCATCCTTCCATCGGACGAGCAGTAAACTCTATCAGTAATACCGACTCGTCCATAGGCTGGCTGGTTTACCAGAAGGATCCGATGCGCTTGTACCCACGAGTGGATCGTGAGCTTGCATCCGGACTCAGCGCCACTTGTACTCCCGGTTGCGCACATCGATGACGAGTCAGTGAAGAAGGTTGGCGTTCCCGACGGGATTCGACCTGTGTTCCCGCCGTAAAAAGACTCCGGCAGCTGCGACTAATTAAAGTTAATGAGCACGGTTGGCCCTGGAAGTGCTTTTAAAACCACCAGGAACGCGCAGCGCTATGGTGCGATACTGCGTGAAGACGAAGATGCACTTACGCAGGCGATCATCCAGCTTGCCAGCCGGTACGGTCGTTACGGCTAAGCACCCCAGCAACGAAGTTGCCGGGGACCCCGCTGTATCGCCGGATCACGGCGTTGCTCAAGCGAGCTGGCTGGCGGGTGGCAAAGATCGTGTGGAGCGTATCTCCACCCCAGCAAGCAAGCTTGCCGGGGACCGCGGTATCTGGCGTCGCGAAAGGCTGAAGGTTCCACAGAAGCAGAAGCCATGAGGCCGGTTGTGGTCCAACGATGGATCGTATGTGCGGCTCAGGCCCATGCGCGCGAACCGTGTGTGGAGCTACGACTTCGTGAGCGCACGGACACACGAGCGGCGAAGTGTGCGCCTGCTCAACCTGATCGACGAACACACGCGCGAAAGCCTGCTCGTGCGAGCGGAACGCCGCTGGTCCAGTGCCAGGTCATCTCTGCGCTGGCTGACGCCATGGTGCTGAAGGCAGTTCCAGAACATCTTCGATCAGACAATGGCCCTGAGTTCGTAGCCAAAGACTTACGGAAATGGCTGGCGAACACAGCAGTAAAGACGCTATACATCGAACTCGGTTTGCCGTGGGAGAACGGCTACTGCGAGAGCTTCAACTCCAAGCTCAGGGACGAGTTGCTCAACGGAGAGATCTTCTACTCAATGAAAGAACTGCGCGTACTGGCCGAACGCTGGAGCGTCCACTCCAACACTATCCGGCCACACTCTTCGCTGGGCTACCGACCGCCGGCGCCGCAGACCCGGATGACAAACAACAAGGGGCATGGAGAAGTGGAAACCCCTTCGCGCTTCCCACTTCTCCACCCCCCGACGGCAACTACTTGAACTCAGAAATAGCTGCTCTACACTAACTCTTCCTACGGCACTAAAGATCGGGCACTTCATGTGGACTGATTGATCATGGTTACTCCGCCAAGATTCTTCCGGACGGTTTTGATTGAAGCGAGCGCACCATCCAGGAGCTGCTTGTTCTTCATGGAGGAGAAGATCTCCTCGATGAGGATGTGCTTCGGCACACCGAGATTGGCAGGGTTATAGAGAACGTCATTGATGCGCCGCAGCAGCCATATCATCAAGGGCTCGATCAAGTCGGTGTACTGCTCGTTATTGACTCCTTTGAAGTCGAAGCACTGAAGCCTGGAGAGCCATAGGCCATCCTCCACGTTGTCGAAAACCGCGTTGTAGACGCCTTTGCCAATCCACTTCGACAGATAGCGGTCGAGCTTTTTCGGGAGGAAGAGATTCGACAGCCGGCGATTGGCAGGGTCGAGCAGGTACATATCCTGCACGGCCTTGTGGATCACGTCGTCATCTTCGGGCTCGAGTTCCGCGCCGCCCTTGGTGAGCAGGAGCTTTACGAGCGAGTACAGGAACTTGATGTTGCTCTCCGTCGGTTCCAGGGCGAACGGGTTTACTCGTGGCCCATCTTTCCCAACCCGGTCAACCTTCCCTCCGTACAACTCGACAACACTCTCGTAGCTGCCGCTAATATCAAAGATGTAGGTGAATCCGACATACTTCTGTTCGAGCGCGATGAGGTTGTTGCCATGCACCGACTTTCCGGTTCCGGTCGGCCCAATGATGAGCATGACCCGGACGCCATCCACATACACGTCCTGGAAGAACGGCGTCCGTGTGCGCGTCTCAAGGATACTGAGGTACTCGGAATCCAGATCCTCCGAATGTGGGTGGCCGATGTGAGGAGCGAACACAGAGGAGAGCCGGGCATAATGGTCCTCTGCCAGCCACGTCGGAAAGACGTTGAACTTGTGATTGCCTGGGAACATCGCGTAGAAGGCGGAGAGATTTTCCAGTGTCTCTTCCATCACCTGTGCGCGCGCATCGACAAAGATGCGGTGCACAGAGGGAACAGTATCGCGGAGCTGCTCCGGGCTGCGCGTGCTAGAGTTTCCACCTGGCGGAATGTGGCGAGATATGCTTTGAGCCAGGGACGATCTACGTTCTTTCTGCTCGCGTGTTCTTTAAAACCCGCTCGCACGCGACCTTCTTAAGGGCGTCTTCTTGCAGAGAGAGTGTCTGGTCCGCCGTTGACACCCTTGCATATTCAATTTGCATGAAGCCTATATACCAGAAACGTAGCGCTCCGGTACTCTGTTTGTGGGACGAGTAATAAGCTTATTCTGCCAGGTTTCCTCGTACTGTGAACAGGTGAAGGCGACCATACCAGAAACGGTCGTTTATACCCCCATGATTCAACGCACGTATGTCTATGAATCATCGACATTTTCACGAATCCGAAATGCGTCCCTTTATTGCACACTGACTTATCCGGACATCGCCGCCCCGCCCTCCCCTCAGCCAAAACGCGAGTGTGACAATCCGATACGAATCCTTACGATTGGTGATAGGGTCCTGAAACCGGCCGCCCGGTTACATTGCCCAGCGCGGTTCATGCTTCTTCTTGGGCGATAGCGGCGAAGGATTTGCTGTCGAGGCAGCAACCGGGGTGAGCCGAGCGGCCGAACCGCTAGCGTGCTCTATCGGCCGTTTTCTGATGGGACGTTGGCTATTGATGAAGTACTCCGGCCCGAAACTATAGCTCTCAAGTCTAGGCATGTTCAGGGTGCGCGTCGATGAAGGTGTTCATCTGGTAGTGGGCCATCTTGAATCTATACTTAGCGTAGCTACACCTTGAGACTGTGGGTCGTGAGTGTATAGACCGGAGCGTATTAGCAAGCAGCAGTTCTAGATGGAGGCAGAAGGATGGGTGTGCGAGAATGTGTGCCACCTGTGAGTAAGGCGCTGTACATCTCTGCTTTCGTTTCATCGATCCAATCCCAGCCGCGATCCGTGATCTTTGCGCCATTGTAGGGCTCGTTGACGTGATCTTCTACCCATGTCTCAGCAAACTCGGAAAAAGAAGTTGGGACCGCCGTACAGGTCGAACGTACGATATCAAAGGTTTTCTGACGCAATCTCAGATTGAGGAGTTATCTTCGTCAGCTCCAGTTGCTGGCCTGCCAACGCGGCAATTAACGTGATCGTCCAAAGTGGCAGCGAAACGTCAAATGGTTCGGTATCCGCCAATCCACGTACCAGGACCAATAAGATCATGCTGATGAAAAACACCCGCATCGGATCGCGCTTCGGCAGCCTGCGAAGATAGCGCCATAAGCCGCCATACAATCCAATCAGTAGGACAAGGCCAACCACTCCATACGCATAAAACTGCTGCAACCATTCGTTATGTGCATGTCGTGCTTCGAAGTCTCCAAATGGTGGGATGACCTTCCATACCGAATGGAAACCATGTCCAAACCAAGGTTGCTGTATCGCCTCGTTCAGAATGTAAGTCCAGATTCCAAGACGGCCTGTAAGCGTTTCAGGCGAGTTCCCAGCCGTGGTGTAGACGGTGTAATACGAGCTCAGTAGCGACGAAAACACCGCTAACACGACGACCGACCCAAGCACCAGCCAGACCTTGGAGCGACGACTCATCGTGCGATCACATAGCAGCAGATAGGCCTGGCTCACGACCACGGCGGCAATGGTGGTTTTGCTTAACGAACGTAGCAGGGTGACCGCCAGCAATCCTGCCACCATCTTCCACTTTCCGTCCTTGCTGCGTAACAGATATTGAGCAAAGTACAAAGCGAACCCGCATACCCAGCCAATCTGGTTTGGCCCGAGCAGTTCCTCATCGCCCAGACGCAGATCCGATTGCGCCGGCATAATCCATGCAATTACCGCTACAAAGCATGCTCCCCACACAAAGCCTTTCATCACCGAGCTTGCAGCACGCCGCGGATGATCGCCTATCAGCAACACAAGCATCATCGCTGTATCGGCAGCCATGCCAACCCAGAAGGCTACAGCGGCAACCAACGACGTCGTACTGCTCCACAGAAGGCTAAGACAGGAAAAGCCAAGGAACAGCGTCACCCACCGTACAGGCGGCAATCGCAATAAAACAGAAAGGCGACCGTTTGTTTTAGAAGGCCAGTTAAATAAAACAGCTCCCAACAGCAGGTAATTAAGCAGAAGATTTATACCGACACCACTGTCTGCCTCCAACCCGAGCAATCGGACTGACAACAGCATGATGAATACGCGAAACGACAGGTAAAAACCTACCAGCCACGGCAGCATCTCAACCGTCTGCTTCGCTGTCACAAAGCGTACGCTCACCAGCGCCGGATTCATTTCGCTCTGTTCCATCCCACTCACAAGCTTTTCCCTATGCCATACGCACTACGCATTATGAGCCTGTCATGAACCGTCAGCCACTTGTCACGGGAATGTCTCGCAAGTGCGATTCAGATCGGAGAGGCTCCGCACGTTACAACCCGCTACCCGTTCTTCAACATTGAAAAGAAAGAGAACAGCTCAGTTTCCACCGCATAGGTAAGTAATGTTATATGGCGTTAATGGAGCAAGCACCGACTTCAACATAACCGCTATTGATGAGGTACTGGGTATTGTTACCATCGTGGCGACGGGTTTGTTTCCGGCCTCTGTTACGACGCTAACAACACAATTAGGAAGACTCTGCCTGTTTACAGGTAGCAATACCGTTACGACTTGGGCCCCGGTGGATGATATGGCATCGGATCCTGTTGTCAGTCGAACCGTGCCGCTGTAGGAGTCGCAGAGATGATCTGCTGCGCAGACGACAGTTGCGTCGGTACCACCAATGGTCTCCGGCGAGCCCCGAATCAATGATGCTGTTCCAACGCCGGCCAGATCCGGAGTTGTAGGTGCTCCCGTAAACGAAGGGCTATTCAGGGGCGCCGCTCCCGCTACCTGTTCCACGGCGAGTGGGGTCTGGAGAGGCATAATGGCACTAGCCTGGGTAGTACCATTCGCCGCGACTGTGCGCGTTGCTGTGCTTGCTGCTGCGGCAGTTGTCGAGCATCCGATGTTGGTGATGATGCCGCCATTCGTAGTACACAAAGGGCGAGTCGAAGCACCAAGACCTGGAACTGCAAGGCTCGCGAAACTCGCCGCTCCAGAACCATTGACCGACGCAGGGCAGGATGAACCGTTGCCACTGCAAAAAGTCACGCCGCCGGTACCTGAAAACATATTCATAAAAGAAGTTCCGCTACCGGCCGCGTTGACCTCCATGTTTGAATTAGGAATTGCCTGCAGACGGAGTACATTCGCTGCGGAATCAAAGATCTGAAAATCTTCCGTGCCGTCTTTCCCAATATTCCATCTTGGAGTACCGCGATCATCCAATTCAACAAGCGCTGGAGCAGTAGTTGCAAGCCCGGACGATATTTTCAGCAGGTTGCCGGTGGTTGTATCGGCAGCATTGTCCAGCACTAGTCCGGAAAGCTGACTTGCCGAGAAAGGGCTATCCGAAACGTGAGTGTATCCGGGAGCAAAGGTCCCAGATGACGGTTCGGGAATGCCTACTCGATAAATGCCGACAGTCCGCTCCGTAAGAGTTTTGCCGAGGATGTCGTCTATTATCAATGCAGCTGCAGTTCCACTGGAATTGACGATATTCGATAGTGCGATGTCCGTGGTGACATTATGATTTGCTGGGACTGGAGGTTTGGTGATATGCACGACGCTACCAGTGATAGTTCCTCCAGCTAACGAACTGAAGCTTACGCCATTGAGCGGAGCTAGATTGCTGATGACGTAGCCGGTCGCCGCGTTCTCCGCATTTAAGTTCGTAACAGTGGAAGAACTAAAACTATCGAATACAAATGCGCTGGCGACCGGGTGCGACGGAGAGCCCGAGCAAGTCAGTCCGTTCAGCAGATGAGGACCGTCGGGTTGCGTCACATTGTCTCCGTCAAATTCGCAGGCAATAGTCGACGAGGTGCCTGAATTCAATGCTAGACCCTCAACATCATGGAAATCGTAGTTCATGGCAAATTGCGGGCCCGCGCCATCGCTCCCTGATCCGTTAATCCAGATTTCGCGCGCGGGACAGCTGGTTATCGCCAAATTGCTTCCTCCAGACTCCTCCTGAATATCAGTCGAGTAGAGCCCAATCGCTCCCGTCATACCATTGCAATCGATAGCCAAATTATCAATACGATTCCCAAACGTGAGCGCTGTTCCGTCCCCCAGACGGACCACCTTGCCGTTAGCTGGAAATCCGGACACAGCCTGGATGAGCGTACCGGTCTCATTAACGTTGTTGCCACGGCCAATCCCCAGAATCTGCCACGCTTGCACAGATGGCGTCACGATTGGCGCGGTCGTTTTCAAGACTGTTGACCCCAGCAATAGCTGTCCAGGTATAGTGGCCCCGCTAAAAGGATTCACAGTGCAATTCTGGACGCCAGTAGCGGAGCGGGCATCAATGACAATGCCTTGCGGGTTTGCGCTCGCATTGGCAGCGATAGCTGCCTTAATCTGGATGCACAGGTTTGCGCCCGGAAAAGTCAGCGGGTTAATGACACCGGATGATGCCTGTGCATAAGCACAAGCGGCTGTCGAAACGATCGTGAAGGCGAGAAGTGGAAGCAGTATCCAGAATCGTGGGCGCCAGAGGCAATGAAAACCGTACATGAATAGCTCCAGTTGGGGTCGCCCAATTCTAGTTGTACCGAATTTTCAAAAGTGTCACAGAATTGTCTACAAGTTGTAATATCCTCAGTAGCCTTGATGAAGGTTAAACTTAGCAATAGTGTGACAAGCCGCAAAGTAGCTTTTCATCCGGTCTAGGAGCCGAGGTCAAGCAGGAGCTGAAGGCCAACGGGCCCGGGGGGTCGAAGCGAGGCGGGTCGATGGGCCGCCGGGAGTGGACGAGAGCTTCCGTGCAGATCTAGTCCTCACTTCGTTCCGGGCTTCGCTTCCTCCAGCCTTTTCAGGTAACCTCCGGCCACTCTCGCCAACCCTTGTACTTGCTACCCGCGCAGGCCTGGGCCGAGGCGCATCTGTTAGCAGCCACAGCCAAACCACTCAAGAGCGAGAAACAAAATGCAGACCCAGGAAAGCGATCAGATCAACCTGCAACACAGGAGTTTCAACACAAACCAAGGCATAAATTGCGACTGCGTTCAGGTGATCCGCCGTATCTGGTGAACTATCGCGACCGCAGGCTGTATGGGTCAAGCCAGCTTTTACCCAGGTTTATCGTGTTCTCAGGCCAAACGCATTTATGGTCGCGTTCTACGGCTGGAGCAAAGCGGACTTATTCTTGAACGCATGGCGCAGTGCAGGTTTCCGCGTCGTCGGCCATCTCGTCTTTCATAAGGCATATGCATCGAAGACAGGTTTCCTTCGGTACTAGCACGAGCAAGCGTACCTACTGGCTAAAGGTCAGCCAGCGTTGCCAGAGAAATACGCTTCCTATCCGTTAGAGCTTGCGTATATACATCCGTCGTCACCTTGGAGTTGGCAAGACGAAGAGGCTCCCAAATCGTTTTCACGTCCTCGCCATTCGCCTTCGTCAGTGTGCCGAAACTGTGTCGCAAATTTTGCCAGCCGATCGGCCTCGCGATGCCAGCAGCTTTGAGTGGCGGCTGCAGCGCGATACGATATAGTGAGCTGGACCAACGCGCAAACCGGTAAATGCACCGAGCAGTAGCGGTCTTTGCAGGGTCTGTTAGGTTGACCAGAAAGCCTTTCAATTGGGCTGGCGAAAGGACCGCTGGAACTTTCGAACGCTTCGCGCTCTGATGCACGTGTGTGTTGGGATTAGTAGCGGCCCTACTCTCAGCGCTGCGCGTGACTGTACAAAGCGCTCATGATGTTCCGGATATTCGCCCTGATTCCTCTTGAAAGCGGCAACGACTTCAACCACTCTTCAACATGGACGGCCTTCACGTCGGCCAGTCTGCAGGACCGCCGACGGGGAAGAATCCACTTGCCCAGGTAGCTTTGATACGTGGTCTGGGTGGAGAAGGCTTTTCGTGTTTGGTCTTCTCCTGCGTGGCTCCGGGAGCGCTTGGATAGCGCGAGGACTATGGCTTTGTAGGAGTTGCTTGCTCGTCTGCTAGGGGAGGGACGGCGCTCATACCGGTGGCCTCCGGGCCGTCATTCTCCGCCCTGGGTCAGGCCGCGCCGCTCTGCCCTCATCAAGCTGCGCCAGAAGCAACCTTGACGTCCAATAGCTTTATGTAACAGAGTCATATCTTTTTGGACTTGCAACAGTAATCAGATTTGTTTGATAGCTGCCGAGGAGAAGTGAAACATAGGTCGAAAAGGGAACGTGCCTTTTTCTCAGCGATCTCATTAGAGCATCGTTTGTATCGCAATCTGGGCATCGAGATCACCACCGATTACACAATGGAAATTCTCTCGATGCTGGAACATCACGAGGTTGAACTGGCATTCGTGTGCACCGTCAAACATGAGTGATGGTCATAGCCCATCTGACCTCCGAAGAAGGATTCCTGTCTATCACAAGCAGCTTCTCCGTTCTCGGTCAGATGGACAATAACCCCTTAAACTTCACCGCTAACGCCTTTTTCCACTCCCTGGAAAGCTATACATCCTCAAACGCTGGCAATCTGCAGCTAGGATTGAGGAATCAAGTTGAACTTCTGCGCGGTAGTACTATTGCCGAACCATTGGTCCAGCTGGGTTGTACTCGTCGTGCTTCCACCTGGATCGTCGAGAGCCTGCAGGCTGTTCAGGTTATAGAAGGAGTAAGTTCCATCCGGGTTTTGTACTGGAAACCACTGGTCGTTGCCAGGAGTCAGGCCGCCGGCAGGAAACTGGACGATGAGCGCTCCATTGAGCCCCGAGCCCCCCGTAACGTTGACCACCATACCGCTGTTCACGTTCTGGATCTGGTAGTAGCCACCGCTGGTCGGAACAAATTTCCATAACTCATTCGTCGCGCCGCTTGTAAAGGGATACAGAATGATCGCTGCGCACTGCGTGGTCGAGCCCCCCGAAACGTTCAAGGCCAAACTGCTAGCGACGTTCTGGATCTCGTAGCTTCCGGACAGGTTGACGGCGGGAGGAAGCAGATGCTGCCACACTGCCGCTGCGCTTGACATCTCCACGGGGCTGGCACTGGTATTGCTGGTTGCCGCGGTCCAGTCATTCCAAGTGATATTCAGATTGCTGCGCTCGCTCCAGGCTGCGTTGGCGTTGCCCTGCAGGTAGGACCCGTATGTGGACCAAAGATTGCCCACGGTAGCGAAATCGTTCAAGCCCCGAGTAAACCAGTAGGCCCATTGGCTGCCGGAGTCCTCAGCGTTGTTGTGCAGCACGGAACCCTCCGCAACGGTGTGATCCGCCACCATCTTGGCATCGTTGTAGTAGGACTGGTTGCCGGTAATCCGGTACAACTCAGTAGCCGCCTCGAGAAAGGATCCGGCGTTGTAGACGTTGTCGTCGTCGGCTTGCACCACTCCGTTGGAGCCCACACAGCCATGCACCCGTCCCGCGGTTGACCCGCTGGTGACAAGCAGGGTGGAGCGTACCCAGGAATAGATGGTTTCGGCTTTTGTCAGATAAGTGGAATCACCCGTGGCCTGGTAGAGCCCGACGCCTTCAAAGACGAATGGATCGTTGCTGAGGGCGCACTTCGATTGCTTATCTGTATTCTCCCAAATGCCGCCGCCCGCCACCGTCGTGTCCCAACCCTGGGTGTATCCGTTGTTCCAACCCGCCTTTGCCTGGTCCAGATAGCTGGATATCCCGGTAAGCTGGTAGCCGCGCAGAAAGGGGTTCACCATCCATGCGAGATTGTCGTCCCAGCCGTCGGTTTGCCAGTTGTTATTGGGTCCGGTGGCGGAGTTGTAATAGGCAAGGCTATTCAGCAGGGAGATCATAAAATCCCGGTCGCCCTGTGCATGGGTGTACTGGTAGCGATCTATCGCGACAGTAATGTCCAGGCCTTCTGTCCATTCACCGTCCTGTTGGGTGCCGGTGCTGGTGAGAGTGTGGGCGTAGTAGGTTTGCCCATTCGCCTGCACTAGAAAAGCTGAATTATAGCCATCGTAGGCAGCTTGCGCATTTTGGGCTTGCACGGGGGTTGACAGGAAAAGGCCAGGCACAACGATGCCAATGGCCGTCAGGCTGCTTAGGAAGATCGGGCGTGAGCGTTTCATTTGAATCTCCTGGAACTGGAGTTTGGCGAGCGTGGAAGGGAAGTACGTCCCAAGCGTTGTCAAGTTAGGCCGCACGAGATCCGCACCAGCTGCGGATCTCATGCGGCCTACTGGTACCGTTATTTGGACAAGCGAACCAGGAAGAACTTCTGCGAATTTGTGTTGTTACCGAACCACTGGTCGAGCTGAGTTTGATCGGTTGAGCTTCCACCTGGAACATCGAGCGCCTGGAGGCTGTTGAGATTAAAAAACGAGTAGGTTCCGTCTTCCGGGTTGAGTACCGGTAGCCATTGGTCGCTGCCCGGGATCATTCCTTGCGCCGGCGCTTGAACAATCCCCTTGCCATTGACAACTGAAGCGCCTGAGACGTTCACCACCAGTCCGCTGTTCGCGTTCGTGATCTGGTAGTAGCCGCCACTGGTCGGCTCGAACGTCCATCGCTGGTCTGGAGCCGAATCACTAAAAGATGTCTGAACAACCGATGCGTCGTCGGCACTGGATGCGTCCGAAACACTCAACGCCAGATTGCTAGAAACATTCTGAATCTCGTAAGTCCCGGACAGGTTGACGCTTGCCGGGGGCAGATGCTGCCAGATTGCCGCCGCGCTTGACATCTCCAGTGCATCGGTTCCGGTGTCATTCGTAGGGCCTACCCAGTTATTCCAGGTAAGGTTGAGCTTGCTGCGCTCGCTCCACGCCGCATTCGCATTGCCTAGCAACCATGCGTGATACTGAGGCCAGAGGTTGGCGTCCGTCGCGAACTGACTTAGACCGAAAGTAAACCAGTACGCCCACTGGTTGCCGGGGGCTTCGCCGTCGGTGTGGAGGACGGGGCCCTCATTGACGATGTGATCCGCCGCCAGCAATGCATCGTTATAGTAAGACTGGTCTCCCGTAACGCGATACAAAGCGTTGGCCGCTGTTAGAAAGGCCCCACTGTCATAGACATTGTCGTCCGCCGTGTTTTGCAGTGCTCCCTTGTTATCCACGCATCCATGGATTTGTCCCGGCGCCCCAGGAACGGTACTGCTGCTGCTGGATACAAACAGGGTAGAGCGCACCCAGGCATAAATAGCTTCAGCCTTGGTCAGATAGGCTTTCTTTCCGGTGATTTGATACAGTGCAACACCTTCGAAGATAAACGGATCATTGCTGAGGGCGCACTTCGACTGTTTGTCTGTGTTTTCCCAAATGCCGCCGCCCGCGACCGTCGTATCCCAGCCCTGCTTGTAACCGTTATTCCAACCCGCCTCTGCTTCAGTCAGGTAGGAGGTATAACCGGTGAGCTGATAGCCGTGCAGAAACGCGTTCACCATCCATCCCAGATTGTCGTCCCAACCATCGGTTTGCCAATTTCCGAATAGCGAACCAGTAGGCCCATTGTAGTAAGCGAGGTTATCCAGCAGGGAGCTAACCAGGAGTCGGTCGGCCTGAGTATGGGTGTGCTGGTAAGCATCTTCGGCGACTGTAATGGCCAGCGCTCCTCCCCATTCGGCTTGCGGCTGAATACCGACACTGGTCAAGGTATCGGCGTAATAAGACTGGCCATTCACCTGTACGAGGAATGCCGAGTTGTAGGCGTTAAAGGCCGCGACGGCTCTGGCCTGCGCCTGTGTGTCCGCCGACTGAGTCTTAGCTGCTGCTGCATTGCTGGCTGCCGCGGCTTGGCTTTGCGCTTTGACCGGGCTTGAAAAGAAAGAGCCGAGCACAAAGATGCCAAGCGGCGCCAAGCTGCGTAGAAAAATCAGGTGTGAGTGTTTCATTCGGGTTCTCCTGGGGCATTCGGGCTGAGTGGAGAGTGAACCTGCGGTTCACACAGGGTTCGCGGCGGTCGATTCCTCAGGGATCCGTTCGCCGCGATAGTGCGGAGGAACACACAGGTGTTTACGAGTTGGGAGTTCCCGGCGGGAGCGTCCATTTCTGGTTGCTGCCTCCGCTACAGTCCTCGATATCGAGCTGGACACCGGCGCCCCCAGGAACATCGAGACACCTGCCCGATGCCGGATTCACCAGCGTCCCGTTTACTGGAGTCCATATCTGGTTCCCGCCCCCGCTGCACGTAAACAGCTCAACCGGGGTGGCGTTGGCTGTGCCCCCGCCTGTTATGTCCAGGCATTTGCCGTCGAAGGTCAGCGTGTTATTCGTGACGGTCCATTGCTGGGCCGCAGTTTGATTGCAGCCATAGCTGTCCACGACTGTGCGATTGGCGCTGGCGCCGCCGAAGGCATCCAGGCATTGCCCGGAGAGACCGGAAACGACGGGGCCCTGCGACGGCACACGCCACTGCTGGTTTGCGGCCCCGTTGCAGTCCTCAATATCGAGCTGCGTCCCATTCGTCGTGCTCGATCCTGGATCGGCGAGGCAAAGGCCCGATACCGGGTTTACCAGTGTGCCGTTCTGAACGGTCCAAATCTGGTTGGCGGCGCCCGTGCAATGCCACACATCGACCAGTGTTCCGCTGCTTGTGCCGCCGCCGACGATATCCAGGCATAGGCCGTTGATGGCCAGCTGACCGTTGTTGACGTTCCATTGCTGAGCCGCTGTCGGGTTGCAGCCGAAGACGTCGGCCTTGGTGTCCGCGGTACCCGAGTCGCCGAAGTCGTCAAGGCACATGCCGGGGACGCCGGAGTAGATAGTTCCCGTCGGGCGGCTCGCGCTGCCGGCGAGGGGATCCGCAAGCCAACCATTGGCGATCGCCTGCTGGATGGAGGCGTCCCAGGCGTTGGCCATAAGCTGGTAGCCGGTGTCGTTGGGGTGCAGGGTGCCGGATAAGTCCGCCGTGGTGAGGGCGCTCATGTCGACCAGAGCGACATGCTTGCCTGCGCTGGCTCGCGCCTGCACGATCGCGGGAAGCTGGCTGTTGAAAGTTTCGCGCTCCGATTCAAGAGTCGCGTCCCCATTGATGATCAGCTGCGCCACTAAAACCGTGGCGTCCGGCTCTGCTGCGAGGATCTGATCGATGAGAGAGGCCAGCCGCGATGGAGCGTTGGGGATATCGTCGTTTTGTCCCAGGTCGTTGATGCCGGCATCGAGCAGAACGAGATTCGGCTTGTAGTTGTTTAAAGACGCGTTTGTCAGGGGGGCTATGTCTCTGATTCTGTAGCCATAGTGGCCCTCGTTGTCGGGATCGGCCATGGTGCCATCAATCTGGGTGCCCACGAAGTCCAGGAATCCTATCTGGCCGGCCAGCGCAGTTGAGAGTGGTCCTCGGTAGCCGTCTTCAGTAGAGCTTTGAGCGCCGGCGGTGATTGAGTCACCGAGAGGCATGATTCTTAGGTTTACGCTTGTCTGGCCATGTGCCGGAGATCCCATCAGGATCAGCAGCCCACTTACCAGCAGCGAACAAGGCAAAATCATTCGAATAAATCGAAACATTGCGTAAGCCTCCTTACAGACTTGGAAAATAGACATTCCTTGAAACGTAACCATCACCGCAGCAGGGAAAGGCTGATTTGCCAATCGTGGCTGCAGACGTCGAGTCGCTGTAGCCACCAGGAGTAAGTCGATTACTATAAAATCGCTTCTATCGGGCCAACCAGACGCTATGCGCAGGAGTTTTCTCCTGTCAAGCCTTTGACCTATTCTTTCTCAGAATAAAATAATGGCTCAGACTTATAGCCCAAAAGAAGTAAAGTCAAAGCACTCCTTCTGGCGATATCAGTTCGGCGGACTGTTTCTTATAGTGCAGCAGGACACACTTGAGGCGATGCTGACGTGGCAAACATTTCTTGCACAATGGCGCCACGGTCGAGATTGAAGCCGTTATCGCAAACTATTCAACGGGCTAAATATTATGAGGTGAATTACGGTTCAACTGGTACATAAGCTCAGGCAGGTTATCGGCAATGCCGGCCCGAACAGAGCAATCATCACCTCAGCAGTTACCGTTTTCTCAGCAAACTACACTACTAGTCCGGGTTTCCTGGTTCGCTGAAGTGTTCTTACTTGAATCGTTCCCGGCATAGTCCGACGCGCTGTCAATGTGACGCAGCATCCTGTCTGCATGAGAGGGTCCGTAAAGCGTCGAGCAGTTTGGGCACATGGCATACTGCGGACAGGCTTGCAGAATAGTTCCACAAACTTCAGCAAATGAAAGTGAGAGCACAGATGGTGATGAGCGGCATGCGAGCTTTCGTCGCGTCTTTGGTGATATCGTTCACATTCTTTGGGGGCGCTCAGCAGTCCGCTCCGCCGAACACGCCGGCTGCAGGGCAGCCAACAGGAGCGGGCGCCACCGCTGCGGCAGCCTCTGGCGTGACTACGCTGATCAAAATCGATGCGGCCGACACTGGCCGAAATTTTGGAGGAGTGGGCGCAATCAGCGGCGGCGGCGGCAATTCGCGCCTTCTCGTCGACTACCCTGCGAAGCAGCGCAACCAGATTCTGGATTACCTCTTTAAGCCGGGCTACGGCGCATCGCTGCAGATACTCAAGCTGGAAATTGGCGGGGACGCCAACTCCACCGACGGATCCGAACCCAGCGTGGAGCACACACGAGGTGTCGTGAACTGTAACGCCGGATACGAGTTCTGGCTGGCCGAGCAGGCTAAACTTCGCAATCCGAATATCAAGCTTTACGGCCTGGCGTGGACTGCCCCAGGATGGATCGGTGACGGCAAGTTCTGGTCGCAGGAAATGATTGACTATCTAATGACATGGCTCGACTGTGCACACTCGCATAATCTGACGATCGACTATCTCGGCGGATGGAACGAGAAGGGCTACAACGAAACCTGGTACAAGAACCTGCATACAGCGCTGGCAGCAAAGCACTCCGCGATCCAGGTCGTTGGCGATGATTCAGGCTGGAAAGTGGCCGACGCGATGATAAAAGATCCGGCCTTCGCCAAGTCGATCGACATTATTGGCGTGCATTACTCATGCGAGGGTGGCGACGGAGGAAATGCGCACTCCTGCCACTCCACCCAAAACGCCAACGATACGGCTAAACCTCTCTGGGATAGCGAAAGCGGTTCGCAAGACGATAACACCGGCACCGGTGCTCTGATCCGGGCGATCACTCGCGGTTACATCGACGCAAAAATGACGGCTCTTTTGAACTGGCCGCTTATTGCTGCAATCACTCCGAATCTACCCTATCCAACTGTAGGTTTAATGGTCGCCTCTGAACCCTGGTCGGGTAATTACAGCATCGGGCAGAGTTTGTGGGCTACCGCGCAGGTCACCCAGTTTACCCAGCCAGGCTGGCAGTTCCTGGATAAGGCCAGCGGTTACATCGGGAAGGACCGTACCCGGGGCAGCTATGTTTCTTTGCGCTCGCCCGATGGCGCCGATACCAGCTTTATTGTTGAGACGACAACCGCAACCGAACCATCGACAGTGGCGTTCAGCATTAGCGGCAATCCTGCGAGTAAACAGGTGCACGTGTGGAGCACTAATCTCAATTCAACGGATGACAAGGGCCTTTTCGTACATACAACCGACCTGAACCAGGACGGGTCCGGTCATTTCCAGTTCACCCTGCAGCCCGGATTTGTTTACACGTTCAGTACGCTCGCAGGGGCCGGAAAGGGGAACGCGACCGCGCGTCCGGCAACCGCCCTCAAACTTCCTTACCACAATAACTTCGATCACTACCGAATGGGCCAGGAAGCGCGATATGCCGCCGACATGCAGGGAGCCTTTGAGGTACAGCCATGCGCGGCAGGCAGGGCAGGTAAATGCCTTCAGCAGATGGCGGCGATGAAGCCGATCGAGTGGCAGGATGACAGCGACGCATTCACGCTTTTCGGGGACTCGTCGTGGACAAATTATGCCGTCAGTGTTGACGCGCAGCTTGCCAAACCCGGAACGCTCGAAGTCATTGGTCGTGCCGGCATACAGAAGCGGCCGCAATCGCATCAGCAGGGCTACTACTTTCAAATAGCGGATACTGGTGTGTGGACGCTTCTGAAGGGCAATTCAAAGGGCCTGCGTACAAAGCTGGCCAGCGGATCGACGGACCCGCTCGGCACCGGACGCTGGCATCGGCTCGGCCTGTCATTTAATGACGAGACGATCAGCATTTCCGTAGACGGAAAAAGCCTGACCTCGCTTAGAGATGACTCCTACCAGGCGGGGCAGGTAGGGTTGGGTATCACCAGCTATGACACCGATCAGTTTGACAATCTGGCAATCAAGCCGATCCGGAGCGCAAAGCCGACGACGCAGTGACAGCTGTGATGGTAGCTAGCAGAGCAGCCATAGTGAGGCCGTTGCTCCTCCGATCGGGGTGGAACGATCCCGTGCGCAGCGCACTCGACAGCCAGTGCCTTTGCCAACTGTCCTACTGCGCCCTTCGATGCCGCTGTTCAAATCGCATGGATTCTTGCTGCAAGTTTGTTCGTAGCCATACCTCTTCCAAAAGAGGAGAAGCCTTTCTCGTGGCTATGACTATCACGCTGAGTAGTCGGGAGGATCTTAGCAAGCACGAGGCACGCCTGAGCGATTAGCGATGAGCTATTTGCAGGAGCTGGAATACCCATCTTTGGTCAAGTGTGTGGATGCTGGTTGCTGGATGACTCCAGCGACAGACTATATTTCAAGTAATGGAAGCCCTGGTTCTGGAATCACCAAGTTCTTTGCACCTGCGTGATGTCGACCGACCTGTGCCCGGCCCGCGTGACATCCTCATCGAGGTCATGGCCTGCGGTATCTGCGGCAGCGATGTGCACGGCTACGACGGAAGCACCGGCCGCCGCATACCGCCGCTCATCATGGGCCACGAGGCGGCCGGCCGGATCGCGGAAGTCGGCCCAGACGTCCGGATGTATACCGTGGGCGACCGGGTGACCTTCGACTCGACCGTCTCCTGCGGCGAGTGCGCCTACTGTAGGGCCGGCGACGTCAACCTATGCGACAAGCGGCAGGTGCTCGGCGTCTCCTGCGGAACCTACCGGCGCAACGGTGCGTTTGCCGAGTACATTGCGGTTCCCGAACACATTGTGTACGCGCTACCAGACGCGCTGCCCTACGAGAAAGCCGCGATGATCGAGGCTGTTTCGATCGCGGTGCACGCGGCCAAAATTACGAAGATTGCGCCCGGCAGTACGGCCGTAGTCGTGGGCGCCGGCATGATTGGCCTGTTGGCGGTCCAGGCATTCCGGCACTACGGCTGCGTGAAGGTTTTCACCATCGATCTGGAACAGAGCAAATTAGACATAGCCCGCAGCCTGGGCGCGGACGCGGCCTTTCTCGCCACCGACCCGGATCTGCTCAGCAAACTGAACGCTGCTGCCGGGGGACGGGGCATCGACATCGCCGTCGAGGTTGTGGGCGCACAAAAGCCGATCACGACCGCCATCGAGGCGGTTCGCCGCGGGGGCACGGTGACGCTCATCGGCAATCTGGCGCAGACGGTCGAGATTCCCCTGCAGTCGATCGTGACCCGCCAGATCAGCCTGCTTGGCTCCTGCGCCTCGGCCGGCGAGTACCGCGAGTGCATCGAGCTGATGGAGAGCGGCGCGATCAACGTCGATCCACTTATCTCGGTGGTAGCTCCACTGAGCGAGGGCGCCGACTGGTTCGAGCGCCTGCATGCACGGCAGCCCGGACTGATGAAGGTGATCCTGCAGCCCTCAGCCCATGCTGGTGGCTCAAGTAAACCTGTAACGAATTCAGGAACAAAGTAATGAACGAAGCGGCGAAGGAAACACCGTTTGACCTGAGTGGCAAAGTAGCTGTAATCACTGGCGCGAGCCGCGGGCTGGGCCAGTACTTCGGTCGCGCCCTGGCACGTGCCGGCGCAGACCTCGTCATCACCAGCCGCAAGCTAGCCGACCTTGAAACCTTCCAGCAGGAGATCGAAAGCCTGGGCCGGCGCGCGCTGCCACTCGAGCTCGATACACGCAACCACGCCAGTATCCGGCAGATGGCTGGTGCCGCCATCGGCCACTACGGCAAGATCGACGTACTGATGAACAATGCCGGCTGCAACGTGCGCAAACCGGCTACGGAGATCACCTGGGACGACTGGAACCTGGTGCTCGACACCAATCTGCGCGGCTCGTTTTTCGTCGCGCAGGCCTTTGCGCCTCACATGATCGAGAAAGGCTATGGCCGCATCGTCAACATCGGTTCGGTCACCAGCGTCTTCGGGTACGCCGGCCTGGGGCCCTACTGCGCCAGCCGTGGCGGCATCAGGCAGCTCACCATGAGCCTGGCCGACGAGTGGGGCCGTTACGGCATCACCGTCAACTGCCTCGCGCCCGGCTGGTTCAAGACCAGCCAGAACGCCGTGCTGTATGAGAATGAAGCCTGGGTCGAGTACCTCACCGATCGCATTCCGTTGAAGCGCCCGGGCCAGCCCAATGACCTGAACGGGGCGATCGTGTTTCTGGCTTCCGACGCGAGCGCCTACATCACCGGGCAAACGCTTCTGGTCGATGGCGGCATCTCGACCGGGGCGACCCGCGCCACGGCCTGACGAAGCTGTTACGAAATCCATGCCTGGAACCGAGTTCACTGACGGGAGAATCCCCTTCGGCGGTGCGGCGTCAATGACCGCTGGCAGTCTCTTGATGCCATGCGCTCCTACTCGCCATAAGTGTCTACAAGCCGGGACGTCCACTCAGGTAAGGTGGAGGTGCACACCCCATAGGTCCCGGTATTCATACCTATGTAGCGCGTAAAGTACACCAACGCCTGAAGATGTATCCTGCATGCTGCGGTACGGCTCACGTTGTACCTGCGGAGCATCCAGGCCGCTTGCAGGACCATCTGCCCGCAAAAAATGAAAGATCGCCGGCTTTAAGCGGAGGCTCATTACGTGTTTCTGGGAAGAACGGGATAACTCCGTGGTGAAGACCTGAAACCGTTTATTTGAAGAGGACTGAGGAGAGAATGATGAAGTTATCACGCAAGTTTCAGTCGATCCTGGCCGGGGACAATGGCACTCCGGAGGCGCAGCGGGCCGTGGATGTGGCGACGACTCTCGCGCATTGCTGTAATGCCAAGCTGGTCTTGCTCGGAGTCATTACTCCAATGACAGCGGAGCAGCAAGCGGAGGGCATCGGTCTGGAAAAGGCTGAGAAGGAGCGCTCCGCCTTGCAGTCCAAGATTGAGCAGGCCGCAGATGCCGGCCGAGCGGAAGGCCTCGATGTGGTGTTCACTGTAGTGCACGGAAACGCTGAGGAGGAGATCGAGCGTTTCGCTAAAGAGCATAGCGTCGACCTATTAGTTGTAGGGCATCGCGACATCTCACGGCCACGCAAATGGCTCGAAGGCTCGACCTCAGAAGATCTCGCTCACAAGCTGGATGTCTCCATCCTGATTGTGCACAGCAGTAAAGCGTAAGCAGAGGAACGGGTAACCTGGTCGAATCCGGATTGCGCTGTGAGCAATCACAATCCGTCAAGATGGATCAAGTTCATATCTTCAACAGCCGGCCCGGTAGTGGCTCCTAGTTAGCTCCACATAGTCTCCCTTGGGAGCATTGTTCAGAAGATGACTTATGGCTGAGGCAGATACCGGCATTCTCTTCGCCACGCTAAAATGCGATTCGATGGGCGGCAGTCACGAGCTGGCCGAGGCTGAGTCGTAGCTCATGCGGTGCGAGCGCCGGTCGCCGTATGCATTACGCCGGCATCTGTTTTGCTTCCTCTATGTGTGCCCCGTCGAGGCGCAGCAGGCCGGTCAACAGGCTGCCGCCCACGCTGCCCTCTTCGCCGAACAACCTTCGCTGCACGTCAATAACCACCGGCAGCGCGCGGCCCAGCACCGACAAGCCGGCCGCTGTGACTTCAACCCGCTTGGCGCGTACATCCGACGTGCTGCGCGACCTGGCTACCATGCCCTTTACCTCAAGCGTTTTCAGCATGTACGAGATCTGCATTGGCTGGATGTCGCCGGAACGCGCGAGTTCCGACTGGGTCACCGCGTCGCCCGACCGGCTCAGCCATGCGGCCAGAATCAGCGTCAGGAACTGAAGATGCGTCAGGTCGAGTACGGCAAGCGCGCGGTCCACCTCTCTCTGATAACGATGTACAATGCGCCACAGCACAAAGCCGACCGAGTTCTCCGGCGCGCCGAGGGAAGCAGTTTCGAAGAGCTTTCTGATGGTGCTCGCGTTGTTCCTCATGAGGCCGAATCTTAACCGAATCATGCCGCGAAAAGAGGAAGCGATTTCGCGCGCGTTGCAGCCTTTCTGCGCCGCAGCAATTCTCGTTACTTGAATAGTAAATTAATTTACTATATCCTTCAGCCTGAGCCGGAAATCTCGGCAGACCTGAGTTGGAGCTTCCAGCGCGGAAGATGCCTTGTCTCAGCCGGCTGAAATGGAAGAACGCATTCTGGAGGTTTTTGCAGTGAGCGATCTCAAGCTGAAAGTTGCCTTCTGGGA
Source organism: Acidobacteriaceae bacterium (assembly GCA_965276605.1). GTDB lineage: Bacteria > Acidobacteriota > Terriglobia > Terriglobales > Acidobacteriaceae > EB88. The sequence goes on from OZ255619.1 coordinate 3,737,622, forward strand.
TTACGACCGGACGCGTGCGTTGGCCGATGGGACCGTAAAGATCGATGGCGTAGACGCCAGCTTCGAGAGCGCACGCATTGTCACGGAGATTTTCGAGCGCATGATCCGCCAGCGCGCCTTCGATGTATCGGAACTGGGCATGACGTATTTTCTGCGTACCTTTGACTTCGAGGATCCGCCGTTCATCGCAATTCCGGTTTTTCCGAATCGCTGCTTCAGGCACTCGGCTATTTACATCAACACTTCGAGCGGCATCGAAACGCCGCAGGATCTCGCAGGCAAGACCATTGGAGAATTTGCGGTGTACGGCCACGATGCGGGCGTATGGCCGAAGGGCATCCTGTCGGACGACTATGGCGTAACGCCGGACCAGTGCCGCTGGCTTGTCGGCGGTCTCGACTGGCCCCTGGCGCCGATCGACTTCATTCCTCAGCCGCATCCTGCAAACGTCGATGTGACGCCGGCCCCGGCAGGAAAAGATCTGGGGGAGATGCTGGAAGCGGGAGAGATCGACGCGCTGATCTCGGCCGATGTGCCGAAGTGCGTGCTGCGCGGCTCTCCGAAGGTTGCGCGGCTCTTCCCCGCCTACGAAAAGGTGGAACGCGAGTACTACCGGCGCACCGGCATTTTTCCGATCATGCATACGGTCGTTCTCCGCAGGGACCTTCTCGCGCAGCATCCAGGTCTCACAAAGGCCATCTATCAGGGTTTTTGCGAGGCCAAGAGCGTCGCGATAAAGCGTTACGAGACGGGCATGATTTTCAACAACATGGACGTTATGTTGCCCTGGTTCACTCATCTAATCGACGAAGACCGCCGGCTGCTAGGCGAGGATTGGTGGCCGTACGGCGTAAAGGCAAATCGTACGGCGGTGGACCATTTCCTGCGCTATCACTTCGAACAAGGTCTGTCGAAGAGGCGGCTGACGTGCGAGGACATCTTCGCTCCGGAGCTACTCAGAACATAACGCCGACGGTGCGGGAGTAAGTACCTGAGCTATCGCCGGAACATAGATTAAGAAAGGAGAATCAGAGTATGTTTTTTGTAACAGGAATCACTGGCAATGTAGGTGGAGCGGCGGCGCGGCAGCTGCTCAAAGAGGGTTACACGGTGCGCACCCTGGCCCGCGACCCGCAGAAAGCCGCCGAGTGGTCGCAGAAGGGCGTCGATGTCCGCCAGGGAGACTTCAACGATGCCTCTGCTGTGGCCGGGGCCCTGGAAGGAGTCGAGGGAGCCTACCTGATGCTGCCCCCGTTCTTTACGCCGGCGCCGGGCTTCCCGGAAGCGAAAGCCATCGCCGCCAGCTTCCGCGAGGCTCTGCGACAGGCGCCTCCGCCGCGTTTGGTGGCGCTATCCTCCATCGGATCGCAGCAAACGAGCGGTCTCGGCATGATCACCGCGACCCACCTGCTGGAAGAGGCGCTGGGTGAGCTGCCCTTTCCCACTGCCTTTATCCGGGCTGGCTCGTTTTTCGAGAACTATACATTTGGCCTCAAGGCGGCGGCCTCCACCGGGTGGTTCGACACCTACCTGACGCCGACGAGCCGACCCGTGCCCATGGTCGCCACGGAGGACATCGGCAAGGAGGTCGCCCGATTGCTGACGGGGGACTGGGGCGGCAACCAAAAAATAATCGAGCTCGGCTCTCCGGTCAGTCCGGACGACCTCGCTCGCGCGATGAGCGAGGGGCTCGGCCGGACAGTCCAGGCGCGGGCCATCCCGCGCGAGCAGTGGACGGCCAGCCTGGAGGCCCAGGGCATGCCGCCCGGCTTCATCAAACCCTTCCTCGAGATGGAGGACGGGTTTAACTCGGGCTGGATCGACTTTGGAGTGCCTGGCGCCGAGCCGGTACCCGGAACCATCACTCCCAGCCAGTTCTTCGAGCAGGCGAGAAAAGGCTGAGAGCTCTTCAGCAGCTTCATGAATCTCACCGGATCGGCAACACGCGAGATTGCTTTGAAAAGGTCGTTCCATACGGAGCGATCCAGAGGCGGCAAGGCTGGACAGTGTTCTGCCTGGTGACTTACAGTCCACTAGTAACTCTTGAAGAGCATCGACGCGCGAGGGAGACGCCATCAACCCGCTGAATCGCAGAACCTTTCTTCAATCCGCAGCCAAGACCGCAGCCCTGGCTGCTAGCGCGACTCGTTTGCAGCCGCTGTTCGCGCAGTCTGCGTCGCCGGCTCCGCGTTCGCCGAATGACAACATCCAGCTTGCGCTGGTCGGCGCGGGCATCCAGGGGCAGAGCGATACGCACTTTGCGTTGCAGGTGCCGGGTGTCAAGCTGGTCGCCGTTGCGGACTGCTACGACGGCCGCCTGACGCATGCCAAGGAGATGTGGGGCGCAGACCTGTTTACGACGCGCGACTACCGGGAGATCCTGGCGCGCAAGGACGTGGACGCCGTGCTGATTGCGACCCCCGACCACTGGCACAAACAGGCCGCGATTGACGCCGTGCAGGCAGGCAAGGACGTCTATCTCGAAAAGCCGATGATCCACCTCTATCCGGACGGCCCGGCGATCATTGATGCCGCCCAGTCGAGCCATCGCATTCTGCAGGTCGGCAGCCAGCGCGTCAGCTCGATCGTGTACGCAAAGGCGAAGGAGCTGCTCGCCTCCGGGGCCATCGGCAAGCTCAACATGGTGGCGGCGCGGTGGGACCGGAACTCGTCGACCGGCGCATGGAACTATACCGTTCCGCTGGACGCATCGACCGAGACATGCGACTGGCCGCGCTTTCTGGGCACCGCGCCGAAGATTCCATTTTCCGGGGAGCGCTTCTTCCAGTGGCGCAAGTGGAAGGACTACGGCTCGGGCGTCGCCGGCGACCTGTTTGTGCACCTGTTCAGCGGTACCCACTTTATCACCGGGGCGCATGGTCCCACGCGCGCCGTCGCTACCGGCGGCATTCGCTACTGGAAAGATGGCCGCGACGCCGACGATGTTCTGCTGGCGCTGCTTGATTACCCGGAGGGGTTCAACCTGAGCCTGCGCGTCAACTTCGTGGATGGCGGCGAGGAGAGCGAAGGATTCCTCTTTACCGGCTCCGAGGGGCAGATGGAGATCGCCGGCCGCACGGTAACAGTCACGCGTTCGCCGCCGGCAAAGGAGCCGGGCTATACCGTCTCCACATTTGCCGACGCCATGCAGAAGCAGACCCTCGATGCCTACCGCAAGAAGTACCCTGTCGAGCATCCAGAGGGGCCGCCGTCGCAGGATGTGCAGAGTTTTTCAGCGCCGGAAGGATACTCGGACAGCTACGACCACTTTCATAACTTCTTCAAGTCGGTGCGCAGCCGCGAGCCGGTGGTGGAAGATCCGACCTTCGGCTTTCGCGCCGCCGGCGCTGCCCTGCTCAGCAATCTCAGTGTCGAGCGCGACAGCGTGGTGCACTGGAACCCTGAGACCATGAAAATCGTTTAGGGAAGATTGTTTAGGAAAGATTGTTTAGAGCACGATCACTGTGATTCTGCTCCAGCAGACCAGCCTGCGGAGGCGATATAAGCCATGTCACTCAAACACCTCGCGTTGCTGCTTCTGTTGTGCCCTCTTACTTTGAGTACAGCTCGTGCCCAGGACCCCGCACACGCTACGGAGTTTCGCATGCAGCACCCTGGCAACGGCCCGGGAGGCGAGCCGCGCATAGCATTTCTGGCGCATCGTCTCGGCAATGACCACGCGGAGGGCATCTCCCTGCTCGACATGAACGGCGACGGCTTCGCTGACCTGTTGAGCGGTGCGTACTGGTATGAGAACCCCGGCGCAAACGGCGGTGAATGGAAGCAGCACCAGTTCCGTACGGTCGGCATCCACAATGAGTTTGTCAACGATTGCGGCGAGTGGATCGTCGACGTCGACCACGACGGGCTGCCCGATCTGGTGACTACGGGCTGGATCTCAAACGGGCTGATCTGGTATCGCAATCCCGGGCCGAAGGCGAACGCCGCGGGCACGATGTGGCAGCCCGAGAAGATCACCGACAGCTTCGACACGGAGGGCGGCGCGTTTGCCGACATCAATGGCGATGGCAAGCCGGACCTTGCGCTGGCGCACTACAACCGCGCGGGTATTCTGTGGGTCGACTTCAGCAAAGACAAGCCTCGGGTGCACCACCTGGGAGGTAAGGCGGAGGACGGCCACGGCATCGGCATCGCCGATATCGACGGCGATGGCAAGCCGGATGTGCTGACGACGCATGGCTGGTTTCGGCAGATCGATGCGGACAGCGACAAGTGGGAGTGGCACGGGGAATGGGAGCTGGGGGACGCCGGTTTCCCTATCCTGGGCTATGACGTAAACCACGATGGCAAGCTGGATCTGATCTACGGGCAGGGCCACGGGTACGGCCTGTACTGGCTGGAGCAGGCGGGGACGCCGGCGCACCGGAAATGGATTCGCCACACCATCGACGAGTCGTTCTCGCAGTCGCACGCGCTCGCCCTGGTCGACCTTGACGGCGACGGCACGCCCGAGCTTGTCACCGGCAAGCGCTATCGCGGCCACTCCGGCGGGGACCCGGGCTCCTACGACCCCGTCGTGGTCTATGCGTACAGGATGCCGACGAAGGCGCAACTTGCCGCCTCCGCCCATCCCGGCGACAGCCGTGGTCAGCAGTCTTCCGCGGATACTTCAAAGAGCATGACCATTGCCGACCCTGCGGCGGACCCGGTCTTCCCGCGTATCACGCTTTCGGAGAACGGCACGGCGAGCGCCGGTACCCAGTTCCTCGCCGCTGACCTGGACCACGACGGCGACATCGACCTAGCCAGCGCCGGCAAGCTGGGCGTCCATGTGCTTGAAAACCTGAAGAACAACACCGTGCCCAAGGCCGTCCGCGAGGAGACGCAGCCGCTGAATCGTAACTGGCCGTTCCCCAATGAAGGCAAAGAGGTCGAACAGGAAGACGGCCCCACGCCGCAGTAAACGCGGTCAAGCTGCATGATCCATCGACGGGGCAGGTCCGTTCCTTGTCTGTAAGAAATGTGTATCAAACCGTGCCGTTCGCTTGATTCATTCGCTTATGGAACTCTGGCCTTCAGCTCGACGAAAGCGCATGCTCCGCGGTGGATGACAACCCTCCCGCAAAGCTCCTCTGAGTGTTGAAGAGCTTGGCAAGAGCAAGACGCCTCGCGATAAATACGCAATCGGAGCGTTTACTCTGCCCGCAACGCATCCACCGGATTGACCGAAGCGGCGCGCTGCGCCGGCAGATAGCTTGCCGCCATGGCGGATACGCCTAGCCCCAGGGCCACCGCAACCAGCGTCGGTCCATCCCAGGCGGTCGTCCCAAACAGCAGCTTGCGCATCAGCCACGCGGCGCCAATGGAGCAGACCAGCCCTGCCGCAAGGCCCCCGGCAACCATCTGCCCGGCTTCTTTCAGGATCAGCCGCACCACCGAGCCACGTGCCGCGCCGAGCGCCATGCGCACTCCAATCTCCCGCGTTCGCCGGCTTACCGAGTAGGCGATAACCCCGTAAAGCCCGATGACGCTCAGCAGCAACGCCAGGCTAGCAAAGCCGCCCACAAGCCACGCCGCCGACCGGTGCAGATACGCGGCCGGCGAGTCCGCGATCTTTGCTTCCAGGGTGGCCTCGTTTGCTGTTGCGATACTTGGGCCAAAGGCATGCACCGTCGCCACCATCGCCGGGAGCAGCGCCCCTGCGTCGCCCCGTGTCCGTGCCAGCACCTGCATATACCCGTCCGGGTTCAGGTTGTACGCCTCGTAGATTGCCGGCCACACCTGCTCGTCGAGGCCGCCTTCTCGCACATCGCGGATCACACCTACCACCGTCCAGATCGAGGATGGCGTGAGCTGGTAGTCGCCGAACTGCTTGCCGATCGGGTCTTGCCCAGGGAAGTACTTGCGCGCGAAGGCCTCGTTGATGACGACCACCCTGGGCTTCGCGTTGTCATCGTCATCAGTGAAATAGCGGCCCCGCTCGAGCGTGGCGCCGAGCGCGCTCAGGTACCCGGCACTTACCTCGCGCTCAAGCACCTCGTTATGCTCCCCGTTGTAGGGTCTGCCCACAAAACGCACCCAGCGCGTATCCCCGTTGCCATTGACAGCAAGGTCGTTCGTCGTGCCGACGCTGCGGACTCCCGGCAGTTCTGACAGCCGGTGGAGAATCTCCCGCGCGGCGGCACGCTGCCGGTCGTCGGTAGCGTATTCCTTGCTGGGAACGGTCATCTCCATCGTCGCCAGGTGGTCCGGTGGAAAGCCAAGCTCCACATGCAGGAGCTGGTAAAAGCTCTTGCCGAGCAGGCCGGCCCCGACCAGCAGCACGACCGCGATTGCGAGTTCGAGCACAACCAGGTTCGACCCGAATCGCCGCCAGAAAAGCCCGGACGAGCCTTTGCCGCCTTCGGCCAGGCCCGCTCGCAAACCATCCTCGCCGCCCGCGAGGCGCAGCAGTGGAGCGATCGAAAACAGGCCCGCTGCCGCCGCGCATACCACTGCTGCAAACCCCAGCACATGCAGGTTCAATCCAAGCTGTTCAAGGTACGGCATGCTCGCGAGCATGTCTTTTGAGATCAGCTTGACGAGGCCGTGCATGGCGGCGTCCGCCGCTGTGAGCCCGAGCAAGCCGCCCAGCCCCACCAGCAGGAGCGCTTCGGTCGCAAACTGCCGCAGCAGTCTGCCGCGGGACGCACCCAGCGCGCTCCGCAGCGCCATCTCTCTTCGGCGCGTCTCGGTCCGCACCAGCAGAAGGCTTGACACGTTCACGCACGCAATCACGAGGAGCAGCAGGGCTCCGCCCAGCAGCGTCAGCAGGATCGGGCGAACATCTCCCACGATGGCCTCAGAAAGCGGCAGCACGCTCGCCCCCTGCCCGCGGTTTGACTCCGGGTATTGCTGCGCCAGATTTGCCGCGATCGCTTTCATCTCACCTCGCGCCTGCGCAATCGAAACTCCATCTTTGAGACGCCCTACGGCGAAGAGGCAATGGCTGGAGCGGTCGGTATAACAGTGCGGCCCGCTGGGCGTTACCTGGAGCGGTCTCCAGAACTCCGTGGTGCCGCTCAGCGCGAAGTGGAACGCTTCCGGCAAAACTCCCACAACCGTCGCCGGCTCTCCATCCAGCGCAATCGTCTGCCCTATCACATCCGGTCTGCCGCCGAACCGCCGCTGCCAGGCTCCGTAGGTCAACAAAACCGTCTTCGGCGCTTGCGGTTGATCTGCATTCGCCACGAAGTCGCTGCCGAGTACCGGCTTGACACCGAGCGTGCGAAAGAATCCCGCGCTCACATCTGCGCCGCGCACCGGGTCCGTCCCGGTGCCGTTGGTGAGCAGCAAGCCCTCGCTCCGGTACACATCCAGCGAGCGGAATGCCGTGTTCCTCTGCTTCCAATCCATGTAGTCGAGATAGGACAGATTCGCTCGTGGAAAGAGCGGGAGGTTTTCAGTCACATCCGCGAGCTGCCTCGGGCTCGCATACGGAAGCGGACGAATGAGCGCCGCATCGGCAAACGCGAACAGGGCCACGCTTGCGCCGATCCCAAGCCCCAGGACAGCAATGGCCGTGCACGCGAACCCCGGGCTGCGCATCAGCTGCCGCAATGCATACCGGAGGTCCCACCAGAGGCTGTGAATCACCAGAGCCGCGTCCTCACCGACCACACGTTCTTTGATCGTCGTACGGCTTCCGAACCGCACCAGCGCATCCCGCCGGGCCTCTTCCGCCGGCATCCCGCGCGCGACGTTGTCCTCGATACGCAAGTCGATGTGCGAGGCGAGCTCTGCCTCGATCTCGGCATCGATCCCACCCTTGATCCCATCCTTGATCCCAGACCGGCGAAACAGATTCAGCACCCGCCTTGTCAATGCCATCGGTTCTCCTCACGCGTACCGCAGGATGGCCCGCACACCTTCCACCAGCTGCTCAAAGTTCTTCTCCGCTGCCCGCAGCTGCCGCCTGCCAGCGGTGGTCAACTTGTAGTACTTGGCTTTGCGCTTGGTTTCCGTCACGGCCCACTCTGAGGCTATCCAGCCACTCTGCTCCATGCGGTGCAAGGCAGGGTAAAGCGAGCCTTCCTCCACACGCAACAGTTCTCCCGAGGCCTGCTGGATGTGCACGACGATGCCATAGCCATGCAGCTCGCCTACCTGAGCCAGCGTCTTCAGCACCAGTAGATCGAGCGCTCCCTGCAGATCGTTCTTCGCCACTTGGTAACCCCTAAACAACTATGTACTAATTACTCTAGCCATAGATGTTTAGGGCTGTCAATCTTGGAGATTGGAACGCCACTCACCGGCTGCCTTGGATAGTGCGCGGGCGGCCTCGATCCTTGCTCATACTGGTATCAGCGCCCTGCTGATGGAGAGTCTGCGCATGCATCGCTACGAAAGACTGCGGTTCGCGGCACACGGCAGCCTGCGCCCCAACCACGTCTCGCACTCACCGCGAATCGAGCTTCACGATCAGCAGGGTCATGTCGTCGTGCTGCGGCGCGCCCGCTGTAAACCTGTCGGCTTCCGCGAAGAGGGCGCGCAGCACCTCCGCTGCCGGCAGGTCCCTGGCCGCCGTGGCTGCGGCCATCATCCGCTCTTCGCCCCACTCCTCATCCCTGCGGGTCATGGCCTCGCTGATGCCGTCTGTGTAGCAGACCAGCAAGTCGCCCGGCGCGAGTTGCAGACGCTGCTCGCTGTAGGGGGCGAACGGCAGCAGTCCGACGACCGGCCCATCGGCCTCAATGCGCAGAATCTCAGCTGCGCCGTCCTCTCTCTGCCGCAGCACCAGCGGCGCGTTATGCCCCGCGTTGACACACTCCAGCACAAGCGTCTCAGGGTTCAGCGCACCGAAGAAAAAAGTGGCGTAGCGGTTGTCAGCGGAGGCCTCGTAGACCAGCCGGTTGACCTTATCCATCAGCTTGGCGAAATCCCGCGGGTTGTCGATCGTGACGCCGCGCAGCGAGGCTCGCAGGCTCGCCATCAGCAGAGCCGCGGAGATCCCCTTGCCGGATACATCGCCGATAGCGAGGCCGAGCCGGCCGTCCACCAGCGGGAACACGTCGAAATAATCGCCGCCGACGCCCTGCGCGGGGCGGCAGGACCCCGCGATACTGCCGCCGGGCAAACTGGGCATCATCTGCGGGAAGAGCCGCTCCTGTACCTCGCGCGCAATCTCCATCTCGCGGTTCGCGCGCTCGCGCCGCGCGGCCTCGTGCGCCAGCGAGTGCGCCAGTTCGCTCACTTCGAGCGCCAGACCGGTCTGGGTGGCAAGCATCTGTAACAGGCTCAGGTCGGACTTGGAGTAGGCCGCCTCAGACTGCTTCGGCCCCAGCGCCATAATGCCCATAAGACGATTGCGCCCGGGCAGCGCGAGCAGCAGCTCAGCACCGAGGTCGTCGAGGGTCCGCCGCTCCGAGGCGCCGGCCAGCAGATACCAGGCGTCGGGTGTTTCACGGTACAGCTGCGCAGGTTCGCTGCTGTTGTTCAACCGGCGGATCGTCGATGAGCCGGACGGCAGCGCGAGCGCGCCTGCCGGGTTTCCAGGAAAAGCGCCAAACGCCTGGGCCAGCGTGAACTCCGATCCGGTACGCAGCAGCATCGCAATGTGGCTCACGTGCAGAGTTTCAGCAACGCATTTCGAGACGGTCTCGAGCAGCGGTCCGCTTTCGGTGTAGCGGCGCACCTCGATCGAGAGCTCGCTGAGCACGCGCTCGGAGTCGTAAGCCTCGCGGAAGAATTTGCGATCGAGCCAGTTTGTCGATTCTTTGCGAAAGCCTGTGCGCAGCAGACCAATAAGCAGAAGGAAGAGCGCGGCCTGCCAAAGCTTGTTCTGCGCTCCCTGCTGCCGCGCGATAAGCGACATGAGCAGGTTATACGAAACAAGCGTCATGAGGCCGACCAGAACCACCCAGACCGTGGCGCGGGCGAGTGCGTACTTGGCCCCCTGCCGCAGCAGGATGCGCACATCCATCGCCCGCTGGACGAGCACGACATAGGCAAGGGTAAGTGGCGCAAGCAGGAAGAGCGCCGCTCCCACGTAAGCAAGCCAATTATGGGCGCCCGCATTCGGTGAGTAGCCCAGGGCGGGCAGCAGCACAAAGGCTACGAGCAGAGCGGCAAGACCTGTGCCGGTCCCGGTAAGCAGCACGCGCAGTCTGCGGCGGCTATCTGCGGTCGAGGCCGTGCGCGATTTATCGAAGAGCAGGACCAGATAGAGAACCACACATGCCAGAGCTAGCGCGTTTGCTATTCGGTCTGCCCAAAGCTCTGTGTGGACTAACCAGAGTGGATTGCCGGCAAGGAAGTATTGCCCATACATCTGGCGGAAATAGATCAGGCCGTATAAAGCTGCCGGGCCAAGCACTACCCACTTTAGCCAGGGAAGCCGCAGGTCGATTCGGGAGCGTTCCGGGAAATAAATCGCGAAAGGCAAGAGAGCAAACGGACTCAGGATCTGCAGCATCTCGGCGTAGAGGCTACGAAAGATCAGCCAGCCTCCCGCAGACCAGCCTCCAATCCTGATCGTGAACAGAACGCCGGGAAACAGCAGCAGCAACAGAAGAAGCCATGCGTTCGGCTCATCGGGCTTCGCGAACACCACCCAGTAGCCGACCAGCATGCAAACCAGCGGCATCAGGTTGAACAGAACAAAGTTCTGCCATGTCTGGCTCAACCCGACGCGAATCCCCGCGTGAGGCTGCTCGGCGACAAGGGTGATGATCGCGGTGCCGCTTGAGCCGTCAGGGCGCCGGAAGCCAACGAGGATCTGGTCGCCTGGCGCGGCTGGATTGTGGACCGCATCCCACTGCGCGCCTCCGGTATACGGCGCACCGTTGAGCGACTCAAGCGTTGCCCCCTTCACCAGTCCTGCGTGCGCGGCCTCCGGCTTGACGCTGGTGATCTCCCGGGTGTCGTAGTCAAGGTCGAAGGGGCTGTTCGAAAGCTGGTCCAGGTGCAGCCCCACCTTGAACCGGTCGCGGGTATCCGCACCCCAGTACAGCAACCCGGCCAGCGCCACGAGCACGAGCAGCAATCGCAGGAGCGTCGAATACCGGGAATGCTTCATAGGCTGGTCGCATCCATACTAACGCGGAGCTGCCGCCCGCCAGGCGAGGCTGCGCTCATTGCTCGCGCAGCGCTTCCATCGGCTCGATGGAAGCGGCCCGGCGGGCCGGAAGCAGCGAGGCGGCGAGCCCCACAAGCAGCGACAGCACGATAACCCCGGCGTAGGTCCACCCGTCGATGAGTGGCACCTGGTACAGAAAGCTCTTGACCAGCTGCCCCAGCAGCACGGACAGGCCGAGCCCGACCGCAAGGCCGGTCCCGATCAGGATGCTGCCCTGCCTCAGGATCATCCGTGCCATGCTCTCGCGCGTCGCGCCCAGCGCCATGCGGATGCCGATCTCATGCCGCCGGTAGCTGACCAGCTGCGCCAGAACGCCGTACAGGCCAATTACCACCATGAGGATTGCAAGCCCGGCGAAGCATGCGGTGAGATCGAGGCTCAACCGCTCGGAGAAGATGCTATCGTCGACAGCCTTCTGCATGGTCTGAAAATCGCTGAGCGCGAAGCCCGGCGCGTACTGGTGGAAGGCCGAGCGCATCTCTGCCGCAACGTCCATATTGCCGCGGGTTTTCACGACGAAGCTGACTGCGAACTTGAGCAGCGGCTGATAGAAGAGCGAGGTGGTAGGCACCTGGTGGTACGGCAATAGAATGAGCGGATCGACCGGGCCGCCAACCTGCTGCTCCAACTGGTCGGGGAGGACGCCGACGATGGTGTAGAGCTTTACCATGCCGCTTTCCTTCTGAAGGTCGAGTTGCTGCTGCAGTGGGTTTTTCTCGCCGAAATACTTTCTGGCGAGCGACTGGTTGATGACCGCGACGTAGGGGGCGGTGGCCGTATCCTCGTCGCCGATCATGCGGCCGCGCAGGGTGGCGACGCCCAGGGTACGGGCGTAATCGGCGCTTACAGCGGTGATTTGCGCACCTCGCCCGGCGGGATCCTTCGGCTGCCCGACGATGTCAAAGCTGGTGTTCATGTTGAAGCCGGACAAGGGACGCACGCTGACGAAGGCCGCGCTCTGCACTCCGGGTTCGCTGCGCATGCGGGCGAGCACGGGCTCGTAGACAGAGGCAGCGACCGAGGTGGGCGCGTTTGGGGCGCCAGTTGAGACGCCCATATTTTCAATGCCACGCGAGTCGCCGGGCATCGCGTCAAAGGTGGTCACGCGGCTTGCATCAAAGCCGAGCGATGCATGCTCCAGGTTCCATAGGGTGTGGAACAGCAGGCCGGTCCCGACCAGCAGCAGGCTGGACAGTGCCACTTCGCCGACGACGAGCCATTTGCTGAGCCCCTTGCCGCCGGCCCGGGCACCGAGACCGCGCCACGCAGCCTGCAGCACTGCCTGCGGGTCCGTCCGGGCAGCCAGCGACGCCGGCAGCAGCGAAGATAGCACCGTCGTGGCAGTGGCGATGGCGGCAAGCGCCAGCAGGATGGTCCAGTGCATGCCGATGGAGCCGGCGCGCGGGATCGTCCCGTCCGGCAGCTTGTGCACGAAGGTGAGCACGAAAGCAGCCAGCGCGAAACCGCACAGGCAGCCCGCGACACTGAGCAAAGCGCCTTCGGTGAGCAGCTGTCGCACCAGGCGGCCGCGCCCGGCGCCGAGCGCTACGCGCACCGCGAACTCCTGCCGGCGCCCCAGGTAGCGCGCGATGAGCAGGTTGGCGACATTGGTGCAGGCGATGAGCAGCACCAGTGCGACGGCGCCGAGCAGCGCGTAGAAGGCGGGACGCACGCCGCCGGTGAGCAACCGCTGGTAGGCAGTGGCCTGGAAGCTGAGCCGGGAGGCATCCTTGGGACCGCTTGGCTGGATGTGCCGCGCGATGGCATCAAGCTCGTCCTGGGCCTGCGGCACGGTGACGCCGGAGCGCAGCTTGCCGACGATGTCGATGAAGTGCCAACCGCGGTTCTTTAGCATAAGCGGCGTCGGCTGCAGCGGCAGCCACAAACCGTCCTCCATTTCGGAGGTGCCCTGATCTGGAAAGCGGAACGTCCCGGGCATCACCCCGACAATGGTTTTGGGCATGCCGCCGACCTTGACCGTGCGGCCAATCACAGAACGGTCCGCTTGGAAGTCATGCCGCCACAGGCTCTCAGAAAGCAGCGCCACCTGTGCGCCGCCGGGGTTTCCTTCGGCCTGGGTAAACACTCGCCCCAGTAGAGGCCCAACGCCGAGCATCGAGAACGTGTTCGGCGTCACCCGGACGGTCACGACGGACTTCGCACCTTGGGGGCTCTCCATGACGCCCAAGTCCGGAAGGTATCCTGCGACCGCCTCAAACGTCTGCGCCTGGTCGCGTATATCGCGATAGTTGAGCCACGAGGTCGACGAAAACGAAGGCACATCCTCGCGCGGCCCGATGTAGGTGAGCCGGTCCGCATGCGCATACGGCAGCGGCCGCAGCAGCACGCTGTCCATCACCGTAAACAGCGCAGTGTTGACGCCGATGCCGAGCGCAAGCGTCAGCACCGCCAGCGCCGTCAGCCCCCGCGCCGCCCACAGCTGCCGCAGCGCATACCGCAAATCCTGAGAAAAGCTCTCCATACTCGCTCCAAATCCCTGAAAAGCAGTAGCGCTACCAGGCCGCGCCATGCAGCCGGGCGCGGCTTACACGCAAGAGTAGAGCATTCAGTCTCCCGCGAACAGCGTTCTGCGCAACGCGTCCAGCCCAGCGCAGACTGCAGGCGCACCATACAGGAGAACGCACCTGCGCAAGCCACAAACGAGGAGGCGCCCGGGGAGACAAAAGAGCACAGCCAGACTTTACAGTTAGCCTTTCTATATGCGATACATGTGTTGTGAGCAATTCAGACAAGCGACATGCAGGGAGCGCTTCCACTCTGGCCGCGGAGCTGCGCCTGGTTCTCGGCAAGCTGAGCCGCCGTCTGCGCAGCGAAACCGGCTCCAGCGATCTGACGTCATCGGAAAAAGTAGTGCTGGCGCTGCTGGAACGGGAAGGTCCCGCCACCATATCGACCCTCGCTCGCAATGAAGGAGTGCGTCCGCAGTCAATGGGTGCAACCATCGCTGCGCTTCAATCCAGAAACCTGGTGGCCGGCGCGCCCGACCCCGGCGACGGCCGCCAGACCCTTCTCTCCCTCACCCCCGCCTGCCGAAAGATGCTGCTGACCGGCCGCTCGGCTCGCGAGGACTGGCTGTTTCGCGCCATCCAGGGCAACTTCAACGCTGCAGAGCAGGCGGAACTGGCCCGCGCCGTCCAGCTTCTCTCGCGCTTCCTCGACTAGAGACTCTGGTCTGCCGCACGCTCTGCAGAACACGTCTCCGTTCCTCACACACTCACCAGGCCTTTCAAGGGGAAGCCGACCATGCCGCAAGACCCCTCCAGTGAAACTGAAAAAATCAGCCCCACTGTCTGGAAGATCGCCTCTGTTGCGACCGTTGGCTCGTTCCTTTCGCAGCTCGACGCCACCGTCGTCAATGTGTCTCTATCCAGTCTCGCCACCGAGCTGCACACCAGCCTTTCCGTTATCCAGTGGGTCACGAGCGGCTATCTCCTGGCGCTCACCCTCATGCTGCCGCTCAACGGCTGGCTGGTCGACCGCATCGGCGCCAAGGCCCTGTACCTCTGGTGCTTCTCGGCCTTCACGCTCTCCTCAGCACTGTGCGGGTTGTCCTGGTCTGCACGTTCTCTCATCGCATTCCGCGTCCTGCAAGGCATGAGCGGCGGCCTGCTGGCTCCCATGGCGCAGATGATGATGGCGCGCGCCGCGGGCAGGCACATGGCCCGCATCCTGGGTTTCGCCGCGATGCCAGTCGTGCTCGCGCCCGTGCTGGGCCCCGTCCTCGCCGGAGCCATCCTGCAGTACGCGTCCTGGCGCTGGCTCTTCCTCGTCAATCTCCCCGTTGGCGCACTGGCTTTCCTCCTGGCTGTTCTCTTTCTGCCAGGCGACCGAGAGGAGACGCGGCCACGCCTGCTCGATCTCACTGGATTCGCCCTGCTTTCTCCCGGGCTGGTGCTCTTCCTCTATGGCTCCGATCACCTGGGCGACCGCGCCGGCCTTGCCACCCTCGTCGCCGCCTGCGCCCTGCTCGCGGCCTTCTTCTGGACAGCGAAACGCAAGGGAGATCGTTCGCTCATCGACCTCCGCCTCTTCCGCGGCAAGGTCTTCTCGGCTTCCGTAACCGTCAACTTCCTCTCGAACGGAATCTCCTTCGCCGGCCAGATGCTTGTCCCGATCTTCCTGATCCGCGCCTGCGGCCGCTCCCCCAGCGCCACCGGCTGGCTGCTCGCTCCTCTCGGGCTTGGCATGATGTGCACCTTCCCGCTGATCGGCTCGCTTACCAAACGTTTCGGCATTCGCAAACCAGCCGTTGCCGGTGCTCTCTTCGCACTCATCGGCACGCTGCCCTTTGTGTATCTGGCGGCCCGCGGTCTCCATCTTGGGGTGCTCGCGTTCGCGCTTTTCATCCGGGGTGCGGGTCTCAGCGCTATCGGCGTTCCTTCCATCTCGGCTGCCTATGGCTCGGTCAGGCGCCAGGACCTGCCCATGGCGACAACCGCTCTCAACATCGTGCAGCGCCTCGGCGGCCCCACTTTGACGACCCTCTTTGCGACATTCCTGGCCTGGAAGCTCCGGTCTGCTCCGCTGCACGCGACACTGTTCAGCCCCTTCGCTGCGGCATTTCTTTTGCTCAGCGCCTTCCATGCTCTCCTGGTTGTCGCGGCGTTCCGGCTTCCCGCCACCGTCGAAGGAGCCACGGAACGCAAATCCTCCCTCGCTGCAGCTCCCGTTCCGCGACAGGCCTGACCGCGGGCTGGAAGAACATCGCGACACAACCGGCCATCACTCTTCTATTCGAGGCGCGAGCACCCCTGCATGCCAGGCCGCCGCGCAAGTGGCGCTCTCTGCCCATCAGAAAACGGCTGTCCACAACCGGACGGCGTGTGTCCAGACCCGGACGCCCCCGGCGCGCTCTTACCCTCCCTCATCCCGCCCAGGGCCACTCTTCCTTCACTTTTTTCGTTTCCTCAAATGGCGATCCGATTGCAGTCAACTTCCTACGGAGGAGCGCCATGGCACATTTTGAGCGGATCAGGGATGTTGTTTCAGAGCCATTCAGTCCTGCCATCATGCAGCAGCGGACAGCCGCGGGATGGCAATTGGTGTCACTGGAGTGGCGGCGCGAACTGCCGGACAACGAAGCCCCCAGCCTGGGAGCCTACGACGAAGAAATACCCTACGGCCTGCGCCTCTCTGACGACTGCACGCGCCTGGAGGCCAACCCGAAGGAAAACGAGGCCCTTACCCTGATGATGCGGTTGCTGGTCCAGGACTTCTCCTACTCGCACGTCGTCAGCGCCCTGAACGAGCGCGGTTTCCGAACGCGCGACGACCGCCCCTGGGATCAGGTTGCGGTCTTTAACATGCATCCGCGCCTGATCGAGATCGGCCCGCGCATGTTTGCCGAGTGGGCCGCTCAGAAAGCAACGCGCCTGCAAAAATAAACGCAGCCCAGGCCTCAGTGGACCTGCGCTGTTTCCTGGGGAGCTGCCACTGCCGGCAGGTGTGTGTCCTGCAGCAGAAACACCGTAAACTCGCACACCCCGGTCGCGCTCGAGCAGAAAAGCGTTCCCCGCCGCAGCAGCTTCGACCCGGAGCCGGCAGGCAGCGGGATCACCGATCGGTCTTTCGTCAACGCGTCGGCGATCTTCACCCGCTGCTCTTTGAGCGAAGCATCGCCCTCGAGAAACTGCACATCCAGCGTGTTCGCGGTGGCCAGCACGAGAAAGTCGGCACTGCCTTGCTGTTTGCCGGCGGCGCCCAGTCGCAGCGAGCGCTGCCGCCCCAGCATGCCTCCGGCATTGCCTGCAAAGCTCGCGTGCAAACCCTGGCCGGTCAGCGCGTCCTCGCGGGCTCTCAGCTCATCCCTGCGCCGAAAACCAGCGCTTCCAGCGCCTGCCGCCGCACCCAGCTCATACACCTCAAGCGCCTGCTGTCGCTTGCCCTCTTTCTCGTACAGCATGCCCAAGTGGTAGCCCACCTCGGGGTGCTGCGAGCTGATCCACGCCGCGCGCAGTAGCGGCTCCGCGTCCGCAGTGTTGCCCTGCAGGTAATCGATCCAGCCCATCGTGTCCCAGGCATCCGCCATCAGGCGCTGCTGCCCAATATCCTGCTCTCCCACGTTGCCCGCTTCCAGCGTATTGCTCTTCGCGCTCAGCAGCTCCAGCGCGCGCTGGGCGTTCTTGCTCGCGAGCGGCAGGTCCACATTGTGGTCGGCCAGCTCGTAGGCGGCATCGTTCAGCACCAGGGGGTCGTCCGTGCCCTCCAGCGCCGCTTCCAGCGTGATGGCCGCCTCCCGGCTGCGACCCGCAGCCAGCTGCGCGCGCCCCAGCGAGAGCATCGTCAGCTTGTCTGACGGGTTGCGCAGCGCGACCCCTTCCAGCAGAGAAACCGCCTCCTCATGCCGCTTCTCCTCGGTGAGCAGAGCAGCCTCCTGCCGCGTTAGCGCCACCTCGCCCGGCTTCAGCTTGCGCAGCTCCTCCAGCGTCGCGATGGCCTCGCCGCGATGCTGCTGCCGCACCTGCATCCATAGCAGGATGGGCAGCGCAGCGGGACGTTCTCCGGGATACAGCTTCAACTCCTGCCCGATCTCGTCCTCCGCGTCTTTGAACTGGTTGTGGTTCGCCGCCAGAGTGGCTGTGATCAGCAGCAATCCCGGCTGCTTCGGATTAATCCCACGCGCCTGATCGATTTTGGTCTGCGCTGTAGCGGTATCGCCGGTCTTCAGCGCGGCGGCGGCCTGCTGCAGCAGCTGCTGAGCTCGGGTATCGGTGGTGAATTCCAGCCCGGCCGATGAGCTGTCCGCAGTCGCGGCCGGCGCTGGAATTGCCGCCAGGGTAGCCGCCCCTGGCTTGCCGCCCGGCGTCGCTGGCTGGTTCTCGGCCAGCTCGATAAAGACGCCGTTCGCCGTGACCGTCTTGGCGAACTCGGAAAACTCCATCCATCCCGAGGCAGGCAGGCTCGCCGACTTGATCTCGAGCCGCGCCTCCGTTACCAGCTCTGTGTTTTTCCCGGATGGATGCAGCGTATAGGTCAGCTCGAAGCTGCCGAAACTCGACTGCGCGTGCACGCCGCCCGGCAGCGCCGGCACGGTAAAGCCCTCGGGCAGTGTGATGGTCGACCGCGCCGTTTCCAGCCGGGGCGCGCCCAGCTCGATCGGCGTATCCGGCTGCTTCGTCAGCGGCGTTTCCGCGAAGAGCGACCCGGGCAGCAGTGCGAGAATGCGGTGGTTGGCCCAGTCCCCGTAGTCTTCCCGCTCATAGTCGTAGGCAAAGCTCAGCGGCTGCCCGGGCGCATCCACGCTGTTCGCCGTAAAGCCGCTTACCGTGCCGCCGAAGCCCATGCCGCCCGAAAGTCCCTGCCCGATCTGCAGCCACTGCCCGCGGCCGCTTGCAAATAGCGCGGCTCGCATCAGCAGCTCCAGGTCGCCGCGCATCGTTACGTCGAAGTGTGCGTTCAGCTTGCCCTCGCGGGTCAGCGTGCCGCGCGCCTCATAGTGATCGAACGCCTCAAATGGCGGGACCGCCGGCGTCTTCGTCAGCAGCGGCTCGCCCGCGTCCGTCGGCACAATCAGCAGCGCGTCCTCGTCGCGCAGCGCCGCGACCAGCATGCCCGGGGGCGCCACCTCCGCGGTCGCGTCCAGCCAAAGGCGCTTGCCGCCTGCCCGCTCCACTACCGTAATCACATGGTTAAACGAGTTGGGCGCAGGCAGGTCCTTATCCATGTGGATGCCTTCGCCGATCAGCACCGGGTCTGCGCGAAACCCGGCCGCGGCCAGCAGCGCCGCCAGCAGCGTGTGCTTGTCCTTGCAGTCGCCATAGCCGTTTGCCAGCACCTCGGCGGCGGTGTGCGGCTGGAAGCGGCCGACCCCGAAATCGACGCCGATGTACCGGATCTGCATGGAAACAAAACTGTAAATGCGGTCGATCTTCTCGTCGTCGCTGGCCGCCCCCTGGGTCAACGCAGCCGACTTCGCCCGCAGGCCCGCATCGGGCGCCGCACGGTCCGCGGCCAGCGTGCGGTACCACTCGCCCACCCCGGCCCAGCTCTTAAAAGTAGTCCAGGCCACATCCGGAATCTGTTTCGGGCTGGCCTTCTCGTCACCCGCAGGCGCTGCGCCGCCCGGCGGCGCAACCGTCGGCCTGGTCTGCTCCTTCTGCCAGCGGTACACAGCCTTGCCGTCTTCCATGCTCTGCACGGGCTTGTTCTCCGGGCTCAGCACGGTCACTTTGACCGAGGAGGGATACCGCAGCTCGATCCGCTCGTCGAGCGAAACGGCCCTGGGCTCGAAGTAAAGCGCGCCCCAGAACGCGCCCGGCGCCTCGGCTTTGCGCATGTGCACCACGGCTTCGTACTCCAGCCGGTCGCCAACCGCAAGCGACCGCACCGGCACCTGCAGCTGGCGCTGGTCGCTGTAGAGCGGCGCCTGCCGGGTCACCTCCGCCGGCTGGTCCTGCGCAGCTGAGGCCTCCGTCGCCACCACGGTTCCATCGGGCTTGCGCACGCGCACATAGTGCAGCTCGATCGATTCACTATCCGCGGCGTATGCAAACGACACCACGCCGAACTGCCGCACCGCGGCGTCCGACTGCAGATGCAGAACCGTCCGCATCGTTCGCTCGCCCGTGCCATCCGCGCGGTAGTCGTAAATGGTCGCACTGTGCTCCACCACCAGCGGCTCGTTGCTGTAGTCGGGGCTGCCGGGTTTCTTCGCGGCCTTCGCTGCCGGTGCGCCCGGCTGCACCACGCCGGCCTTTACGGCCGGAGCTCCAGCCGGAGCCTGCGCGTACCCCGCCGCAGCCGGAAGCAGAAGCGTCGCGAGCTGCAGGACACAGACGAATCTCAGACATTGGCGAACAGCTCGAGCGAAACGCACATGTTGTATGTACCCGAACCGGCCACAACGGGCGAGTGAAATCGTTGTACTGTCTTACTTCCGGGACACACTTTCGTAAGTACCCCTCAGGTCGACAGGTCTCCCGGCAGCCTGAGATCCATCCCCTCTTGCCGCGATCGACGCTGCTCCTCTGCCAGCCTGCGGAAGTCTCAGTCCCGTTCGACAGAACAGCCGCGAACCGTAGCACCAAACCTGGGCCGCCGAAAGTACACTCGACCTATGCCTGATCGAATCATGGCCCTCGACGTCGGCAAGCTGCGCATCGGCGTAGCCGTCACGGATCCGCTGGGCTACACTGCGCAGCCGGTGCTCACGGTCTGGCGCAAGAGCCGCGGAGAGGATCTGCGCAGCCTGCTGCGCCTGATCCGCAGGCATGAGGTCGCCGCTGTCATCGTCGGCAACCCGCTCCATATGTCCGGCGATGTCAGTCCCTGGGCGGCCAAGGTGCAGGCGTTCGCGGAGCTGCTGCGTCAGCGCTCAGGCCTGCCCGTGCACCTGTGGGACGAGCGTCTCAGCACGGTCGCGGCCCACGAAATCCTGGACGAGGCCGGCCACGACCGCCGCGATCGCAAGGCAATCATCGACCAGGTTGCCGCAGTTGTGATCCTGCGCGGCTGGATGGAAGCGCGGGACCAGGCAGCCGCGCGCGCGGCGCGAGAGCCCTGACGTTCTAAAGGAAAGCAGGGTTGTTGTCATCTATAACTGTTTCTATCATCGCGTTTATTACAGCGAATGCCCTGTCTCTAAATCCCCAGCATAAGTAATGTCATCCTGAGCGTAGCGAAGGATCTGCTTTTCTATAATTTACGTGTCCAAACGCGCCCGAGATTATGTCAATAGCTTCTTAGACATCACAGCCAGCTGATGTTAGCCATAGGTTGTATCTCTAGCTACTATCTACCTACAGCCGCGACCTACTAGCGCCGGCCGCGCTTTCCCGATACATTAGCCCCGCATCGGCAGCCGGGAACTCCGTCATCATCGAGGGCTCGGCAAGCATCGACACTGCCGCGCCTTCAGTCGCCAGCTCGCGGCAGTGCTGGTCCAGCTCCTCCGCAACCTCCTGCGCATACTTCACGAAATGGTTCGCAGCCAGCAGCACCATGAACCCCATCCAGACCTTCGCCGGTTGCCGCCCCCATTTGCGCAGCACCAGCAGCAGGAACCGCCAGTAGGCGAGCCGGTACTCGGAGCGCACCCCCTGCTGCCACAGCGACGCGGCAAGCACCCGCAGGTTATACCCCATCGGCAGCTCCGGCGGCCGCTGCGTAGCCCTTGGCTGCCACGACTCGATCGAACGAAATGCGCGTCCGAAGTATGCGTCCGGGGTGTACAGGTTGGCCAGCAGGCCGCTCAATCCCTGCAGCAGCGCCGGCAGCTTCATTACGGTCCGAAAGTTGGGCGGGCTGAAGTTTGAGGTCGCGTTACTATCCTCGATCAGCCGGCCTTCGCGTTTCATCCGGTCGAACAGCGCCGTCGTCGGCGGCGCCTGCAGCACCCCCGCCATCGCCCAAGTGATCGCTGTCTTGTCGATGAACTGCAGCTGCCGCTCAAAGATCGTCTCATCGTCCGAGTCGAATCCGACGATGAAGCCGGCCAGCACCCACAGCCCGCTCTCCCTGATCTTGTTGATGTTGGTCACCAGGTCGCCGCGCAGGTTCTGGAACTTCGACGACCCCTTCAGCGCTTCCGCCGAAGGGGTCTCGATCCCGATGAACACATACATGAAGTTCGCCTCGACCATCGACGCCAGCAGCTCAGGCCGGTCCGCCAGGTCGATCGACGCCTCTGTGTAGAACGAGACGGGCTGCTTGTTCTGTTTCTGCCACTCGGCCAGCTCCCGCGTCAGCTGCAGCGCCAGCTTGCTGTTGCCGATGAAGTTGTCATCCACGATGAACACTTCATTGCGCCAGCCCAGCCTTTGCAGCGTCTCCAGCTCGGCAATCATCTGCGCCGGCGTCTTCGCCCGCGGCTTCCTCCCGTAGATCGTGATGATGTCGCAGAACTCGCACTGAAACGGGCAGCCGCGCGAGAACTGCACCGGCATTGAGGTGTAGTTGCTCATCGTGAGCAGGTCGAAACGCGGCACCGGGCTGGCCGTCAAAGCAGGCTTGTCGATCACCCGGTACAGCGCATGCGCCGTGCCGTTTTCGAGAGCTCCTGCGATGCCGGCAAACACCTCCTCCGCCTCGCCCACCATCACGTGATCTGCTTTGGTCAGGAGGAACTCCGGTTCGCTGCTGGCCCATGGGCCCCCGATAAAGGTTCTGCGGCCGAGCGATCGCGCACGCTCCAGCACCGCGAGCGTGTCCAGCCGCTGCGCATGCATCGCGCTCACCATCACCAGGTCGACCCCCAGCAGGTCCTCGTCCCGCAGCTCATCAAAGGAGAGGTCCAGCAGGCGAAGCTGCCACGTCGGCGGACACAGCGCGGCCACCGTTACCAGCCCCAGCGGCGGCATTATCGAGCGCTCGGGAATGATCTCCAGCACGCCTTCAAACCCCCAGAACGAGGGCGGAAATTTCGGCCAGATCATCAGTGCTTTCAGGTTGGGTCCCAGCGGCGGAAAGGTGCGCGCCGCGTCCTGCCGGGGCTGGGCGGCGATGGACTGAAGCAGATCGGTCACAAGTGCAGGCATCGCTGCTCTCCGCGGTTCCGGTGATCCTTGCGGCTGCTGTCTTGCGCAGCACGACCCGCTTTGGCTTTGTTGAGTACGGTGCTCGGTGCGTTGCCAATCCCAGCAACAACGGGCCGCTTCAACTGCAACCCGTGTAGATGCCTGGGAACTGCAAGGACGAAGCGCACGCACTGCGAACATTCGTCCCTCAAGGTCGATCGGAATGCAGCCGCGACACAAAATTCGCGGACCGGACGTCCTGTGCAACAGACTTGTTCCGAGAGCGCATCGGGGAGCGCGTCGGGCATGCGTCCTGGGGCCGAACTGCCCATCGAATTACCTCTGTAGATGCTCGATTGACCGATCGGGTTCTGCAATTGGTTTGCATTTCCACAAAGCGCCGTGCCCGGACAGGTCCCGCCTCGCGCGTCAAACCGATTCGGCGAGTGCGCAATTTTAATGACTCACGGAACTGCTCCAGCTTTTTTGTAAATAAACAGGCAAACTGCCAAGACAAACTTGCAAGCTAACCTACTGTTTGTTTACGATGAACCCGTCATGCCGCGAAAGCCCAGTGAGATCGCCGTCATCGACTTTATCCAGGCCATCGGGCTGCTGGTGCGCCGCGTGCGCGCGGCCGGCGCCTCGCATGAGCTTTCTCTCACCGAGGGCGCCGTCATGGCGCGCCTCGCCAAAGAGGGGCCCGCAACCACCGCCGAGCTGGCGCGCGCCGAAGGCATGAGGCCTCAATCCATGGGAACCACCATCGCGTCGCTTGAGGAGATGGGCCTGGTCGAGCGCAAGCCGCATCCGTCCGACGGGCGCCAGATGCATCTCAAACTCACCGCCCGGGGTCAAGCGCTGCGCAGGAGCGTCAAGGATGCCAAGCAGATCTGGCTGGCGCAGGCCATCGCCCAGCTCGACAAGCAGGAACAGGCAACCCTCTTCGCAGCCGGCGAAATCATCAAGCGCCTGGTGGATCTGTGAGCACTCCCCCCGCCTGTGCCGGTGTACCGCATGCCTGGCGAGCCCTGCGCAACCGCAACTTCCAGCTCTTCGCGCACTCTATCGAAAGGACCTCACCGTGAACTGGCACACCTACCTAGCTTCCTTCTTCGCCGGCGCGTTTCTCGCCAACGCCGTGCCACACTTCGTCCAGGGCGTCTCCGGCAACCCCTTCCCGACACCCTTCGCAAACCCACCCGGCAAAGGCTTGTCCTCGCCAATAGTGAACGTCCTCTGGGCGCTGCTCAACGGGCTCGTCGCCTGCTTCCTGTTCCGCGCAGGCAAAGTCTCTGTCGGAGACAACGCGACCCTCGCCCTCTTCTTCGCAGGCATCGCTGCCCTCAGCATTATGGTCAGCGTGCACTTTGCAAAGAAGCACACCACGGAAGCACCCAGGTAGAGCCGGGCGCGATCCGCCACAACCTGAAAGGAGCACCATGCCCTCACAACCCTCGACGCCACCGCCGCTCTGATCGTGATCGACCTGCAGAAGGGAATCGTCGGCCTCCCGACCATGTACCCCGCCGGCGAGATCGTCGACCGCGCCGCGCAGCTTGCGCGCGCCTTCCGCCGGTAAGCCGCCACAACCGTCAACGGGCTGCATGGCCAGCCTTGCTCTGGTCCACGCTACGGCGCCCCGCAGCGTGGGAGGGGCATCGCCACGCAACAGCAGACTAAAATCTATCCATGAACCGTCGTGAACTGCTGGCCGGCGCGGCTGCCTTCTCCCTGGTGCGGGCAACGGCGCACTCGCAACCTGGTCCAAACCCGCCGCTGGCACGCGGCCACAGCCGGCTCAAAACCTTCGATTACCGCGGCGTCACGCTGCTGCCCAGCCGCCTCGCCGACCAGGTCCACGCCACGCGCGAGCTCTACTTCAACCTGTCGAACGATGACATCCTGAAGGGTTTCCGCCGCGAAGCCGGCCTGCCCGCGCCGGGTAATGACCTCAAGGGCTGGTCACGCAAAAACTCCAGCGCCACCTTCGGCCAGTGGATCAGCGGCATGGCCCGTCTCAGCTGCGCGACCGATGACGCGGCACTGCGCCAGAAGGCCATCACGCTCGTTGAAGAGTGGGGCAAGACGGTGGGACCCGACGGCAACTGCCGCATGGCCACCTATGCCTGGGAGAAGACCTGCTGCGGCCTGGTCGATCTCGCCCTCTACGCCGACTACCCGCAGGCGCTGGTGCTGCTGGCGCGCATCACCGACTGGGCCTCCCGCTCCTTCGATCGCTCGCGCAGCCCGGCGACCCCGATGGATCGCGACGGACGCAGGCCCCACGGCACGCTCGAGTGGTACACCCTGCCTGAGAACAGCTACCGCGCCTACCTGGCCTCCGGCAATCCGGCTTTCCGCGACTTCGGCGACCTGTGGCAGTACACCAGCTACTGGAACCAGTTCGAGACCAGCAGCCGCCCTCCCGGCGCAGCCTTTCTGCACTCCTACAGCCACATCAATACTTTCTGCGGCGTGGCCATGGCCTACGCCGTTACCGGCGACCCGCGCTGGCTCCGCATCCTGCGCAACGCCTACATCTATGCCACCCAGGTGCAGGCGTATGCCAGCGGAGGCTACGGCCCCGGTGAGTGGAGCGTCCCCGCCGACGGCACTTTGGGCCGCGCGCTCGAGTGGCGCTCTGACACGGCCGAGGTCCCCTGCGGCTCCTGGGCCGGCTTCAAGCTCTCCAAGTACCTGCTCACCTACACCGGCGAGGCCCACTACGGCGAGTGGATCGAGACCCTGCTTTACAACGGCATCAGCGCCACGCTGCCCGTGCAGCCCGACGGCACCGCCTTTTACTACGCCGACTACCGCCTGGGCACCGCCACCAAGCTCTACTACTGGGACCAGTGGCCCTGCTGCTCCGGCACCTACATCCAGACCGTCGCCGACTATCACGACGTGATCTACCTGCACGATGACGACGACCTGTACGTCAACCTCTTCGTGCCCTCGCAGCTCGCCTGGAACCGCCACGGCCAGACCGTCACCATCCGCCAGGAGACGACGTTCCCGCAGGAGGGCTCGGTCAACTTTAACGTAACAACCAACAAGCCCACCGCCTTCGCGATCAAGCTGCGGGTGCCGGCCTGGGCACGCGGCTTCCAGCTCAGCGTCGGCGGCGCAGCGGTTCCGGTCGCGGCCCGGCCCGGCGAGTGGGCCGAGGTGCGCCGCACCTGGCGCCCCGGCGACACCCTCATTCTGACTCTCGATATGCCCCTTTACATCGTTCCCGTGGACGCCGAGCACCCCCGCCGCGCCGCGGTCAAGTACGGCCCCGTGCTGCTCGCGCAGGATGCGGAGTTTACTCACCCGCTCGGTCTCGGGCCAACCGAGGATGTCTCCACTCGCCTGACCCGCGTCGAGCCCGATTTGGTCTTCAAGGTCAACGATCCGGTCCAGCACGAGCAGGACACCGGCAGGTTCCGCCCCCTGTACGCGGTCAAGGAGCGCGCTCCCTACCGGGTCTACTTCGATCTCGACGCGCCGCGCTTCCTTTAGCTCTAGCGGCTTTGCAAAGGTTTCGAGACCGTTTCGAGAGACTGCCCGGCGGCTTCGACCCCAATGAGCAGCTCGGCCACAGCGCCGGCCAGCATAAGGGTCGCGCCGAGTACGTAGCCCCAGGCGACGTGGATGCGGGAGCCGGAGGCGATGAGCTCGCCGAAGAACAGCGGCGCGGCCACGCCGCCGGCCAGGGTGCCGAGAGCGTAGAAGATAGCGATGGCGAAAGCCCGGATTTCGAGCGGGAAGATTTCGCTTACCGTGAGGTAGGCGGCGCTGGCCGCTGAAGACGCCACGAAGAAAATGGCGCTGAAGCAGAGGTCGAGCGCGCGGGCCGACAGCAGGCCGTGCACGAACGGGTAGATAGTCGCGAGCAGCAGCAGGCCGGAGATGCCGTAGGTCGCGGCGATCATCGGCTTGCGGCCCCACCGGTCAAACAGCGGGCCAAGTAGCATGGGGCCGAAAAAGCTGCCGATAGCAAAGGGCAGCAGGTGGAGCGGGAGGCGCTGGTCGCTGACATGGTAGAAGCGCTTGACGATGAGGCCGTAGGTGAAAAAGACGGAGTTAAAGAAAAAACTCTGGCCGACCATGAGGACCAGCGCGAGCAGCGAGCGCATGCGGTTGTCGCCCAGCATGGTCTTGAAGACTTCGCCGAGCGGGGTATGGTCGCGGACCGCCAGCTTGAGGGGTTGGCCTTCTGGCTCCGGCAACGGCTTTTTCGTGCTGGCCACGACCTTCTTTTCGATCTCGGCGACGATCCTGCCGGCCTGCTCTTCGTGCCCGCGTAGCATGAGCCAGCGGGGGCTCTCCGGCACGGCGAGCCGCAGGAAGAGAACCCCGATGCCGAGGATGGCGGCGGTCGAAAAGGCGAGCCGCCAGCCGATGTGCTGGGGGATAAGACCGGCAAGCAGCCCGAATGATGCCAGCGAGCCCACGATGGCGCCGAGCCAGAAGGTAGCGTTGACCAGCAGGTCCACCGTCCCGCGAACCTTGCCGGGGATGAGCTCGTCGACAGCCGAGTTGATGGCCGCATACTCACCCCCGATGCCAAACCCGGTGAAGGCGCGGAAGAGGGCGAAGGACGCGAAGTTCCAGGACACAGCGGTGAGCAGGGTGGCGACGGAGTACGTGGCGAGGGTGACGAGGAAGAGCTTGCGTCGGCCGAGGCGATCCGTCAGGTAGCCGAAGAAGAGCGCGCCGAGGACGGCTCCGGCGAGATAAGTGGTGGCGCCGGCGGTGACCTGCGGTGCGGTGAGGGCCAGGCCCCGCTTGTCTTCAAGAATGCCGGCGAGCGAGCCGGCAAGGGTGACCTGGAGGCCGTCGAGCAGCCAGGAGGTGCCGAGGGCGATGACTATGCGCAGGTGCCACCGCGACCAGGGGAGGCGGTCGAGGCGGGCGGGGATAGTGGTTTCAATGGTGCGCTCGGGCATTTGGGTTGGATGGCGCGAGCTCTACCGCTGGATTCCGGGCTCTAGGAGGTCTCCGGGCGGAGTGATCTTTGGTTCACGGGGTATGCCCGCTGTATGGGCGGACAGCGCAGACTGCCTTAAGCGAAAACGTGACCGCCCAGATGCCCCCTCTTGCAAGCGAGGCACGAGAGCGTCAAGTTGGCAATTGCCGACGAGCTAGAGCCGGCTGCGGCCCCGGCCGAGCAGCAGGTACAGGACAACCACGAGCAGGATAAGGCTGATACCGCCGCCGCCGTAGTAGCCGACGCCCGGACCCATGGCGTAACCGCCGCCGCCGAAGAGCAGAAGAAGGATGACGAGAATGATGATAAGAGGCATGGCCGGGAGTGTAGCACAGAGGCGATGGGGCTGCCAGCGGCTCGCTGTTTCAGGCCCTGCCTCACTGGCTCCGCCCGGTTTGCGAGGCGTTTTTGTACCTGTGCTTTGCCAGGGGCCTCGCCATGCGTTGCCCGATTCCCAAGTGTTGAAGTCGAGGCACCTGGCGTCCTGCCAGGATCGGCTTTCTCTGAGAATGCTGTTACTCCGCGACTGCCGGGGACTTCTGTGTGGCCTCCGCCGGAGGGTCGCCGGTGGAAGGGTCCCCGTCTTCCTTAATGATGGAAATGGTACCGACGCGCTCGAGGATGGCGTACTTGATGTCGGCGAGGTTGCGGACTCCCTTGGTGCGGGCGACGGCCATGACGTCTTCATGGGCGAGGCGCATGCCGTGCATGGTTTCAAGCTGCCATTTGCCTTTTTTCAAGAGCACCAGCGGCACGCCGTCGATCGCGGTGCCGAGTCGGGAGAAGCCGGCGCGGAGCCTGGCGGTGAGCCGGTGCATGAGCCCGATGGCGATGATGGCGCAGACGCAGTTCGTGATGGACTTATCGTCACCGACGGTGGCCAGGATGATGAGGCCGCCGATAAGGAAAACGATGACGAACTCGAACGGGGTGAGCTGGCCGCCGGGTCGCCGGGATAAGACGCGGACCACGAATAGCAGGAAGAAGTAGCCGAAGATGGCATGGACGATGGTGTACATGGGGACCTTTGCCGGGTTGAGAAAAGCAGATGCTTATCGCAGTCAAGGTGGCAGCGGTTTTGGTGGGCAAGCTAGAGCATCTTCGCCCCCCGGATGTGGCCGAAGCCACCGGCCGCGAGTCACTGCAGTGCATGCCGCGGAAGCAATGCCTTACGGCATGACGAAGACGCCCGCCGTGATGGAATCCATGGGCTGCGACGGGTTTCCGGCGGGAATAAGGCGGATGGTGAAGTGGTAGAAGCCGGGTTTGGCGGGCTGGAGGGCGAACTCGACCGAGGTGGGGTGTGGGCCGGAGGGAAAGGTGTAGGCGATGCCACCGTCGGTGGTCGATGACGTAGAGGGCTGGGGGATGATGCGCTGGTTGCCCAGCGTGTCGACGATGGACTCGCCGGCCCACAGCTGAATGGCGCCGTTGTGGACAGCGCCGGGGCCGAACTGGAGGGTGAGGATCGATGGGGTGCTGAAGCGCTGGACGCGCTCGTAGTGGACGGTCAGGGCGCCGTCGGCGGACTGCTTGTGAGCATTGGCGAGGGGCCCGCGGCCAAAGACGCCGGCGAGATCAAGCAGCACGATGAAGCCGAAGAACATCCAGGCGGCTTTCTCAAAACGCCACCAGCGACGCTGGAACTCCAGGTCTTCGCCGACAGCAACCTCGTTGCCGACCTTGGCGACGGAATCATGCACGGGGGACGTGGGCGGGGAGGCTGGATTTCCCATGAGCTTTACTTCCTCTTTCTCGCTCGACGGCTTTACTGGCCTGTGGCGAAGATGGTGATTTCGCCATTGCGCTCGAGTACCGCGTACTCGATAGCTTCAAGCGAGGAGATACCCTTGTCGCGCGCGGCGGACATGACGTCGTCTTCGCCGATGAGCATTTTGCGCATGGTTTCGCCCCGCCATTTGCCATGCTCAAGGAGCACGAGGGGCGTGCCGTCGAGCAGGCGGGCGATGCGGCTAAAGCGCTGGCGGAGCAGGACGAGCAGCTGATGCGAGAGGGCGAGGGTGACGATCTGAAGGAAGGCGTTTGAGAGCGAGCGGTCGTCGGCTACCGTGAAGGTGAGAGTGAGGCCGCCGATAAAAAAAATAAGGACGAACTCGAACGGGTTCATCTGCTTGCCGGGGCGGCGGCCGACGATGCGGATCATGAAAACGAGAAAGAAGTAGCCAAACGCGGCGCGGAGGATGGCGGCCATGGTGGCTAAGATGCTGGAAGGCGGCCTGTGCGGTTGGCGCCACCTGTGGTGGGGCTGGCGTCTATGTGGGGGTGCGAACTTCTGTGACCCTCGCGATGCTCGGGATCAAGACTGCTGAACCCGACCAACGGGAGGGCCACCAAGACCACGGTTGCCAACAAACGAGCACACGTCACGAAGTGACCGCCTCCCGCGCAGGGGGTTTTTGTATTTCAGGCACAAGAAAGCCCGGCTGTTTTTGAGCCGGGCTTCCTTGTGCCTTGAGGAGCTACTCCGTCGCGGACGGCATGTCTTCCGCGCGAACCTGGGCGACGGTCCAGGTAGGGTCGCCGACCTTGAAGCGGGCAAAGCGGCGAACGGTGATGTTCTCGCCGAGCTTGCCGACCTTCTGCGCGATCATCTCCTGGATGGAGAGGGACTGCTCCTTGATGAAGGGCTGCTCGAGCAGGCAGAACTCCTCGAAGAACTTGGTCATCTTGCCTTCAACGATCTTCTCGATGACGGGCGCGGGCTTGCCGGTCTCGGCAGCCTGGGCGCGATAGATGTCCTTTTCGCGGGCGAGGTCGACCGCGGTCACGTCTTCGCGCCGGATGTAGCGCGGGTCGGTCGCGGCGATGTGCATGGCGATGTCTTTGAGCAGGTCCTGGAAGTCAGGGGTGCGGGCGACGAAATCCGACTCGCAGTTGACCTCGACAAGCACGCCGATTTTGCCGCCGGCATGGATATAGGTGCCGACAGCTCCCTCATTGGTGCCGCGGCTGGCTTTCTTGGCGGCCGAGGCCATGCCGCGCTTGCGCAGAATGACGAAGGCGGCATCCATGTCGCCTTTGGCCTCCTGCAGGCTCTTGAGGCAGTCGCCCATGGGAGCTCCGGACTTTTCGCGGAGCTCTTTGACCAGGCTGGACGGAATCTTTACGGAAGCTTCTGACACTGGACTCACCCTTCTGTTGCGCTTGTCTGGCGCGGTTGTTCTTGATCCTTACGCACCAAGAGCGTGGCACCGGAAACCGGACCACGCCCTCGTTGTCCGAGTCAATGACGGCTGGCTAGACGGACCCCTCGACGGCTTCGGGTTCGGTGATGGCGCCGACGCCGGCCGGGGCCTTGCGGATGCCGCCGCCGAGGGCGGACTCCAGATCGACGACTTCGTCCTGGGTTTCGTCCGGGGCCGCTGCCGCAGCCTGGGGCTCAGCCTCAGGTACCGGGGCGTCAGGCGCGACAGCAGCTTCGTCGGCACCGGATTCGAGAGTGCCATTGGCGAAGGTGGACTCGTTGATCTCGGAGCCGGGTGCGAGCCCGGCAATACCGGCGATGTCTGCGTACTGCTTGTCGGTGGCCATCTGCACGCCCTCGATCACGGAATCGGAGATCTTGGAGGTGAACAGGCGAATGGCGCGCAGGGCGTCGTCGTTGCCCGGGATCACGTAGTCGACCACGGTCGGGTCGCAGTTGGTATCAACGACGGCGACGACCGGGATGCCGAGCTTGCGGGCTTCTTTTACAGCGATAGCTTCAGCGTTAGAGTCAACGATAAACAACGCGTCCGGCAGACGCTTCATGTTCTTGATTCCTGCGAGGTTCGCCTGCAGATGCTTGCGCTCACGCTCGAGCTTGATGACTTCTTTCTTAGTCAGCAGGTCATAGCGGCCGTCGGTAGCCATCTCGTCCAGTTCCTGGAGCCTCTTCACCGACTTCTGCACCGTGACCCAGTTGGTAAGCAGGCCGCCCAGCCAGCGCTGGTTGATGTAGAACATGCCGCAGCGGTTGGCCTCTTCAGCAACGGCATCCTGCGCCTGGCGCTTGGTGCCGACGAAGAGAATGACCTTCCCCGAGGATGTCAGGTCGGTCACATACTTCGACGCTTCCTTGAACATCTTGAGGGTCTTCTGCAGATCGATAATGTAGATCCCGTTGCGCTCGCCGAAGATGTACTCCTTCATGCGCGGGTCCCAACGCTTGGTCTGGTGTCCGAAGTGGACGCCCGCCTCAAGCAGTTCCTTCATGGTGATGGTTGCCAAACAGCCTCCTTGTTGAATTGCATCCGGGGCTGACGCCCCGGATTGATCCCTATGTGCGGGAGAATCACTTCCGAAATACCGGCGCGGAGCCGGGTAGTGCAAAAAAGCCGTCGCTTACCGCTTGGAGAACTGGAAGCGGGCGCGGGCACCCTTCTGGCCGTACTTCTTACGCTCCTTGATGCGAGCGTCGCGGGTTAGCAGGCCGTCAGACTTGAGCGTCTTGCGCAGCTCGACGTTGAACTCGAGCAGGGCGCGGCTGATGCCCATCTTGACGGCATCGGCCTGGCCGTTGATACCGCCGCCGCGGACCGTCGTAATGACGTCGAAGTTGCCCAGCAGCTCCGTAAGCACGAGCGGGCGCCGGGCCGCGATGCGCTGCTGCTCGGTCACGAAGTAAACATCGTGCGCTTTCTTGTTGACCGTAAAGTTGCCGTTGCCGGGGCGGAGAAAGACACGCGCGATGGCCGACTTGCGCCGTCCCGTTCCGTAGTACTGCACCAGATCTGCCATAGGTTACGCCTTTGCTTTCTTCTTACCGAGCTGGGTATCGATTTCGAGCGCGACCGGCTTCTGCGCCTGGTGAGGGTGCTTGTCGTCGCGGTACACCTGGAGCTTGGTCGCCATCTGGCGGCCCATCTTGGTCTTGGGGAGCATGCCCTGCACGGCTTCCTCGATAATCTTTTCCGGGCGCCGCTTGAGCAGGCGCAGGAATGACTCCTCGCGCAGGCCGCCGGGAAAACCGGTGTAGCGGCGGTAGACCTTCTTCTCGGATTTGAGGCCGGTGAGGCGAACCTTTTCGGCGTTGATCACGATGACGTGGTCGCCCATGTCAATGTACGGCGTGTATTTAGGGCTGCGCTTGCCGGCAAGGATGCTGGCGACCTCAGTGGCGAGGCGGCCAAGCGTTTTGCCGCTGGCATCGGTAACGAACCATTTGCGTTCGATCGCGAGCGCGCTGGGAATGAAAGTCGACATCTCGTGCTTCTCCTAAACTGAAACCTGCAACTATCTTTCAAGAAACGCTCTCGGTCCAAGCGAAGCCAGGGAAAGACGGGAAAACCGTGTTTGGGGCGCTACTGCCGGGAAGGCGGACGCCTTCCAGAATGGAGGGAGGTGCCGGTTCAAGGGAGCGGGCGCATGCAGCAGGTCCCAGCCCGGAAGAGAGGCGGCGCATAGAAACAGGCGCGGGACTGCACAAGAGCTTTAGAGTAGGTGATTTATGGGCGGGAAGTCAATCAAAACCACCTGCGCGGCTGGCGGCCACTTCGTGGCGGGTTTACCTGGGGTTGCAAACACAAAGTACACATGCCACGAAGTGACCGCCTCCCGCGCAGGGGGTCTTGCCCTTAGCCGACCGGGCTGAGGAGCGAGTCGATCGGGGCCTGCGGCTTCAGTTCGGGCATGGTGACGTCGAGGGCGCGTCCGGCGGCGAGCTCAGAGAAGACGTGGTTAGCCGTATCTTCGGTCCGGGTGGAGACGATGTGGAGCTTACGGACCGCGAGCATGGTGACGGTGGAGAGCAGGTACCGGTTTTCCATCTTCAATCCAGCTGCATAGACCAACTCTGAACGCATTTTTCCTCTTTCGGAGAGGCGAGCCGCGGAGGGTTTTTCGGTACAGCCGCGATCTCGTCCCTAAGGTCATCCTACGCTGTTTGGGAGCGCAGCCCGGCAGTGAGGCGCTCGCCGAGGTTACCCATGGAACTACTTATGGGAATGGGGCGGATGTTTAAGGACCCTCAGCGGCGTCGGCGAGCTGCCGGGCGAGCGTGGCCTTGTGCTTGGTCTGCTGGCGCTCAAGGGTCTTCTCAGACAGGATACGGACAGGCGGGGGCTGGCCGACCTGGGTGCGGGCGTTGCCCTTGACGGCAAGGACCACGCTGAACTGCTTACTGCGCTTGCCGGTCTTGCCGCGGCCTGGTTTGTTGGCGTTGGGCGTGGCTGGGTGCTTCATGGGCAGTTCCTTTCCTGATCGGGGCTCTCCTGGTCCGGCGCTTGGGGGTCCGGCGCTTGGGGTCCGGCGCCTGGGGCACTGCGGCGGAGGTGAAAATGCGGGATAATCAGAGTTTGCATTTTAGGAGCAGCGACGATGGAAGAGCGCGACTTTTTCGATGAAAAACCGGAACAGCGGACGCATACGCTGACCTGCCCGCACTGCGGCAAGGCGGATGAGTACGAGCTGGGCTGGCTGGTGCGGCGCAAGAAAGCGCAGCTGGGACGGGGCGCGGATGAGCGGGACCGGGCGCGGTTTGCCAAGGCGCAGTCCTACATGGTGCGGCGCGACGACCTGACGGCGTGCAAGAACATTCGCTGCCGCAAACGGTTCGACGTGGCCGGGGTACAGTCGGTCGCGTTCCTGTAACCACCACCAGCGTTGAGTCTGGCGCGGCCGCCTCCGGGGGCTGGCGTAGTGCTCCGCGCCGGGGACGCGCAGGGAATTGGACGGCGGAACGGGGTTTGCGGGCTGGGGCGCGCTACACTCTGCCTCAGGATGAGCTCGTCATTGCAGGCTGCACAGACTGGGCAGGGCGGTCGGGGCGGTGAATTCGCTCCGGCGGGGCGCCGCGGCCGGTTCCGGTATCTCGACCTGTTGACGATCGGCTTTGTGGTGGTGCTGCTGATTTCGAACCTGGTAGGGCCGAAGATCTGCCAGTTCGGGCCGTTTCAGGTCTCTGGTGCGCAGCTGCTCTTCCCGCTCACCTATATATGCGGCGACATTTTTACTGAGGTGTATGGCTACGCGGCGTCGCGGCGCGCGGTATGGATGGGTTTCTTCGCGATGGGGCTGCTGTCGGCGATGGGTGCGCTGGTGGTGGCGCTGCCGGCCTCGCCGGGCTGGCACGACCAGGGGGCGTTCGCAACCGTGTTCGGGCTGGTGCCGCGGTTTGCGGTGGCGAGCCTGGTGGCGTACTGGGCGGGTGAGTTTACCAACGCATACACACTGGCCCGGATGAAGCTGCTGACGCGGGGCCGCTGGCTGTGGACGCGGACGGTGGGCTCGACTGTAACGGGCCAGCTGGTGGACACGGTGGTGATTATGACGATCGCGTTCTGGGGCTACCCGGTGCGAACCATCCTGACGCTGATTGGCTCGGCGTATGTGGCGAAGGTGCTGTACGAGGTCGCGGCAACCCCGTTGACGTACCTGGTGGTGGGTGCGCTGAAGCGAGCGGAGAGAGTAGATGCGTTCGACAACCACACAGACTTCAATCCGTTTCACCTGCGGGGCGGCGAGGGCGCGTAGCGGCTACGAGACCAGCGGAGCGGTGACAGGTTGTCTGCCGGCGCAACTTATTTGCAGCCTGAGCAGTTGACCAGCATCCAAATACCCGGTTCCGCCCCTATACACTGCAAGCGCGGCTGCGGGGCGGAAGCGGCTCGCAGTGAACGCGGTGAAGCGAGGCTCGAACCGGGAATCCTGCTGCGAACCCTGGTGCGAGAGCGGTGCACCCGAACCAATTTTTCGAGGCTTGTTTTGTGACGAATAGAGGACGCAGTTTTTCGATGGCGGCCGCTACCCTGCTCCTGGTGGGGTCGCTGGCGGCGTGCAAACATGGCGGCGGCGCGGCGGCGGGCGGGTTTGCGATGCCGCCGGGCGGCCTGCCGGTACAGACAGAGACGGTCGCCAACACGCAGGTGCCGGAGAGCGATACGTATGTGTCGACGATCAAGTCGCGGCGCTCGGCGACGATGAACCCGCAGGTGGACGGCAACCTGATCTCGATTGCGGTGCACTCGGGCCAGCATGTGTCGGCGGGGCAGCCGCTGATGGATATCGACCCCATCAAGCAGCAGGCGACGCTCGAGTCGGCGTCGGCGACCGAGCAGCAGATGCTGGCGGTGTACCAGTACAACCAGACCGAGGTAGAGCGGCAGAGGAAGCTGTTTGAAGGCGGGATTACCAGCCGCGATGCGTACGACCAGGCGCTGCAGTCGTTCCGGAACTCGAAGGCGGCGTATCTGTCGGCCCAGGCGACGACTGGGACCCAGAAGCGCCAGCTAGGCTACTACCGCATCGTGGCTCCCTTCGATGGGGTAGTAGGCGACGTACCGGTACACATCGGCGATTATGTGACGGCGACCACGTTGCTGACGACGGTGGACGCGACCGGCGATCTGGAGGCCTACATCTACGTGCCGACCGAGCGTGCGGGGCAACTGCGGATGGGCCTGCCGGTCGACATCCTGGACGGGGATGGAAACTCAGTGGAAGCCACGAAGGTGGACTTCCTGTCGCCGCAGGTGGATAACGGGCTGCAGGGAATCCTGCTGAAGGCGCCGGTCAAATCGTCGACGCTGGATCGTTTGCGGAACCAGCAGCTGGTGAAGGCGCGGGTGGAGTGGTCCAACAAGCCCATGGCGACTGTGCCGGTGCTGGCGGTGACGCGGCTGGGAGGCCAGAGCTTTGTCTTTGTAGCTCAGGATAAGGGCGGTGGCAAGTATGTCGCGCACCAGAAGCCGGTGCAGCTGGGCGACACAGTGGGCAATGCGTACGCGGTGCAGAGCGGGTTGAAGCCGGGGGAGAAGGTCATTCTGTCGGGCCTGGCGATGCTGGTCGAAGGTGCCCCGGTGCATCCGCTGGGTTCCTGATTTGATGACACACCCTGGGCTGGCTGCTGCGGTTTTAAGGAATACGCAGGCCTGCGCAGGGCCGGTTTGAAGGCGGGAAAGCGGGGTCTCCACGCTGGCGGGGCATAGCCCAGTAGCTCAGGATGATAGCTCTTGCAGGTTTGAGGCAGGTCGGCTTCTTGAAGCAGGTCACGCGCCTGGTTGAAAAGCCGGCAGTACTGGGGCGGCAGGGACATTTGAAAGGATTTCGGCTTGGTTGACTTCTTTATACGGCGCCCGGTGTTTGCTTCGGTCTGCGCGCTGCTCATTATCCTGGCCGGCGCGGTGTGTATCCCGACGCTGCCCATCTCGCAGTACCCCGACCTGGCGCCGCCGAAAGTGACGGTAACGAGCAACTATGTCGGCGCCAACGCGACGGTGGTGGAGTCGGCCGTGACGACGCCGCTCGAAGAGCAGATCAACGGCGTGCCCGGCATGCAGTACATCTCCTCAACCAGCGCGAGCGACGGCACCAGCACCATCACGACCACCTTCGACACGGGCTACAACCTGGACATCGCGGCGGTGGATGTGCAGAACCGCATCTCGTCGGCGACCGGGCAGCTGCCGGCGGAGGTGAACCAGGCCGGCATTACGGTGACCAAGGCGAATTCGAACTTTGTGTTCGGCGCCGGTGTCTACTCGCCCGACGGATCGCTGAGCAACCTGTTCATGTCGAACTACCTGGACGTCTACGTGAAAGATGCCTTGAAGCGCATCAAGGGCGTTGGCGACGTGACGATCTTCGGCGAGCGCAAGTACGCGATGCGGGTCTGGGTAGATCCGGTGCGACTGGCGACCCGGCAGCTGACCGCCTCCGACGTGGTCGCGGCGATCCAGGAGCAGAACGTGGAGGTGCCGGCTGGGCAGATCGGTCAGCCGCCGAACAAGGACACGCAGGCGTTCCAGATCACGGTGAATGCGATCGGGCGGCTGACGACGCCGCAGCAGTTCGACGACATTATCGTGAAGAACACGCCGAACGGCATTGTGCGGCTCAGCGATGTGGGCCATGCAGAGCTGGGGGCGGAGACCTACGCGTCGGATTTGAAGTACTCGGGGATTCCGGCTGTGGGCTTCGGCGTGCAGCAGCTGAGCGATGCGAACGCGCTTGAAGTGGACAAGCAGGGCAAGGCGGTGCTGGCGGAGCTGGCCAAGAGTTTCCCTCCGGGCATGAAGTATGTGGTCGCCTTCGACACCACGACTGTAGTGGCAGAGAGCATCCACGACGTGGTGGTCACGCTGCTGGAAGCGGTCGGCATCGTCATCGTGGTGATCTACTTTTTTCTGCAGGACTGGCGCGCGGTCATCATCCCGGCGATCACGATTCCGGTGTCGCTGGTGGGCGTGTTCGCTTTCCTCAAGATTTTCGGATTCTCCATCAACACGTTGACCTTGTTCGGACTGGTGCTGGCGACGGGGCTGGTGGTAGACGACGCGATCGTGGTGATCGAGAACGTGCAGCGGCACATCACGGAGGGGATCGCGGACGCGCACGAGGCAACCTCGATCGGCATGCGCGAGGTGACGAGCGCGGTAGTGGCGACGTCGCTGGTGTTGATCTCGGTGTTCGTGCCGGTGTCGTTCTTCCCGGGCACGACGGGGCAGCTGTACAAGCAGTTCGCGCTGACGATCGCGTTTTCCATCGCCATTTCGGCCTTCAATGCCTTGACACTTTCGCCGGCGCTGGCCGCGCTGCTGCTGCGCCAGGAGAAGGAAAAGCACGGGATCCTGCGCGCCATCGATACGGGCATCAAGAAGCTGAGCGGAGGGTATGCGCGGGTGATCCACGTGGTGCTGCGCCTGCGCTACGGGATGCTGGTGCTGTTTGTGCTGGGGCTGGTGGCGACGGTGCTGGTGTACCGCGCGGTGCCGACGGCCTTTGTGCCGCAGGAGGACCAGGGCTATCTGATCGTGCAGATCCAGTCGCCGCAGGGCGCGTCGCTGGCCTACACGGAGAAGATTGAAGACCGGCTGGGGGAGGTATTAAAGAGCGAGAAGGATATTTTCGGGACGTTTTCGATCTCCGGATTCTCGTTTACAGGCAACGCGCCGAATTATGGAATCTCGTTTCTGCCGCTGACCGCGATTACTGATCGAATCGGCGCGCAGGACTCGGCGGCCGCGATTGTGGCGCGTATCCGCCCCAAGCTGCTGCAGATTCCGGGAGCGCTGGTGATTGCATTCGAGCCGCCGGCGATCTCGGGGCTGGGCAACTTCGGGGGCTTCCAGTTTGAGCTGCAGGACCTGGGCCGGAACACGCTGCAGGATATCGACCGGGTGGCCCATACCATTGTGGCCAATGGCAACGCGAGCGGCAAGCTGGTGGGGCTGTTCACGTCGTACACCTCCAACGACCCGCAGATTCTGGTTGCGATCGACCGGGAAAAGGCGAAGTCGCTGGGCGTGCCGTTCTCGCAAATATCGGACGCGCTAAGCGTGTACATGGGGTCGGAGTACCTGAATAACTTCGACTTCAACAATCGGTCCTACCGGGTATATGTGCAGGCCGACCAGCAGTTCCGGCGGACGGCGGCAGATATCCGTCAGTTTTACGTGCGCTCGGCGACCAGCCAGATGATCTCTCTGGATAACTTCGTCACACTGCAGCAGACCTCGGCGCCGGCGGTGATCTCGCACTACGACCTGTTCCGCTCGGCGGAGATCGACGGCTCGGCGGTACCCGGGCTGAGCTCGAGCGAGGGGCTGAGTGCGATGGTCAACGTGGCGCAAAAAAGCATGATCCAGGGGATGACGTACAGCTGGACGGGCCTCGCGCTTGAGGAGCTGGAGTCGGCAGGTAAGACGATCATCATCTTCGGCCTCGGCATCCTGGTGGTGTATCTCACGCTTTCAGCGCAGTACGAGAGCTTCGCGCTGCCCTTCATCATCCTGCTGGCGGTGCCGATGGCGGTGTTAGGCGCGCTGCTGGCGCAGACGCTGCGCGGGCTGCCCAATGATGTCTACTGCCAGATCGGGCT
Organism: Acidobacteriaceae bacterium; assembly: GCA_965276605.1. Classification (GTDB taxonomy): domain Bacteria; phylum Acidobacteriota; class Terriglobia; order Terriglobales; family Acidobacteriaceae; genus EB88. The sequence goes on from OZ255619.1 coordinate 3,776,972, forward strand.
GGTGATGTTGATCGGCTTGTCGGCGAAAAACTCGATTTTGATTGTGGAGTTTGCCGAGCAACTGCGGCGGAAGGGGCGCTCGATCATGGACGCGGCGATCGAGGCGGCGGAGCTGCGGCTGCGGCCGATCCTGATGACCTCGTTCGCGTTCATTCTGGGCGTGATGCCACTGGTGTTCGCAAAGGGCGCCGGAGAGAACGGGCGCCACTCAGTAGGCACGAGCATTGTGGGCGGCATGCTGCTGTCGACTATTCTGAATCTATTCTTCATCCCAGTGCTGTACGTGTTGCTGCAGACGCTGCTGGGCGCAGGCGGCCGGGGCACCCATCCGCATGTGGAGGGAACCTCTGTTCACCAGCCTGTACCGGGTGCCGAAGCGAGCCCGCAGCATTAGAGCCGTTTGCCTGCTGCTGTAGAGAGACCAACGACTCCCCACGTGGCTTTTCCTTCAAGAAAAGCCACATGCAACAAAACTCGCGCCTCGCCACTTACAGGGAAACGGCTCTAGCATCCCAGCAGCCATGGCAATCGAGGCTGTTGGTGGAGACGCGGAACGATGTGCGCTGGTGTTGGGCGGGGGCGGTCCGCTGGGCCTTGCCTGGCAGGCGGCGATGCTGCAGGGATGGGCTGAGCGCTGGGCGCAGGATGGGCCCGGCAATCCGCTCGCGCCACTACTTTCCGGGCGGATCATCGGGACCTCGGCAGGTGCGATTGTGGGCGCGCATCTGGCGGCTCACGATTGTGTAACAGCGATGGTGGCAGAACAGCGCGAGCCGCTGGGGCCGGACGCCCCGCCGAACCCGAAGATGGTGCGCTTTATGGCGGCGTTGCTGAAGGCGAAGCTGTTTACCCGCGGCACAGCGAACCTGCGGCGCTCCATCGGCAGGAGCGCGAAGCGCGCAGGACTGCCCGGCGAGCAGGAGTTTGTAGCCGCGATTGCACGCTCGTATGCGCCAAAGGGGTCGTGGCCGGCAGGGCGCGAGCTGCTGGTGACAGTGGTGGATGCGGAGACGGGCGCGTTCGAGGCGTGGAGCGCTGCCTCAGGCGTGCCGCTCGCGCTGGCCGTTGCGGCAAGCTGCGCGTTACCATGCGCCTTTCCCTTAGTGAATGTTCGAGGACGGGTTTACATGGATGGCGGCATTGGATCCTCAATCAATGCGGGACTAGCCGCGGGATGCGCGCGGGTGCTGGTGCTGGACTCGCTGGGGCGCATGATAGGAAGTGCCTCGCTGGACGCGGAGCGCCGTGCGCTGGAGGCTGCCGGGAGCCACACGCTCGCGTTTGTGCCGGATGAAGCCGTTGCGAAGGGGATGGGCAGGCACATGCTCGATGCTTCGCGGCGCGCCGATGTGGCGACACTTGGACGCGCGCAGGGGCACGCTACAGCGCCCGGCGTTTGGCGTTTTCTGCGTAGCCTGGGCAATGCTTGGGGCGCATGAATGGCTACGGTTTCGGCCATGGGAGATGCAGATGGTGTGCGATACTGAGGCCTCAGAAGCAGGTCCGGCCGCAGTAGAAGCGCGGATGTTTCTGGCCCCAGGCGAGCCGCGCGCGTGCGCTCTGCCGGTGGCAGCAGAAAGCCGGGATGGCGGAACTGGCAGACGCAGCGGACTCAAAATCCGCCGAGGGCAACCTCGTGGGGGTTCGACCCCCCCTCCCGGCATCAAGATTCTAAACACTTATAGCGAAAATGACCTCTCCAATGCGAGAGGTCATTTTCGTTGGTGGCTGTTCTGGTGGCTGTTCGTTTTTGCGAAAGTGGCCGAATGGCTGTTTGTGAGCGCTATGGTCTGCAATGAAGTGCAGAGAGTGACATTCCCCGGATTCCCGGAGCTTAGCCGAGGTCGGATCGGCGTCAAGGCCGCGCGGGCGCGCGCCGCTTCGCGGGCGCAGAGCCTTGACTCCGACTCCTGAACCTCGGCAGATCATCTCAACATCCGGGGAATGTCATCACGGAGCAACTGCCTACTTCGCGCCAGACGCGATCCGCTCCACCACCGACAGCCGGTGCGCCGGTGAGAGGTGGCTATATCGAGCCGACATCGTGATCGTCTTGTGGCCAGCAGCCTCCTGAATCTCCTTGATGCTCGCTCCGACCATCGCCAGCCAAGAGCAGAACGTGTGGCGATTGCAATGCCACACATACTCGCTGATCCCAGCATCCTCCAGGCAAGGTTGGAACCACGAGCGGGTGTCGAACCGGCCCTGCTGCCCTCGCGAGTAAACACCGGATCAGAAGCGTGTTGGCGAGGCCGCTTCAGTGATTCGAGAGCCGCAATGGCATCGGAGTTCAAGTGGACGGAACGCGCTGAGCCGTTCTTCGTCTTCGTGAGCTCGATTGTCTTGCGATCAAGATGCACTTGGGACCAGGTGCAAGAGTACTGCTCACTCAAACGCATCCCTGTATGTACGCTCACAACGAACTCGGCAACATGTTCCGGAAAGCGCTTGGAGATCACCGCGTGTAGCCGGTCGTAGTCTTCGCGAGTCAGGAATCGCAGGCGGCCCGCGCCTTCCTTGCGCTGGCGCACCAGGCGAGCAGGATTGATTGAGACTTTGCCATTCCGAATGCCCTCGCGATAGCAGAGGGGGATGAAAGCTTTGTATCTGTTCGCCGTTGCCGCAGTTTTGCAGCGGGCGCGCAGCCAGCGCTCCAATTCCTGTGGAGTCAGTTCAGCGGCAGGGCGAGAGTCAAGTGCCTCACGGACAATCTCACCTTTGCTTTTGTATCCGCGTTGATCCTTATGATGTGCCGTGAACTCCAGAGCATCGTCAATGAGCTCGCTCAGGATGAGAACCTTAGAGTTGCGCAGTTCTGGCAGCTTCCGTCCAGCCGCAGCGTCGGCCTTGCGCGTCTGGTAGAGCTTGATAGCGTCAGACTTGCGGCCCACTTTTTCACGGTGACGCTTTCCTGCCGCGTAGTAGTGAATCCACCAGATGCCACTTCCGACTGGATTCTCATACACCCCGCGCATCGAATCCTCCTGGTGGCCGTTTATTCGGACATACAATACCATCTAGTCCGAACAGGAAACTTCACCGCTCATTCTTTCGCGTTCGAGGGCATGAGAATTCAATCTCCCGAAGTCAACGCGTGAAGGAGATCGGGCTGAATGAACCAAATGCGAAGGAAAATAGTATGGTTGGTGGCAAAGAACATTCCGGCATCCGAGACAACCATACCCGTGGCAAGGTCGCGGAATTCCTGGCCGACAAAATTACATCGGGCAGCCATCTCTCTGTAGTATCCGCCTGCTTCACCATCTACGCTTACGACGCACTCTCACACAAACTAGACCAGGTCGATCACCTGAATTTTTTGTTTGGTGAGCCACGCTTCATCGCTTCTCTTGATCCAGAAAAGACCGACAAGAAAGCGTTTCAAATTGAAGATGAGGGCCTGGAACTCTCGAACCGGCTTAATCAAAAGGAGGTGGCTCGCCGGTGTGCTGACTGGATACGTCGTAAAGTGGGCATCCGCTCCATTCGGCAGGCCAATCTGTTGCACGGCAAGCTTTATCACATAGATGATGGTCGCCGTGAACACGCACTGGTAGGGAGTTCCAACTTCACTCGCCGCGGCTTGGGCCTGGCTGCCACATCCAATATCGAACTTAATCTGATCGTTGACAGCGACCGTGATAGAGCCGACCTCAAGGAGTGGTTTGACGGTATTTGGGGTGACGATGCGCTCGTCGCCGACGTAAAGGATGATGTGCTTCGTTATTTGGAGCAACTTTACGTCAATCATGCACCGGAGTTCATCTACTTCAAGACGCTGTATCACGTCTTCGAGCGTTTTCTATCCGGTCAAGAAGCTGATGCAGCTTTGTTCGACCAGACGGCCATCATTGATACCGAAATTTGGAAAGCGCTCTTCGACTTTCAGAAAGATGACGTCAAAGGGGCTATCCACAAAATCAACGACCATAACGGCTGTATCCTGGCCGACAGCGTGGGGCTCGGCAAAACATACTCGGCGCTTGCCGTCATTAAATACTACGAGCTTCGTAATCACCGGGTATTAGTATTGTGTCCGAAAAAGCTTCGCGACAACTGGACGGTCTATCTCGCTCAGAACAACAGTGAACTCAATCCTTTCTTGAGAGATCGTTTCTCCTATACCGTACTCTCGCATACCGACCTTTCCCGTGATAGCGGTCGCGTGGATGGCGTTGATCTGGCAACGTTGAGTTGGGGCAATTTCGATCTGGTCGTTATCGACGAGTCACACAACTTCCGGAACAATACGAAGGGCAAATACGACGAGGATGGCAACCTCATCCACAAGAGCCGTTACGACCGTTTGATGGATGACATCATCAAGGCGGGCGTCAAGACCAAGGTGCTGCTGCTTTCCGCTACCCCGGTCAATAATGATCTGAAAAACTTGCGAAACCAGATTTACTTCGTCACTGAGGGACGAGATGCCGCTTTCTCGCAGAGTTTTGGCATCTAGAGCATCAAAGAAACGCTTACTACTGCCCAGCGTACCTTCACCGAATGGGCCAAGCGTTCTGGGGAGAGAGATGCTCGCGATCTAATGGAGCGACTGTCGGCAGGGTTTTTCACCTTGTTGGACGAACTCACCATTGCGCGGTCTCGCAAACACATTCAAAGATACTACCGTGCGATCACTATGGAGCGTACGGTCGCGAAGATAGAAGACTTGGAAGCACGTTTTAAGGCTTTCCAGCGGCATCAAGACGCCAATGCCGCAGAGCGTCAGTCCGAACTCTTTCTCGATGCTGCAGACGATGACGACGAACTGGCTGAGGCATTTCAGGTAGGCACCAAGTTGAAATACGACATGGCCCACATGAATGTAACCGGATGGCTCCAGGATTTATCACGCGACAAGCAGCAACTGTCTTTGCTTGCTGAGAGTGCGCAAGCGGTAGACCCGACACGCGATGCCAAACTTGCCGAGTTGAAAACGCGTATAGAACACAAGGTCCGCCATCCAGGCATCAACACTCTTGGCGAAGAGAACCGCAAGGTCATCGTATTCTGCGCGTTTGCCGATAGCGCTGCTTATTTATACGAAGAATTGGAAGCTTGGGCACGCAACATTCTAGGCATTCATATAGCTCTGGTGTCTGGCGGCGCGCGCCCGAACCGCAGCACGTTCGGTCAAGCCGAGTTTAGTCACATCCTCGCCAATTTTGCGCCACGCGCTAAGAATCGCGCCAAGATGAGGTCTATGCCTCAGGATGGCGAAATCGACCTCCTAATCGCTACCGATTGCATTTCTGAAGGGCAGAACCTTCAAGATTGCGACTACCTAATTAACTACGACATTCATTGGAATACCAAACGCAAGAAGGAGAAGGTCCGCGGCCTTCTGCATATTCTGAACGCCCGTAAATTCACAATTGTCGAAAACACGCCAGTAGATCAATAAATAGCTCTAGACCCGGAACTCTTGGGCAAGGTTTTCGAAAACCTACTCGCCTCGTATAACGAGGAAACGAAGATGACCGCTCGGAAGCAGACCGGCTCTTTCTATACGCCGCGATCCATTGTCGAATACATGGTAAATGAATCTCTCAAAGCGCACCTCACCGGCGTGCTTGCGATGGCCGGCATGGGCGAACAGGACACAAAGACGGGGCTTGACATCTTATTCGCCTATACCGAGCAGGCGCACCTTTTTAATGAAACACAAGTTGGCGCTTTACTTGATGGCATCCATCAATGCAAAATTATCGATCCCGCTTGCGGCTAGGGCGCATTTCCGATGGGGATGTTGCACAAACTGGTTTACATCATCGATAAGCTCGATCCAGACAATGCGCGCTGGATGCAACTCCAGATTGACGCCGCTGCAACGATTCCTGATGTTTCCGCGCGTGATGCTGCCCTTGAAGCCATCGAACGCGACTTTGCTGATAACAAGGATGATTACGGGCGGAAGCTCTATCTGATTGAGAATTGTCTTTATGGCGTGGACATCCAGCCCATTGCCGCGAGGACAGCCGGAGCCGGAAGCACAGTCTTCGAGAGTTGTTCAACGGTGTGCGATACATCGTGCGGACGGGCAACCAGTGGCGTTTTATGCCGAATGATCTTCCGCCGTGGCCCGCTGTGTACCAGCAGATGCGGCGCTGGATGGAAGCTGGTGTGTTCGAGATTCTGGTAACCGATGTGCAGGAGTTGTTGCGCCACTTCGGCGGTAGAAAAGGCCAGCCGAGCGCAGTGTGCATCGACAGCCGCACGCTACAGTCCACGCCTGAGAGCGGAGCGCGTGCCGGCTACGATGGCGCCAAGCGGAGGAAGGGCTTGAAGGTGCATATCGCGGTGGACACGCTGGGGCACCTGATGGCGCTCAAGGTCACCGCCGCTTCCGAAGGCGACCGCGAGCAGGTCGCCGCACTGGCCGAAGAGCTACAGCAGGTGACCGGCAACTCGGTTGAGCTTGCGTATGTCGATCAGGGCTACACCGGAGAAAACGCCGCGTTGGCCGCAAAAGAACATGGCATCCGGCTCAGCGTTGTCAAGCACCCGACGGCGAAACGAGGCTTCGTCCTGCTGCCCAAACGATGGGTCGTGGAAAGAAGCTTCGCCTGGGCCGCGCGCTTCCGAAGACTCGCCAGAGACTACGAACGCCTCGATACAAGCCTCAAAGGCTTCCACTATCTCGCCTTCGCATGCATCATGATCTCCCGCATGTGCAAAGCTCTTGCGTGAAAGTCATAACAGCCTCTAGGGCAACGTAGGAGGGTGGTGAGGTAATGCGGCTTGTACTGCTCTCCGACAAACACGGCCTCCATCACAAGGTTGAGAATCTTCCCGCCGGAGATGTCCTCGTTCACGCGGGCGACTTCATGAACTCTGGCTACGACATACAGGACATCGTGTCGTTCAATAGCTGGCTGGGAAAGCAACCCTTCAAACACCGCGTAGTCTGCGCGGGAAACCACGACAGGTTCTTTGAGAATGCGCCGGAACCGGCCAGAGAGTTACTAACCAACGCCACATATCTGGAGAACATGGGCATTACGCTTGACGGTGTGACGTTCTGGGGCTCGCCGTATACACCTGAATTTTTGAGTTGGGCATTTATGTACCGGCGTGGCTCAGGAGCAAAGTACTGGGATTTGCTTCCCGATGCCTCGACGTACTGATTACACACGGCCCGCCACTGGGCGTTCTCGATCAAGCGGCTCCGGGCGAAGCCCATCTGGGATGTGCAGAACTGCTTGACACGGTCAGACAGAAGAAGCCACGCGTTCACGCATTCGGCCATATCCATGGCGGGGCTAGTACCTTTGAGAGCGAAGGCACTCGCTTCATCAATGCCGCATATCTAAACGAGCGCTACAAGCCGCTCCCACCGGCTGGGAAGATCCACGTAGTTGACATCTAATGCAATGTGGCTCAACTGGTGAGGTTTGCTGCGGTGTGGAAAGCAGTAGCTGCAACCACCTCGAATTCTTGAGCTATTATTTAATTGGGTGTACAGTAAATCTATGCATACTGTCGTCGAAACCGCCGAATTTCAGAAGCAGGCGAAGGCAGTGTGGAGCGATACGGATCGCGAAGCGTTCATCGACTGGATTTCCGCCAACCCGGATGCTGGCGATGTCATACCAGGAGCGGACGGGGCGCGCAAAGTGCGCTGGAGCCGCCCCGGGATGGGAAAGCGCGGCGGAGTAAGGATGATTTATTTCCACCTGACAGCCGAGGAGATTGTGCTGCTTGTGATGGTCTACGCCAAGGCCGCACAAGCGAATGTAAAAACCAAGGATATTAAACGAGGGGCGAAGCCGTGAAGACACTGAAGAAGATGGACGTAAACAAGGTAGCTCGCGCAATCGAAGACGACGCGGGGCATGCGCTGCCCGGTCTGCGTGAGTCCCTGGCGCAAGCCAAGGCGGGGAAGTTTTCTCGGGTTCACACGCCCGAACAGATCGTTGCGCGCCGTCGAGGCCGTCCTGTAGGAAGCAAAAAGGAAGTCACCAAGGAGGCCGTCAAAATCCGATTGGATGCCGATGTGATGGCAGCGCTCCGCGCAAGTGGAGACGGATGGCAGACACGCATCAACGAAACCTTGCGTGCTTCACTGGCTTTGAGCGGGAAAATTACTCCTGCATAAGTCCGTACCTTCAATGCCAAAACGTAGACCCAACGAGCGTCTCTCAGACTCCAATTCGCTTCGCACAGAGGCCGGTTCGACGCCTGCGAACAGCCACCACGACGAATCAGAATCATTCGTAAGATTTGGATCTGAGACCCGTTCGGACCTTAATCCGCCGAAACAGCCAGTGGCTGTTTTGATGGCTGTTCGTTCCAAACTTTCCTGCTTTTTGCTGCACTGCATTGCAGACTCAAATTAGTTTGTATCTATATGTAATAAGTGTTTTGTTGCGATTCGATGCGCCCCTTTGCAAACACCCTGCAAAACGCCTAAAATCAGACTCAAAATCCGCCGAGGGCAACCTCTTGGGGGTTCGCCCCCCTCCCGGCACCAATAAAGTCAATACATTAGCAAATCAACGCATGTTCCAATGCGTTTTTCTGTGCTCAAAGTGCCGAAACTACTATGAGCGAATGCCAGCAGCGCTCGATAGAGCTTCTGATAGAAAATTGCTATAGCGCAGTTGTCGATGCGAAAGAAAAATTGCAAGATTTTCTCGCACAGACGGTCGAGCGAGGGCGACTGACCGTTGGCCTTGTTGAGCCTTTCCAGGAAGTAACCAATGTAAATCAACTTTTTTGCCAAGATCACCCGCGTTGCCAGCATCAGCGCGCGCTTTATTTTCGACCGCCTCTGGCTGTGCTTTACCTTGAGGCCCGAGCGAGACTATGAATTCCCGCTTCGCAGTATCAGCCAGATCGGATGGCCACATTACCAAATTGTCCCCCCATATGACTCCCGAGGGAAAGAGGTTGTCCTCATCGCCCCCAAGCAGTCGCACTAAGGCTCGGTTGTCACGCTCATGATCTAATCGGACGCTGGGATTATTGACTTTTACGCCGGACGCGTCCGTCTTCATTAGCTTATCGCCATCCGCATCTATGATTGCGAAGGTGAGAATTTCAAGACCCAATGCGATGATGACAGGGCGAATCAATTCACTCTTCCCATTGACCGGAACTATGTGTGCGCCGCATCTTCGAAAACTATCCCATCGCCGGTCAGTACCATCCACGCTTGGATGTACGCTACATCCTCAAGACCCTCCACCAGAATCAGCTCTTGCGTGAAGAACATTTCGCTCAAAGAGGGTTGCAACGCCTGGTGAAGCTTTGCACTGGTTGCAGATGAATCGCGAAGTGGCTATTCACTACGGACGCAAACCGGGCGGCAAGTCTAGCAAAGCTGTACTGTCGAGTCGAGGAACAGTTGTTATCTAGAGAGCGCCTCATCATTCTGATACTTTCAAAGTTTTCGCCCGAGACAAAATAGGGGCTGTGAGTTGTAACGAGAGTCTGGGCACCTGCCGACAGTCGTTCGAAAACGGCAGCGAGATGTCTTGCTTGCGGCGGATGCTGATATTACTCGGGCTCTTCACATCCCAGGAGTAGGACAGGGGCATTCTTGTCATCAAACTATGCGAGTTCTTGCAGCAATGCGAGCTGTGGAGTGCCCGATCTTTAGTGCCGTAGGAAGAGTTAGTGTAGCGCAGCTATTTCTGAGTTCAAGTAGTCGCCGTCGGGGGGGTGGAGAAGTGGAAAGCGCGAAGCGGTTTCCACTTCTCCATGCCCCTTGTTGTTTGTCATCCGGGTCTGCGGCGCCGGCGGTCGGTAGCCCGGCGAAGAGTGTGGCCGGATAGTGTTGGAGTGGACGCGCCAGCGTTCGGCCAGCACGCGCAGTTCTTTCATTGCGTAGCAGATCTCTCCGTTGAGCAACTCGTCTCCGATAGCGATGTGAAGCAGCTCGTCGCAGCAGGGTATGATCGGCGCGCCGCAGTAGCTCTGGCGCTTGTTGCCGGAGCGAAGACCTGGTCAATGCTGTGACGCACCTCTCCAGGCCCGAACTTGATAAGGGTTTCCAGGCGTAAGGCTTTGCTCTCTCAGAACCAGGTCGCTAGTTCCCTTTTGTATGCTGCACAATGAGGAACGAACGATCTGTACGGAGGAGATTACATGCCCACGGCCTTAGGTGCACAAGAGAGAGGGGAGATCGTCGGTCGATTATTCACCGTGTTTCGTGACCGAGGATATGAAGGCTCCTCCCTTGCAGATTTGTCTCAGGCTACCGGACTTGGAAAATCCAGCCTCTACCATCACTTCCCGGGAGGAAAGGAACAGATGGCTGAAGTTGCTCTCGAAGAAGGAAAGGTGTTCATTCAGTCAGCCATTGCTGACGTAGCGAAGTCGCAGGAGCCGCTCAAAGTTCGCATCAGTAAGATCGCGACCGCATTTGACCAGATCTATGCAAGCGGTCGCAATCCGTGTCTGCTGGGAAAACTAGCGACGGCGAATATCGGGGCTGCTGGTCATCAGCTCGCTCGCGACATCTTCGAGCTCTGGGCTACTGCTATCGCGGAGCTTGCGCGTGATAGCGGGATGCCGGCAACGCGCGCGCGTCAGTTCGCCGCAGACGGTTGCGCCCGCGAAACGATTCAGCTTCGCCGACCTTCAGCACCTGCAATCGGTCGGCGATGTGCAGATGAGTCCAGATGGTCACGCAATCGTGTATGGCGTGTATACCATCGACATACAACATGACAGCAACGATCGAACATTCTGGATCGTTCGGTTGTCTGGTGCGCGAGCAGTTCCGGTGTTGCTACCGCACATAAGTGGGCCCACATGGTCCCCGGATGGCCGAACACTGGCCGTCGTCAACTACAGCTCAGGTAGGAGCACCGTGCAGTTGCTTCGCGGTGACACGCTTGAGGTCGTTCGGAATTTTGCGGTACCCTCCTCGCCGGGAACCCTGGTATGGTCACCGAATGGCAAGTCGCTGGCGTTCACTCTTTTCGTTCCGGAAAAGGATGCGCCGTCGTTTCTGCAGCAGGCAGTGGATACCGCCGAAGGCAACCTCGACAAGCCCGCAGGTGCTCAATGGGCCGCACCCGTGCAGATAACCCAATCTGCGCACTACCGCGAGGATGGTGGCGAGTGGCTGCAGAGCGGGAGCGGACACCGTCACCTCTTCGTGCTCTCAACGGTGAACGGTGTCGTGCAACAGGTGGGAAGTCAACCCTTCGATGATAGCGAAGGGCCTGTACGCCCGATGGAACACCTAAGACTGTATCCGCGAGATTATCCCTTTCGCAGTCAACGTCGGCTTCGACTTGAAGCAGCTCAACAAACTCTATTCACGCCGCTCCTGCCGCTCAAGGTGTTCGCCGAGTTCTCTGATCTTCGAGTTGTTACGGCTTTCCGCAGCAGCACCTTCAATTGGAGAAAAGAGTTTGGCCCAAATAAGTTCGCAAATGTATTGCCTTAAGAGCATGCGAGTGTCGCTTCTCGATCACCATTGCGGCATGCGGCTCTACCTATTCCCCGTTGGTGCAGCAGTTGCGATGGGAGCGGTTTGTTGCCCATTGCGGCGCGCCACAAAATGACACTCAGCTGCGCTGTGGGCGCCCGATCCGCGTGCGAGAAGTCCATGCGAGCGGACTCGCGGGCGCCTGGACTGCTGGGAGTGTTCTCCTCGTAGAGAAGGCCATTGTCGCGGTTGCGGTACTCGGCCGTGTAGGCCGGCTGATCGCCGTCTCCTGAAAATGAGGGCGCCATAAGGGGAGCGAACGCGTCGTTGTTGTTCATTGGCGGTATCCCGATGAGGTTTTCCATAGTGCGGATGGTGCTCACGGTCGTGTAGAAGTGGTGATCTATGAACGGCACCCCATTCTTCGGCTGCGGTGAATACTTGCTGATGACGAGGCTGACGCTGCGATGCGCATCGACGTGATCGGCTCCGGACTGCGGGTCGTCCTCCAGAATGAAGAAGGCGGTGTCGTTCCAGTAAGGGCTATGGGAGATTGCCTCGACAGCTCGTCCAACCGCGAGGTCGTTGTCCGCGACCGAGGCTGCGGGCGTGGGAAGGCCAGGGCTTGTGCCGGCGGTATGGTCATTGCCCAGCCGGAGCTGGATGAAGTCTGGCATGGTGTCCTTGCCTGCGGCGCGGTCGGCAACCCAGCCCCGGAACTTAGTCAGGAACTCGTTGACGCGCAGCTGATCTGGAAACCTGAGCTCGAAGTCCGGGCACTCTGGATCGAAGTGCCCCTGCAGCTCAGGTTTTACTGCGATATTGGAGGCAATCATGGGGATGGCCCAGGGGTATGGGCTCATCCCTCCGCCGTAGTTCGCGGGAATCGCTTCTCCCTTGTGAATGGCTGGGGGGGTGCAGCCGGTTGTTGCCGGCACGGTCGTGCCCGGCTGCGGCGCGGTCTGCGGCCCTGGCTTCTTGTCCGTGCAGAACGTCGTCGCGATGAACTCGCCAAAGTGGTAGAGGCTCTTGCCGTGCCGGGCAAGGTTCCCCCACAGATAGCCGGTTCCCGGTTCGTTCACGTCCGGGATCCCTTGCAGGAGCGGGTAGCCGCTGGCGACCTCGCCCTCGTAATCGTAGGAGCGCTGGCCGCGGTAGCTTTGCTGCCAGGTTCGCTCGGTATAGTCGGAGGTGATGGCGGCGTTCGACCAGGCATGGCCATTGCCCGAAACTTCGCCGGAGTCGTAGAAGTTGTCGAGGATGCCGAACTGCTCCGCGAGTTTATGCTGGTTCGGCGTGATGCCGCGGCCATACATGGTGAGTTTGGGGTCGCCGTTCGCGGCAGCTTCGTCCCCGAGAACCTGATCGTACGTCTTGTTCTCCTTGATGATGTAGATGATGTGCCGGATGGGGTTGACCCCGGAGCGGAAGGCGATCTTCTCCTGTGCGGCGTGCATGCGGTTGTCGGTGAGGACTTGCGAAGTCAGGGCGGCCAGCTTGTCGTCCAAACGCGCCAGCGGCACACGCGCGAACGAGCCGTGGAGTAGTGTGGCAATGTAGGTAGAGCTTGAGTGGCTTATCCTGCCCTGCACATTGGGCTGGGGCATACCGTTCGGCCCGGCGCCGTCGCTTTTCGCGGTCGCAATCAGCAGTTCCCCCGGCGTTGCCGCGAGCGCAGTGGGGTACCAGCCTGTCGGGATGAAGCCAAGCGGGCGAACGGCTTGCAGCTGGCTGCCGCGTTGCTTGCGGGCGTTCGTGTCGTACACGGCCACGGCATCGGAGCTGGCATTCGCCACAAACAGCCGCTTGCCGTCAGGCGACACGGCGACTGCGTCGGGCATGGCGCCGAAGTAAGTCTGTCCGGGCAGCTTGGTGTCAAAGTAGCCGTCGATGCGCATCGATTGCTTCTCACTGGCAGAAAGAGTTAAGTCCGCCGTCATATCGCGATTGGCGAGAGCGACATAGAGTTGTTTTTCGTCTGGGCTCAGCGTGAGCGCCGCAGGAAGCGACCCAGGGGAAACTGTTGTCTTCGGCCCCAGCAGGCTCACACGGCCCAAGACGCGACCATGGACCAGGTCGAGCTGCACGACAGCGGAACCATTCCACAACGCGACAAACCCATGCCGGCCGTCACGTGTCGCCGTGACTGTCATGGGATACGCCGCAGGCACTGTCCGCGATGTGGAAAGATCGAAGCGAGTGACGATGCTGCCGCTGGTGGCGTCTACCAGCAACGCATCGTCCGAAAGATTGTCAGCCACCAGCAGCTTTTCCGAGGCACCGCCCACCACACACAGACCGGCGGGATAAGGAATCGCCATGCCAGGCTCTACCAACTTATTGAACGCACTCTGCTGTTTGCCGTCGGCTAGCTTCTGCAATGGAATGTGAATCAATCGCTCGGGGGCCAGCTTGCCGTCTTCAAAGCTGTATACGGCTATCGCGTTGCCGGTTTCGCCCGGCTTGCCGCCCTCGGGCGCCGTCAGCGAGGCCACGCTCGCGTATAGGCGCCTGCCGTCGCGGCTCCATGCCAGTCCCTGATACAGCGTCTGGTGCGCGCTTCCCAGCTGCGTTCGTGTATCGGGAAAATCTACCTGCTTCCCCGAGACAAGGTCGACGATCAGCACGGATTGCTGATAGCTGGATTGAGCCGTGCCATAGCCTGCGTTGAGCGCAGCCGCGTAGCGCCCGTCCGGAGAAAGAACCAACGACATGGGAAGGCTGTTGATCTTCGACGGTGAACCAATCAGCGAAGGGTTAACGAGCTTGCTGCTAGGTAGATCGAGATTCGCCCGGTTGCCGGCAATTTGTGCGAACGCAGCAGATCCGAACAAAAGAGCGAGCAAAGCCGCTGCGGAACAAACGAAGTGTTTCACAATTACTCTCCACGAATAGGTAAGCGAATCGCATTCTCATCTGAGCCGTCACGGTTTGGACGGACGAGCTAAGCGATAACAGACGCCGAGCTAAGATATGCCGGGCCGGTGGAATCGCAGCTTGCGATCGCTGATGTTAGCGGATAGGAATCTCGCATCCGGATACTTCAACTGAGCGGGAGACGGAGGGACAAACACGCTGTTCCGCCCTTCGATTGTCACCATTCCAGTGGGGTCGACCGCGACGAAGCAGTAGAGTGGATCACGGTATTTGGCCAGCTCTCCGTATTTCTCGCCGACATAGTAATACGAGGCGCTGTTGATGAGGACATAGTGAATGCCGTCGGCGACCGCGTGCTCATCCGCATGCTCGTGGCCGCTTAAGCACGCTACTACCTTTTGCCATCCCGCGGCAGAATTCGCTTTGACAAACGCCGCTCGTACCGCGGACTGAGTGATCGCACTGTTCGTCCCCCAGTAAGGGTGTATGCATGGATGGGTAAAAACAATGGTGGGCAGTCTAGTCTTTCGCAGATCGTCGCTCAGCCACTCCATCTGGTCCGGGTCAACCCAGTTGATCTGTGCGTCTCCAAAGTGAAAGTAGTTTCCATTGTCATAGTCGACACACTTACTGTCTTTCAAGACATGCATGCAGTCCAGAACGATGAAATGAACGCCGCCCTGATCGAAGGAATAAAAGGACTGTTTCATCTGCAGGTAGTCCATGATGCAGGCTTTGGAGCATCGATCCATTTCGTGATTGCCGAGGACGTTGTACCTGGGAAGGCGAACAGCGTTCCATTTGTTCAGCAAATCTCGTTGATCTGGATTGAGGGTTGATGTGTAGCCGTGGCATAGATCGCCGAGCTGAATCAGAAAATCGACACTGCGTCCTTGCACAGCGTTCAGAAAGGAGTCGATGCGGAGCTGTGCGTCCGGCATAAAGGAATGGTGCAAGTCGGCGAGCAACCCAAACCGCACAATACCATCTTTGTGAGTGGGTGGAAGAAGCGCCTCGGCATGAAGTACCGGAGAGGCTAGAACACTGCCTGCGCCTAGAAGGAAGGCTCTCCGGTCCATGATTGTTCGTGTTTCTTTCATAGCAATCGCTCCTCTTGCTTCCTGTAAGTGCCGGCTCTTAGAACTCCAGCCGCATCGAGACCTGGCCATTGCGTGGAGCGATGCCCGATGTGATGGTGCCGAAGCTGGAACTCGACAGGCCCAGGTTCAGCGAGTTCTCGTCCAGGTTGGTGTGGTTGAGAACATTGGTAAAGCTGCCCTCGGCACGAAGACTGAAACGCTCGCCGAGCGAGAAGGTTTTTGCCAGGCCGGTGTTCAGGTTGATGAGATCCGGCCCCTCGACGGTGCCTACCTGTGTGTTGCCGAAGCGGCCGATCGGCAGCGGCGGTCCGTAGGCGGAGACGGGCGTGGTCGTCATTACCCCGTTCACCACCGTGTACCCAGCACCGGTGCCGCACGGCTCGCCCGGCTGCCATCCGGGGAATCCCGGACAGGTAAAGGCAGCCGGATTGACCCAATTGTTGCGGTTCTGGTGCGCAGGCTTCCAGCTCACGCCTGGCACGCTGTCCGGGTGCTGCGAGTTGTGTCCGGGGTCCCATCCGGCGCCCGTCGTGGTGAGCCCGGAACCGGAACCGGAGGGATCGCCCTGGCCGGAGCTGAAGACCGGCGTGAGATACGCGCCTGTCTGCCAGGTAAAGATATTGCTTAACCGCCAGCCGCCTACCAGCTCGTCGAGTACGCGCGGCATGTTCCGGCCAAATTCCTTCCCGCGTCCTACGGGAAGTTCATAGACGGCTATCGTGTTCCACAGCAGCCGGCGCGTGCCGTCGACATTGCCAAAATCCAAGTGACGGTCGAGTACCGATGTTGCCGCGCCGCCGCCGCGCTCACCGGAAAAGCCGGTAGCGTCCGGGCCCTGGTTATCGGCCAGCGCCTTGGCCCAGGTAAACGTCGAGTCCACATGAAAGCCGTTCTGCAGGCGGTGGCTCGCCTCAATCTGCATCGAGTTGTAACTCTCGCTGGCGCCGGTGTCGAAGTTGTAGATACGGCCCCAGTTGGGGAACAGCCTTGCGCTGGCCGGTTGGTTATACGCTGAGACCGTACTGGAAACGGGAAGCGTGTTCAGGTCCGGCTCCCACTCCAGATGCCGTGTCAACGACCCGATGTAGGAAGCCCGCACTGCGTAGCCTGCGCCGAAGTCGTGATCCAGGCTGAGGGTGAACTGCTCCGTATAGGGATCCTGCCAGTGGATGTCGTTGCCTTCCAGGAACTCATCCTGTCCATAGCAGGTGGTGCAGCCGGCCGAGCCCTGTCCGCCAAAGATCTGCGGCCACTGGTAAGCGGGCTGGTGGGTCGCTCCGGTGGTGCTGTTCACGTATTGAATCGAGTCGCCCTGGATCGTGGCTGTCATCGCGTGGAAGGTCGCGCCGAGGATCGAGACGTCGTAGATGCCGTAGCCGCCGCGCACCACCCATCGGCTGTCCTCAGTGAGCCGATATGCAAAGCCCAGACGGGGCACGAAGCGCAGCTTCGGCGCTTTACTTAATCCCAGTCCAAGTCCTGCTTCGCTATTCGTAACGACCGGCATACAGGGTGCGCCGTTCTGCGCTGAGCTGTTGGTGTTGTTCACGCCATCCGGGTCGCACGCGTTGGCGCTGGCCAGAAATGCCTGGGACAGACCTGCCTGCGCGCCGTCCGGATACAGAATGCGACCGGATCCCGTCAAACTCGGATCGAAGTTGCCGATGTAGCCGCCTTTATCGTGGAAGGGCGGGTGAAAGTCCCAGCGCAATCCATAGGTCAGGGTAAGTCGAGGTGTCGCCTTCCACTCATCCTGCGCATATGCGTGGTACTCCGCCGCGACACCGTCGATGTTCTGATTCACGATGTCGTAGAAGGTATTGTTAGGGATGCCGACGAGGAAGTCTGCGAAGTCGACCCCGGTAAAGTCGCCGATGCCGTTACCCTGGTTCGAGAAGTTGAAATTGCCGTACTGCTCGCCCGTGCTGAAGCCTGTCGAGCCGAGATCCGTGTAGCGATGGAAATCCACGCCGAATTTGAAGTCGTGTTGTCCTTTAACCCAGGTCAGGTTATCGGTGTATATGGATGTGTTCAGTTTCTCCGGGTAACTCAAGCGCCCCGGAGAGAACCCGGTGATCGTCGAGAAACCGCCGACATAGGGCACGCCGTTGAAGAAGGAAAGATCCTGTAGGCCCTGCAGTCCGAGGCCCTGCGTAAATTGCTGTCCATTGAACGAGTTGTCCGTGTTATCGACCAGTTGCGTAAGTCCGAAGCGAAACTCATTGATGAGATCGGGTTTGATTGTCCAGTTAAAGCTGGTAACGATCTGCGTCTGGTTCTGCTTGCTCGTCGATCCAGGAAAGCCCAGAGGCTCAGGCGAGTTCGACGGCGTGTTGATGTAGGTATAGCGGCCCCACAGCAGAAACTTCTGGTTGGAGCCGAAGTACTGATCGCCGCGGGCATCCACCTGGTTCTGCTTTGTGGAGTCATCCTTGTTCACGTAGTAGTTCGGCGTTTGGCCATTCACAAAAGACGTTGTCGATACGGCGGTGCCGTTTGCGGTCGCCACATGGTTGGGGTCGGGGTAGAACTGCAGGAACTGTTTGGCGATCGGGCTCAGCGAGAGGCTCGGAATCTGCTTGCCCCAGCTTGCCCCGTTATACGGATTGGTAAGACCGTTGAAGCCGGCGGATGGGTTGGAGTAATTGGTAAAGTCGCCCTGCTTCATTGCCGCCGTAGGCACGGTGTACTGCTCGGATTCGTACTGCGGAAAGCGATAACCCTCATATTCACCAAAGAAGAACGTCTTATTGTGGCCGTCGAAGAGATGCGGAATGACTAAGGGGCCGGCCACGCGTCCGCCGAACGTATTGCCCACGACATGCGGCTTGGTTGCCGAGCCATAATTGATCGCGTTTAGGCTTGAGTCCTGGTGGTACCACCATGCCGCTCCGTGCAGTTGGTTAGTGCCGCCTTTGCTGGTGACGGTCACCTGCGCCGGGTCGCCGAACTCGGCATTGTTCAGAGTGCCGGAGACACTCATCTCGGCGACACCATCGGCCGAGGGCGTCGCTTGGAGAGGGCTGTCACTTGTGATGTTCTGAATACTGATGCCATCCACCGTGACATCGGTCTGATACGGCAAAGCGCCCTGTACCGAGAAACTGCCCTGCTGCGTCTGCACGCCCGGCAGGGTGCCGATGGCGCCGACGACCGAGGTGCCGCTCGAGCTTGCGCGGAAGTTAGTCGGCAAGTCCAGCAAATCACCCGCGGTGTAGACTGCGCCGATCTTTGGAGTTTCGGTGTCGATGGCGCTGGCGTTCTGGCCGGAAACCGTCACGATCTGCTGGACGGCGCCTACAGCCAGTGAAGCGTCGATACGGAGCTGTTGGCGGGCCGTCAGTTCTACGCCTGAAGTAGCCCACTTCTCAAAGCCTGGCGCCACGACCTGCACCATATAGTGCGAGGCCTTCGCATCTAAAAACTGGTAGTCGCCCGCGCTGTTCGTCGTCATTGTGCGCACGGTGCCTTCATCCGCATTCGTCAGGGTGACCTGCGCTCCGGGCACAGCTGCGCCATTGGCGTCTTTTACGGAGCCGAGGATAGCGCCCTGGATGGATTGCGCGGCCGCCGGAATGCCTGCAAGGAGAAGGGCCAGCCCGGCCAGCGAGGTAGCCCGTGTGCAATGTTTCGTGGCGAATAAGCAGTTTTTCATAACTGTTCTCTTTCCTGTCTTAACACTGCACGCATGCAGGCGAGACATTTGGCTAGCCTGTTGTGGGTCGGTATAGGTAAGCGATTATTGACTGACTAACAAAACATGAAGATTTGTGAACTTAGGCACGAAAGCTGTTGCGGGCCGCAGCATAAGTTACGAAGCCCCATTGCGTTCAAAGTGTGCGGGCATGCGGATGACGCGCCTGTGCTGTTGCCACAGAGCGAGGGCCGCAAGCAGGCTGGATAGTGCGGCGATTCCGGCGAGCACGCTGAACATGCTCTGCCATCCATAGGCGACGGCAATGTGCGCCATGCCATTGCCGGAAAGCACGCCGGCAAGGTAGCCGACGCCGTCGATCAGCCCGGAGGCTGTGGCGCTGCCCTCCCTGCCGCCGAAGTCGAGCGACATGGCGCCGGCTAAGTAGGAGTAAGGCCCTACAAGGAAAAACGCTACCGCCGCGATCAGTGCGAGCGGTAAGAGGCGCGGCGCGTGCGTGGGCGTGACGGCGAGCCCCGCAAGCGCCAGGACCGACAGGGTAAGTCCCCCGAAGAGGATGCGGCTGCGGCCTTCGGAGCCGAGTAAGTCGCTGAGAAACCCGGCCAGCAGCACCGAGAGGCCGCCGAAAAGCGGAAACAGAGCGCTGCCGCCCGCTGCCTGCGCCCCGCTCATGCCGACCGCCTGTGTGAAGTAAGTCGGCATCCACAAGTTGAAGGTTTCCCGCAGCAGGGTGGTGCCCAGCGAGAGACCGCACACCAGCCAGAAGCTGGAAGAATGCAGCAGCGTGCGGAAGATGGCCGCGGGGCTCGGCTGTTGCGTGTCAGCGCCGGAACCCGAGAATGCGCCGGAACCCGAAAAGAGGTTCAGCGGGTTCTCTTCCGGTGGCGGCAGGTGGTACGCGCCCGGATCTTCACGAAGAAAAATCAGGTTGCAGACGAGCAGGATGGCCAGCAATGCGGCGCCGGCATAAAAGAGGCCGCGCCAGCCTACGCCGTGCGCCAGCAGCAGCGACATCGCCCAGCGCGACACCGCGTCTCCAAACAGATAGCTGAGACTCAAGACCGCCATTACGCTGCCGTACGTCGAATAGGAGAACCAGCGCGATGCGACCTTTACCAGTCCCGCCCATCCGAGCGATTGCACAAAGCGGTTGCCGATCCACGCCAGGGTGAACAGCGGGAAGCCGCCGCCAACCACGAACAGCAGCGTGAACAGGATGGAGCCGACCATGCCGCCGAGAAAGTTGCGGCGGCCGCCAAAACGGTCCGCAAGGGCGCCGGATAAAAACTTGCCAATGGCGTAGGCGAGCACGCCGAGAGAAGCGATCGATCCAAGCCGCACCTCCGCGACATGCGCATCTGCGCCGTGCCGGACCTGCTCCGACAGGATGAGCGGAAGCGCGACAGAGAGGTCCGAGCGGCAGAAGTAGTAGCCCGAGTACCCCAGCGCCAGGAGTGCGATCGTGCCCAGATGCCAGCCGGTGATCCGGTTAGCGGTCGAAGACACGGCGGCCGCCGGCGCCTTCGTCACCATGGCCGCTCCCCTTTCGCAACACGGCCTTCGATCGCTTCCAGCACCGGCAGCGCATCTGCAACTGTTTCAATTACGTAATGAGCGTGGTGTGCGCACATCGCGGCTTCCGCGCGGGCCAGCCTGGATGTCTTCTCGAAAGCGGGCAGCTGCTCCCAGTCTTCGGCGGAAAGCCCGGTCATATTGCCGGTGCGGGAGACGCCGACGGTCCACATGCCGGCATTGCAGCCCTCGGCAATATCACTGAGCGTGTCGCCGATCTTCACGCAGGCCGAGAGGGGGGCCGCCTTCAGATCGACGGCGAGCTGGTAGCACATAAAGGGGAGTGGCCGCCCCGCGCCCACATCCTCCGGGCACAGTGAACGGTGGGTGCCGTAGCCCTGCGCCCGCGCTGCTGCTTCCAGCTGCTCCAGCATCGCCCGCGTATAGCCGGTTGTTCCACCAATGCGGACCCCCCGTGCGCGCAGCGCTTCCACGACCGGCACAGCACCATCGATCACCTGGGCGTAGTCCAGCAGGCAGGCCATCTGCAGCGGGATGAACTCTTCATACAGCGCGTCGACATCCGCTTCTGTCGCGGGACGCCCATACCGATGCATCCACGCGCCCCGCACCTCTGGCTCGGCCAGTAGGTTGCGGATGTGGTCGCGCTTGGCGATGCCCATGTCGCGGCGCGCCACCTCGTCCGCAACCGAAATTTCGCGGCTGGCAAAGACCTGTTGCAAGGTGCGTACAGGCGCCAAGCTGCCGTGGTCTACAACGGTTCCGGCCCAATCGAAGATAACCGCGGCGATCGCGCTAGACATGGGCGCCACCCGCGACGAATCCAAGCTCCGCCATCGACCGCTCGGCCATGCCAAAGGACAGCGTCATCCCGGAACCGCCCGGCGAGGCCACGATCCGCACACCCGGCTGCGGCTCCATTACGACCATCGGTTTGTCCGGGTGCTTCGCGTACACGCCGTACCAGCGCTCCGCGATCGAGAGATCCGGCGCACGCAGAAACTGCCGGGTGTACCGCAGAATCAGCCGGTCGATCACTTCCTTGTTGAAAATGTCGACGTCCAGGCCATTCTCGTGCGAGTCCCCCAGTGTCAACGCTCCATCGGCGCTCTGTGAGACCAGCGCGTGGATGCCCCAGCGGTCGTATTCCGGGGTCTCTTCGGCGATGCGCTGCCGCAGCGCGGACAGCGTGGCGCATACATGGAAGGCGGGATAGAAACGCAGCGTCAGCCCTGCAGCCAGCGAGGGACCCAGCTCCCAGCCGGCGGGCTGCGGCGCTGTACGCAGCATCTGCAGCTTGCAACGCGTCAGCCCGCTGGCGGCAAAATGTGCCGGGTACAGCGTCTCGAACTCATCGCCGCTGCACACGATCGCCGTCTCGACGCGCCAGCATCCAGCGCTGGTTTCGACGGATGGAAGCGCGATGGAGCGGACGCCGGTGTTGAACTGGAAGCAAACGCCGTAGCGCTCCTTGAGGAATGCGGGCAGCAAAGCGATGACCTGCCGGGGGTCGACCGTCAGCTCGGTGCCGCTCCATAGCGCGCCCAGCAGTCCCTCCGGATGCACGGCCTGGCTGCGTTCGAGCGTGGCGTCACGATCAAGCCACGCGCACTCATACCCAAGGCCGGGAGCACGCTCCACAAACTCCTGCACCACTGCGGCTTCATCCGCCTGATAGACAACGTGTAGCGAACCATGCGGACGGTAGGGCAGCCTGGCAGCGTCGAGTAGCTCCAGCCACAGCTCACGGCTGCGCAGAGCCATCCGGTGCATGGCGCCATGCGGCTGGCCGATAGGCCAGACCATGCCGAAGTTGCGCACCGAAGCCCCGGTCGCCCGCGGATGCCGCTCGAAGACGACAACAGACTTGCCGGCTTGAGCCGCCAGGTAAGCATGCGCCAGGCCGAGAATGCCGGCACCTACGATAGCAATATCTGCACCTTTCTCTTGCATCAACATCCCGCTCCTTTTGCCCCTCTGACGGCGCAATCAACCGTTCCCGGGTCGCGCCTGAAGCAAAACTAGCCGGGCTAATGGCCGTTCTGGAATGTTCTGAACAGTTTGGCTGCAGATTTTGTGTTGAAAACAAAAGGCTTAGCAGTACCGCGTGCTCCTGTCTATTCACGTGTCGCTAATATTCAGCCGATACCCTGTCGATAGCGAGTTGAATCGCAATCGGTGTTGAACCGTTCAGACAGGACGTAGAGTTGACATCCAGCGCCACATCCTTTGGCTCACGGGCTGCAGGTTCCGATATGCTGACCGAGCCGCAGATACGTCGGGCTGTCGAGTTCGAGCTGGAGGCGATCTGCGGCGACCAACAGTTTCGGTCGAGCCACCGGAATTGCGCTTTCCTGCGGTATGTTGTCACCGAGACTCTTGAGGGAAGAGCGGCAGATCTCAAGGAGCGAACCCTTGGCGCTGCCCTCTTCGGGCGGCCCATCTCCTACGAGACGGGCACCGACGCTGTGGTCCGCGTCCGCGCCAACGAAGTACGCAAGCGCCTGTCGTCCTATTACGAGGCCAACGAATCGCGGTTGGGGTGGCGGATACAGATGCCGCTTCGCGGATACGCGCCGCGGTTCCTCCCCGAGACTCAACGCACAGTCCTGGTCGAGACTGCGCCCCCTCCTGGTGAAGCTGAAGAACGCTGCGACGCAGACCCGAGCGGGCTGCCATTGTCCCTGCTGATGATGCCTACCCTTGTGGCGCTCTTTCTTTGCGCCGCCACATTCCGCTGGCAGATTTTCTCCGGGACGCCGTATCTCGACTTCTGGAACTCTCTGCTGGCTGGACGCTCACAGATCGCCTTTATTCTGGATCCGGACTTTGCGGACCCGAACACCGTTGCCCTGGACAACCTGAAGGCGATCAATCCGCTGGTCCTGACTGCTCTCGCCTTCCATGTCGGGGAACAGGTCCAAAGCTCCACGGAGCCGATACCCGACCGCTCCGGTACTGTGCCGATTTACATCACGCAGCACAATCTTCCCGGTGGCGAGCCACTGCCCAACGACCCCAGCGCTGCATACGTCACTGTCTATCCCGGACGAAGGCCTGAACTTTGGATCAGCAGTTCCACCCTGGCCGCTGCAGAACTGGCAATTCGCTCTATCACCAACACCGTAAGCTTTCCCTATGCGCTTGAGCTTGCCATGCGCCGCGGTACGCCCAGCCAGATTCGCTTCGCAGACAAGGAACCGGTCGCAATTCACTCCATCGCCCCGAGGGCAAGTCCATGAATCAGGCTGGCGTTGCCCCTGCGTCTTCGATAGAGCACGCGCATGCTGAACAACAGCGTCTCTCCCATTGGCGCGCTCGGGTCTTCGTAGCAGCATGGATCGCCTATGCCGGCTTTTATTTCTGCAGGAAGAACATTCAATGGACGCCGTTGCCAGCTGTAAGCAGACAGGCATGGCTGGGTGGGTTCGCTGACCTGCTGATGTTCTTCAGTCTCGGTTATGTGCTGGGCCAGTTCGTCGGCGGCTGGGCATCTGACCGCTTTGGTGGGCGACGCGTACTCCTCTTCGGCGGCCTCCTGTCGTTGTCGATGACGGCGTTGCTGGCTCCAGGCCTGCCTGTCGCTGCCGCAATGGCCTTGCAGGTGCTCAATGGTTTTGGCCAGGGCTTCGGCTGGCCGGCAGTGAACAAGCTGTTCAGCTTGTGGCTTCCTCGCCATAGTCTGGCCATTGGTATGGCGTGGTGGAGCACTTCTTATGCTCTCGGCAGCTTCCTGGCTACTGCTCTCGCGACAGGTCTTTCCACCGTTGACGCCATCCCTATCGAAACGGGCCTTCGTCTTTCTCTTCTGGTACCCGCCGCCGTACTTCTGGTCACTACCTGCTTCTTCTTCTGGTGGACGCAGGGATTGCCATCCCGGCCGCCACTTTCATCACCGGAGCCTGATGCCCCTTCTTCTCCGACTGGATGGAAAGCGGTGACAAGCAACAGTGAAATCCGGCTACTCGCGACCACGTACTTCTTCATGAAGCTGACCCGCTATTCGCTGCTCTTCTGGCTTCCAATCTATCTCATCGAAACACAGCATGCGACGAGCCGGTCCGCTGTCGCGCTCGCATCTTTTTTTGAGCTGGTCGGATTTCTTGTAGCGTTGCTGGCGGCATATATGTCGGACCGCCTGCTGGATGGCCGCCGCTATCCCATCGGCTCGGCAATGTTGTTTCTCGCAGCCTTTGTTTTCCTGCTGCACCCGATCATCAGTGCTGCAGGAACCGTGGCGATCGCCATCAGCATCTCTATACTAGGCATTCTCATCTTTGGCCCCGACGTCCTGATGACATCCACCGCCGTCCTCGAGGCAGTCCCCCCGGAGCAGGCCGGCCGCGCCAGCGGTTTCGTGAACGGAGTCGGCTCTTTAGGCCAGATGCTCTCGCCTTTGCTGGTAACGCTTTGCGCACGGTGGTTTGGATGGAACAGCATCTTCAACCTGTTCTTGTTCTGCTCGCTGGTAGCGGCCTGTCTGCTGGCCAGGCGCTGGAACGATAAAGCGCGGTCTCGAAATCTTCTTTTCGCAACAGGTATGACTACTACTTGAGACGGCTGACGGCTTTCCATCCAAAGAAGTCAACCACCTGGCCTAAGCAGAACTGCTCTAGAACTCAAACGCAGCGCGAACTGAATCTCGCGCGGCGTTCCCAATTCTACAGGGGTAATCGGATTGACGATGGCGGTGTTCAAGTTCACCGCACTCTTCTATCGCGCGCTTGTTACCGATTTCAGACGGGATTGTTAATGATCATGTGCGCGGCGCATTTCATCAGGATCCACTCCAGGTATCGTCTGTCGGTCGCCATTAGCGCCGCTGACGAAAACAGTCTCTACACCTGGATCTGGCGAGCACCTCAATGGATACATTCCCAGACGAGTTGCCGCAGATCCTGCAACGTCGCTTTAACCTCCCATTCACAATTCCATGGTTCAGCTTTCATACGTCATGGGTAGTAATAAAGAGTGGTGAAATGGCCGCATCTTTGCTGCGCAGCGATCGTCTGGAAGCAGTTTTGGAACTCTCCCGCGGCAAGCCAAAGCACACCGCAGCAAAGTCAGGTGATCGGCCATGAGAATTCTGGTAATTGAAGATGAGGCGAAAACGGCCAGGTTTCTTAAGAAAGGACTCGGCGAAGCGGGGTTCGTCGTCGACATGGCCTCAAATGGACAGGACGGGCTGGACTTAGCTAGGAGCCTGGAGTTCGACCTGATCGTTCTGGACATCATGCTTCCAGGCCTGGATGGATGGCAGGTACTGACAGGCTTAAGGCAGGCTGGCAGAAATACGCAGGTGCTTTTCCTGACGGCGCTGGATGCCGTTCACGAACGAGTTCGAGGCTTCGAACTCGGAGCGGATGATTACCTGGTGAAGCCGTTCGCCTTCTCGGAATTGCTGGCGCGCGTGCGATCCAGACTGCGCCGAAATCAAGTACGCTCTCAGGATGTCGTGCGCATGGCGGACCTTGAGATCGATCTTCTTCGTCATCGCGCGACGCGAGGCGGCCAGCGGCTTGAGTTAACGGCGAAAGAATTCCTACTGTTATCGCTGCTGGTAAGGCGTGCCGGCGAAGTGTTATCCCGGACCGTGATTGCGGAGGCGGTCTGGGACATGAACTTCGACAGCGATACCAATGTAGTGGATGTCAGTGTCAGGAGACTCCGGAGCAAAATCGATGACCCGTTTCCTTTGAAACTGATCCATACTGTTCGCGGTTCCGGCTATGTATTGGAAACCGACTAAGCTGCCGGTAGAACTTTCCCGCATTTGGCGGACCCTGGCCTTCCAGCTGACAGCAGCCTATGCTTCGGCCGGACTGCTCCTTGTCTTTCTCGCCACGTTCAGCCTCTATTTGATGTTGGTCTCGGAGCTGAACAAGAGTACCGAGCTGTTCCTGAAGGACAAAGTAAATGTTCTGCGCACGATGCTGCGCGAGCGCCCCGATGACGATGACGCCCTTCATGAGGAAGTCGTGCTCGAATCTGCCGCCCGGCGATATGAGCAGTTCTATATCTGTCTGCTGGATCAGAACGGCAAATCTATGCTCATGACTCCGGGGATGGCAGCGGAGTTGGATTTGTCGCAGGTTGTTGCCCTGTCCGGCGCGAAAAAGGGGCTTGCCTTCCCGATGAAGGGCAGGAGCGGACAATCCTTCCGCGTGATCGAGGCGGCGGCCAGGTACGGAAATTCCCCGAACCGTATCGTCACGATCCAGGTTGCGGTTGACGTGTCTCAAAAGGAGCAAATGCTGGCTCGCTTCCGACTGTGGTTTTGGGTCACCTCAGCTGGAATGCTGGTTCTCTTTCCGCTGATCGGCTACAAGATCGCCCGCCAGGGCATACGTCCGGTGGAAGAAATTGCAGCGACCGCTCGCCGCATAACGTCAAGCCACCTCGGTGAACGTATTGCGGCAGAAGGGTACCCGTACGAGTTGGCGAGTCTGGCACTGACCTTCAATAACATGCTTGACGGGCTTGAAGATTCCTTTGAAAGGATCTCTCGATTTTCTGCCGACATCGCACATGACCTGCGAACGCCGGTGAACAATATCCGTGGTGAAGCAGAGGTGGCGCTGGCTCGCGCGCGAACAATCTATGAATACCGCGACGCATTGGAGTCGTCACTGGAAGAAGCTGTTCGCTTGTCTGATCTGATTGGGAACCTCTTGTTCCTGGCCCGAACGGAGAGTCCGCTCAACCACTTACGACTTGAGCAAGTCAATGTCTCTGAATTAGTGGAAGGAGTGCGGGAATACTATGACGCTTCTGCTGTAGAGGCTGGAATCATTCTTACAAGTGCCACAGGGAGTGAGCCGGTGATTGCTGAGCTTGACCGAACACTGATACAGCGGGCGGTGGGAAATCTGGTCTCAAATGCAGTAGCGCATACACTCGATGGCGGGATGATCGCCATCACGACTCATTCCGAGGCTGCGAATGTTCTTATCGAAGTGAGCGACACCGGCGCCGGCATTCCACCCGAAGCGCTGCCGAGGGTGTTCGACCGCTTCTTCCGTGTGGATTCGTCTCGCTCCAAGGCCTCGGGCGGCACCGGCCTTGGTCTGGCGATCGTCCAGGGGATCATGTCGCTGCACGGCGGCAATGCTGAGATCGCCAGCGAGCCCGGGGTTGGAACCCGTGTCACGCTTCGCATGCCTACTACCAAGTCCCCATGCAGATTACAGGACACCTCGGCTTGATGCTCCGCGGAACGGAGAGAGCCAACTCTTCTCCGAACATTACAGAGATGTCATCTAGTGGTCACCAGCCTGTCAGTAATCGCCTGCCATACTCCTTTCGTGGGAGTGGGCTGGGCATTCTGGCTTCCATATTTCACAGGATTTACGCGCATTCCTGGACCTCGGTAGTACGTATGGCGATTTTTGATAGTCCGTCGCTTCGTCCACAACCAGCGCCGGCAGTCCGCCGTGCCAGCCTTCTCCGTCTGTTTGTCTCTTGCCTGGCCATCGGCCGAAGATCAAACCTCTCTTCACCGCATAGCCCGTCAGCAAACGCAACTAACGTCGTCAAGAACCCTGGAGTGATGATCAATGTTCAGCAAGATGTCTCAAGTTACGGTTCGCAATCGATGGACGATCAACCGACTGCTCCCGCTCGCCGGTCTGGTAACAGCGGCAGGGCTCAGTGCAACAGCGCTCGCGCAGTCCGTGCCGTTCCCAACTTATTCTGTAGGCGAGAACAAGACCGGACAGCAGGGTCCGAACTACCCGTCGACGCTGCCCGCGCCGTGGGTCGCCAGTAATGGCCAGATCATCACTCCGTACGGCACCCAGGTCTATCTTGGCACCACGACCCGCGCGAAGGCCGTTGCGCTGAACCCGACAGGCAATCACACTGCTGCTGTCCTCCAAATGGGCGCTCCACAGGCCGTCACGATCTTCAATACCCAGACCGGCGCCGTCCTGCAGACGTACTCAGCGGTTGCCGGAAAAGATCATGACGGGAGCAACCTCGGCATCACCTACACGCCGGATGGCAAGCACCTGCTGTTCAGCCAGGACGGCAGCTCCGGCACCGGCAGCTTCATCGGCATCGCCAACGTCAGCACCGCGGGCCTGCTCTCCGACTATGCCCACGTCAACGTTCCGATGGACGTGAGCGCCGCCGGTGTTCTGACCACCGTCAACTGCTTCCCGACCAGCGTTCCAGGAACCACGGGCGGTGCTGAGATTCCCTGCGGCCAGACCGTCTCCATTAACTCCAATGGCGTGCACACTTCCTATCCCCTGGGCATCGCGGTTACGCCGGATAACAAGACAGCCTATGCCGTGCTTGACAATAACGACACACTGACCAAGATCGACCTCACCGCGCCGACGCCGGTACAAGGTGCGGAGATTCGTGTCGGCAATGTGCCGAACAGCGTCGTGATTTCGCCGGACGGCAAGACCGCTTACGTCTCCAACGAGGCCGGACGCGTCGCTAAAGAGAGCGATTTCCAGGGATACTCGAACGGTACCCCGGTCGTCGCCGCATATCCGACCGGCTCAACGTCCACCGGCACCGTTTCCGTGGTCGATCTGGCCTCGTTCACGGTGACCGCTACCATCACGACTGGTCTGCACCCGACCGGTATGGCCTTGTGGGGCAAGTATCTTTTAGTTGCGAATACCTATAGCGACACCCTCACGGCGATAGATACGACGACCAACCAGGTAGTGGAGACGTTCCACATTGCCTTGCCCATTGGAGTCCCTGGCAAGAAGGAGGCAGCCTATGGTGCGGCGCCGGTTTCGATCGCCGTCGATTCAAAGAACAATATCGCCTACGTCGCGCTTTACAACGCCAATGCAGTCGCTGTGATCGGCCTCAACAATGGTGGTGCTGTGGCGGGCGTGATCCCGGTCGGCTATGCACCAAGTTCAGTTGCGTTTGACGCCGCGGACAACGTGCTGCTGGTGGCGAACGATAAGGGCATCGGAACCACAGGCTTTGCGGTGGGCACTCCCCCGACGAAGACAGCGGAGAATTCGTACTCGACCAGTCACGGCGTGAGCGGATTCAACACCCACCAGGACCTTGGCACCGTGAGCATCGTCCCCTTGTCGAATCCGTCGGCCTCGGCCTTGGCGGCTGCGACGCAGCAGGTGGTCACCAACAACCACTGGGACCTGGCGGAGAATATTGCTTCGGCCGCCGGAGGCTCCAAGAATGCCAGGGAACTCGCAATCCCGGAGAAGATCGGCGCTCCTTCCAAGATCAAGCACGTCTTTGTCATCATTCGTGAAAATCGCACCTACGATCAGATTCTTGGAGACGTAGGCGCCGGCAATGGCGATGCCTCCCTGGCCGTATTCGGCGACAACGCAAACTTCGGTCCGGTAACGCCGAACGCGCACGCGCTCGTGCAGCGCTTCCCGCTCCTCGACAACTTCTACGACCCGAGCCGACAGTCCGCCGATGGGCATAACTGGATCGTGCAGGCGATCGCGCCTTACTCCGACGATATTCAGTCGCCGGACTGGCTCCGCGATTATCCATCCAATGGCGGCGACGCAATCGCTTACCAGAAAGTGGGTCATCTTTGGGACGTGGCTGCAAAGAAAGGTGTTACGTTCAAGAACTTCGGCGAGTACATCGAGTACAACTCGTTCCTGACACCCACCGGCTCGACTAACGAGCCACAGTGGATTGACTTCTATAACGACGCGTTGGCTTACGAGTCCGGTGCGGAGAGCCAGCTCTACAACATCAACACGGTTGCTTCGCACTCCCCGCTCCCAAACCTGATCAACAACACAGTCCAGAACTACCCGCAGTTCGATCTTGGCATCCCCGACCAGTTCCGTTTTGATGTCTGGCAGCAGGTATTCAACAAAGACGTAGGCAATGGCTCGGTGCCGCAGTTGGAGTTCATGTGGATCAGCTCTGACCACACCGGCGGGGCGCCGACCGCGCAGGCCATGCAGGCCGATAACGACCTGGCCTTAGGCCGCTATGTCGATGCCATCAGCCACAGCTCCATCTGGTCCTCTTCGGCGATCTTTGTCGAGGAAGATGACGCGCAGGACGGTGCCGACCATGTGGACGGTCACCGCAGCCCCGGCTACATCTTCAGCCCGTACGTCCAGCAGAAGGTGAACTCGGATGGTACCGGGGCGGGGGTCATCGAGGACAGCACCTTCTATACGCAAGTCAACATGACCCGCACGATCGAGCAGATTCTTGGACTGACGCCCATGAATCAGTTTGACCTGACGGCCTCACCGATGAACGAGATCTTCATCGACAATCCGCCCGCGGCTAACTTCCTGCCGTGGACGCATGTGCCGAATGGGATTCCGTTAAATCAGGGCGTCAAGCAGACACCGGCCCAGCCCATACCAGCTCCTAAAACGACCGCTGCGATCACTGCGGCCGCGGCTCAGACCATCGCGGCCCCGGCTATTGCAGCCAAGGCTCAGATCCTCCCGGTCGGGAGTCCTGTAGACTCAGCCCAGATCAATGCGGCTCAGAGCCCGGAGATTGCGGCTCTGAGGGCCGGTTGGATGAAGAAGAAGACGCAGATCTTCGCCGGCAAACAGCACACCCCCGATTCCGAAGACCCCGCCACCGTCAACCACCTCAATTGGTACGAATCCACCAACTTCACGCTCCCCTACCCTGGTGAGAAAAAAGTTTTTCCTGCAAGCGCCTTCAATAAGAAAGCGCCTGCCCCTGATAATGACGGCGACTAAGACACCCTCCGAAAGAAGAAGCCCTCTCCTCAATAACCGGGGAGAGGGCTTCTTCTTTGATAGAGCAATGACCGAAAACCGTCCAGGAAAGGGGTCATTACACCAAACGTCATTAATCGAGATCTATTGCGTTTACGGCTGGGGAAGTTCAGCTGGACCCAGCAGACCAGACGCTGCACGGGCCGTCGCGCCGGCCATGAAGTACTCGATCAGACGTCCTTGTTGCCTCGCTGTCAGCCTACTGCGTCGTTCGTACATCTTCCAAGACCCCACTCTCAGTGTGCCTTGGCTACTTCAGCCCCAAACGGATTGCAGATTCCATCAAGGAAAGCCGCGAACAATTGGCGCAGATGTTCGAACTTGGGCGGCGGTAATGAGTGCTGAGCAGTTCTTGAAGGATGTAGAGGAACGGGCGATCGCACTTACGAAAATGCAACGAGGGCGGCTACTTGAACGCCTTCAATTCGCTCGGGACTTCATTGGCACACAGGACCCGCTCGAAGTCTTCAGATCTTGAAAGACATTGCTTGAACGATACATGCCTCTCGCCAAAAGAAAACCTTGGTTTTGACCTGACCACTCCATTCGTCCAAGTGGGAATACGATTTAGACGAGCTTGAAGGATGAGCAGGAGCAAGCACACGGAGGCGGCGATCATCGCCGCGCTGAAGCAAGTCGAAGCCGGGCGCAAGGCTGAGAATGTGGCCCGGGAGCAGGGTGTTTCCAAGCACACGGTCTATGCCTGGAAGGCGAAGTACGGCGGCATGGATGTGAGCGAAGCCGAAGAAGTAAAGCATCTCCGGGATGAAAATGCGCGGTTAAAGAAGTTAGTCGCCGATCTCAGCCTGGACAAGGACGTGCTGCAATCGGTGATAAGAAAAAACTCCCTCGGCTCGTAGTACGAAGGGCAGAAGTGAGGCGCTTGCTGGAGGAGTTCCGGGCCAGCGAGCGCCGCGTCTGCCGGCTGATGGATGTGCCAAGAACGACGTACCGGTACCGGAGTTGCCGCAACGACGATGCCTTGCGGGAGCGGCTTGTGGAACTGGCCCGCGAGAAGCCTCGCTACGGCTATAGGCGTCTGCATGTCCTGCTGCGCCGCGAAGCCATCAAAGTCAACTATAAGAAGGTGCAGCGGATGTACCGCGAGCTTGGACTAACAGTGAAGCGCAGGCGGACGATACGAGCTCAGCTCATGCCTTCTGACCACGAAGATCAATATTTCCAATCTATCGCCTTCCGCCGAGACGGCTGCACGGCTTCTATGGATCGAATTCCAACTAGCGACTCTGACACTTCCTTCTGATCTGCCGAGAGGAATCTGCCATTGCGATGCGAATCCCACCAATTTTCTATACACTGGCGGAGTCATCAGCGCTGTGCTGGATTTCGATATGGCGAGCTACATTTGGTTGCTATACGACGTAGCGAACGTTCTTTACTGGTGGGCATCGCCAGACAAAAGCGATTCATGGCTGGTTCGTGCCCGCGAAGGGCCTTCGTCGCAGGACGACTCGTGCAGACATTCCTCTTCAGAATCTCAGCGCATGACGGCTGGACGCTGGGAGCTGTCGCGATCACATTGATGATGTGTGGGGCTGCCAGTGCCTGGCTGCCGGCACGTCGGGCCGCTGCGGTGAATCCTGTGGAGGCGCTCCGCGCAGATTAGAAACGCTCCTCGAGAGGAATCGTAAAGGCTTTCGAGGTTCCGGAGAAATCTTGGCTGACAGAACTTCGGGCCGCGCCCTCCGTCCTCGCGTCTGAGGCCGCAGAAATCCGAGCAAGAGATTGTGATTGCTTTAAATAGCAGAATAACCGCCTTCTAAGAAATCGGTAAATGCGCAAGCTGAGACAGATCGTGATGCATTGCATATGTGAAGACCCAAAGTCCTTGCAGAAAAGGCTGTCCGCGACGTGCTACACGCCGGAGCGCCAGGACGAGAAATACTTCGGCGGTCGATACTTTCCTTATGAGGAACCAGGACCTTGATTCTCGAGCCTGCACGCCCCCTAGCGCTCTTTTGCACTTTTCTTCCTGCTGCAGGGGAGCACGGCTGCCTAAGTCCGGATGACACAGTGCTAGCTGGAACAGCTCGGGGCAGCACCTCGGCTTTGGTTCCCGGAACCTGCTTTCGCTCGATGGAAGTCGCAGAATAACGAGAGGCTTTGATACGGGCAGCAGGTTAGGGATCAAGCGTTAGCGACTGCGCCAGTGACGGGGACACCGGGAGAGAGGGCGCTGTACTCAAATGTGGGATTTGATTTTCTGAGCGATGCGCTTGGGCAGGCGGCAGGGCGCCCTTATGCGGAGGTGTTGGACGAGCGGGTGTTGAAGCCACTAGGTATGCGGGAAACGACTTTGTACCCGACCGCAGATGAGTGTGGGCGGTTGATGCATGGGGCCAAGGATGAAGATCCCTACACGATGACCGAGGCGACGGAAGGAAGTTCAGGACTGTACTCAACGCCGCGGGATATGGAGAGGTGGTTGCTCTACCTGTTAGCCAAGGGGGACAGAGGGTCGCAGAAGCTAGTGCTGACTCCGAAGGATCCGGGGCGAGCGGTAGGGCTGGATCATGCGGGGGAGCCTACGGGGATGGGGTTAGGGTGGCTGCATTTGCTGCCATTGGACTCGGAGGACCACATTGTAGAGAAGACTGGGGGCGGGGCGGGTTAGACATACATTGCAGTCAATCATGCTCGTGGACGGCAGTGTTCTTAGCCGTGACGAAGGGTGAACAGGGGGAAGCGGTGGAGACGAGCGAGCAGGCGAGGCTGAGGAGAGTGAAGAGAATCTGAATGTATTTAATGCGGCGAACAAGTTGTTGCTGGCAGTGAGTGGGCTGCCGCCGCTGCCGGAGAAGGGCGAGGTGCCGGTGGTGACAAAGAGCAGGGTGATGGTGGAAAGCTCGGGTGAGGCGGCCGAACTGACTGGCTTAAGTCAGAAGGTTTTGTACTGAAGTCCGGCAACGCGCTGCGGCTACTCCCAAGTCTTGTACTTCGTCGCCCACTCACTCTTTGGATACTTTGTCTGCACGACCACAAACAGCCGGTGGTTCAGATCCTTGGTCGCATCCGTTCGGCATCCAGAGCGCGCCACCCTCTCGGCTGATCCTAAAATGTCGGCCGTGCGCGCATCCCCGGGATGCTGCTCCTGCCAGTGCAATGCCGCGGCTGCAAAATAGTCCGAAGCACAAGGTACCGTACGTAGTGCCGCGACCTCCCGCGCAGCCTCCTCACGTTCCGCCGCTGTCAGCCACTGCGGATCGGGCAGTTCCTTCACTGGGGCAGGCTTAGCCCCAAAGAAGGTTCCAAGGGTGTGCACATCACCAGCGGGCACGGCATCCGCGTCCCGGCTACCCTCCCACCAGTTATCTCGATAGTTGCTGTAAGTCGCGAATCCTTCCGGCCGCTGCATGCCTTCCCGCACGATCGGCTCGGTAGAAGCAAAACGCATCAAGGCCAGCAATCCCTCGGCCTGCCGGTCCATTGGACTTTCGGCCGCGTCATACCTCGCCAGCACCGGCTTCCACGCCGGATAGCATCCACTCAAGATCGTGTCCATCTGCTTGGCTACCATCGGCTGCCCAAGCAGCACGGCGCGGGTCCACGTAGCCTGCGCGATCTGGAATCGCAGGTTCGGCTCCAGCCCTGTGTACTTTGCAGCCTGCGCTAGCAGCTCCAGCGGCATTCGCGTATTCAGTACCGTAGCCGCGTCATGCGTAAACAGCAGCGTATCCGCATCCGAAGCTTGCACATGGCAGAGTCCGTCTTTCGCTTGGGTGCTCAGGTCGGACTCCGGGTCTGCATCGTCTGTCTCAGCCGCCGGCCCCAGCCCGGCATCGTTCAAAAACGCAGCAAGCGTGGGAGCGCTCTGCTGCCTCAGCATACGAAAGAGGTTCGCAGTCGAGCGGGATTCCGTTCTGTCGACTGCAGGTAGCAACCGGTCCAGTTCGGCGCGTGTGTCGCCTGCACCGCCGGTAAGTCGCAGCCGATAATAGGTCGCAGCCACAGCCCCAGGCGAGCTCACGGGCAACGATCTGGCGGCGGCCAGCAACTGAGGCGTCTCTGTATCTCCGGGATCGCTCGCCGTTAGCGCTGCCAGCAGCCACGCTGTCTCATGCGTGCTACGCCACGTAGACAGCGCATCCTGCTTTCCCTGCAGCAGGATCTTCGGCTCGGGTGCGACTTGCTGATCACTCACATAGCCGTATTCCCTCTGCTGACTTTCCTCCCGGCGCATTGTCCGAATAAACCCGAGCACATCCGGCCGCACAGGCTGCATTCGCTGTGGCCCAGCTACTGTGTCCGGTGGCCCAGGCAGCGCTCCATCCGAGTAGTAACCCAGGTCAATCAGCGCCTGTCGAAACATGCCCGGCGTCTGTGCACGGTTCGCGCTCGTCAGGCGCTGTTCCAACACAAGCGCTTGCGCCGCCGGGTCTACTTTTAAATGAACCATGTCCAGCAGCCCCGACGCCGAATGATGAAACTCCTCCATGGATGGGTCGCTTAGGATTGTCGTAAGCGCTGTCGACGCCTCCCGCAAGCGCCCCACTCGCCGCTCCGCCAAAGTCCTCTCATACGTCTGGAGCAAGGCATTCTGCTTGGGGTCAAAGGGCGTGCCGGGCATTGGCGCACGCCGTGCCGATGGATCCATGTCCGTAATCTGGCCCACCGTGCCGCGCCGGATCATCGCCCGAGCCATCACCAGCCACGCTGCCTTGTTCCAGGGCGAGTGTCCATTCGCAGCGATGGCCCGCAGCTGCGTAATCGCCGCGTCGTAGTCCATCTGGTAGAAGCTCGCCGCGGCGCGCTGGTACGCGCGATCGTTTTGCAGCCACTGCGGCGCACCTGCTCCTACTGCCGCCGGCATCGCGTCTTCTTGGCCATTGCAGTTCCGGAACACCGTATCCTGGCCGTGCACCCATTCCGCAAAACTTGCCGCGTCGCTTCCATGCTCGCTCTTGCGCGCAGCCATTGTCTTGACTGCGGTCCCAAACGCATCCTCAAGGCAGTTGATGAAGTATGAGTAAGGCTGACCAGGCACTGGGCGCTCGGCCGCGAACTCCGCCATGTCATTCCGCATGCGTGCTTCGGCGATGCGATCGACGGCGGTAGGCGTATGGTCCTGCTTATCCGTTTGAGCCTCACTTTCCTGTGGCACGCCCACCACCGTGCGTGCTTCTGCCCACTGCACGGACATCGGAGTTGTGCTCGACGGTTGATTAGGAAAGGTTTGTGGCGGTGGGTCCAACTCTGCTTCGAGAGCGATAGCCTGCTGTTGCTCCAATGGCGAGAGTCCACGCCCGTTCAACCAGTCATAGGCGACCACCAGGTGACGTATTCGATATCCAGGCTGCGGTACGCCGATCCGGCCCTTCACATACTCTGCATAGCTCCCGTCGGGCCCCGAACCCTTCACAAACACCGCCTCAGAGAAGAATGGTCCGCACGCGTTGCTCACCGCGATAGAGCCCACTAACAATCCTGCAGCGAGCCACCACCGGTTCTGAACTAACCTCTTCACCTCATTCATCATTGCGCATCCTCCTGATTCGGCCATGCGGCATGTACTGCTTGTCCCCGCAACCGTTCCAGCGATTCGCTCAGCTGCGAGAGAGGAGCTGCGGCCACTGCCCGCAGCTCCTCACGCTGCCATGGTCTTGGCGCAAACAGGTACAAGCGAGCTTCCGGATCCATCGTGCGAAGCACTCCTGGCCAAGGCTCATCGACCGAAATCCCTCGACTTCCACGGCATAAACCCTGTCGCAGTGGATAGCGCCTGCGCGTCTCCGTGACCATCTCCCGTGGACCGCCCATTCGAAACAGCATCGGCACCGCCTCCTCGAGTGGCAAACCCTGCAGCCAGGACCGCTCGCCGCACCAGCTCGCCAGCGCTGTGATGGAAAGAGGTTCCCCATCTGGCATTGCAGGTCGGAGTGCCTGCAGAACGGCACGATAGAAAGGAAGCTGCGAGGCGCCTGCGTCAAAATCGACCTGCAGTGCGCGCACACCGGGCCGCAGAGCTACTTGCGAGAGCTCCCGCTCAGTCTTCCTACGGAAATCCGGGCTATCCGCAAAGCCACTCACCACTTCCACCCGCACCACCGCCATCACCGGCGCGTCGGCAGCTACTTGCAGCGGCTCTCTCCTGGGCGCGACACGCAGACGTTCACCCAGCAGCAGTGTTTCCGCAAGGTAAGCCACACCCACAGTAGCCGGCAGGGAACGTAGATCTTCCGGTTCCTCCCACGCCCAGACCATGCGCGCCGGCATTCGCGCGGCAAACGCGCGAGGTACAGAAGGCAGCGAAGCTTCATCAGCTCGAAGGGATCCAGCCGAGCGGAATGAGAGCTCCCAGCCTCTCATCCTGTGCATCAGTGCAGACAGCAACGGTCCACGGGGCGAGCGCGATT
Organism: Acidobacteriaceae bacterium; assembly: GCA_965276605.1. Classification (GTDB taxonomy): domain Bacteria; phylum Acidobacteriota; class Terriglobia; order Terriglobales; family Acidobacteriaceae; genus EB88. The sequence continues at coordinate 3,814,639 of OZ255619.1, forward strand.
CCAGCACGGCCACACTCGCAAAAATGGACGCCGCAATAAGCAGCAGCAGACTCAGCCGCATTCTCCCAGTAGGCACCATGCGCACTACCATAACGCAACGCAAGCTCTTGCGTGTTCTTTGCTGCCCGAAGAGCCATTCAATCGACATCTTTATAGATCTGCGCACGAGAAAAGGCGTCTCATGACCGAACAACTGATTTATTACCTCATCTTTGCGACCGGAGTACGATGCCCGTCATGCCCCCGCCCCACTCACTGTTCTCTCACTATCGTTCACGATGGCTGTCTCTGCGCCCAGCTCCCGTTCCAGCAGACGTCTGAAGCGACCAGTACGGCGCCCGCATGGCTTTCGAGCCTCATGTCCCCGACAACCGTGGCCCTGCGGCAGGAGGGGTTTCACTCCCCGTCTGAGTTTTTGGCTGTTGTCCAGTAAAGCGTTTTTGGCCAATTGCTGGATGATGCGATTCGCAATCTTGAAGGGTATCGTCGTACCGGTGTTGGCAACCACCGCCACCGCAATGCCCTGATCCGAGATTAGCTGGAGCAACGCGAATGAGTTGTACGTGCCTCCCTGAGCAAAGACTCCGGGATAGCCTTCGACCTTGTTCGTATCCCAGCCAAAGCTGTACTTCTCACCGGTGCTCGCACTGTCCGAATAAAGAAGCTCATGAAGGCTGTTTGAGGAAAGGATTTGCTTCTGGCCTGCCAAACGGTTGCCCATGACGAAAGAACCGAGGATGACCAGATCGTGGCTGCTGCACCTTGCGGAAGATGCACCTGACGTGTCGGAGATCTGAATGGGTGTCTGGACATGCGTGCCGGGGTCATAGCTAAGCGATGAGCACTTGACCAACCGTGGACCTCTTTGCAGGTAGCAGTCGCGCATCCCTAATAGTTGAAAGATGTCGTGCTTAAGAAATTCATCAAACGGCTTCCCGGACGCATCCGAAACCACTTGACCGAGAATGCCGTAGCCGAGGTTGGAGTAGTCGGAGTGACCGCCCGGCGGCCAAAACAAAATGCCATGCTACTGAATGGCACGGATGTTTGAGGGCCGGCATCCTGAGTCACCGACGTTGCCCTTGCGATTGTAGGTTGTCAGACCTGCCGTGTGGTTTGCTACTCATCGCACTGTTGCCGCAGACAAATCCCACTTGGGACTTTGCAACAGCTGCTCCCGCCTAAATCTTGGCGTTAATGCAGCAGTGCCCGGGGATGGTTGTCAATTCGCAATGCAACACGTTTGGATTGCGCGGCGTTTGCGCCGATGTTGCTGGTCTGAAGCAGTATCTCAAAAGGATAGAGGTTGCCCTTCTTATCCAGGAGCTGGGGGAGCAGAGCAGCCATCCCTTCACTGAAGAGATACTCAGCAGCCGCTTCGGTCCCTGCCATGTTTATGCCCTCAACGAGCAGAACACGTCCCTCGCCATCCAGGCTGAGGCGGGAAACTAGCAGGCCAAACGTAGTATGTGCCGGATCGGTCCCATCGGTCGCATACAGACTTTTCTCGCCGCTCCCAGGATGGAGATTACGAATGATTATGTCGTTTGTTCCCCGAGATTCCCGCTCGAACTGAAAATTGCTGTTCGTCTGGAACAGCTCTGTCCACGGGTTGGCATCGGAGGAGCCGAACAATATGACGTTTGAGTTCTTCAGCTCATCCAGGCTCACCTCACGAGCATAGCGAATCTGAAATCGGTCCCTGACTACTTCAGGGCGCTGAGAAATGCGCGCAATCCACTGCAAATCGACGAAGCTCGTATAGCGCCGCAGTCCCAGGTCGTTGATTGTGTTCATCGCCAGGTTTCCCGAGTACGGCAACCTTTTCTGGTACTCGCCGCTGGCATATTCAGCCAGGTGAATCCGTTTTTTGGATAACTCCTGATAGATGACCAATCCGGTATCGGCGGGAATCACGATCGTATTGCGGGAAGTGCTGAAAAAGGCGCTCCAGAGAGGATTTGCCATTTGTACAGGTCGCGTTCTCACCTGACGCGCCTGGAGCAAGGCACCAGTCGAGATGGCCAGCAGCGTCGCGCTGATCGCGAGCGCAATCCAAAGCGCCCGCAGATGCCAGTGTTGCGCGGTCTTGCGCTCAACTGTCTCTCTCGGCGCGGCTATGATTTCAGCGGCCGGCGAAGGATCGCCGATAGTTCCCGGACCTGGAACCTGCGTGATCTCTGCCTGGGCGCCGCTGCTCGGCATGCCAGATTCCACGACGAGTGGAATGTAGGCTCCCCGCGGGACCAGAATCCGAAGACGTTCATGTTGGCCTTCTTCTGCAAAGTAATGGTCGAGTCGCTGCCGCAACAGGCGTGCATAGTTGCGGACGATGTTATCGTCCCCCGGTTTGTAACCCTCAGGACGCGCAAAGACCCGTTCGCCTATCTTTTGCTCGGTCAGCTCTGACGCGCAACCAGTCAGGTGCATCTCGCAGATGTGAAGCAGAAAATTAGTAAGCAACCTGGACTTTGTAAAACCCTTGCTCCTGACAGCTCGCCGTGCAGCCAGCCACAGTGGATCATTGTGCCATGAAGGGCGGTTTGGTCCGGACGCCGAGCCCCAGTCAGACCGCGCCGCCACTTCCTGGGATTCGATTCCGGTTTCCACTGTGTGCAGTAGAACGCGGGCACGTGAAGCCAGCATGAATTACCCCGCGCACGGGATCGTCCGCAGATGAATGCGGGATGAATAGATCGACTTCATGCGTGACCAGCAGCCTTTGTTTTCAATAGATAGAGAATTATACCTCTCCAGTTGAGCTGCCTTTCCACCGGGTAAACCCCTGCCAAATCCTTCTGGGCCCTTGCAAAATTGAGCCATAACAACTTTCAGGCGGTCAGGTTGCGCCAGGGTGTTTCAGGAGGTGTTCCGTGAAGAGTGGTTCACGCAACTTCAGTACTGTCACGGTGACGGATGCAGCGCATTTCCCATCTTCTCGCTTCACGGGTGGTCGCGCCGCGATCGTGGCTCTGGGCTCGCGTTTTCTTCCTCTCGTCCTTCCGGCATGTGTCATGGCTGGCGCTCTTCCCCATACCCTGCTGGCACAGTCTGATAACTCATCAGTGGTAGGGACGATCTCGGATCCATCGGGAGCCCTTGTGGCCGGGGCAAAGGTGACCATCACCAGCGAAGTAACGGGAGCAGCACATGAAACGGTGAGCAATCGTTCCGGCTTCTACACTGTTGCCGACCTGGCGCCGGGGAAGTACACGGTTGCCGTCAACGCTCCAGGTTTCAGTCCGCTAACCTCGACAAACAACAATCTTGACCCATCGCTGCCCGCTACCATTAATCTCTCGCTCCAACCTGGCGGTGGCAAGGAGCAGGTAGAGGTACGCGCGGAGGAGAGCACGCTGCAGGCGGACAGCTCGACGCTGGGACGCGTGATCACCGGAAAACAGATGGAGGCGTTGCCGCTCGACGGCCGCAATCCGATTTATGTCGCGCTTACCAAGGCCGGGGTTACTAGTGGTCCTACCGGTCCTACCACTGCAAACGGCAGCGGAGCCGCCAGCAATCTTTCCAGTTTCAACTTCTCGACGGGTCTCGGCGCAATCGAAATCAACGGCGGCCGCGAACGCGACAACCTGATCACCTACGATGGCGCCGTCGCTGTGCGCATCCGGGCGAGCGGCGATTCGGTCGGCGTTGTCGACAACGAGAACGTGCAGGAGGTTCAGGTTCTCGCGACGAACTACCCGGCAGAGTACGGGCGCTCGATCGGCGGCCAGATCCGCGTCATTACCAAAAGCGGAGGCAAGAACTTCCACGGTAACATTTACGAGTACTTTCAAAACCCGGACCTGAACGCGAATACCTGGGTACGCAACCACAACACAGTCAACAATGACAATCCCGACTATCCCGCGGCGCTCAAAACCAACTTCGTCGCGCCATTCACCTTCAACCAGTTCGGTGGAGGCCTCAACGGTCCGTTGTTCGTACCGCACGTCATTCCGAAGGGCAAGGTCTTCTTCCTCTATTCGGAAGCCTTCACGATCTATCCGACGACACCCACTGCTCCTGTGACGGTACCGAACGCCGCCTTCAGGACAGGCGATTTCAGCTCATTGCTCTCCGGCACTTCTCCCCACTACATCAAGGATCCTCAGTCGACGCTGGCTTGCAGCGCAACCGCCGGCGGCCCAGGCTGCTTTCCAGGAAACATCATTCCCATGTCGCGGCTTAGTCCGAATGGTGTGGGCCTGCTCTCGATTTATCCCACGCCCACGCCGAACTTCATGTTAGGCAACCAAAACCTGCTGCAGATCGCCAAATATCCGGTCCACCAGCAGATCGACAGCGGCAATCTCGATATCGTGCCCACCGATAAGGACTATGTCCGCTTCCGGCTGACGCACTTCTTCTACCATGAGGACAACCCCTTCTCCGCTGCTTTTAACGCGGTGCCGCGCCTCTACGACCGCCCTGCGGAAACCGGCTCTATCGACTATGTTCATACCTTCGGCGCGAACATGACGAATGAGGTGCTGCTCACTGCGAGTCACCAGGCGGACCGGCTCAGTATTGATACCAGCAATGGCCGTTACAACCGTACAAACTACGGCATTAACTATCCTTATCTCTACCCGAGTAACAAGGATCTGCCGAATAAGATTCCCACCGTGCAGTTTCTAACGACTTCAAGTATCACAACCATGGATGGAAGTACCTACCCATCTCACTCGCAAGGAGCAACGCTCGACTTCGCCGACACTTTTACGCGCGTGATCGGCGACCATATTCTGAGGGCAGGTGGGCTGTACGAGCGCGAGGGTGAGAACGACGACGACCAGATTGCGTTCTCGGCATCGAATGCCGGCGAAACAAACAACCAGAATGGTCAGTTTACATTCAGTTCACAGAACCCGAACGGTACCGGCTATGACGTAGCCGATGCGGCGCTGGGGCTCTACTACACGTATGCAGAGGTTGGCGCGCGCAACGAAACCCCCAACCGCGCGAACATGTACGAACTTTTCGCGCAGGACTCCTGGAAAGCTACCCCCAGGCTGCATGTGGAATACGGTCTTCGCTATACCAGCATTCACCCGTTCTACAGTGCTTATAACAATGCCGGCACCTTTGACCCCGCTTACTACAGCGCCTCGACGGCCCCGAAGATAAACCAGTCGACCGGCAATCCAATGGCAGGTACAGGCAATCCGTATGACGGTACCGTGTTGTGGGGCAACGGCTTTACCGCGAATGCGGCGCAGCACGTAAGCGTAGCCCAGACGGCGGCATACAACGGCCTCTTCCACAACCTGCCGCGCGGCTATATCCACGTGCAGAAGTTATTATTTCAGCCTCGGCTTGGCGTGGCTTACTCCTTGAACGGTAAAACGGTCCTACGTACGGGCTTCGGCCGGTACACCAACCGACAAGGTACCTCTGACTTTGTTTTCGATGGTGGCATCCCGCCGCTCCAGCAGGTAGCCTCGCTCAGTCTCGGTTCCGTCGATAATCCGGGCGCGGGCACGGGCGGTTCCTATCCGTTGCTTTCAGGCGATGTGGACCAGAAGTCGCCCCAGCCGGAGGCCTATATCTGGAACGCTTCGGTCGAGCGTGAACTCGGCTTCGGCACGGTTGCCGAAGTCTCCTACGTCGGCCGTCACGCCCTACACGAGCAGTACGCCGCCAACATCAACCAGCTGCAGCCGGGCACACTAACCAATCCGGCGAACAAGGGCATCAACGCCAATGCGCTGCGGCCATACCTGGGCTACGGCCCCATTAACCTTGTCAAGCAGGGCGACACAGCTACCTACCAGGGGCTGCAGGTGGATGTAAACCGCCGTTTCACCCGCGGCCTTGGAATCGGCGTTGCATACACACTCGCGTCGTCGCGCGACTGCGACTCCTTCCAGAAAACCCTCATCCCCAACACCTACGATCCGCACGCCATCTGCGGACCGTCCGACTACGACATCCGTCAGGTGATGACGATCAATGCTGTCTACCTGATACCGTTCCAGAGCAGCAATCGTCTTCTTCGTGAGGCGCTTGCCGATTGGCAGCTGACGCAGGCTTACCAGTTCCAGACCGGCGCGCCATTCTCGGTCGCCACGTCGCAGGACATCGCCGGAGTCGGCCCGGGGAGCGGCAACCAGCTTCTGCAAGTCACGCCTGGTGCGGTCCTCAAGGGCAACAGGAAGTTCTCCACCTCAAACACAGACAGTAATCAGTGGTTCAACGTAGTCAACGGCGACGGTTCGCAGATTTTCACCACTCCAACCCCGGGGACTTTCACGGCACAGATGAATCGGAACATCCTGCGCGGGCCCGGGCAGGAGTATTACAACGCTTCTCTCCAGAAACACTTTCCCATTCTGGAGAGTCAGCAGGTTGCCTTCCGCGTGGATGCCTTCGACTTTGTCAACCATCCCAACTGGAACTCCCCTGACTCGACTTATGTCGACCAGGCGCTTTACTCCTCAAGCACTCCGACATTTGGCAAGGTGACTCAGAAAAACGGTTCTCGCTCTCTGCAGGCCAGCCTGCGCTACAGCTTCTAACCCAAACAGAGCGATAATCGGCACGCTGCTCGTCTTGCAGGCCGCCTCGGCGGCTGCGGGGCGGGCCCGGTCATCCACAGGCGAGCACCAGTCATTCCGGTCCAGTCATGCCGGTTTAGGAAACCATCCATGCAAATGCGTCATTCTTCGCTGAGGCTCTCGCTAGTTGCCGCGCTCCTCGCCTCGACCCTTCTCTCGCTGTCAGCCGGCGCGCAAAAATCAGTATCTGACTACACCCATAACGTCGACCCCTTCATCGGCGTGGACTGGGGCGGCAACACGTTTATCGGTTCCGCGATTCCGTTCGGCATGGTCAAGCTCGGTCCTGATATGGAGACCTTCGATAATCGCGAATCCGGCTTCGGTTACTCCAGCCACGGCGTGATCCTTGGCTTTTCGCACCTCCATCTCAGCGGCGCGCAGGGCAAATACGGCAACATCCTGATCGCCCCTGTGACCGGGCCGCTTTCGCCGGCAGACATCAGGACTCCGCGAACCGACGAAGTTGCAAAGGTCGGTTACTACGCAGCGCACCTCACGCGTTATGACGTCCAGGCTGAGCTCACCAGCAGCCGCCGCGTCGGCTTTCATCGCTATACCTTTCCTACGTCGGACCAGGCGCACCTTACCCTCAACATCGCGCATGCGCTGGATATCGGCCCAGGCTCGGAGTCGCAGCGCTTTCTCGGCGCAGAGCTTCATCTTCCCTCCAACCACGAAGCGGAGGGCGTGGCTCGCTTTGCCGGCGGTTGGAACAAAGGCGGCGAATACAAGGTCTACTACTATCTTGACCTTAATACCCCGGCGAGTTCAACCCAGACTTGGACCGGCACCACTCTGACGGATGTAAGAGATGCTACTGTCATTGGCAGCAAAGCCATCGGCGCCAGCTTTAATTACAAAACTCATGCCGGGCAGGTAGTGCTGGTCAAGGTCGGAATCTCGTTCATCAGCGCCGCGCAGGCCAGGCAAAACGTTCAGGAAGAGATACCCGGCTGGAACTTCGCACTAGTTCACGCGGCTGCGGTCGCCGACTGGAATCGCGAACTCTCAAAGCTGAACCTTGCCGGTGAAACCGACGCGCAGCGTCGCGAGCTCTACACCGCCATGTACCACATCATGTTGATGCCGACCGATCGCACCGGTGAAAACCCCGACTGGCATTCGTCCGAGCCTTACTACGATGATTACTACGCTGTCTGGGACACGTATCGCAGCTCGAGCCCGCTGCTGACCCTCATCTCGCCCGATCGCCAGCGCGATATCGTCCGTTCGCTGGTAGATATTTACCGGCACACGGGCTACATGCCCGATGCGCGCAGCGGCAATGACAATGGCCGCACCCAGGGTGGGTCCAATGCCAATGTCGTTGTCACGGATGCATACCTGAAAGGCCTCACCGGAATCGATTACGAGACCGCCTTCGCAGCCATGGTGAAGGACACCGAGGTGCCGCCCGAGAACGCCCAGAAAGAAGGACGCGGAGGGCTTAAAGACTATAACGCACGTGGCTTCGTTACCCTAGCCGATGAGCGATCCGGCTCACGTACGGTAGAGTACGCCTACGACGACTTCGCTATCTCGGAGCTCGCCTGCGCCCTCGGCAAACCTCGCGAGGCTGCCCTCTACGCCAGGCGCTCCAATAACTACGAGAATCTCTGGGATAAGGATATGACCGAGCAGGGCTTCAAGGGTTTCCTTCGCCCGCGCAAGCCCGATGGCTCCTGGGCCGAACCTTACCTCACAGTGCGCGGGACCTGGCCTGACTTTATGTACGAGGGAGACATCTGGACCTACTCGCTGTACGCTCCTCAGAATATGCGGCGCCTTATTGAGATGGCCGGTGGCGACGACCTCTTCAACCGTCGTTTGGACTTCATTTTCGCGCGCGGTCACTTCGACATCACCAACGAGCCCGGCTTCCTGATGCCTGTGCTCTATAACTACGCTGGACGGCCGGACAAGAGCGCTGACGTCGTTCACCTGCTTCTTGAAAAAGCATTCACCGATTCGCGTGCTGGAATCCCCGGCAACGACGATTCTGGCGCCATGTCCAGTTGGCTCATCTTCCAGACCCTTGGTATATATCCCGTCGCGGGCCAAGACGTCTACCTCATCAGCACACCCAGCATTCCCGACGCTTCACTTACTCTTGGAAATGGCAGGAAGCTGCGCATCGTGGCCAGGAACCTTGACCACACGGGCCTCAATCGCTACATTCAAACGGCAACGCTCAATGGCGTCGATCTGCATAACTCCTGGTTCCACCACGCGCAGATCAAAGACGGTGCAACGCTCGTCTTCACCATGGGTTCGGCGCCTTCTGCGTGGGGTACGACCATGCCGCCGCCTTCGATGAGCGATGCTACCTATCACGCATGCTCCGTCACTGCGCCTGTCAAGCAGACTTCCCCGTAAAGCAGCACTTAGGACTCTTTTCATGTTTTCGGCGACTCTAGATTGCTGCATAATACCCGGTGAAAAAGCCAGCAGAATTTACCTCAGCTTGTTAATGGACGGCGACCTCAAGCGTGTGTTGAGCTTCTCCGATTTCGACGAAGAGGGAATTGGAGTCCGCCCTACTGGGCGGGAAAAGGGAGCGGTGCATCGCTATGATGTGCTTGGAGAGTACGCACAGCTTGCTGCGGAAAAAGCATTTTTCGATTCCTATCGCTCGAACGTTTGCCTTGGAAGATTGGCGTGCGGCCGCGGAAATCAGCATGAGCAAGAAGGCCCATGGCAAGATCTTGCTCCTGCCTAGCACTTCGCATGCTGAAAATCACATAGAGGTTCCGCGAGCAGGCGGCTCCCGGCTTTCGCGAGAGCCGCCTCGTATTTCTTCGGCAGTTACATACCTGAGCTCGCTCAGCAAGAGCGAACCATAAATTTCAATGTTAGAGGCACAATGCGATGAAGACAATATCCACGCCGGAGATCTTCAACGAAGCCAGATTCAAGATCCGTACGGCGCCTGCGCTATACGTCTTTGCGAGCTCATTTGTGTTGGTGGTCGGCTGCAGGTGCGTTGTACAGGCTTCGTCAGCGCCGGGCACAGAGCCCCAATGCTGAAGCTTCGTATGCCGTTCCGACAGATCCGCAGGGAGCTCATCTCCGCATAGAACAAGTAACGATGCCGATCGTTATAGTCAATGGCTACCCGATCATTGAGGCGAAGATCCATGGAGCGCAGGGCAAGCTGCTGTTTGATGTAGGCTCTCCCGCTTCGTCCGAACTGAACAGTCACAAAGTAACTTGGATTCGCGGCATTCCTGCGGGGATGAACCACTTCGGTTTGGGTCAGTCGGCTGCCAAGATGAAGTATCCCGCAGCGGATCTTGCCCTGCCCGGCGGTATCCATTCTGGGGATCTCTAGAACGTAGAGGGAACGGACGGTCTACAGCTCGAGCAGCACATCACGCCAGACTTCATTGGCTGGTTAGGTTTAGATTTCTGGACTGGCTACCTCGCCAAGCTGGACTACCAGAGATCTTCGGTCACTTTCTATCGCAACGATGCTGGAGGGACTGCAAATCCGACCGCCGAGGCTGGAGAATAACTCGTGCAGACGATTCAATTCGACAACAAACTTCATCGGCAACTGGCGAACTTCGTGGTGAAGATTGGAATAGTGCAGTTTCTCGCGACACTGGATACTGGATCGCACACGGGCGCTTGGATGGATGCGAAGAGGATCGCCGAGCTTAAAGAGGCAGGAACTCTACATGAGAGAGCCGTGGGACACTACGAGATCTCCGGCATGACCATCGACGGCAATCCTGTTGCACCGATGGATTTGGCCATTGTTTAAGTCGAAAACGGCTTTTCTTGGTTTTGTTGCGTTAACCGGTCAGCACACGTCTGCCCGATTATTATCGATTTCAAGACACTTGAGCCGAATGCAAACGACTAACCGTCCGACAACCGAAAACAGGATGCGCTATTACTGTGAGCGCATAGCCCACGGGGGCGCTCCCTTTCTGATAGGTTCCCGCCAAAATCAATTCCGTCACAGCAGAGGCATTCAACGTTAAGCCGCAAGCGATTGACTGAACGGGACCACGATCAAATTCGTGACGTTGCAGGCCGCGGCGCTGTACCGCGAGGCAATACTCTCGCCATCGGTCCGGTTGCGCTGCACTCCAGCCAGCGGGCTGTTTCTCTGGACGGGCGCCCTGTGGAGCTTACAGGCGCGAAGACATGCTGCTGGAAGTCCTGATGCGCCGCGCCGGCCAGGTAGTCACACGCGATCAGCTCACCACTGCCGCATGGGCTACGCCGCCTACGTCGGCAAGAGCAACTTCGACTATCACATGCACAGCCTGCGCGCGAAGCTCGGCCCCGTTTGCGAAGGCATGATCCGCACCATCCGAGGCATCGGCTACCTGCTCGGTGCTGAAGCCGCTGTGGCGTGAAACGCTCATCGCCCAAAGTGCGTTGCTGCAAAGGGTTCTGTTGTGCGTTGCGCGATGTATTCAACGCGGTGCGGTATGTTGTGAAGGGCGGAAACCAGTGGCGGCTGATGCCCAATGATCTGCCGCCGTGGCGGGTCGCCTATCAGCAGATGCGGCGCTGGATAAAGGCCGGTGTGTTCGAGCTTCTGGTGGCTGATGTGCAGAGTCTGTTGCGCGAGCTTGGCGGCAGAAAAGCCCAACCGACAGCGGTGTGCATCGATAGCCGCACGCTGCAGTCCACGCCCGAGAGTGGCGCACGCGCCGGGGCCAAGCGGCGCAAGGGCTTGAAGTTACACATCGCCGTCGATACGCTGGGTCACCTGCTCGCGTTGAAAGTCACCGCAGCCAGTGCAGGCGATCGCGAACAGGTCGCGGCACTGGCTGAAGAGGTGCAGCAAATGACCGGCTCAACGGTCGAGCTGGCCTATGTCGATCAGGGCTATAGCGGTGAAAACGCCTCAGAAGCTGCACAACAGCACGGCATACAGCTCAGCGTCGTCAAGCACCCCGTGGCCAAACGCGGCTTCGTCCTGCTGCCCAAACGCTGGGTCGTGGAACGGAGCTTCGCCTGGGCGGCACGATTCAGAAGGCTCGCCAGAGACTATGAACGCCTCGATACCAGACTCGAAGGCCTCCACTACATTGCCTTCGCTTCCCTTATGCTCGCAAGACTCCTCGCTGCTTCCGCTTAAAGGTAAGAACAGGCTTTAAAAGTGTCTGTGACATACATATCGTCAGTCACTAATAATACTACATATCGTCAGTTGCTGACAATACAGCTGGAATCAATGCCGAGAGATGGGAAAAATACGAAAGCGTCTCCAGTGAGCTGCACTGGAACTGTACCGCGAACGAGGGTACGAGGAGGCAACCGCGGTCAAAATTGCCGCCAAGGCGGGCGTGACGGAACGGACGTTCTTTCGGCACTTTCCAGACAAGTGCGAGGTGCTATTCGACGGCGACGCTGCGTTTACTGAAGCTGTGAGACCGCAGTGCGGAATGCTCCTGAAGCGCTCGGCTCATGGGGTACTCTTTTTTGCTTTTGACTCCGTGAAGCACATTTTGTTGAGAACCGACCTTTTACGGAGCCTTGTCAACGTGTGATTGCCAGCAGTCCTGCGCTACAGAAACGCGCGACAGCAAAAACCAGAATGTTGACCGCCGTAGTGGCAACGGCACTGTGCGATCGTGGCTTACAAGCTCCACTGGCAAATCTCGCGGCACAGATGGCATGGCTACGCTCAGCCATGGGGTGGCGGCATGGTTCTACGACGGTTCGATTGATCTGGATGAGCATATTGTCAGAGCGTTTGAGGAGGCACACAGCCTAGCCTCGACTAGTGTCGCGATCGCCCAGGGAAACCGAAATGAGCGACTCAATGAAAGGCGAGAGAGCCCTTTAGTGAAAGTCATGGGAGAGCGTCCAGGCGCCTCGATCCCTGCAGCCTTTCAGTATGTCTCCAACAGAGCGTCGATCGTCGGCGAATTACTATTGCAATATGCGGTCGAGATGCATGACAGTTGGAGCCGTTTCGGAGAAGCTGAGACAGTCCTGTGGCTTGAAGGGCACACTCACTGTTTTGCCGATTTGATGATCCGATTTCGAAGTCAGGCTGTGAAGGCGAGTGGTGGAGCGATTGCCGGCTGTTCGAACTGAGCCGGGCTGAGATAGCGCAGGGTGGAGTGCATTCTCGATCCGTTGTACCAAAGCAGCCAGTCGAGCGTGCCGTCCTTGGCCTCACTGTGGTTGTGGAACTCCATGCCATGCAGCCACTCGACCTTGCGCGAACCGAACAGAGTTTCCGAGCAGGCGTTGACGCTCCTATCTCAAAGAGCTGGAGAAAAAGCGGCAAAGTCCTGCAGGAGCAGCCGATACAGTTCTCGTATCAGTTAAGGTTTAAGGCATCGATGGATTTCCTTTTTGGACATGCCTTCCTTTGTCCTACAGTCAACGTATGCGAGAGTCCGTGGATCACTTCGCATGCGCACCATCGCAATGGTCCACAAGGCGTTGTTCGCCGATCTGTCACCGCCCATGTTCAGGGGATGACAGGTTGTTTTTCCGGAGGATGCCTGCAATGGACTGACACCGCATAAAGCGGTGAGCGAAGCTTCGCTTTTGAGCCGCTCGGGATTGTCACCTGCTACAGCAACCAAGACAGATGCAGTTTGCGGACCAACGCCGACCTTCTCGCGAAGGCTTGGAGCATATCCTCACGTAAAGCTCTTGAGGATGGTGCCCCAAAACCCAAAAACTAAGCCAAGGGGAAGTTGCATCGCTTCGTTTTGTTCCTTTGGTCACGCAATAACCTAAGGAGACAGTTTATGAGAATGTCTTCCCTTTTATACGCCACTGTCCTGCTAACCAGCCCGGCGTGTCCGCCGCGAGGATGCACTCCGATGAGATAGGTTGCGGACGGTGGCGGCTTCCTCAGCGGATGGAAACAGAGAGAACACTTCTTCCCTCTATAGAAGATCATGAAACAGATTTATTGGACCGGCGTAGAGCCATGGAATTACAGCCTTGAACCCGCACCTAGTAAAGAGTTCAATTGCTACTCAAATTGGTTTACGTAGTTCGCTTGGCGGCATTTCTTTGTTCTTCAAATATTTCCGCTAAAGTGTGGACGGCTTCAGCCAGTCGACGCAATGAAAAGTGCTTTCCAAAGGCAGCTTCAGTGCGGTCAGTGATAGCCTGATGCTGAGCTTCAGACATACTCAACCAGCGCCGTAATAGCTTGACCGTGCCTTCCAGAGTATCTGTCTCCACTAGCCCCACACCACTTGAAATGATCTCTCGCCAGATATTCACCTGATTTGAGATTAGAACGGGAGTGCCGCAGGCGAGGGCTTCCGCGACAACGATTCCAAAGTTCTCCTGATGCGAAGGCAGCACGAAAGCTTCCGCGGCCCGAAGAGCTCCGTACTTAAGTGCATCGCGAAGCATGCCCGGCCACAGCACCCGATGCGCGATGCCTGCTCGCTTTGCCTGGGCCTGCAACTTAGCCTGCAATCGCATTTGGTCGGGACCCGCTATGACAAGGTCCACTTCCGGGTATTCAGATGCTACTTGAGCGAAAGCGTTCAGCAACAGATCACAGCCCTTTTTCTCGTGTATTCGTGAGAGGAAGAGAAAAAATCGACGGTTTCGCAATTTGGGAGCAACGTTGTAAAAGGCCAGACGCTGCGCATCAGGATCACCGGTGGGCCGATTCGTACCATAGGGAACCACAACACTAGCCCACCGATTCGGACGAAAGCTGGTAAGTGCGAGTTCACGTTCGAGCTCACTCGTGAAAAGGACTGCGGATGCATTTCGCAGAATCAGATACTGCAGAGGCCAGTAGAGACATTTCTTCAGATGTTTTAATGGATAGCGCTTCTTGAAGTACACATCCAAGGCGCCATGCGTAAAAACCGCATAAGGAATCCTCGCCTTACTAGCAGCCAGCCACGCGGCGACCGCCGGAAAAAGGCAAACATTGTTGATAAGGATCAGATTAAAGCGGCCAGCATGCGTAAAAAGCCATGACAAAAGGTGTCTCGACAGTCCGTATTTCGACTGCTTGGGCCCAAGAGGGTGAACGCGAAACGGGCAATCCTGGAGGTAAGGAGCCGTAGGATCATCTAGCGTTACCACTTCCAAAGAATCACCCATTGCCCGATAGTTGCCAGCAAGCTGACGCAACATCTCAGGCGGCCCCCCGTCAGCAGGAGCGAGGCTCATTATGACGTGAAGGATCCTTAATGATTTACTTGCTTCTCGCCTTGAAGTCAACTGATTCTGCGCTGCCTCCATTCTTTGCCATAGCTCATTTTGTATGGATATCGGTGAGGTTTTGTGTACAACCTGTTTCATCACGGATTGAGCGGGATACATGCTGTATAGTCTGCTCACCTTATCTATCTCGATCCAGGAAATAAAAGAAATGAAGGTCATGAGCCACAAGATCAGCGCTGGTGCCCCATCATGGTAATTAGTCAAGCTTTATGCTTGCGCTCTACTCAGACTTTCTGAGCTGATTGCGGTCGTCAAGGGTTAACCGTATCTTTGAAACGCGAAAGGCCAGAGCATGAGCGCCGGCCTTTCGCTGACTGCTTACCGATCCGGCTGCTGGAATTAAACATTCCTGCTGCGATTCCCGGCCTTGCCAGTCAGGGCTGCTTACTAGTCTTTCGTCCTAAACAATCTTATTTTTCGGTTAGAACGGTAAGACCAATTCGACCAGACACGTACACCTTTTCGGTCCCGACATTTACAGCAATGTAGCTAGCCGGGATTCCGGAAAGGATCGTCTTCACGGTATTGGCGGAGCCATCAATCACTGTGACGCTGTCGAGTGCCGTACTTGCTACAAAAGCAAGATTGGTGACTGGGTCAACATCAATGCCTAGCGGCGCATCGTCCACGGGCAGCGCCGCCAGCACAGCACCGTTCTTATCGAATACACCAGTGGTCGAAGGGCCGAATTCCGCATCCGTAACAAATACATGTCCAGTTAAGATGTTAGCTGCTGCTCCTACTGTCGTTGCCCCATAGTTCGTCATTGCCAGGATCTTCTCTTTTGCTGCATCCACAACTGCGGTTAGGCCGGTACCGAAGGGGACATAGAGCCGATTCAGAAATGGGTTGATGGCAATCGCCGAGGGGGAGTTGCCGTTCAGTCCGATTGTGCCAATAAGCTTGTCCTGATCCTTGCAGCCATCAATGATGTCAATCACGTTGTCGTTTCCGTTAGCCACGTAAACAAGACCATTCAACGGATTCGCAACTATGCCTGTCAGGCCAAATCCAGGAGTAGTGGTAATCGGTATCGTTTTGATGATTGCATTTGTTGTTCCGTTGACCACAGCAACCGTACAAGGTGACGGGGTAATGTTGTAATTACAACCAGCCACATAGATGCGATTGGCAACGTAATCAACGGTCGCGAAGGATGCGCCTACAGGGACGGCAATGTTCTGAAGCAGCGCGTCTTTGCTTCCGTCAATTACTGCGAGATTATCGGTTGTTCCGCCATTGTTGGTTGGAGCGACAACGTAAATCTTGTTTGTTACAGGATTGGCTGTGATACCCAGGGTGGCGTTAGGAAAACTGATGACGTCTTTGATGGATTGCGCATTCACGGCCACAGAGAGACTCGTGACCAGCATGACCACTGCAAGAAACCTGTACGCTTGATTTTTCATAGAAGATCACCTTTCGGGTTGTGGCCGGACCGACGAATCTTTAATCAGTTCGTTACGGCCTGCGGAAGGATTGAGTTATGGTCTTGAGAGGCTATAGTGTTTGCTGGTTTAAGTACCTTATAGTCCGTGCAGCGCAAACTATGTTGCTCCCGCCAAGCAGGCTCATATGGTTATTACCGTCAGATAGCGTCAATCCGACCCGACTCTGAAGTACGAGTTCTTATGCGTCAAGATCGCCGACGTCATTACTCCACTGAGAATGACGATTGGGACCGATGTTACTCAACACGGTGTCGTTAAGTTTCTATAAATCTCAAAGCGATTGTGGAGCGAACGAGACCGCAAAGAACCGGAGAGAACAGTACTATCCGTGAAGCCGGCATGACTGAGACATTTAGCGTGGGACCGCTCATCTAATTTGATTGCAGTAGGTAGACAACCCAAGGCTGCACGGAATCGACTCCGACCAAAAACACTGCGTATTTTCCGCCCACTTGTCCGGTGATCGCAACGGCTGGAAAAGAGTAGGCTGTTCCTGTCATATTTGCAGGGTAGCCGGCCCCTACCCACACGGTTGCATGACTGTAAAGGCCATTGCTCGAAGCCTCCTGGGTCCCGAGATCGATAGCGAAGTCGCAGTTGCCGAAGCCGCTCGGTGAAGTAGTCGGGTCGTCATTGGTGAAGTCGCCGCCGTAGATTAGTGTGCCGGTGCTGCCAGCGACCGCTGCGCAACTGGAAGGGACGCTGGAGAAGCCGAAGGATGCCGGATGAGACGAAGAGACGGTGGTGATAATGCTGTTGCTGCCCTCCGCACCCGCGGCATAGATAAAGCCCAGATATTGCGCACCCACGAGCGCTCCGGTGTCGACGGCGCCGGACGGCCGGGGCAGCCCAACCGCGCCGGTTCCCGCGCCGAGAACATTCTCGTAAGGCAGAGCAGGAAGCCCATTGGTCGAGACAGAGGTTCCGCTTCCGTTATCTTCGACCAGCAAGCCGCTCGACGCACCGATTCCAATGCTCGCCTGCGGAGGAGGCAAGTCCAGTCCGGGTTTGGGGACCACCAGCTGTCCTGGAACGTTGACGATGCCGCCGAAGAAAGTCGGTCCGCAGAGGCCCGTTTTTGAAGACGCGCTGGGCTGTGCGGGCGCTCCCGATCCACCGACGGAGGGCAGCGTGAACTGATGGACATTCTGAAAGGTAACAGTGCTGCCGCTGGAGCTGATATCCACACTCCCATAGGCAGTCTCGGAGGTCGGATCCCAAGTACCCTTTATCAACGTAGTTGCGCCCGGCGGTACAAGAACTCCAGGGAGTGTGATGAATTGATAGGTGAGTGGGGTATTGGAGTTTGGGCACTGTGTGGCCGCGACCATCGGCTGAGCCGGCTGACCCAGCAACTGCACCAATCCTCCGGATTGTCCCGCAAGCTCCACCGCAAAACTGCCGGCTTTAGGTTTAGGGTAAGGAGTAGGAACATATATCCCCAAACCACTCGCGGCAAGCGCATAGCTGGTTGTAATGCCAAGGCTCAGCAGTCCGCGCTGGTTCATTGAAACGACGCCGGCGTTGAGCACCTGCGGGCCCTGTTGTCCCGGCGGGTTGAGCGTGTATGTCGTTTGCGAGAACTTTCCGAGAACGTCGTCTATGGTGTAGACCTCTGGTATGATCTGGCCTCCAACATTGGTGGGCCCTCCAACAACCGATGGTGCGAAATAATTCTGCGGCGCCTGTTGCGGGTTCGCCGCGCCCGGGTTGGCCGTCCCTCCACAACCTGCGATCCCGAAAACCAGGAGCAGACCGGTCATCACGCGGATCGTCCCGTCGGACCGACGAGACGGTTGCAAGCTCTGCATAAAGCCGTTGTCCATGTTAGAAGCTGCCCTTCAGTCCGAACTGGAGGATGCGCGGATCGTGGGCGTCCACCGGGTGAAGGAAAGAGTTGCCGTTCAGGCAGCTCGATGCACCCGCCGAGTAGCCCTGCGTCTGCGTTCCGTAACAGTTGATGACGTTGTTACCGACATTGCCCGGATTGGCGGGGTCGGTGATGCGAAACTGTGTGTGGTTAAACACGTTGAAGGCTTCCACGCGAAACTCGATATCGAATCGCTCCCTGGGCTTGAAGTGCTTGAAAAGCGATACGTTGAAGTTGGTCCGTGAGGGGTTTCTGAGGAAGTTACGGCCCGAATTACCGAAGGTAAGCCCGCGCGGCGCGACAAAGGCCCCTGGATTGAGCAGCAGCGGCCCAACATTGTTCCCGCCCTGGGGAACGAATGGTTTACCGACCTTGGCGCTGCCAGCGACATCCGCGTAAGAACCGACCCCGAGTCCATCGCCGACTCCGGCGTTGTCGCCAGCGCCGGTGCCATCGGAGCCGCCACCATTGATAACGCTGAAGGGCGTCCCGGTCTGGTAGGTGGTGATGCCGCTCACCTGCCATTTATCGAGCAGTTCTTTCGCGACCGGCGCGAGATTGAACGGTGTAGTAACGGATGGGGCGATTGTGGAGCCGTCGGCGGGATCGCTGCCGGTGCCGACCAAGTGCACGAAGCCGCCCAGCAGATGCACCAGCGGGAGGTCATAGATGTAGTAGATGTTCAGCAGGTGTCTTTGATCGATATCCGAACTGGCATGGTTGGAGTGGATATCGAGCGAGTTGGCGAAGTTGGCGCTGGACCGGTCGGAGGAATCGTCGAGCGAGTGGCTGTAGGTATAGGAAAGGCCGAGGGTCAACGGACCCGTCGTTTCGCGGAGCGTCGACTGAAACGCGTTGTATTCAGAATCAGAGACATTTTCAACGGAGATAATATTGCTGAAGCCGAGATACGGGCGTACCGTGTCAGGGCTTACGCCAAGCCTGATAGGGTTCGCTGGCGCACTTGTGTTAGCGAAGCCGGGATTGCCTGTGCACGCGATGAAGGCGTTAATGTAGCCCGGGTCATTGGGTGCGATCGCGTTCGACGACGGGACGGTGATCCCGGCGCCGGGACTTGTACTGTTCAGGCCTGCGGTATAAAAGGCCCCGTTATTCGCTCCGCTGCTGCAAACACTCGAGGTAATCGGCTGGCCCGGGCCAAACGGATTGAGGCCATTGCTTAGCGGCTGCAGCTGGTTCAGATCGCGCACCGCGGTCAAATGCGTACCTTTGGTGCCGACATAGGCCGCCTGCGCCACCAGACCCTTGCCCACCTCGCGCTGCACGCTCAGGCTCCACTGCTGCGTGTAGGAGTACACCTCCTTTTTTGGAATGGAGGTCACGTTCAAGGGAAAGGTAGCGCCTTGGGACGGAATATTGTTGCTGCCGCATTGTGTAACGCCCTGCTGACAGCGGAGTCCAATGAGGTTGTAGGCGTTGTTGGCTGGGTGGGGCTGGCTGCCAGACCCCATATCACCCTGGATGTTCGACTGGGTCTCGCTCAGCACCAGCGGCGCACTGCCGATGAGCGAGCCGACATTGGCCTCATATCCGGTTCCATGCTCCCAAAACAGACCGTAGCCGCCATGGATCGCGGTCCTGCCATCCCCGGAGGGATCCCAGGAGAAGCCCACCCGCGGCGAGGGATGGAAGAGGCTGTTCGACATGCAGGAGTCGGGGACGCCGTTCACACCGCATTGCGTCAGTCCATTGGTAATGGCGGGATCGAGCGAGGCCAGGCTGTACGGTCCGCTTCGTTTCAGAGGCGTCGGCGAGCCGCCGTTCTTCTGTGCCAGATAGCCGATGTTCGGATCGATATAGATGGATGAGCCAATGGACGTGTTAAAGTCCTCGGGCCGCCAGTTATAGGCTGTGTTATTGGGGTTGTACCAGGCGCCGAAGAGGCTGGCGCGCACCCCGACATTGAACGTTAAATTTGGAAGCGCGCGCCAGTCGTCCTGCAGGTAGAAGTCAGCTTCCTTGTAGCGGCTGTAGTACTTTTGCTGCCCGCTATCCTGCGTATAGCTCTTGATACCGCCTTGCGTGACGGCGGTGTTGTCCGCATTGACAAACCCTGAGCCGCCGAGAAAGTCGGCGAAGGCGTTGCCGGTGGTGTGGATGGACTGCTGGTTGCTGAAAGTGAGCAGGCCCTGCAGATCACCGGAGTTCGCTCCACTGACCGCGCTGAGCTCATTCTGCTGCACCAGAACTCCGAGGAATCCCCACTGCAGATTGTGGTTCCCGATGGTCTTGCTGGCGTCGTCGCGCAGAGTAAAGCTGGGGTTGGACTGGTTCCATGGCGCATACCCAGTATCCGCGGCAAAGCCGTGTCCGCCGTAGGCTCCATTGGTTCCCTGGAAGTCCAGCCCGGGCAGCTTGTTGCCACCATAGCCGTTGCTGAAGATGTAGCCCATCGGACACTCGGTAAGGGTTTTGGGAATGTCGTTTCCACTGGGAGCGGCAAATAGCGCGCATTGCGGAGCCCCGGAGACGGGAGTTCCGCCGACAGCGGCCGGGTTGTCGAGGATCGCCGGCCGGCTGAGCGAGGACAGCCCAGGCCCCGGCTGCGGGGTCAGCGAGATGTGCTCGACCTCGTAGCTGAAGGAAATCAGGTTGAGGAAGTTATGCGGCAAGGTCTGCGCCAGGATCAGCGCCATGTTCAGGCCGGGCCCGAAGAGCCTGTTCTCAACTGTAGGGAAACTGTTGTGGACGACGCCCCACTGCGGAGCCAGCGTCGTCGTGTCCCATGCATCGTGAACGTAGCGAAACGACAGGCGCTGGTAGTCTGTCAGGTTGTGGTCAATGCGGAACAACTCTTCCCGCCAGTGCGTCTCCGGCGAGATCGAGGCGACGTAACAGTGTTGCAGAGGCGAGGGATTGGTGGAGTCGCAGCCGGTAGCCGAGTTGGGCAAAGGGATGAGGCCGGAGTTGAGGATCCCCGCGCTGGTGTAATCGACCGCGATCGTCCGGCTTGTGGTCGACCCTGGGCCACTCGGGCAGTCCGGGTACTGCGACTGGTTGAAAGTAGCTCCCCCTCCGGGCACAAGAATCGGGCAGACGTCGGAGAAATTGCCCGCTCGCTCGGCAACCGTGGGTACCGCCTGGTTGTAGTCCACCGGTGTCTGTTCGCGCCGTACCTCTTCGGAGAAAAAAAAGAAACTCTTGGTCTTCGCCGTGTTGTAGTAATGCGGAATAAAGATGGGGCCGCCGATGGTTCCGCCGTAATCGTATCGCCGGTAGAGGGGAGTGCTGTAGGTGCGTTTGCCCTGGTACCCCAGCGGGACCGGATCGGGCTGGTCGAAGAAGTTCCGCGCATTGAACACTTCATTGCGAATGAAGCCATAGGCATTGCCGTGGAACGTATCCGTGCCGGATTTGGTAGTGACCAGCACGCTGCCCGAAGCGCTCTTGCCATATATTGCGCTGTAGTCGGCAGTCAGCACCTTCATATCCTGAATCGCGTCGATGCTGGGATAGACGACCAGCGGCTCACCCTGCCCGCGGCTGGCGTTGATGCTGGTGTTCAGAACATCGCTGCCGTCTACCTCAAAGGTGTTGTACTCGACCCGGCCGCCGTTCACGCTGAATTTGGCGCTGCCGGCCACGCCGACCTTGGCTTCATCCTGCCCGGTCTGGTTGCTGACGCCGGGAGCCAGCGTGATGAGCTGCGAGAAGTTGCGCCCGTTCAGACCGTAGCCTGTAATCTCCGGGCTCCCTAAAGTCGTGGTGATCGACGCTGAGGTGGTATCGACCTTTGTGGCTCCGGCTTCACTGACCTGGAGGTTCTCACTGACAGCATTGACCGTGATCTTGGCATCGAAGACGATGGCCTGCCCCGCGGCGAGGGTGATGATGTCGCTCGACCTGCGGCTGAACCCGGTCGCATCCACGATGACCTGGTAGCGGCCGGGCGGTAGCGCAGGAACGGTATATTCGCCGGAGCCGTCTGTCTTTGCCTCGCGTTTTACAAGCGTGTCCTGATTGACGATCTGGACGGTGGCATTGGGGATCACGCCGCCATCCGGATCGGTGACCTGACCGGAAAGCCGCCCGGTGCTGACCTGACCGGCGAGCGGCAGACAGCCCAGCAATGCGGCGAGCACCATCGCGAAGAGTAGCCGTGAAAACGGTCGAAGCATCTTGAGACAAACTCCTGGTTCTGAAGTGCCGCTTGAAAGCACTACTGCGGCAGGTAGTAGCGGAAGGATGTAAAGAACATGTTGTCGATCGCTTTCGGAGAGTTTGTCAGACCGGCGGCAGGATTGCCGATGCCCTGCCAGGTGTGCCGTTCGACGTAGGAGTACTGAATGCCCTGCTGCAGCGTTCCGCGCGTGCCGCGATAGAAGCGAAACCAGTAACCGGCTGTTCCTTCCTGGATGTTGCGGTTGTCCGCATTGCAGTTGGCCGCCGCTCCGGGTACATTGCCGCCGCCATTCGGCGAGGCGACCGGCAGCACCTCGGTGTAGCAGCCGTACACGATGTTGGTGGGAGCGCCATAACCGGCAAGGATGGGCTGGCCCAGCGTCGGTCCGGAAGTCGTGATAGCCAAGCCCGTGTCGTAGTAAGCGCGCTTGTCGTACTCGCCCCCGTAGTACCCGTACAGATCAAAGCGCGGCGTGGCGTGCCATTCCACCGAGCCCAGCACGGAACCGCCGGAGAGCAACTCCAGCGAACCATCCGGGTGCGCTGTCGCGTCAGGCAAGGTTGCGGTGCCATAGCGGCCGATGCCATTGCCAACGAGAATGTGGCCGCCGACTTCGAGGCTCTTCGACAACAGCGAGACCCGCGCATTGGCACCCACACCGCCACCTTCGGTCTTGTCCGTAAACGCGCCGAGCGCCGAAGTAGTCGCAGGCTGCGGAGCGCCCGTAGGCGCAGGGCCGTTAGGGAAAACCCGGTCGCGGAAGAAGCGGCCGACCCCGAAGACTTCAAAGTGTCCCCAGTTCGTCTCATAAGCGGCCTTGGCGAGCAGGTCTGGCGCGTAGTTAAAGCTGTAGTTTGCCGACGGGTTGTAGAGGCCACCCGCGTTGCCGGCCTGCTGATACAGGATGGTGGGCAGGTTGTGACCGCCGACATTGAGCGTTTGCGCTTCTTCGATGGATCCACCCAGCCAGAACCGGTCGCTGATCCGCTTCACCACACGGAAGCCGTACTGCCGCTCCCAGGTGAATCCGACCGTGTATTGCGGGTCGATGGTGAGCGGAATCGCCTCCGACCTGTTCTCCAGTCCGTGCTTGTACTCCGTCGCGAGCGACCACATCTGGCCGCCCGTCAGTGTCCAGCCGCTGTTCAGCTCCGCCTGCGCCCATACCTGGCGCTGGCGCAGCGCGTAGCTGTTGCTCTGGTTGTCGTTGGAGCTCGATCCTGCGGTCAGGAAATCCGCTTCGTAGTAGCCGCGCAGCGTGGCGGAGGGTAGTTTGCCTTCGGCCAGCAGAGAGATGCGCGACTGGCGGCCGGACGCGTTGAACTCGGACAGTACGCCCGCCGTCTGGCCGGCAAACGGAATCGTGGCAAACTGCGTGCCGATATCACCGCCGGTGGCGCGCTGCCGGTCGACAGTTTCCGCGGCCAGGAAGCCGCCCGGCGTCAGGTCCACACCCCTGACGTGGATGGTTGTCGGGTGCTCCAGTCGGTTCGCCTGCTGCTGCGTCGTCTCGACCTTGCTGGACAGCGTCGTCGAGCTGGTCTTGAGCGCGGCAACCTCAGTCTGCAGAGTGCTCACAGCGGAGCCGTCCGGCCCAATCGCCTGCTGCGTCGCCGCCAGTTTCTGCTTTGCGTCGGCGGCATCGGCCTGCGCCTGCTGCAGCTCGGCATCGCGCGCCGCCATACCCTTCTGCATGACATCGAACTTCTGCTGCAGGTCGTCGTACTTGCGGTTCAGCTCATCGAGCTTGCCGAACTTGTCGTTCAGCTGCTCCAGCAGAATCTGCTCCTGCGTCTTCGTTCTGGCCCGTGCCTTGGCGATCTTCGCCCTCGCATGGGTCGGCTGTGGAGGATTGGCCCCGTTCTGCGCCTGCGCACCTACAGATGTCGCCAGCAGCGTCCCAGCCAGTATGGTTCCTATAGCCCGCATCGGATCTCCTTGGTGTCTCACTCGTAAAGCTGTTCGACAGCTCCGCGGAAATGAATATTCGCTAGCTGCCTGAAGGTAGCGATACGACGGCGGCAACGACTCTCGTCGGATCCGCAGCCGAACCTGCCAGAATCTGGACCGGAAACGCACCCGGGTTGGCGGGAGCGGTATAGGTGGTAGCAACGCCACTCGCTGTCGCAGTCTGGCTGAAGGAGCCGCAATCAGTTCCTGCGCAGATCGTTGACCAACTCACTCCGGCGTTCGTAGGGTCGTTGTTCACTACTGCGGTGATCTGTGTGCTTGCCCCCGGAGCGACCATCGCGGGCGGTGCCGGCGCGAACTGGATCGAGATGTACTGACCGAGAACGGTGAGCGTCACGCTCGAAGTCCGGCTCGGATCGCTGGTAGCGGAGGCGTAGAGCGTGACCACGCCTTGCTTTGGAACGGCGGGAGGTGCGGTGTAGAGAGCGACGTACCCGGCGCCGCTGCTGGCGAAGCTGGGGATGGGACCGCTCATGGTGTGGGCCGGCGCAAACGTGCCGCACGACTGATCCTCCGTTTGACCTGGGGGCAGCGGCGTACCCGGAGGCGGCGCGCTGCCGCAGAACACGCTCCAGTTCACGCCCAGGTTCTGTGGGTCGTCCGCCAGAGCGATGTCGAGGTAAGTGCTTTCGCCCTGTGTAATCACCTGGCGCGGCATCGCCGCCGCTACGCCATTCACATCAGTAAAGGTGACCGCGCCCACCACCAGTTTGGAAGCGGACCGGCTGGATGAACAGCCGGAGGCGGCCAGCAGCCCGGCCGCCAGGATTGCCATTCCCAGAGCGCCGGCGAGACGGGATCGACCTAATGCAGAGACCTTGCTGTGTTTGCACATATTCATGGGAGCCTTTATCGCTGTGATTTCCTCAGAGCGCCGGCACGTGGATACGAGACAGTCTTTCCACTGAGTTCTCATGGTTTCGCCGCCAGCGTCTTGTTCTTCACGCCCAGCGCGATGGGAGCCACCACCGGCGTAGCAGCGCCAACGTATTCGGTGACGGTGTTATTGGCGAGCAGCACCCAGACATTGCCGGATCCGTCGATGGCGACACGCAGCGGGCCTGCGGCCAGGCTGGGGGAGCTTAGGAAATTGGGGAAAAAGTTCCCGAGTTGGCTCGGCACCACAGGAAGCACGCTTGGGTCGATGGGTGGCCCGGTCCCCTGGCCGCCCTGACTGGCGATCCACACAGTGCCTGCGCCGTCAAGAGCAGCGCCGCGAGGGTTGTAGGTCAACAGTCCGGCGCCAGTGTTGTCGTCAGTCGTGTAGCAGGTCGGCATCAGCCTTGAGCCGTTTCCACCATAGGGCTTTACTTCACAGACGGAGCCACCATTCGAGATACCCCATATGTCTCCCACGCTATCGGCCGCAAGCTCCGGAAACACCGGCGAACCAAAAGCAGCGTTGCTCACAACGCCATCAACAATCAGGGTTCCACCTGGATTGGTGAGTTCGGCGTAAGCGCCGGAGGTGAGCTCCTGCGCGTTCTGGTGCCCAACCCAGACGTTATTGGAGCTGTCGATGCCAATCGCTCCAATCCCGACAATTCCGTTGTTGGTGAACCCTCCGGCGGGCGAGACAGCCACGCCGAGATCGTTGAACTCGCTCACGCCTGCGTCATTGGCGATCCATAGATCGCCTTGTGCGTCGAACGCCATGTCACTGCCTTGGCTGGGCACACCCTTAAAGGGACTTCCCGGCGCTGGCGTACCCAGGCTCGTCAGCTCATTCAGGTTGCCGTTGCCGGAGATCCAGGCATTCCCGTTTGCGTCGATCGCGATTGGACCGCCGCCGGCCGGGAAGCCGGCCGAGGGGGAGAGCGCCGCGCCCACCGCATTCCACTCGATCGCACTGCCGGCCGCTGTGTCCGTGATCCAGATGTTGCCCGCCGCGTCGACCGCAAGGGATCCCACCATGCTGATCGTGGAGAGCCCTCCGCCGCCGGTGTAGTTCACGGAGAGCGACCAGTCGTTCGGCTGTGTCACCAGAACGGGTTGAAACGTAGAGTCCGTTACAGCCAGGGCCAGGAGTTGTTGAGGTGGTGGATCCAGCTGATAGCCGCCATTCGTTACCGGATGTTGCGCGATGTTGAAGATTGCCTGCAGCGTGTCGCCGGGACCGATCGCGTTGAAGGCCACCTGATTTGCTGCGAGGACATCTGTCGCGGTAAACAAGGTGCCGCACTTGCTGCCATCGCCCTCCACCCCGCCCGAGGTGGCCGTGCAGGCATGGAGCATGTCAGCTAAGGTGTTGATCTCCACGTAAGGCACCGTGCCCTGCCCTGCGGGGCTCATAAACCTGACCTGGCCGGTCGAGATATCGACCAGGTTGTTCACTGCCGCGAATGCATTTGCAAGACCGGTAAGGTTTCCGCTACCCGAGCCGAGGTAGAGGTAACTCTTGTTCCCGGTCAGCTCGTCGTTGGCCGAGAAAGGGGATGTCGCGAACACGGAAGCGACAGTCGTGACCTCGTTTACTATCACCGGCGCTGAGCCGAGGCTGCCGCAGCTGCCAAGGACGGTCATCAGGGTAAGATTCGGGTTCGCAGTGTTCACCCCAACCACGCCGCCGGTCGCTACTAGGTACATCTGGCTCGTCGACGTTGGACAGAGATAGCCGGCAGGCACGGTAAAGCTGCCGTTCTTGCCGGTCGTGACGGCGGCGATCTGCGAGGCAGCCGACGCGTAGCCGCTAGTCCCGGCGGCATACAAGGCGACCGATGACCCTACGACCGGCTGCGACCCGGCCTGCACCACACCGTTCAGCGCCGGGCCACCCGGGTTGGCGTTGATGGCGATCGTGCCCGAGTTCGCGATCGTTGGATTGGCATGAGCCGCTGCCAGCACCGCGACGATCCCGGACGAAGGCGGCTGCGACGGCGCCGTATAGGGAATGAGCAGACCATTGGACCAGCCGGCAACGGCAGTGGCCGTAACCGCCGGGACCGCCGGAACATAGGGCGTTGTGGCCGTGGCCGGGATAGCCGGGATAGCCGGCCTGGTGGTAAAGAAGCCGCAGCCGCTCGAGCAGACCTGCCAGTCGACGCCCGCGTTGCTCGCGTCGTTCGCCACTGACGCGTTCAGGTTCACCGTGCTGTCGGTCTGCACCTGCGATGCGAGCGAGGGAAGGAAGTGGACCGCAAGGGTCGTGTCCGGGACGACCGCGATCGGGTTCGACTGGGCGGTCATCGTCGGGTCTGCGACCGAGGTGGCCGTAAGCGTCACCGAGGTGCCTGGCGCGGTCACCGGTGGCGCGGTATACATCGCCGTCGCACCGCTCGCCGTCTGCTGGGGAGCGATGAAGCCGCAGCCGCCGGGCATGGTGCTGGGGCACTGCACCATCCAGGCCACGCCTCCTGGCGCCACATCGTTGGTCACGGTGGCGCTGACCGGCGCCTGCATCGCAGCCGTCAGCGTAGCGGGCGGCGCCTGGGTGATCGCGATGGATGGCGGCTGCGCCACGATGGTGGTGAATGCGAGCGCAGCGTTGGCCGGCGTGGTTGCGGGCGAAGAGGCCGTGATGGTCACCACGCCGCCTGTCGGCACCGCGGCGGGTGCGGTGTAGACGATCTGCCCCGCGCTGGCTGTGTGCGCGGGCAATAAATTGAAGCTGCCGCATGCGCCTGCACTGCCGCAGGTCGCTGTCCAGTCCACGCCAAGGTTGCCGGTGTCGGAGGCGACCTTGGCCGCGAGCGTCGCCGACGAGTCTGTCGTCAGCGTTGACGGCGGCGCGGCGGTAATCGTCACTACGATCGGCGCCGCCTTGACGATGGTTGCGGTGGCAATCGCGGAGATCGCCGGATTAGTGGTCGACTTCGCCGTGATGGTCACCGTCCCGCCGGGAGGTATCGTCGAAGGAGCCGAATAGTTGGCCGCGGCCCCGCTCGCGCTGTGCGTTGTGATAGACCCGCAGCTGGAAGCGCCGCAGCTGATAGACCAGTCCACGCCGGCCATGGCGGCGTCTCCGCCGACAAAGGCAGTGAGGTGCGCGATGTGTGCCGCGCCGACCGTCTGCGCATACACACTGGCAGGCGAGACGCTGACCGCAATGCCGGCCGCCGTCGGAGGCGGCGTGATCGTCAGCGTGGCGCTGGCGGACTTGGTGGTATCGGTCAGCGAGGTGGCGCTGATGGTGACGGCGCCCCCCGTGGGCACAACGGAAGGAGCCGTATAGATCGTATTGGAACTCGACGACGGTGAAACTGTAGGGTTGAAGGAACCGCAGGCGCTTGAGCCGCACGTCGCATTCCAGATAACACCCGCGCCGGCTGAATCGTTCGTTACCAGATCCTGAATCGTGAGTAGCGCGTTGATCTCGAGTGAGGCTGGTATCCCGTTGTTAGCTGAAATAGAAACTGCGATCGGCAGTGGGACGATCGTGAGAGTCAGGCTGCTGTTCTGCGATGGATTGCTGGTGACGGTCGCGGTGACAGTGATGGTGCTGTTAATCGGAACCGTGGAGGGCGCTGTGTACACGGTAGCGGCCCCGCCGGGCGTGTGCGCCGGCCCCAGCGTGCCGCAGGCTCCATTAGTCTGACTGCCGGTCACCGCGTTGCCGCTGCAGGTCACCGTCCAGTCGACACCTGCGTTGAGCTTATCGCCGGTCGGCGTCATGCTGAGCTTGAGCGTGGCAGCCGTCGCCAGCACGGATACCTGTTGCGTCGCCCCGCTCGAACCGGCAACGGAGATCGGGCCTGCCTTAGCCGCGGAGGTGACGCTGCTGCCGCAGCCGGCGAGCGCCATGCTCAGCATGGCCGCGTACAGGGCAAGCAGGACGTGAACCTTCGCAGCCAGTCCGGGCTTACGCCTGGCCTGTTTGCAACGGGCAGAGATCAACGGAAGTCTTCGAATGGATATCGGCGGCATGACCTGGATATTTCCTACTTGTTGCCGCCGAGGGCGGTGTGCTCTTCGGAGTTTCTGTGTCCCTGGTACGTTGCCGCAGCAAGACGATCCTCAGCCGCGGACATATCGACGAAGATGGCTTCGGCATTCCGCACGGTAGGTTTGTTGGTTTGGGTGAGTTCCCTGGAAAGCGCCAGGTTTCTGGCTGCCGCGGCTGGAAGGGATGATGGTGAGAGTGACGATGCGTCCGGCACAAATACTCCCGCAGCGGCAGAGGATGTGCTTGCGACGTTGCCCAACATCACCCGCTCCTGCCGCAATGCGGTCTCCAGGCGCTCGTGATGGCTGTAAAGCAGCTCCGCCAGGGTGGCCGACGCGATAACCGGCAGCTGTGCGGTGCTCACGAAGCGCGCATGCAGGTCGCTAATGGCGTTGCTTTCCTGGCTGATGGTCAGCGCGACATTAAAGAGCTGCTGCGCTATCTTGTTACTCTCCTCGGTACTGCGCCCGCGCTCGCGCATGTAGGTCTGCAGGGCTGAAGGTTGATCCGGCAGTGAAGCTGACTCGACAACTGTTACCTCCCCGCTCGGAACGGGACCTCCCCTCAATTCGTTTGCGCTTTGGATAGAGACCTTTAGACGCGGAACGGTCAGCAGCTGAGTGCTTAGTTCGTGCTTGCGCTCGTCCGTCTCAACGAGGCCGCCTATCTCGATAGCGTCTGGAAGCCTGCGTATCTCAAGCTGCTCGCCTACATCCGCGTGCAGCTGATTGAGAATGAGCCTCGCTCCAAGCTCGGTTTCGTCAAGCTGGTCTGAGCTCGGGGATTGTTCGGGAAGGCGCGGCAAAAAAACCCGTGACGAGGTCCTTGCCGTTGCGTCCGATATGCTGCCGGCAGACTCGAACAAGGCCGCCTCTTCTGCGCTCCAAGGCAGTACCTTGAAATCCACTTCGGCGATCTCGATTGTCTCGCTGTCTCGAAAGTCGACTGTTCGCTCGACAGGGTGAAAGTCCGTGTCGCGTACCGTGAGCGACTCTGCGGAAACTGCACCATCCGGCACTGTAGTAGTAAGTGTCAACAGATGGCCGGCCGTGCGAGTAATGCGGTCCGCGCGCACATGCTGACGATCGTGCCAGTTCTGATATGCGGAAGCCGAAATCGGCTGATTCCAATTGACTCCGGCCGGTTCGAGCACCGACCTGATCTGCTTGTCACTACCGGCCAGATTTACAGGCTTCGGGTGGCGTCTTCCCTGTCTATCCCAATAGACCGAGCGCTCCATCGTCCGACTGGCGGTCTTGATGCGGACACTCTGATGTACTACGCCGGGGTTGGCGGACGCAGTTGGCAGGTCCCATTTTTCGGCGCGTACAAGGAGCGTATTTGCGCTGATGGTAGGCACTCGATGCTGCCACCAGAGAGAATAGAAAGCTAACGCCAGAAAGATGCCAAGGGCAACTCCGGCCGATAGAGCCGGAGCAGCAGAGAGCAGCCAAACTCGTGAAATCCACACCGGAGAGCCCAGTCGCTGTTGTCCTGGCGCTGCATGACGCACTTGCACCTGCAGCCATTGCGCGAAGACGGCCCGTGGCTTTCCCGATAGCTTCCATTCTCTGCTCTTCGCTAAGTCCGAATGGATGGAATCACGATATAGCAGCAAGATACGTTCTGCGCCAGGGCCTTCTAGATGTTCCTTGCGAAGGCAACATTGTTGGCAGTGCGCCAGGTGGCGCTGCGCCAGCCAGCGCGCGGGATAGGACAGCTCCCGATCCAACAGGTCCGCCAGGCGATCATCCGAGAGATGGTCGCTCGCCTTGCCCGTAAGATGCTGCACAACTTTCGCAAACATTGTTTGTAACCTATCCACAGATAGCCGCTAGGCGCACTGCGGCTTGTTTCACGATAAGAGCCGCCCGTTGTTCACTAATGCCAAGCGCGACGGCTATGTCTCTGTAACGAAAGCCCTGGGCCCGCATTTCAAAGCACTCGCGATGTTTTGGCTTTAGGGCGGATAACGCCATCTTTATCTGGATGGCTTTCTCTTTTTTCACATATGCGTCTTCTGGACTTAACTCGGTATCGACGCGATTCTCGATGACAAACGCGACTCTCTCACCGGAAACGACATTCTCATGATCTTTTTTCAATAGATCTACCGCGATATTGTGAGCGACCCGAATGATCCATCCCCGCACATTCTCAATATCGGCATCCTTTAGAAGCGCCGTGGTCAGGCGCATGAAGGTCTCTTGAATCACTTCATCCGCTTGTTCCCGCTTCAGGTTCATGCTGTGCATGTAGCGAAAGAGCCTGGGCCGAAACTCGTCATAGAGGGCGAGAATGCGTTCGCGCGGATTCCCGCCAGAGCTGCATGGATCTATTTCCCATTCCTCGGCTCCCGGTAAAATTCCGATCCCGGATAGGTCCGGTGCGGATAAGTCTGAGCCGCGCGCATGCACTTCCTGATGTACCGGCCGCTTTTCCCAAAGCTGCTCCTGCGTGGCTGCACCGGGCTTGGGGGTTTCTCCGGTGTTCGACTTTGTCAGGGGATAGCTGTACATCCTTGCTGCTCCTCGATGCCCGCAGGGCTTCACTTGAGCTTGAGGTTGAACCCATTGCCCCGGCACGCTTCCCCCGCGCCGGTCCGCTATGCGGGGCGACGGCGACAGGAGAAGGTGCAAAGGTAGAGGGCCGGGAGTCCCATCCTTGTCTGCTGCCCCTGGACGGCGCAGCATGGCTTCCACTGTTCCCCGCTCATGCGCAAACAGGCCTTCCCGCGCGATAGTCGCAGCGGAGAGAGTCGGGGTAAGAGGAAGAATTTTGCGATGCAAGTCCACAAAAGAAATGACTGCGGAGCCTGCACATTCTCAACAGTGCAACGCAAATAAAGTTGGCAGATTTTGTGGGAAAGGTGTGTCGTTGCAGCCTTGATTTATAGGAAACAACCTCAGACACAGAGCGTGCCTGGAACGGCTTAGTTGCCGATGTGAGTCTCCCATGCGGGATGCCTCCTCGACGTTAAACGAGCATGAATAGATCGGGCCAAAAAGAGCGCTGGCGAGCATCGGTCGCAAGTCCCGATCGTTGAGAATGCTCCTCGCCGCAGGTCATTGGCAGTAGAAGCGCAAATACAGCGTCCCCACTTCCGCCGTGGCACATTCTCCGCTTTCCGTCCTCTGAGGATTTGCTCAGCGCACTGGGCTCATTCCCCGACCGGGCGCATCGAGTCGGCCCTCCCGGCGATGCCGGTCCTGCTATCCACGCACCAAAACCGCTTCGCCCAAATCGCTTGAAGGAGCACCACAATGAAGAACTCACTCCAGGCATCGTTCGCCATTGGCGTCACGATCGCTTCGCTTACGTCCATGCACGCCAACGCGCAGACCGTCCAGGTCAAAGGCATCGGCTCCTCTGCTCTTCTCCTCGAACTTGGCCTGGGTGCGTCGTCCACTACCGGCGCGATCAAGGCAACGTGTGTCTGGAGCGAGAACACCAACTCAGTTATCGCCACTGACAGCAGCGCCGGCGTTTCCGTTCAGGACAAAGGCAGCGCCTGGGTGGCGTGGACGCCGGGATCAGGCGGCACCTGCGCCGTCCCTGTCTCGCCGCAGGTCTACGCCTACCTGCAGACCGACTCCGTGGTCGGGACTCGCTGCCTGTTCGATGGAGCAAGATGCACCATCTCGTACCCCACAACCAATCCCGATCCCGCCAACCTCATTCTCTCTGTAGGAGAGAGCCCTCTTCCAATCAGCATCGCGACGGCGCTGAACAATGCATCCGTCAACGCTGCGGGAACTAACATCCGTCCTGAAGATGCTGAGTTTGCCACGGTGCGCGCGCTCGCACCCTGCGGCGCCCCTGTTACGGCAGGATCGCAGTACCTGGGACTGGGCTATGCGAACGGCAGTGCCATCGAAAGCCAGTTTGGCGGCAGCGCGATCAATCTAGTCGACTTCAGCCTTCCCACCAGCTTTACCGTCATTCCGGTCGGCGCTACACCGGTCCTGGTAGTGGTCAACAACAATCCCACCTTCACCAATCTCAGCAGCCAGGCTCTGGCCAACTTCCTCGATGGCATTTACTCCTACACGAATCAAGCCCTGACCAGCCCATAAGCCTCCGGCGATCCGGTTAAGGTTTTAATTCCTGAACCGCTCTCGGGCACCTACAACACCATGGAGTACAACATCCCCAACACTATCTCGATGAACACCTCACAGGACGTGGGCAACTTTCAACCATCTGCTCAGAAAAACTGCAGCGGCAGCTCTCCTTTGTCCAACCCGCTCAACATCACGACCCCCAGCGGTGGCGCCCGCCAGCGCGCAATCGGCACCTATCAAGAGCTGGAACAGGTGCTTGCCTACCCCAATAGTCTCGGTTTTGCCTTTTGGAGCGTGGCAAACTTCAACGCGTTTTCTACGGGTAACGCGCAGTATGCCAGGTATCTGACCATCGATGGCATCGACCCACTGCTGAAGAGCGGCACAACCTACACCGGCGCTTTGCCCGTCACCGGCAGCGCCGAGCTGGCCAATGTCGACCTCCACACTACATCCCAGGGCAGCTATCCCATCTGGTCGCTGCTTCGCCTGGTCAACGCCGGATCAAGCCTAACTCCTGCGGTTGCTGAGCTAGCTTCGGCAGCGCAGGCGTTCGTCACCTTCGGCACCTCCACCTCACGGCCGGATTTCATCACACCGACCAGCCTGAAAGTTGTCCGCTCGCACTTCATTCCACCTGCTGGCGTGGGTGAGCCCGCGACCGTTGCCAATGGTCATGTCGGCCTCACCAGCAGCGCCTGCACTGCCCCCGAGGCCGGTGGCGATGTCGGCGGTGTGGTCTACACCCTTGCAGCGGACTCCACTTACTGCACCAATAACAAAGTCACCACAGGTCAGACAGGGCATCGCCGCTAGGCTTCATACCTCTCGTGCACTGCTTACCCTCAACACGGCAGACCCGGCTTCCACAGCGGGTCTGCCGCTTTCTTGTCACGAGCGCCTGACGCACTCCGACCGTCTGAGGTAAGGCTTCATAGCCTCATCGACAGCGGAGGAGATCGAGCACAGCAGCTTTTTCAAGCGCGCTGCCGATAGACAAGCGGCACCCATTGCGAGCACGAAAGGAGCACTGAGAGTCTGAAGAATGATCGGCAGTTCGGAACACTCCATAAAACGCGCCGAAAACTTAAGGATAGCGAATCTCAGAACAGCGAACCTATAGAGGCAGAGGAGAGCCCCATCGGTGAGCGGGTCGTGAATCCCAAAATCGAGCGATGGCGTGGTCTCTCGCTGTTTGCTGCGCAAGAGACCATTCTACGGCTTACGGACGCGCTCCGAGGCCGTTTGTCAGGGCGACCGACGTAGGCGTGATCACCGGCGCGGCAACGCCGACGTACTCCACCAATACATTGCCAGGCGATGTTGAGCCGTTCGTATCGTTGTTCAGTACCCATAGATTGCCAGATCCATCAATCGCCGTGCTGATCCCGGGTACGGAGCCAAAGAAATTGGGATCCGGATTGAGCGTGGGAGCCTCCCCAGTGCTGGTTCCGGTGTAGCCATTCGCGGGTGAGATCGCAACGCCTGCGGTGGTGAACTCATCCACTGTTGCACCTGCCGGGTTGCCCGCCGTGTTTGTCACCGCGAAGAGATGCCCTTGGCCATCCAGTACCAGCTGGTTCCCGCACCCTCTTCCGCTCGCGATCTGGTAGCTGTTTGTCTGGGCGCTGTTGTTGAAGACACCCAGCATTTGCCCTGTGGGGTCACTGCAGCCATAGATATTACCCGAGCCGTCCGCAGCCAGACTCGGCGCGACGAAGTAACCGCCGCCTGGAAAAGCATCAAAGAGGATAGTCAGGTCTGTGGTGCTCAACTGAAAGATATCGTCTAGTCCCGTAAGCGAATTGGCAGCCCCCGTCCAAAGGCCCCCATTTGAGTCGAAAGTAATATTTGACAAACCCTTGAATGGAACATCGGGAGTCGTTGGAGCCAGAATTGGTGTTCCGTTGTTCTGGAAGTCACCAAACTTCTCACCTCCTACCCAGATGTTGCCGCTGCTGTCAATCGCAACCGCAGCGATCCCTGAAGTTACTTGCTTAGGCGGCAACAAGATGGACAAGCTGGAGCTTACCTCCAACAGGTTACCCGCAGGCTGATCGCCAAGCCATAGGTTTCCTGTCTGGTCGAACGCCAGAGCCGTCAACGCCACGGTAGCACTCGGCTCCGGGTTATAGCCGCCAAACGTGACGACCGGCGGGGTAGCCGCACTCAGTTTTGTCGCCGGGGTGAGGGGCGCGCCAATAGAGTTGAACTCTGCAAGCAGCGCACCGTGACTGTTATCAACACCTGGGAATGCAGGAGTGTCGTCTCCGTATGCCGCGACCCATACGTTCCCATTGGCGTCAATGGCCAGATATGTGTCGATGACCGCGAGCGAGATGCTTGCCGCGGTTGTCGGGTCTACCCCCAGCCCCGCTCCAGTAAACGTGAGCGCCAGCGTCCAGTCGTTAGGCGCCCCGGCCAGTTCAGGCTGGAACGGCCCGTTGGGTGAGGCGAGGCCGTAGAGCGCCGCCGCATTCGCGCCCGGGTTCTGCGCGATATTGAGCATCGCCTGCAGGGTGTCGGTCGGTGCGGTACCGGAAGGCGTGGCTGCGCTGAACAGGTTCGAGCAGCCGCCGCCGGCTCCGTTCGAGGCCGTGCAGCCGTTCAGGATATCGGCCAACGTGTCGATGCGCGACTGCGGCACCGTGCTGCTGTTAAGAAACGGCACTGGGTTGGCTGCGTACGCCGGCGTGATCGTCAGCACCACGCCGGTCGACGGGTTGACCAGGTTGTTCACCGTCGCGAACGCATTGGTCAGCCCCTGATAATTGGTTGAGGACGAGCCCACGTTGGCTGCCCCGGTCATAAATGGCGACAGCGCGTAGACCGATGCCACCGTTGTCGCCTCGTTGACTGTGAATGTGCTCGTGGCGGTGATCGCACCGCAGGGCCCAAGCGCTGACATCAGGCTGAGCGCGGGGTTAGGGCCGCTGCCACTATCACCGCCCGTTGCGACCACGTACACCAGGTCGCCCGGCGAGGCAGGGCAGCTGTAGCTGAGCGTAAACGCGCCTGTGCTGGTGGTCGTGGCCGCAGACCCCAGCGGAGTCGCAGCCGCGGCATAATCCGTTTGACTGGCGGCATACAGCTGCACCTGCGCGCCTTTCACGGGCGCGGTGCCACTAAGCACCGTGCCGCTGAGCGAGGAGCCGCCCGTTGCGGCGGATATGGTGTAAGCCGCCATGGCTACGGAGCTAGTCCCTGAGCCCGGCGCCGAAGCGATGGCCTGGATCGTCTCGGTCTGCGCAACCGTGATAGGGCTGCTGTACGCTGTCGAGCCGGTCGTCGGCGTGCTGCCGTCCACCGTGTAGTAGATGGCCACGCCCGCCGTCGTGTCGCTGAGGGTGACCGTCTGCGCCGCGCTGTAGGTGCCGGCCGCCGGCGAGAATATCGGCGCGGCGGTTGCGCCGGCGTTGATCGTGTACGCCGCGCTCGCTACCGCGCTGGGGCCGCTGCCCGGCGCTACCGCGATCGCCTTGACGGTCTCGGTCTGTGACACCGAAATGGGAGCGCTGTAGACCGCTGAGCTGGGGGTCGGCGTGCTGCCGTCCACTGTGTAGTAGATTGCCGCGCCCGAGGTGGCATCCATGATGCTGACCGACTGCGCGGACGTGTACGTCCCGGCCGCGGGAGTGAACACGGGCGTGACTGCCGAAGGTGCCGTAATGATGTAGGAAGCTGAGGCTACAGCGCTAGCGCCGAACCCGTTCGCCACCGCGATCGCGTTGACGGTCTCGGTCTGCGCTACCGAGATGGGCCCCGCATACAGAGTGGAAGCCGCCGTCGGCACCGAGCCGTCGACGGTGTAGTAGATGGATGCGCCGCTGGTCGCGTCACTCAGGCTGACCATCTGCGTCGACGGGTACGTGCCGGCCGCCGGCGAGAAGGTGGGAGTCGCGGTCAGCGGGTTGATGACGAACACCGCGCTCGCCACACCGCTGTTGTTGAAACCCGAAGCCACCGCAATCGCGCTCAACGTCTGCGTTTTCGAGACTATGACGGGCCCCGTGTACAGCATGGAGGCTGCCGTCGGCACCGTGCCGTCGACTGTGTAGTAGATGTTCGCGCCCGCAGTCGCATCCGCGATGGTTACGGTCTGCGTCGAGGTATAAGTACCGCCGGCCGGCAAAAAGGTCGGAGTCGCCGCCGCGTTCAGGTCGATGGTGTACCCGGCAGAGCCGACCGCACTCGGGCTCTTACCCGGCGCCACCGCGATGGCTTGCAGGAACTCGGTCTTGAACACCGTCGTCGGCTGGCTGCACTGCGGTGAGGTGTCGGTCGGAGTGGTGCCGTCTGTGGTGCAGTACAGCACCGCGCCTGGGGTCGTGTCGCTGATGGTGACCGTCTGCGACGTGTTGTAGCTGCCGCCGCCGGGGCTGAACGAAGGCGTCGCCGTGCCGTTCGACGACGTCGAGGACGAGCTGCCACAGCCAGCCATCGCCAATGACGTCAGCAACGCCAGACCCGATAGTGCGACCCGCCCGTTCACCTTGTTCCCCATACCCGGCACTGCCTCCATGCGCTGCTTGCTCTTCTGCTCGTTCCAGGACCGCGCAGCCGCATCATCGCCGCTAGCAGAAACAGATTGAGAGATAGAAAATCTCCTACGCGAGACTTTCCCACAGGCAATGACTGTCCGGCTCGGACGTTCTCAACGGCAACCTACCGTTTTTTAACTTAGGGGGCAACGAGCATAGCCATAGCTCGTGCAACAGGGATACCACAGCCAAGAAGAGTACTAGCAAGCGCATCGAGCCTTGGCGAGCCTCATACTCCCATATGAACCGGCCGCCCGATATGAAAGTGGGGTGAATTAGGACGGCGCCGGTTAGAGCCGGCGACAAGGCTCCCACGATAAAGCGTGCCAACGGGACAATCGGGCTATCGGCTGTGCTCTCAGAACGGCGCTTCTTTGAGGGTTTTGTTTCATTGCGCATCCCGCTCTATTGAATTGCGGTGAATCCACAGCATGGATCGTTGAGAACCTCAAGCGTGCCAGTCATTACGAGATAGAAGCGTTAGCACAACAAAGGCGGTAACGACGCTCAGCTACTTCTAACTGCTATATCTTACGAGTCTCCCAACCTGTGCAGAAATGCTCAGCGGACTTTACCCACTTATCGGGCAATTGCAGGCTGAGCAGTCGTTCTCAGCCCGGCATCCATCGCAAAGGTGTAATCCGGGCTATCACCAACCAGAACAGCATGAAGGAGCAACACCATGACGAAGTTCCTGAAAGCATCCCTCGTTCTCGGCGCGGCAGTCGCGTCCATGTCGTCGTACGCGAAGGCGCAAAGCGTACAAGTAAACGCGCTCGGCTCTTCCGGCCTTTTCCTGGAGCTCGGCCTGGGTGCATCGTCCAGCACCGGCGCTGTTAAGGCGACCTGCGTCTGGAGCGAGAACACCAGCTCGGTCGCCGCCACGGACACGAGCGCGGGTTCAGCCCTGAGCGATAAAGGTAACGCCTTTGTCGCCTGGACACCAGGATCGGGTGGAACCTGCAGCTCACCGACCTCACCGCAGATCTATGCCTACCTGCAGACCGACTCCGTAGTTGGCAACCGCTGCCTGTTCGACGGCACGAAATGCACCATCGCCTACCCCACAAACTCACCTGCTCCCGCAGGCTTGATTCTTCCTGCTGCTTCTGAGACGGCTCTTCCCGTTGTCATCGCGAATGCCTTGAACGCTGCTCAGGTAAACGCAGCGGGCACCGACATCCGTCCGGAAGACGCTGAGTTTGCGATCGCTCGCACAACCACAAGCTGCGGTACGCCAGTGGCTACGGGCTCGCAATATCTGGGACTCGGCTACGCTAACGGCAGCACTATCGCAAGCGAGTTCGGCGGCAGCCCGTTCAACGTTATCAAGTTCAGCCTGCCGGCCAGCTTTACTGTGACTCCGGTCGGTGCCACTCCGGTTATTGTTGTTGTCAACGGCAATGGCGACACCACCGGATTCAGTAATAGCGCGATCACTAACCTCACCAGCCAGGCCCTTGCCAACTTCCTGGATGGAACCTACTCCTACGCGGACCAGGCACTGTCGAGCCCTGTTGCTTCAGGCGATGCGGTAAAGACTCTGATTCGTGAACCGCTCTCCGGCACGTACAACACAATGGAGTACAACGTACCCAATACCACTGTGGCGAAGACATCGCAGGACGTGGGATTGAACCAGCCTGCTGCCCAGAAAAACTGCAGCGGCGCTGCTCCTCTCTCTAACCCGCTCAACATCGCGACAACCAGCGGTGGCGCACGCCAGCGCGCAATCGGCACGGGCCAGGAACTGTCTACCGTGCTTGCTACTCCCAACAGCCTTGGCTACGGCTTCTGGAGCGTTGCCAATTTCAAAGCGTTTACTTCCACGGGTACGGCTCAGTATGCCAGGTATCTGACCGTCGATGGAGTCGACCCGCTGCTGAAGAGCGGCACAAACTACACCGGCGCTTTGCCCGTCACCGGCAGCACTGAGCTGGCCAATGTCGACCTCCACACTACATCCCAGGGCAACTACCCCATCTGGTCGCTGCTTCGCCTGGTCAACGCCGGATCGACCACCATCCCCGCCGTAGCGAGCCTGGCCACTGCAGCGCAGGCGTTTGTCACCTTCGGCACCTCCACCTCACGCCCCGATTTCGTCACCCCGACCAGCCTGAAAGTGGTCCGCTCGCACTTCATTCCGCCTGCCGGCGTGGGTGAGCCCGCGACGGCTGCCAATGGTCATGTCGGCCTCACCAGCAGCGCCTGCACTGCCCCCGAGGCCGGTGGCGATGTCGGCGGTGTGGTCTACACCCTTGCAGCAGACTCCACCTACTGCACCAATAACAAAGTCACCACAGGTCAGACAGGGCATCGCCGCTAGGCTGCATGCCTCTCGTGCACTGCACTGCTTCACCCTCAACACGGCAGACCCGGCTTCCACAGCGGGTCTGCCGCTCTTTTGTGACGAGCGCCTGATAGAACCAGGCTGTTCGAGCCTATCCATTGCGCTCTCACCATCCGGTCAGGAGTCGAGAATGTACCGCAATTTCGCCATAATACTCGCGGTTTTTACCCTCGCAGGCGCGATTCTGCATGCGCAGACGGAGACTTTCGCCACGCGTCCTTCCCCATTCCCAGCAGAGCCGCCGGTCTCCCCGACGCCGGACCTGCCCTCAACAGACGCAGTAGCTCACGAAGACTGGACGACCATCTATCTGGCCGGGAGCGGCCTCCCGGTTGCTGCCACCGGCGGCGTCCTTTTGAGCAAGGTGGAACTACCAGGATGCACACGCGAACTGCTGCGGCTGCAGTGGCGCCCTCACGATCCCATCGATCTCTATGTCATAAGACCGAACAGCGCGGCAAAGCTGCCTGTCGTTCTGTTTCTCTACAACTACACCTACGACACCGCTTTGTTTCGAGAAGACCGCTGGTGCGAACGCGCCGCGCAAAACAGATTCGCCGTTGCCGGCTTCGCATCAGCGTTATCACCGCAGCGGTTCCACGCGCCGCGCCCCATGAAGGAGTGGTTTGTGAGCGAGCTACAGGAAGCGCTCGCGACCTCCACGCATGACGTGCAGATGGTCTTGAATTACCTGCAAACGCGCGGAGACCTAGATACGCAGCGCGCCGGCATCTTCGGGCAGGGCTCGGGGGGAGCCATCGCTATTCTCGCCGCTGCCGCCGATCCTCGTATCGGCACACTCGATCTAATGGATCCATGGGGCGACTGGCCCGACTGGCTGAAGGATTCAAGGCAGATACCTGCCGAAGAACGGGCTACCTATCTCACGCCGGAGTTTCTGCAGCGGGTCTCGGGTCTCGACCCCGTAGCATACCTGCCTCAACTGAAGGATAGGGCGCTGCGGATTCAGCAGATTTCGGACGACCCAGTCACCCCTGCCGCCGCCCTTGACAAAATCGCTGGCGCTGCTCCGTTCCCTAGTGAGGTTCAGCGTTATGCAAACAGAAGTGCGGAGGCAAAAGCTCTGGGCGCAAACGGGATTACTGGATGGTTAGGACAGCGAGTAAATTCTCACGCCTCACATCCTTAAATCGCATTTGTAACCCACCTCAGAAACCAGGCCATCGGAGACTGAAACTTTCGGCTCATCCGGCTCGCATCCAGCGCCTGGTCTTGAAGTGCGCGGAGCGCTGGGGAGTCATTGAACTTGGTAAGAACCCTGTCACTCTGGTGCGCGTCAAGAATGCAAGCAAGCGGCTGAAGCGGCCCAGATTCTCGAAGTGGCTCAGTTCTTCGAGATGCTTAAGCATCTCGCGGAGCCGTACCGCACGATGGTCAGGGTGGCCCAGTGCACGGGACTTCGCATCAGCGAAGTCCTCGGTCTGCAGTGGGGTGATTTCGATTTCGAAGCACACACCTTCATGGTTCAGCGCAGCTCTGTTGGGGGACGGATAGATGAGGTGAAGACGGAATACTCGAATGACTACGTTCCGCTTGACCCGCGTCTTGAAGAACTGCTGCTTCGGTGGCGGAGCTTCAGCACCTATTCCCAGGATAAGGATTGGGTTTTCGCCAATCCACAGACAGGGAAACCGTATCACCAAGAGAGCCTCAAGAAGCGCCAGATTCGCAGAGTGGCCGAACTCATCAGTCTTCCGAAAGGGATCGGGTGGCACACATTTCGCCACACTTACCGACCCTGGCTCGATGAAACGGGCGCTCCGATGAAGGTGCAACAGGAGCTGATGCGTCATGCCTCTATCCAGACGACGATGAACGTCTACGGAAGGGCAATGACAGACTCGAAGCGCAAAGCCAACAGTCAGGTTGTCGGGCTGGTATTTGGCGAACCGCTGGATGTAAGGCAGGGGAAACTGAAGACCATAGTCCTTCAATGAAGGAGAACTGTTCAGGAGGAGCCATTTTCGATTGGGGGATAATGGGGTTTTGTTTGGGAAATCGAAGTCTGTAAATTGTTGATTCTTTGGTTGCGGGGGTAGGATTTGAACCTACGACCTTTGGGTTATGAGCCCAACGAGCTACCGGACTGCTCCACCCCGCCTACAGATAATAACAGGGGCCAGTTCCAGGGTCAAACCGAGAGGCTCTGCACTCACGGGGTGCCCACGGTGGGCAGCAGGACGTGCGAAGGGTGCTCCGTTGACCAGAAGATCTGCTGCGTAGCGGCGTGATAATCCGCCGGCTGCGCCTGCATGATGTTCTGCACAAACGTCTGCGGATTGCGGTCATACAGCGGAAACCAGCTGCTCTGCACTTCCACCAGCACGCGGTGTCCTGGCAGAAACGCGTGATCGACACCATGCAGGCTCCACTTGTATTCAAGCGGTGTATGCGCGGAGACTGGCTCAGGATTTTCGAAGCTGGTGCGATAGCGTCCGCGGAAGATCTCTTCGGCAACCATCAGTTGGTACCCTGCCATCTTGCCCAGCTTTGGGTCGTTCGGGTACTCGTCGATAAGCTTTACAACCCAGTCCGCATCGGTGCCGCTGGTCGCAGCCCACAGGTCCGCGCTCACGTCGCCCGTCACGGTCAGCGGCTGCAGCAGCGCGGCAGTGCGCCAGGTGAGCTGGTCGCCACGTTTAGTAGAGGAACGCTGATCCTCAGCCAGCCACTCATACCAGTGGGAGCCATGGGGCGCGTAGGTCGCCTCGATGGGTCGCGCCCGGTAGGGAATGGGGTTGGCCGGGTCTGCCGTGTACTCGCTTGCTCCCTCGGCATCGCTCGCCATAGGCTGGGTGAACGAGAGGGTCTGGGCCGCACCCAGGTAAAGTGCCCGCTGCTGCACCCCTTCCACCGGCGGCCAGGCCGTATAGTGCATCCAGCGATTGGTGCCGGTCTGAAAGGAGTTTGTATTGGCCAGATCGAGCGGCTTGTCTTTCAGATAGTGCGCAAAGAAAGGCGCTTCCATCTCTCGTTGGAACTCGGCCCCGGTCGGCTGACCCCAATCGAGCGCGCCGAGTGAGGCGGCGGCCCTGCGCCACTCACCATGGTTCCACGGGCCCAGCACCAGCCTCACCTCACCGCCCTTATCGGCCGCGTGCAGCTTGGCATACTCCTCTTGCGGCCCCCACATGTCCTCCTGGTCCCAGTAGCCGCCGACCTCAAGCGTCGGCACCTGGGGCGCGCTGAGATGCGTCTGTACCGCGCGCGATCGCCAGTAGGGATCGTAAGCCGGATGCGCAACAAACGCCGCCCATGTCGGCAAGTCCGGCGAGCCCGCCGCAACGATGTCGCGCGCGAACGAGCCTGCCTTCAGGAAGAAGGCATACGCATCCTCGCCGGCCGGCATGTTGCCAAAGGCATTTTCCTTGCCGCTCTCCATGCCCAGCCCGTAATCGTAGCCGTAGGTCTGCCGAAAGGCGCCATTGTGAAAGAAGTCGTCGCCCAGCCACACATCCGTCATGGGAGCCTGTGGCGAGATGGCTTTCACCGCCGGGTGCGGATCGATCCCGGCTTCCATCGTCAGAAATCCCGGATAGGAAACGCCGAACACGCCGACACGCCCATTGTTGCCGGGTACGTGCGTGAGCAGCCATGCAGTTGTGTCGTAGGCGTCGGTGCTCTCGTCTACGTCCTTCGGGTACAGGCTGAGATCGTGATGCGGCGCGAGCGGTCGCATCATCACAAACGTACCGCCGGAGTCGTAGCGCCCGCGGATGTCTTCTTCGACAAAGATGTAGCCGTCTTTGGCGAGCTCTGGATTCTGCCTGGGGTAC
The DNA here is from genome assembly GCA_965276605.1 of Acidobacteriaceae bacterium. Classification (GTDB taxonomy): domain Bacteria; phylum Acidobacteriota; class Terriglobia; order Terriglobales; family Acidobacteriaceae; genus EB88. The sequence continues at coordinate 3,858,462 of OZ255619.1, forward strand.
GCGGCCGCCGTCGCACCCTGGACGCCGTACGGGGTGCGCGTCATGAGGAATGGCAGCGGCCCCGCCGCATGCGCCGGTCGCAGGATCGCCGCATGCAGGCTTACCCCATCGCGCATGGGGATCATCACGTCCTGGCGAGTGTACTCAGGCAGCTCCGGGCCCTGCGGCTTTGTCCCTTGCGCGAAACCAGCGCCAGCGAGAAGAAACGGCAGGAGCATGAGAGAGGAGGATGGGCGGCTCACGAACATGCAGCTACTCTAAGGCATTTTCACGAGCACCAGATGCTTTCCTGTCTTGCCAGGGCGCAGTCAGGCTCAAGGGGTAAGCGCGCGGCCTGCCGCGACTACCGCATCGGCAAGCGCCTTGAAGTCTTCGCGGCGCGAGCGATGGTTCGTGTTGGCAACGCGGATTGCGAACACACCGCTGGCAAGCGTGGTGCCGCTCACGACAAACTCGCCGCTCTCCTGCAAGGCCACAACGATTTTCCGGTTCAGCGCGTCCAGCGCGCCTGTCACGGTGACCACAGCGACTGGTTTGTAGCGGAAGCAGACGATGTTTGCCGGTCTCGGCGCCAGCATCTCAAGCTCCGGGTGCTCGCCGATACAGCGCTCAAGAAACGCGGCCTGCGCCATGTTCTGCTCGATCAGCGCGCCATGCTTTTTCAAACCGTAAACAGAAAGCTGCATCCACACCCGCAGCGCCTTGAAGCTGCGGGAAGTCTCAATGCCGCGGTCTGAGAACGAGAGATCGCCGGCCAGCATACCGCGTAGACCGCGCTCCATGTACGCCGCTTGCGAGCCGAACGCCGCATAGTGCGCCGCGCGGTCGCGCACCAGCAGGCAGCCTGTTTCAAACGGCAGGTACATCCACTTGTGCAGGTCGAACGCGATCGAGTCCGCCTCTTCCATGCCGGCCACCAGCTCGCGATACGCGGGCGCCAGCTTCAGCAGCGCGCCGAACGCCCCATCCACATGCATCCAGAGCTTCTCCTCGCTGCACAGCGCGCGTAGGCCTTTGAAATCATCCATTGCACCCGTGTTGACAGTCCCGGCATTCGCAATAACGGCGAAGGGCGCATGCCCCGCGGCCCGGTCTTCGGCAACCTGCTGCCGAAGCGCGGCGAGGCGAAGCCTTCCCTGCTCATCTGCCGGGAGAATCCGCAGCGAGCGGCGCCCCAGCCCGAGCAGTTCCATCGCCTTCTGCGCCCAGCCATGTGTCTCACTCGAGGCATAGACCAGCATGCGCGGCTGCCCGCTCAGGCCCTCCTCGCGCACGTTGAAGCCGGCCATTGCCGCGCGCGCAACCGCCACGCCGAGCAGGTTGGCCATGGTCGCGCCGCTGGCCAGGATGCCGCTCGGCCGCTCCTGCCCTGTTCCGCGCACCTCCAGCGCCTCAGCCAGCCAGCGCACCACCGTCTCCTCCACGTGCACCGGTGCGGAGAAGCCCCCGCCCACATGCGCGTTCGTTGCCGAGGCCACCATGTCAGCCAGCATTGCGACAGGGGTTCCCTGCCCGCGCACCCAGCCCCAGGCGCGCGGATGCCGGTTGGCGCTGGTGTAAGGCAGCATACGGTTCGCAACATCGGCGTAAACCTCGGCCAGCGTGCGCTCTGCCACGGGCAAGAGTGCCTCGTCGAGCGCAGCCTGCACCTGCGCGGGCATCGGCAGCCAGGCAGGCTGGGTGCGCAAGGTCCGCATCCGTTGCAGGGTGTCGTCGAGAATTTGATGAGCCTGTGCGGCGAGCTCATCCCAGGCTGGCCCATCCGCGGGATCGAGCGACAGCTCGCACGGCAGATCGGGGTGCAGATCAGACGTAGCCTCTACCTGCGGCTGCTCTTCACCCTCCTCATGCTCCGGCTCGCGCTTCGGCTCGTTCGGGGATTCCACGCAGCGCATGCTAGTTGATCCGCTCATGCTGGTAGCCCGCTGCGGAGAGTGCCTCGCGTATCTCCGCGATGTGGCCGGGGCCGCGGGTTTCGAGCGTCACGTCGATCACCGTGTTGCCCAGGTTGACTCCGTAGTACGCGCGGTCGTGCGAGGTCTGCACGATATTCGCCCGGGCCTCAGCCAGGATGCGCGTCATGCCGTGCAGCGCACCGGGCCGGTCGGTGAGATGGATGCGCAGGCGTGTGCGCCGGCCATCCTTGACCAGGCCTCGCTCGATCATCATGGCCAGCAAGCTCACATCGATATTGCCGCCGCACACCAGCACCGCCGTGCGCTGCGGGTGCGGCGCGGCGCCGAGCGAGGTCTTGTGCTGCAGCAACGCTGCCAGAGCCACGGCGCCCGCGCCCTCGGCCAGTGTCTTTTCGCTTTCCAGCAGCACCAGGATCGCCTGCGCGATCTCCTCTTCATCGACCGTCACAATCTCGTCGACATACCGCTCGACCAGCGGGTAGGTCAGAGCGCCCGCGCGCCGAACCGCGATACCGTCGGCGATGGTCGGCTCGGGCGGCAGCGTGACAGGGCCGCCGTTTTCCCGCGCGCGCAGCATGCTCGGCAGCCGGTCGGTTTGCACACCGATGACCCGAATCGCAGGCTGCAGTTCTTTGACGGCGCAGGCGATGCCGCTGATCAGTCCCCCGCCACCGATCGGGACCACGACCGCATCCAGCTTCGGGATTTGCTCCAGCAGCTCGAGCCCTATGCTTCCCTGCCCCGCGATCACTGCCGCGTCGTCGAACGGATGCAGGAACGTGAGCCCGCACTCCACGCTCAGGCGCATGGCTTCGGCGTATGCGTCATCGTAGTTGGCCCCGTGCAGGATAACCTCTGCGCCGTATCCGGTTGTGGCCGAGACCTTGACCAGAGGCGTCATCTCCGGCATTACGATACGCGCGCGCATGCCGTGGGCCGCCGCGTGAAACGCAACAGCCTGCGCATGGTTGCCGGCGCTGGCAGCGATTACCCCGCGCGCCTTTTCCTCTGGTCGCAGCGTAAGTATCTTGTTGAGCGCACCCCGCTCCTTGAAGGCCCCGGTCCGCTGCAGGTTGTCGAGCTTGAGGAAGACAGTCTGGCCGGTGAGCGCGGACAACGCGGCAGAGTGCGGCGCTGGCGTGCAGTAGATGCTGTCGCGGATACGTTCGCGAGCAGCCTGCACGTCAGCCAGCGTGATGGCGAGGACATTGCCCGTTGCCGGGTACGGGGGTGAGGCGCTCTCAAGCATGCCTACAGTGTCGCGCAGCCTGCCATGCCCGCGCAAAAACTGCTGCTCAGTCAGCTACGGCTTGTATCACCGCATGAGCTTCGCTGGGAGCGATTCGGTACCCTCGCCAGCCGTAGTAGATGACAAACAGATAGCAGAGCAGCGGCAAAAGTAGCGAGTGATGGATTCCGAACCGGTCAGCGAGAACCCCCATCAAAACCGGAATTACGGCCCCCCCGACGATGGCCTGGATGAGGAGCCCAGAGCCGCGTCCGGTAAGCGGACCCAGCTCAGCCACCGCCAAGGTGAAGATAGTCGGGAACATGATGGAATTAAACAGGCCAACACACAGGATTGTAACCATAGCGAAATGCCCTGATCCAAGTAAGGAGCATAGCACCAGCAATCCGGCACCGACCCCGCTCCAGGCAAGCAGCTTGTTGGCCGCTACCCGCTGCATTACCGCCGAGCCGATGAATCGTCCGACCATCATGCTCGCCCAGAAAAGAGAGACCAGCTTGGCTCCCTGTTCCAGTGGCATGTTGCCGATCGTCGGATCGGCCAGATATTTGGCTAGAAAACTCCCAACGCTGACCTCGGCACCGACATAGATAAAGATGGCGATCGCTCCGAGATAAAGATGAGGATGGTTCCAAATGCTGTCCTGCTTTATGTTGAGGTTTGCCGGGCGATAGTCGCGCGTCACCTCAAGGCGCGGGAACCGGTAGAAGGCGATAGCCAGCGCCAGAACAATGACGGCACCAGCGATCACAAGATAGGGAGACTTGATGCTGGCAGCCTGGTGGACGCGGCTGGCTGTGAGGGCAACTCCATGGAGCGGGGCGCCGCTTGTAGAGGCCGCAGTGACGCCAAGGATAAAGACGCCGCCGATGTAAGGAGCGACGGTATCCCCAAGCGTGTTGAAGGCCTGGGTCAGATTCAGGCGGCTCGACGCGGTCTCTGGCGGACCCAATATCGTCACATAAGGATTTGCAGCCACCTGAAGGGCCGTGACACCAGCCGCCAGCACCACCTCCGCGGCAAGGAACAGCCAGTAAGTGGCAAGCGTCGCTGCTGGCACAAAGAGGAGCGCACCAGCCCCCATCGTCAGCAGGCCGATGACCATGGTGCGCTGGTAACCGACCCACTCTATGAGTTTGCTGGACGGTTGCGCAAAGATGAAGTACGAGCCAAAGAAAGCAAGCTGTATCAGTGCTGCCTGGAAGTAGCTCAGGCCGAAGATGCCCTGGAGGTGGGGAATGACCGCGTCATTCATGACGGTACAGAAGCCCCACACAAAGAACAGCGTCGTCACCATCGCCATGGCGCTGTAGTTGGTCGTACCGGGAGCACTGCTGCTGAGGTTGCGGGTATTGCCTACGCTTGTAATCGCCATTCGTCTGTATGTGCCGCTTTCCGCCGCAGCCTGGTCGCTGCTCCTTGCAAGGGTCAGGTCCGTCTCTGCCGCGCCCGTGGCTCCCGCGGCGGCAAAGTAGCAAACCGATCCCGATGCTACATGATTTGTGGACACTCCCGCTTCGGCTTCCGCTGAACTTCCCAATCGAAAGTTCTCCCCAGGCGTTCCCGCTCTGTCCCTGGGGCGAAGCAGGGCGCGATCCGGCCTTGAAACTTTTCCGGGGCCGCCCCGTCCCTAGGGCAACGGCTGTAGCTCGCCTTGCAAGTAAAAGGAGACTTCACCATGCTGCGCCTGAAACTGCGAAATGCGCTCTTCACGACCGCGCTCACGCTTGCCGCCGGTCCTCTTCTGGCCCAGAGCCCACCCGCCGCGGCCACCGGCGGCCAGGCTGCGCCCGCAGGCGCCCGCATTCTCGGCACCGTAACCGCCGTCAGCGAGGACAAAGTCACAGTCCAGCAGGAGGGCGCCACCACAGGCGAAATCTCTGTCGCGCTTACGCCCCAGACCCGCCTGCTGCGCACCGCGCCCGGGGAAAAGAACCTGAAGAACGCCACGCCCATGCAGGCCGCCGACCTGGCCGTCGGCGACCGGGTGCTGATCCGCGCCACCGGCGACCCCGACCACCCCTCTGCGGGCATCCTGGTCGCCATGAAGCAGGGCGATATCTCCCAGGCGCATGAGCAGGACTCGGCCGACTGGCAGCGCCGCGGGGTTTCCGGCATTGTGCAATCAGCAAATCCCGCCTCCGGCACCATCACCCTGCGTGCACAGGGCGGGGCGGCTCCTCTCGTGATCCATACAACCCCCGCAACAGTTGTTCGCCGCTACGCCCCCGACTCAACCTCATTTGCCGACGCACACAAGGCCGCGCTTGCCGACATCCATCCCGACGACCAGCTGCGCGCGCGCGGAGCGAAGGATGCAACTGGCACCAGCGTTTCCGCCGAGGAGATCGTCGCCGGCTCCTTCCGCAACATCGCCGGCACGGTGCTCAGCAGCGATCCCTCGGCCAACACTGTTTCGCTTACCGACCTCGCGACCAAACGGCCGGTCACGCTGCATCTTGAGGCCACGACCCAGCTTCGCAAGCTGCCCCCCGAAATGGCCGCCCGCATGGCCCGCCGCGCCGCCTCCAGGGGCGATTCCGGCGGAGCCGCAGGCGCGACCCCGCCCGCTGATGCGCACCCAGGCGAGCCATCCCGCGGTGGGGCCGGCGAAACAGCAATGCTGCTGCAACGCGCGCCTTCCATCACCCTTGCCGATCTGAAAAAAGGCGATGCCGTCATGGTCGTCGCCAGCGGCCCCGGAGCCACGCAGCCCACCGCCATTACGCTCATCTCCGGGGTTGAGCCGCTACTGCAGGGCTCTCCCGGGGCGAGCGCCGGCCTCTTCTCGGCCTCCTGGAACCTTGGCGGCGGTGGAGGCGCAGACGCAGCCCCTGGGGAAAGCGCCCCCCAGCGCTGATACATCGCACGGGCGCCGCAAGGGGGATCAGAAACTGAATGGGTTTTTCAAAGAATCGCACCGCAAGCGCCAGCAAGCGGTCAGACCACATACCTTGTAAGGTGATAGAGAATCACCTTCTTTCCGCAGAATGCGCGCTTCCATCCGCAGTTCTGCACGTCAAACCGTTGCAATCTCCGATCGTTTGGCCGGACCACTCGACTCTACGCACCCCCTGGAGCCCCGTGAAACGCAGTCACCACGCCCTCTCTACCCTCCTCCTGCTGTCCGCCCTCACGCCTGCTTCCCTCCTGCACGCCCAGGCCAAGCCCCCTGCGTCCACCGTCCAGACCGGCCCCGGCAGCATCCACGGCCAGGTCACTGACCCCTCCGGCGCCGTCATTCCTAACGCAAGCGTCAGCGTGACCGATGCGCAGGGTCACACCGTCTCCACCGGCATGTCCGGCCCCGATGGCAGCTACTCCATCACCGGGGTCCCCGCCGGGAACTACATCGTCTTCGTCACCGCGCCGGGCTTCGGCTCGCTCAGCACCAAGTCCTTCGCCGTTGCGGCGGGCGCGAACAAGCTCGTCAACGCAACGCTCATCATCATGGTCCAGCAGCAAAACGTGCAGGTAAACGCCGGCCTGCCCACGGTCTCGGTCGACCCGGACGCGAACGCGAACAGCATCGTGCTCAAGGACAAGGACCTCGATGCGCTCTCGGACGACCCGGATGAGCTCTCGAATGAGCTGACCGCCTTGGCAGGCCCGGCAGCCGGACCCTCCGGCGGCCAGATCTACATCGACGGCTTCACCGGCGGGGAGCTGCCTCCGAAATCCGCCATCCGCGAGATCCGCGTGAATCAGAACCCCTACGGCGCCCAGTTTGACAAGCTCGGCTTCGGCCGCATCGAAGTCTTCACCAAGCCCGGCACTGACAAGTTCCACGGAGAGTTCCAGGCGCAGGGCAATGCCCGGCAGCTCAATACCGGCAACCCGTTTGTTCCCGACTCCTCAAAGCTGCCCGATTACAACAGCTATCAGTATGAGGGGACTCTGAGCGGGCCGATCAACAAGAAAGCATCCTTCTTTGTAAGCGCGCAGCGGAGAAACATCGCGGACGACTCAATCGTCAATGCGTACAGGCTTCAAGGTGAGATCAATGGAGATTTCGCAGCCGGCAACTTCGGCAATACAGACGATTACACCGCCGGCACCACTCCCGGCGGCTTCGGTGTTCTCTTCCCGGATGCGCTCAATACTCCACAGACCCGGACCAACATCACTCCGCGTGTGGATATCCAGCTGACGGAGAAGAACTCTCTTAGCCTGCGCTACCAGTACGAACGCAATGTGAAGAACAACCAAGGCATCGGCCAGTTTTCCCTGAGCAGCCAGGCCTACAACAGCACAGCGAGCGAGAACCAGATCCAGCTTTCAGACACCGAGGTCTTCGGCCCGCGTGTCATCTCGGAAACACACCTGCGGGCAGTGTATGGCCGCTCCACCCAATCGCCGGCAAACGGAGCTCCGCAGGTCCAGGTACAGGGCTACCAGACATTCGGCGGCAATAGTGAGGGGTCCATCAACGACCATCTGGACGAGTACGAGCTGTCCAACCTGACTGAGCTGGCCCTCAACACCCATTCCATCTCGCTCGGCGGGCGCCTGCGGGCCAGCCGCGAAGCCAACGCCGCCAACTCGGACTTCAACGGCCTGTTTACCTTCGCCTCCCGCAGCTGCCCCACGGGAAGCACGTGCCCATTTGCCGATCGTGAAACCAGCAGGTTGTCGGCAAGCGGGGCTTATGCGGCCACACTGTACGGGCAAGGCAACAGGCAGAGCTTTCAACAGTTGCAGGCTGCCGGCGGAGGGCCTTCACAGTTTGTGCTGGTCACCGGCAACCCCAAGGCCGAGGTTAACGCGATTGACGGCGCATTGTTTTACCAGGACGATTGGAAGGTGAAGCCCAACCTGACCTTCTCCTACGGCCTGCGCTGGGAAACCCAGAACAACATTCACGACCACAGCGACTTTGCGCCGCGGCTTGCGCTTTCCTATGGTTTTACTCGTAACGGTAAGCCAACCAAGGACGTTCTGCGGCTGGGCTTCGGCTACTTCTACGACCGCTTCGGCATATCGCAGGTGCTGCAGGCGGCGCGTGTCAACGGCATCGTGCAGCAGGAACTGGTGTTACAGAACCCCAGTTGCTACTACCCCAACGAGCTTCCTTCACTTGCAACCATTACAGCTACTTGCGAGGCAGGCAGCACGACGGCAGCGAACAACAGTACCGCATCCCCAGCCATTTACCAGATCGGCCCCAATCTGCATGCCCCGATAAACATCCAGAGCTCTATCGGGATCGACCATCAGCTGACTAAGAACACTACTGTCTCGGCCACCTACATTCACTCCCACGGCATCCACCACCTTGACACCATCAACGCCAACCTGTCCGGCACGCCGGGCTACAATCCCGAGTTGGGCAATGTGTACCAGTACTTTTCTGAGGGCGTATACAACCAGGAGCAGCTCTTCTTTAACTTCCACACACAGATCAGCCGGTCGCTCTCGGCCTTTGGCTTTTACGGCCTGGGCTTTGCGAACGCGGACGTGAATGGAACCAGCAGCAATCCCTCCAACTCGCTCAACCTGAAACAGGACTACGGGCGCGCCGGCTTCGACGTGCGCAATCGTTTGTTCCTGATCGGCAGCTACTCCGCACCGCACAATATCCGCGTCTCGCCATTCGTCGTGGCGCAGTCCGGGCAGCCCTTCAACATCACGCTCTCGCAGGACCTGAACGGCGATTCATTCTTCAACGATCGCCCCTACATCGCACCCGCGGGTGCAACCGGCACCGACATCGTGAATACGGCCTACGGAAACTTCTACACCGGTGCCCCCCCACCCGGCACGACCCAAGTAGTCCCAATCTTTAATGGCAATGGCCCGACGCTGTTCACGCTCAACTTGCGCCTTGGCAAGACCTGGGGATTCGGGCAGCGGCTCAACCGGGAAGGTGGCGGCGCGAGCGGGGGACCCCCAGCGGGAGGCGGGCCGCCGCCGGGCGGTGGTAGCCACGGCCGGGGGGGCCGAGGGGGCGGGTCCGGCGGATCTGGTGGATCTGGTGGCGGCCCGGGAGGCGCCTTCGGTAACAATGGAAGTACTGGGCGCCGGTACAATTTCACCCTCAACGCGCAGGCGCTCAACCTGTTGAATATCATCAACGTAGCGCCCCCTACCGGGACGATCGACTCGCCGAACTTCGGGCAGTCGAATGCTCTGGCCGGGACGATCTTCTCCTCCGGCTCCGCAGCGCGGCGCATCTTCCTGCAGGCGAATTTCACCTTCTGAGATCGATGGCCATCGGTGCCATCAAGTGTCGTCAATTGACGACCCACGACCGCACTCGTATCGTGAAGACATGCCCATCAGCATTTATGCCGTTGCCCTCCACGCTTGTTGCACGCCGGGGCGGCAGGTGCGCTGAGAGCGACGCAAGTACGCGAATCGTCCTGGCCTGCCCGGCAAAGTAGTTTCTGCCGGCAGGCCATGTTTTTCTTCCAAGCAGCTTTGTGCCGAGGATAAATGCCCGACCAGACCATCACACCGCCGCCCAAGGAAACCAAAGCCCAGCGCCTGGAGCGCCTGAAGCTCGAAAAGAACCCGTGGGAGGTCTTCGACGAGGTACGTCAGTTCGCGCGCGAAGGCCGATCGAGCGTCGTGCCCGAGTGGGCCTCGACCTATTTCAAATGGTGGGGCGTCTACACGCAGGGCGATGGCGCCGGTGTCACCGGCGGCAAGGCAGGCGAGGGCCTCGCCAGCGAGTACTTTATGATGCGCATCGGCGCGCCAGCCGGCCAGCTTACCTCCGCGCAACTGCGCACCATTGCCCGGCTCACCAGGGTGCATGCCCGCAACATCGCCGACATCACCGTGCGCCAGAATATCCAGCTGCACTGGCTCACCATCGAGTCGCTGCCTGAAGTTGTGGACGCGCTTGAGAAGGTTGGGCTCTCCCCCAAAGGCGCCTGCGGCGACGTGGTGCGCAACGTGACCGGCTGTCCGCTGGCCGGCATCGACGGGCAGGAACTGTTCGACGCATCGCCTGTCGCCATTGAGATCGCGAATAAGCTCATCGGCAACTCGGAGTTCTACAATCTGCCGCGCAAGTTCAAGATCTCCGTCACCGGCTGCCCTATCTGGTGCTCCTACCCTGAAATCAACGACATCGGCTTGACCGCCACGCTCCGCGGTCAGCAAGAAGGTTTTACCATCCGCGTCGGCGGCGGCTTGTCAGCTGATCCGCACCTGGCCGTGAAGCTCAATGCGTGGGTGCCGAAGGAGCAGGCCTTTTCTGTAACTCGTGCGATTACAGAACTCTTCCGCGACCAGCAGGGACTGCGCGAAAGCCGCGACCGCGCCCGCATGAAGCACCTCTTCCTGAAGGAAGGATGGACGGCTGAGAGCTTCCTCTCGGAGGTCGAACGGCGAATCGGCTACAAGCTTGATCCATCTGTAACCGAGACTGTGCCAGATGACGTTCTGCGCGACCACGTTGGCATCCACCCGCAGAAGCAGCCCGGTCTGAGCTCTGTCGGCGCTTCGGTGCTGCGAGGCCGGCTTACCGGCGACCAGCTTGCCGCGGCCGCAGAACTGGCCGAGCGTTTCGGCGCGGGCCACCTGCGCACCACGGTCGGGCAAAACCTGCTCTTCGTCGATATAGAAACAGAGCGCGCGCAGCAACTAGCAGACGAGCTTGCGAAAATAGGCCTGCACGTCGAGGGCTCGCAGTTCTGGCGCGGCGCCGTAGCCTGCACCGGCACTGAGTTCTGCAAGCTCGCACTCACCGAGACAAAAGGTTTTACCCGCTGGCTTGTCGATGAGCTCGAGGAACGCGTCCCCGAATTCGATCAGCAGCTGCGACTTCACGTCACCGGCTGCCCCAACAGCTGCGGCCAGCACTGGATCGCCGATATCGGCATCGAGGGCAAGAAGATCAAGCACAAAGGCAAGCTGGTGGACGCGTATTACTTCTGCGTGGGCGGGTCGGTAGGCCAGTTCGCCTCGACTGCGCGCCCGGTCGGCTACCGAATCCCCGCGACCGAAGTGCCAGAAGCCATCGAGCGCCTGCTCAAGACCTACCAGGGCAAGCGCCTGGGCGAAGGCGAAAACCTGCGCGCCTACTTCGCGCGTCACTCGAACGACGAGCTGCGGGCGCAACTCGCCGGCGAGCTCGTGACGCCTGTCGCTCGCGATAGAAGCGCCGGTCCCGCGCCCGGCACAGACATGTAAAGGACCGGCATATGAGCCTGCTGCCCATCTTTCTCAAACTCGATCGTCGTCCGTGCCTGGTCGTCGGCGCAGGCGAGGTTGCATCCGGCAAGATCGAGAGCCTCGTTGCAAGCGATGCCGCAGTGACGGTCGTTGCACCCTGGGCGCGGCCCGAGATTGTGCGCCTAACCGAGCGCGGTGCCATCCAGTGGCGCCAGCGCGAGTTCACAGAAACCGATATAGACGGGCAGTTCGTCGTCGTTGCCGGCACAAACGTCACTGCCGTTAACCAGCATGTGTACCGTCTCTGCGCAGCAGCCAACATTCTGTGCAATGCGGTCGACGACATCCCGCACTGCGACTTCTACTACGGCTCGGTCGTGAGTCGCGGCGATCTCCAGATCGCTATCTCGACCGCTGGCGAAAGCCCCTCTGTCGCGCAGCGCCTGCGCCGCGAGATCGATGCTGCCCTGCCGCACGATCTTGGCCCCTGGCTCCATGCGCTCGGTCACCTGCGCCGCGAGGTGCTTGAAGCATGGCCCGCAGGCGAAGACCGCAAGATGCTGCTGCAGACGCTTGCCGAGCGCCCCATCTGCGGGTTGACCGACTGCCCCTCGCGAAAACTTGCCCTGCCTGCCGCTCCTTCTGTAACAGCGGCTGTGGCAGCATCGAGACCAGAGCACCCCGCTGCTTCCACCAGCAGCAAGGTATGGCTGGTGGGCGCAGGCCCGGGCGACCCCGACCTGCTGACCATAAAGGCCGCTCGACTGCTGGCCAGCGCCGACCTGCTGCTGCATGACGATCTGGTGCCGGAGGCAGTGCTCGCGCTCGCCAACGCTTCAGCTGAGATCGTCAACGTCGGCAAGCGCTGCGGACGGGCCAGCATCACGCAGGCGCAGATTCACACGATAATGATCTCGGGTGCGCGAGCAGGCCGCAGAGTGGTCCGCCTTAAGAGCGGCGATTCCCTCCTGTTCGGGCGGGCCGGCGAAGAGATGGACGCACTCCGCGAGGCGCGAGTGCCGTTCGAGGTAGTTCCCGGTGTCACGGCGGCCTCAGCGGCGGCGGCAGCCATGCCCTGCTCGCTCACTGACAGGCGCGCCGCATCCAGCATCCTGCTTAGCACTGCGCATCACGCTCCCGGAGAAAGCGGGAATCCTGAGCCGACGCGCATCGTGTACATGCCGGGCCGCGACCTTACTGAGGTCGCGCGCGAATGGCGCTCTGCGGGGTTGCCGGGCGACTATCCATGCGTGCTGGTGTCCCGCGCCGGCCAGCCCGATCAGCAGGTCACCCGCACCACCCTTAACCTGCTCCACGTCACTGAACCGGGCCCCGCGCCCACGCTGCTCATGGGCGGTGAGGTCTTCGCCATTGCTCGCAAAGCCACTGCTCAACCCAAAACCGAAAGCATGCGGCCGGAGATTGCTATCTCTGCCGAAGTACCGGGGTTTCTGTAACCGCCACCGTAACAGTTGCAGAAACGAGTCCAGCTCCCGCTCCTCCTCTATCGTACCGACAGAATCGCAACGCCCACTCCCGGCAATGTTAGCTGGCCTCCCTCAATTCCGATCTCAGCATCGGAACCAAGCAGCAGCGTGACGTTCTCTTCCAAGCCCGCCGAGTAGCCCTCTTCATCCAGCGTAAACACCAGCACGATCCCGCCGCGCTGCATCGTAAACCAACGCTCTTCCTCGTCGAAGTCCACATCCACCTGGTCCAGCACTCCATTCGTCAGCTCGGGTCGTGACTTGCGGAGCGCAATCAGCCGCTTGTACCAGTCCAGCATCCCGGCATGCGGCTCTGCCTTCAGCTCATCCCACTTCAACCTCGAAGCCTCAAAGGTCGCTGCATCCTGCGGGTCGGGAATCTCGTCCGGGCTCCAGCCGAACGCCGCAAACTCCTTCTTGCGCCCTTCTGACACCAGCCGGCCAAGCTCTTTATCCTCGTGATCCGTGAAGTACAGGAAGGGCGTCGTCGCCGCCCACTCCTCTCCCTGGAACAGCATCGGCAAGAAAGGCGCAAGCAGCGTGAGAGCCGCGGCAATCTTCGCACGCGGCATGTCCGTCAGGTGCACCAGCCGCTCACCCTTCGCGCGATTGCCGACCTGGTCATGGTTTTGCGAGTATCCGCAGAAGTGCCAGCCCGCAAGGTTCTCGACCGGCCGGCCATGCACTCGGTCGCGAAACTCGGAGTACTGCCCGTCGAAGACGAAAGCCTGCGACAGTGCCTTGGCCAGGTCGGCAAACTCGCCGAAATCCGCGTAGTAGCCACTCGTATCGCCTGTCAGCAGTGAGACAAGCGCGTGATGAAAATCATCGCTCCACTGCGTGTCGAATCCGTAGCCGTACGCTTCCTTTGCCCGCACCAGTCGCGGATCGTTCAGGTCGCTCTCCGCGATCATCACGTAAGCACGGCCGGTTTCAGCCTGCAGCGCATGCACCTCGCTATTGATCTGCTCCATGAAGTGGATCGCGGAGCGATCGATATAGGCGTGCACCGCATCCAGCCGCAGCCCATCCATGTGGTAGTCGCGCAGCCACATCAGCGCGTTATCGCAGAAGAAGCGCCGCACCTCGAACGACCCCGCATCTTCTAGGTTCACCGCATCGCCCCATGGCGTTTTGTGCGCATCGGTGAAGTAGGGGCCGAACCTGCCGACGTAATTCCCTGCCGGTCCAAAGTGGTTGTAAACCACGTCCATGATGACAGCAAGACCATGGCCATGCGCCGCATCGACAAACCGCTTCAGCCCGTCCGGGCCGCCGTATGCAGCATGCGGCGCAAACAGGTCCACGCCGTCATAGCCCCAGCCATGCCTGCCCGGAAACTCGGCGAACGGCAGCAACTCAACGTGCGTCACTCCCAACTCCCGCAGGTAGTCAAGCTTTGCGATCGCCGCGTCGCACGTACCCTCGGAAGTAAACGTGCCGATATGTAGTTCGTACAGAATAGCGCTCTGAAACGCCCTCGCATGAAAGCCCGCATCAGTCCACGCAAAGGCGCCGTGATCGACAACCCTCGACGATCCGCTCACGCCCTGCGGCTGAAAAGCCGAACGCGGATCCGGCAACTCCTGCTCCTCACCATCGAGCAGGAAGAAATAGTCGGTGCCCGCCTTGGCTTCTTCTATCTCCGCGCTCCACCAGCCGCCGTCGCCGCTCGACAGGGCATGCTTGCGCCCGTCAATCTTTACCTCAACCGCCTTTGCCTTTGGAGCCCAAACCGTAAATACATGCATGCTGCGCCTTTGCTCCTTCGCTCTACAAACCTGCTTTGCTGCGTTGCTTGCCAGCTTTCTTGTTTCCCTTGCCGGCAGCGGTTGGGGAGGGGTGCGGATCGAGTTCCGGAGTGTTTCGCCCGAGCGAATCCGGCGGCGCTGGCGGTGTTGTGTGCCGGTGGTGCCGTGCACGCGTCTTTTTCTCGCTACCCTCCACATCAAAGATCGCGTTGATCATCGCGATATGCGAAAAAGCCTGCGGAAAATTTCCCACCAGCCGCTGCTTGTCCGTGTCGTACTCCTCGGAGAGCAGACCCAGGTCGTTGCGGAGCGATAGCAGATACTCGAGCAGCTTGCGCGCATCGGCTTCCCGCCCGATCAGCTTCAGGCAGCTCACCATCCAGAACGAGCACGCAAGAAATGCGCCTTCCCCCGCCGGCAAGCCGTCCGCCGACTTGCTCGTGTCGTAGCGCAGCAGCAGTCCATTGCGCATCAGTCTCGTCTCAATCGCCTCAATCGTGCTCTTCACGCGCGGATCCGTCGGCGGCAGAAAGCCAACCATCGGCAGCAGCAGCAGTGAGGAGTCGAGCGCATCGCCGCCGAACTTCTGTGTAAAGGCGCCGATCTTCTTGTTGAAACCTTTCGCGCACACTTCCGCGTGCACCTGGTCGCGTGCCGCTCGCCACGCATCGAGCGGCACATCACTGCCGGTGTGCTCCGCGATCGCAATCGCGCGATCAAACGCGACCCACACCATCATCTTCGAGTAGGTAAAGTGCTGCGGACCGCTGCGCGACTCCCAGATGCCCTGGTCCGGCAGGTGCCAGACCTTGAGCAGATGATCGATGAGGTTCTGCTGCAGATTCAGATCGACGGTGCGCGGCATCTCGATACCGGCGGCCGCGTGGAAGAAAGCATCCAGCACCTCGCCATAAATGTCGAGCTGTAACTGCTCCGCTGCAGCGTTGCCGACACGCACCGGCTTTGACTTTTCATAGCCCGCGAGCCAGGGCACTTCCCATTCCATCAACTGCCGCTCGCCAGAAATGCCGTACATGATCTGCACCTGGTCCGGGTTGCCGGCGATCGCGCGCAGCAGCCAGTCCTTCCACGCCTCGGCTTCCTTGTAAAAGCCGCCATTCATCAGCGCCAGCAGCGTAAAAGTCGAGTCGCGCAGCCAGCAAAAGCGATAGTCCCAGTTGCGCGGGCCGCCCAGCGCCTCCGGCAGCGACGTCGTAACCGCCGCAACCACGCCGCCTGTAGGCCGATAAGTCAGAGCCTTCAAGGTAATCAGCGACCGCTTCACCGCGTCCGTATAGCGCCCGATTGAAACGCAGCGTGAAGACCACCTGGACCAGTAGCGCTTGGCCTCCTCAAGCTCTTTATCTGCATCGATGGCTGGCGGGTCGGCCGCGGCGGAGTGCCCGTAGGAAAGCGTAAGCCACATATGCTCACCTTCGCTGACGGTGAACTTGCTCTCGGTCATCTGGTTCTCACCGTGCACCTCGAGCACAGTGCGCAGCACCGCTTTGTGGGGGCCAACAATTGCACGCAGCACATGCTCGTCGCGCGTGATCCAGGGGACGGAACGCCCATAGTCGAAACGGATCACCAGCTGCATCTGCATCGCTGCCTGTCCGCTCAGGCACTCCACCTTGCGCGCGATATGCGAGTGCACGCCGCGCGACGGCATGAAGTCCGTAACGCAGACTACATCCTCGCCGCGGCTCCACTTGGTTTCAAGCACCAGCGTCTGCGGAATGTAGCGCCACGTAACCTCCCAGGCATCTTCGCCCGTGGCTGCCCCTGCCGGCGCCAGCAGCCAGCGGCCATTGGCCTCCTCTCCCAGCAGCGATGCGAAGCAGGCAGCCGCTGAAAAGTCCGGCCAGCACAGCCAGTCGATCGAGCCATTCTTCCCGACCAGCGCCGCTGTTTCGCAGTCGCCGATCACCCCGTAGTCCTCGATACGCATCGCCATAGCTATTGCTCGTGGTAAGAGCGCGACAAGCCGCCATCGATGGTAAAGGTCGCTCCGTTCACATAGGCCGCTTCGTCTGAGGCCAGAAAGGCGACCAACCCGGAAATATCCTCGACCGATCCCACGTAGCCGAGCGGAATATTTTTCCGCAGCTCGGCCATCTTCTCCTTGTTCTCAAGCAACGCCGTGTTGATGGGCGTCTTTACGGCGCCGGGAGCCACGTTGTTGATCGTGATGCCGAGCGGGCCGAGCTCCACCGCAAGGTCGCGCATCATCATGCGCATACCGCCTTTGCTCATGCAGTACGTCGCAAAGCCCGGGAACGCCATATCTTCATGCACAGAACTGATGTTGATCACGCGGCCTTTCTTCTTCGCGTCCCGCAGCTTGCGCACAAAAGCCTGCGTTACAAAGAACGGCCCTTTCAGGTTCACGTCCATCACTTTCTCGTAGTCCTCTTCGGTCACGTTCCAGAAGTCTGCCTTCTTTTCCAATCCGGCGTTGTTCACCAGGATGTCGCACGACCCATAAGTCGAGTAAGCGGCGTCGACTAATGCCTGCACCTGGTCCAGCCTGGTAATGTCAGCCGCAAAAGGAACTGCAGCTCCGCCAGCCTTGGTGATCGTGTCAACCGTCTGCTTCGCGCCTTCATCGCTGCCAACGTAATCCACCACGACCCGCGCACCTTCCCGGGCCAGCCGCATCGCTATATTCTGGCCGATGCCGGATCCCGATCCGGTCACAATGGCCACTCGCCCTTCAAGAAAACCCATCCTGCAAGCTCCTTCCCGCCGGAGAAACTCTCCTGGCGGAGTTCACGCGTTTGGATGCAGACGCTCCTGAAAATGTCCCTCTCCGGATGAAAGAAAGACATCGCCCATGCAGGCTCGTTACGCTTCCATTTAATCCTGCACACTACTCCCACTCGATCGTGCCCGGGGGCTTCGACGTGATGTCGTAGACCACGCGGTTGATACCGCGAACCTCATTCACGATGCGGTTCGAAATACGTCCCAGCACCTCATACGGCAGCTGCACCCAGTCCGCCGTCATCCCGTCCTCAGACTGCACCGCACGAATGGCGCAGGTGTACGCATAGGTTCTCTGGTCGCCCATCACGCCTACGCTCTTGACCGGCAGCAACACCGCGAATGCCTGCCATATCTCGCGATACAGCCCCGCCGCTTTGATCTCGTCAACCACCACCTCGTCCGCCTCCTGCAGGATAGCGACACGCTCTGCCGTCACCTCACCCAGAATGCGTACCGCAAGCCCGGGCCCGGGAAACGGCTGACGCTCCAGGATGTCCGCCGGCATCCCCATGTCGCGGCCAATGCGCCGTACCTCATCTTTGAACAGGTCGCGCAGCGGCTCAATCAGCTTGAGCTTCATCGTCTCCGGCAGGCCGCCCACATTGTGGTGGCTCTTGATCGTCTGCGAAGGTCCCTTGACTGACGACGACTCGATCACATCCGGATACAAAGTCCCTTGCACCAGCCACGCTATGCCGGAGTGTCCGGCGGTTTGCTCCACGATGCGCGCAGCCTCTTCGTCGAACACCTCGATGAACTCGCGCCCGATCGCCTTACGCTTGGTCTCGGGATCGGTGACGCCAGCGAGCTTCGCCAGGAACCGCTCCCGCGCATCCACCGCGACCAGGTTCAGCCCCAGCTTGCCGCGCAGGTTTTCCTGCACCTTGCGGAACTCGTCCTTGCGCAGCACGCCATTGTCCACAAACACGCATGTCAGCTGGTCGCCGATGGCGCGGTGTACCAGCATCGCAGCTACCGACGAGTCCACACCGCCCGAGATGGCGCAGATCGCATGCGAGCTGCCGATGCGCGCGCGAATCGCAGCCGTCGTCTCCTCGATAAAATGCTGCGGAGTCCAGTCCGCAGTCGCACCGCAGATGGTGAGCACAAACGATCGCAGCAACTCCGTTCCATGTTTGGTGTGCTGCACTTCCGGATGAAACTGCACCGCCCAGATGCGCTCCTCGGGATTGGCAATCCCGGCTAGCGCATTTAGCGTTTTCGCAGTCACGTGGAAACCGGGCGGCAGCTCCAAGGCCTCATCGGCATGCGACATCCACACCCGCAGCATAGGTGGCAGCCCGGCAAACAGCGGCGTCTCCGTGTCCACCAGCGAAACCTCCGCATCGCCATACTCGCGCCGCGCTGCCGGCCGCACCTTGCCGCCCAGGTGGTGCACGATAAAGTGCAACCCGTAGCAGATGCCCAGCACCGGCAAACCCATGCGCAACATGCCCGGGTCGGCTTTCGGCGCGTCCGCGTCATACACCGACGAAGGGCCGCCCGAAAGGATGATGCCCCGCGGCTCGAGCGCGCGGATCTCATCGAGTGAAGCCGTGCACGGCAGCACCACGGAGAAGACATTGAGCTCGCGAATGCGCCGCGCTACCAGCTGCGTATACTGCGAGCCGAAATCGAGGATGACGATCGAAGAAGAGACGCTTGCGGTGGTATCCACACGCCCAGTTTAATGCCTCGTACCGGGGCTCGCTGCGCGGCTCACACTGGCGCTTGCTCCTGGCGCGAAAGGCGTTACGGACCCTGCCTCGCGCACCATGCCCACCAGCGCGAACAGAACGCCGAGCCGCACCGCATCTGCCGCGGCCAGCAATACCAGAGACAGCACCACCCACCACACAGCCAGCGGCCACCCCGCGGCAAATGGCGCCGGCAGCAGCGTGAACACGAACGCCGCGGCCAATAGAAAAAGCCGGGCGCGGCCTGCCGCCTTTCGGATAGGCCGCACCTGCTGCTTTGCCAGCGCGGAGCCAGGGCGCCACGCTCGCCGGAACGCCTCCCGGAAGGCGAGCGACTCAACCAGAGCAACCGCCTGCGAGAGCTCCACAGCGCGCGCCACGCGGCCCCACACCAGCAGCACCGCAACCGTCGCCGCCAGCGCCAGCACAGCGTAGAGCAGCAGGTTGGGCGATGCGCCTTTGAGTGCCACAGAGGAGGAGACCTGAACGAGCGCGCTCCAGACCGCCGATGCGGCGACCAGCGCGCCCACCCGCACGCCCTCGCATGCGGCCAGCAGCCATGGCCGCCGGGGTAGGCGCGCGTCATAGCTGGCGAGCACGGATGTGCGACCCAGCGCAAACGCCGCCACCCAGCAAAAGATCGCCAGTGGAGCCAGCCCTGCCGCGGCATGCTCAACCAGCGGCCGCACAATGCCGGTGGCCGCCGCAAACGCGGTCGCGATCTGCGATGGATCTTCGAGAAGGCTGTCGCTCGAGAGCCGGAACAGCCCGGTAGCCTGGAGCGCCGGCTGTGACGCAGTCCAGATGCGCCACCCGTCATAGCCGGCGAGCGCCAGCAGCATCCCTCCGCAAAGCCAGCGCCACAACAGCTCGCGCAGCAGCAGCGCTGGTCGCTGCCGCAGGTCAGTTAATAAGGAGACTTTCTGCGATGCGAATGGGAGAGACGTGCTCATCCGGCCAGATGCTCCTCTCCAGCTCACCTTCTATCAGACGAAGACAACCATGATTGGCTCGCAGCGAGCACAGCAGAAGAGCTCGCTTCAACGCACCACAAGGTTCACCAGCTTGCCCGGAACCACGATCATCTTGACCACCTGCCTGCCTGCAAGCGCCGCCTGGATCTTTTCATCGCCAAGCGCGGCTTCACGCAGCGCTGGCTCCTGCGCATCCGCAGCCAGCCGCACCACTGTGCGCAGCTTGCCGTTGATCTGCACCGGCAGCTCCATCTCATTTGCCTTCGCCAACGCCTCATCAAAGGCCGGCCAGGGCGTGCGCAGCAGGCTGCTTTCTTCACCCAGCAGCGACCACAGCTCGCACGCGAGATAGGGCGCGAACGGCGCCAGCAGCAGTACCAGGCTCGTCAGCACATGCTTCGTCACCGAAGGCGCGATCTCGCCCGATGCGAAGGCTTCCTCGGCAGCGGTGAGCGTGTTCAGCAGCTCCATGATGGCCGCGATCGAGGTGTTGAAGTGCCACCGGTCGCTGAAGTCCTCGGTGATCTTGCGGATCGTCTGGTGCAGCTTACGCAGCACTTTTTGTTCAAGCGGCGTGCAACTCTCGCCGTCAAGAAAATACCAGCCGACACTCTTCGAAATATCCACATGCCGCAGCATAAACCGATACACCTTGGCCAGGAAGCGCGAAACTCCGGCCACACCATCTTCCTGCCACTCAAGGTCACGGTCCGGCGTCGTGGCAAACAGCGAATACATGCGCGTTGCGTCCGCACCGTAGCGCGCAATCATCTCGTCAGGCGATACCACATTACCCTTTGACTTCGACATCTTGACGCCGTTCTTGATCACCATACCCTGCGTGAACAACCGCTCCACGGGCTCAGCATTCGCGATCATCCCCAGGTCGCGCATCACCCGCGTCCAGAAGCGCGAGTAGATCAGGTGCAGGATCGCGTGTTCGACGCCGCCAATGTACTGGTCGATGGGAAACCAGTACGCAGCTGCCTCTTTCGAAAACGGCGCGCTCGCATTGCGGGCATCCGTGTAGCGGTAGAAGTACCAGCTCGAGTCGACAAAAGTGTCCATCGTGTCGGTCTCGCGCCGCGCCGCGCCGCCGCACTTCGGGCATTTCGCGTTCACAAACTCCGGCACCTGCGCCAGCGGCGAGCCGCCTTGCTGCGTAATCGCGATCTGCTCCGGCAGCAGCACCGGCAACTCCGCATCGGGCACCGGAACGATGCCGCAGCCGTCGCAGTAAAGCATCGGAATCGGCGTGCCCCAGTAACGCTGACGGCTCACGCCCCAGTCCTTGAGCCGATATGTAACCGTCGCTGTGCCAAATCCATGCCGCGCCGCCTCGGCGCTCAACTGCGCCCGCGCTTCGGCGCAGCCCATGCCGCTCCATGGGCCAGATTCGACCAGCAACGCACCATCCTCCGAGCCGGCCAGCACCGGCAGCACATTCTCAGCGCCTGGAATCTCAACCACCGCGCGCACCGGCAGCCCGTACTTGCCCGCGAACTCCCAGTCGCGCGCATCGTGCGCAGGCACGCTCATAATCGCGCCCGTGCCATAGTCGGCCAGAATATAATTGGCGATCCACACCGGCAGCAACTCGCCGGTAAACGGGTTGCGCGCATAGTGGCCAGTAAAAGCGCCATGCTTCTCCATCGCTGCTACATCGCCGGCTTCGCGCGCCTGCCGCTGCTGCTCCAGCATCGCATCGACCTCTGCCTGCAGCGCGGTATCGCCAGCCGCCCAGCCACGCACCAGCGCGTGCTCCGGCGCCAGCTGCAGGCTGGTCGCGCCGTAGATCGTGTCGATGCGTGTGGTAAACACCGCAATCTTTTCTCCGGTCAGCAGCGCCGTCTCATAAGGCAAAATCGACCGGCCTTCGCCTGTGTCGCTCTTACCCGCGACTACAGCAAACTGCACCTCGGCGCCCTCGCTGCGGCCGATCCAGTTCCGCTGCATGGTGCGTACCTTTTCAGGCCATCCGGGCAGCGCGTCCAGCCCATCCAGCAGCTCCTGCGCATAGTTGGTCGTGCGCAGAAACCACTGCTCCAGGCTGCGCAGCTCGACGATCTGCTCCTCGTGCCGCCAGCAGCAGCCATCCACCACCTGCTCATTGGCCAGCACAGTCGCACATTGCGGGCACCAGTTCACCTTGCTCTGCTTGCGGTACGCAAGGCCACGCTCATACATGCGGAGAAAAAACCACTGGTTCCAGCGGTAGTAATCCGGCAGGCAGGTTGTGATCTCGTTGCGCCAGTCGAAGGAGAAGCCCAGCCGCTGGAACTGCCGCTTCATCGCGGCGATATTGTTCAGCGTCCACTCGCGCGGCGGCGTCGCGTTCTTGATCGCGGCATTCTCAGCCGGCAGCCCGAACGCGTCCCACCCCATCGGGTGCAGCACGTTGTAGCCCTGCATCCACTTGTAACGCGCCAGCGCGTCGCCGATCGCATAGTTGCGCACATGGCCAATATGCAGCTGACCCGAAGGATAAGGCAGCATCTCCAGCACGTAGTACTTCGGCTTCTTGCTGGATGCAGGCTCAGCCGCAATCGCTTCAGCGCTATAGAGCTCAGGGTCCGCAGCCCAGCGCTCGACCCACTTGGCCTCGATCGCCGCGGGGTCGTAGCGCGCTTCCTTCTCTGCGTACGTTGTAGCCTCGTCTTCCATACCGGTTCCTTATTCTACTTGGCCGCTGCCTGCCTGGAACCTACGGCATACAGCCCCTGCAATGTCCGCACGTTCTTCTCGATATCGCCCGGCTCGTCCACCGGCGTCTCCGCGATGAACGCGCAATGCGCAAAGCGCGCATCGTTCAGCAGGCGGCGAAACGGCCCCGCTCCGATCATGCCCTCACCGATATGCTCATGCCGGTCCAGCTTCGAGCCGCGCGCCGCCTTCGCATCGTTGGTGTGCCACACCCGCACGTGCTGCGCGCCGATGGTGCTCTCAATCTGCCGCACCGTCTCTTCCCAGCCGCCCTCGCTCACAATGTCATAACCCGCCACGTGCGTGTGGCAGGTATCGAGACACGCGCCCACCGGCAGGTGAGTGCGCAGCAGTTCCACCAGCTCCGCCACCTGCTCCAGGCTGCCGCCCAGCGAGTGCTCCGACCCGGCCGTGTTCTCGATCAGCAGGTGGAACGGCTTCCCCGCAAAGTCCATCCCCTCCACAGCCCGCTCGATCCCCGCAGCGGCCCGGCGCAGGCCTTCCTCGCGCGTCAGGCCCTTCCACGAACCCGGGTGCAGCACCAGGAACTCCGCGCCCAGCGCCAGCGCCCGCTCCACCTCGCCGCGAAACGCGACCGACGACTTCTCCAGCACATCCTCGTTCTGCGACGCAAGATTGATGAGGTAATTCGCGTGCACAACGGCCGGCCCGATATCGTGCTCGGCTCTCAGCGCACGCATCTTTGCCGCCACCTCCGCCGCGACCGGCGCAGCCCGCCACATGCGAGGGCTCGAGGTAAAAATCTGAAACGTGTTCGCGCCCACAGCCTGCGCCCGCTCCACCGCAGTATGCGCGCCGCCCGCGGTAGACAGGTGAATCCCGATCCTCTTCGCCGTTCGCGCTGTGCTCATGGCCTCATTCTAGGCGCTCGCGGCAGGCCGGCTGCCTCCCTTCGCGTGTAGAGTGAGGAAGGACCGAACCCGTATGTCGACGCTCGTTACCGCCGCACACCTGCTCACCGAAGATGGCCCGGTAACAGATCCCGCCCTCCTCATCGAAGACGGCGCGCTCATCAGCATCACTGCCGGCGCCACCCACCCGCTCCCAGCCGCTACCGCCCATCACAACTACCCGGGCGCGACGCTTGCCCCGGCGTTCCTCGACGTGCACACCCACGGCTGCTGCGGACGCGATGTCATGGAAGCCACCGGCGAGGCCATCGGCACGGTCAACCGTTTTTTAGCCAGGCACGGGGTCGGCGCCTATCTGCCCACCACCATCACTGCGCCCAAAGATCTGACGCTCCGCTCCCTGGCAAGCCTGGCCACGCTGATCGCCGCGCCGCCTCAGCCAGGCATCGCGCGCCCGCTGGGCATCCACCTTGAAGGCCCTTTCCTGTCGCATGCCAAACGCGGCGCCCACCCGGTCCGCGACCTGCTCGAGCCGTCCATCTCCTTCTTCGACGCCATGTTCGAGGCCGCCGAAGGACGCGTGACCCTGATGACCATCGCGCCTGAGCTCCCCGGCGCCACGGAGTTGATCGCCCATGCCGTCGTCCGAGGTGTGCGCGTCTCCATCGGCCACAGCGACGGGTCGCGCGAGGACGCGCAAGCCGCAATCGCCGCGGGCGCAGTCTCCGCCACGCACACGTTCAACGCCATGCGCCGGCTCGACCACCGCGAGCCCGGCCTGCTGGGCGCCGTGCTCTCAACCGACGCGCTGTTCGCCGAGCTCATCTGCGACGGGCTGCACGTCGACCCCGCCATCGTGCAACTGTTCTCGCGCGCCAAGCCCGCCGATCGCGCCATCCTGGTGACCGACGCCATGAGCGCCGCGGGCATGCCCGATGGCACCTACAAGCTCGGCGAGCTCGACGTCCGCGTCGCCGGAGGCCGCGCCATCACGGGCGAAAACACCCTCGCCGGGTCCACCCTCACCCTCGACCAGGGGGTGCGCAACTACATGCGCTTCGCCGGCGTCCCGCTCGCGGACGCGCTCAGCGCGGCCACGCGCAACCCGGCCCGCATGACCCGTCTGAACCACATCGCCGGATCACTCGCGCAAGGCCGCCCCGCAGACCTCAATGTGCTCTCGCCAGCCGGCGAGCTGCAGGCGACCTACCTGTCCGGCGCGCTCGTTTCCCCTGGCAATCGCTAGCGAACCTCCTTGAGCGCCGACGACAATACACTCACGCTGCCATCCACCGGCGGGTGGTCGAGCCCGAGTATTTCCGTCACAAAGGGATAGACATTCGTGTTCTCGAACGGCTTCAGCTTCACGCTGCTGCGCACATCCGGCCCCTCCGCATAGAAAACCGCGCGCATCTCTGGAAACTGCCGCGGGTCGTAGCCATGCGAGCCCGCATTGGGCGGCTGGTCCGGCTTGCCCGCGCCGGCCCCAGGCCCATGCGCCCGGATCGCGACCAGCGCCGCCGGCACAATCACCGGGTCGCCCACACGCGCGTTGCTGTTGTAGTGCAGCTCTTTCGGCAGGTTCGCGCGTCGGTACACCGCGAAGTGCGCGTCGGCGATCTTCAGCTGGTCGTACGCTTTCTGCGCATCGGCGTCGCTGTTGGTATAGAGCAGCGGGCCGGCCGTGACAAACTTTGACAGGTCCGCATACTTGTCCAGGTTGATCCAGTCGCCCTCGGTCTTCGTCATACCGTGGTCGCTCACCACCACCAGGTCGACCGGCATGTGCAAAGCCGCGATCCCCGCGCGCAGCTTGCCGACCATCGCATCCACACCGGCGACCGCTGCTCGGGTCTGCGGGCTGTCCGGACCGTATTCATGGCCGGCATGGTCCACATCTGCGAAATACAGCGTGACGAAGTGCGGCCTCTGCGACTCCGGCAGCTTGAGCCATGTCAGCACCTGGTCCACACGCACCGGGTCCGGCACCTTGTCGTCATAGTGCAGGTAGTACGAAGGGCGCACACCCTCGATCGCCGCCTCGGAGCCGGGCCAGAAGAAGCAGGCCGCGCGCATCCCCTGCTGCTCCGCCAGCACCCACAGGGGTGCGCCCCCGTACCAGCTGCCATCGCCACTCGTCTGCGGGTCGTTGTAGCTGTAGAGCTTCGTGTGGTCCTCATTGTAAAAGCTCATGGCGACGATGCCGTGGTGCTCCGGGTAGAGCCCTGTCACCAGCGTGTAATGGTTGGGAAACGTGGTCGACGGATACGAAGGGATCATCCCCTCGGGCGCGCTCGCGCCGTGCGCTGCCATCGCCAGCAAGTTCTTCGCGCCATACTTCTTCGCGTAGTCCCAGCGAAAGCCGTCCAGCGAAACCAGCACAACATAGTGCTTGCGCTCCTGCAGCAGCGCATTCGGCCCGTGATCCACAGTGATGACGGCGCCGGCTTGTGGGCTGGCCTGGGCGGCCGCCTGCGCAGAAGCGGCAGCCATACCACCCAGCATGGCCAGGAACGCGACCAGAACCCGCGCAGCGCCACACATCCTGTTCACGGTCCCCCTTTAGCGCAGCAAAAGGCCCTGCGCAGCGACCGCAAGCCCTGCCACGCCGAAAACAATACCCAGCAGCCAGTACGCGCGCTGCCGAGTGAGCAGCGTGATCGAAGACACGACCAGCGCGATCTCAAGCATCGCCTCACTCAGATCGAAGCTGGTAGCCTTCCGCTCCGCCCGCTCCACGCTCTCCTCGAACTGGCGCGCCTTCTCCTGCTCCTGCTCCAGGTCGCCCTTCCACTTGCCCAGATGCGCCTTGTAGCCGGCGATCGTGGCCTGGGCCGCGGCGCTGTCGCGCGTGGCGCCTGTGCTCAGCACGGTAATCACGTCTCCGGCCAGCTGGGTCTCGTTCTGGCGAATCTTCTTGGCCTGGTACAGGTTCCACTGGTCGCTCGCGCGCGCCTGCTGCAGCACCGCCTGGGTGTGGGTGCGGTGCCCCAGCACCGTCACCACCGCTACCAGCACTGCCAGCACGCTCATCGTGAAGCTGACCGGCCTCTGCCCCTGCGGATGCGCCTCGGCATGCGCGCCCTTGCCGCTGGCATGCTCGTGCTGTTCGTGCAGTTCCTGGACCTCATTGGCTTCCATGCGCGCCAAGCCTCCACACCCCAGCAAAAGCAGGTGCGCAGACCTATTCTAAAGCCGTCTGCGCTGGGTTCTCTCCCAGAGGCGGCAGCAGAGGCAGTAGCAAAAAAGATCGGCTCCAGAAAAAATAAGGCGCCGGACAGGAAGCCCGACGCCTTTCGGTGAAATCTGGTTGGAAAAGTTGGGGAAACCTACCGGATGGTGCCGTTCATCCCGCTCGGGAAGAACGCGCCGCCGGTGCCGATCGCGCCGCCACCGTAAACGATGTTCAACACCTGATCAGTCGTACGGCCCACGATGATTGCGGTTGTAGGATCGACGTCAACGATGGTCGATCCCGTCATACCGAGCGCACCATTCGGCAACGTACCGACACCTTCGTCGATCCCTGCGCCGGCGAGACTCTGCCGGGCAGCGGAGATCATCTGTGTAATTCCCTGCGCGGCCGTACCAGCCGCAAAGATCTGCGTCCGGACGCTGCCCGCGTGGTAGGCCTCGACCGCGTGGATATCGAGCGCGGCGGTCAGGGTTGCCGGGGTTGTGATCAGCGGTGCCGCCCCAAGGTAGGCCGTAACGCCAACGTCCTCGAAGATGTAGGCGCCGATCAGGAAGTTCGTCTCACTGGAGAACGGGTCGAAGGTGCTTCCCAGCCCCGCCTTCACCGCCAGAGCATTGAAGCTGTTCATCAGGTCAATATTCGGCATGGCGACAGCAGCCGACCCGAGTGCCGCCTGAAGAGTCGCAACGTGATTGCGCTCATCCATGGCGGTCTCCATAGCATAGGCCTTCAAGTTCGCCGTGGTGAAATTCACCATCGGACTGCTCTTGACGGTCACCGTGCCGCCGGCTCCACCGTTGCCGCTGATGGTGCCCCCAGCCTGCTGGAGCGTCTGGCCGCTGGTGGCCAGGCTGTAGTAGTTGGCTTCCAGGTATTCAAGGTTAAGCGCGAAGTTGAGAATGTCGGGATCGCCGATGGTGGCCGCCTGCGCACTGGCATGACGGGAGAACATGAGACCCGCAAGGGCCGCACCACCCATCAGCAGTGCCGAGCGGCGGCTGCTTATGCTGCTTTCTTCCTGCTGTACTTCCTCGATATTTTCCATTACTGCTCCTTCATCATTTCGACGGTTCTTAGGAAGCGGATGCGGTGATCGTGCCGTTCATGCCATTGGGAAAGAAGCCGCCCTTAGTCACTACACCAGGAGTCGCATTCAGGTACACGATGTGCAGTACCTGGTCGGGTGTCCGGTTGTATGCAAGCGACATCTTCGTGTCGGCATTCACGATCGTGCTGGTCGACAGAGGCGTTTCTCCCGTGCTGCCCGTATTGCCGTTGACCGACATACTGGCCGCCGCGCGCAGATCCGAGATCAGAGCCGCATTCGTGACGTAGGCTCCGCCGAGATAGACCAGCAGCGTCCGGATCAGGCCCGCGTGGTATGCCTCTACCCCAACGATGCCACCAGCCGCGGGCAGAACGTTCACTTTGTCCTGAATAAGCGCTCCCGCGCCGTTGTAGGCCGTAACGCCCACGTCCTCGAAGATGAAAGAGCCAAGAATGAAGTCATTCTCATTGTCGAAGGGGTTGAAGCCGCCAGATGGGAGACCTTGAATCTTCGCTGCATTGGCGGCGGAGACAAAGGAGTTTCCCAGATCGATAATCGGACGGTCGACCGGTGTGCCCTTGAGGAGCGTGATTGCAGCGCGAAGCCTCTGCACATGCATCTGCTCGTGGCCTGCGATCTCGACCGCGTACTGCTTGATCGCCGCAGTCTGGAAGTTGACCTGTGAGCCACCGTAAACTTTGCCGGGATTCGCACCGATATCCTTTGCAGCAAGGCCGCTTCCGGTCACTGCGCGCAGGTAGAACTCCGCCTCGAGGTATTCGAGGTTCAACGCGAAATTGAGGATGTCGACGTCAGTGATAGTGGGAGTAGGAGTTGTGGTCGGTGTCGGGGTCGTGGTCGGTGTCGGAGTCGTGGTCGGGGTGGGGGTCGTGGTGGGAGCCGGGGTCGGGGTCGGTGTCGGGGTAGAACTGCTGCCGCCCCCGCAACCAGCCGCGAGCGTGACTGCGGCCGTTACGCCAACGCCTGCGCTCACGCCGTGAATGAACTTCCGGCGCGAAACCTTGTTGAGCATTACTTCTTTCAGATTGTCCATAGCCCTTCTCTTCAACTGGTGCAGTGGCTTCACACCGTTGTTTGTGAAACGTGACCATCCTAATCTCCGGATTCCTTTTTTAAAAACAAAAGAGCGGCCTTTTGGCCGCTCTCTATTCTTAAGTAACACTTTTTGGTATTGACAATCCTTATTTTCGCATGGGTGCCTACGCAGGCGTCCCCGCAAGGAGAATTGGCATCGTGGGTGTTACAGATCCACCAGCCTGCTCCACCGTGATGCCGAATGCCTTGGCCGCTACCGCTCCTTTGAGCGCGGGAACCAGCAGGCTGGCATTGCCGTGGGCGTCGGGCGAGAACGTGCCGGCGGCTATAGGTTTGCTGCCATCGGCCGGGATCAGCCAAAGCTCGTAGACCTTCTGTGCCTGCAGCGGTGCCAGATTGCTCGCGATCAGCAGAAGCGTTCCACTCTTCTGCTCGTAGGTCGCGCGCGCACTCGGCGTGCTCGCCGCCTTGGGCACGGTCAGGTTTACACGCACCGCCGAAGGGTCGCTCAGCGTGCCGAGGATATGACGGGCGCTGTCTGCCTGCGTCTGCAGCCTTGCCGCCTGCTCGATCTCGGTCCCGAGCGCAGAAGCAAGCGCATCCCGGTCCTGCTTCAAGCCGGCAGCCACCACGATGGCCGCTGCGGCTGCAGCCCAGCCTGCCCAGGCAATCCACTTGGCTTTGCTGCTTCGGCTGGTCTGTACCGGCGAGCCGGCAACGCCGGCATTCCCAGATGCCCCCTGCGGAAAAGCAATCGGCACCGGCGCTGGTACCGGCATGCCTGTGGGTGGCCCCCCCGCCGAACGCGGCTCCATGCTGCCAGGTGCCGTGCTTTTAGTTGCCGTGCCCGCATTGATGCCAGCGCCAGCGATCTCGCCCGGCAACACCGCGGCGCCCGTCTGCGCCCGGTCCTCGTCAAGCCGCGAAAGGAACCGCTCGCGCGAGCCCTGCGGGATCGGCAGTGGCTCAACCGCAAGCGCGTAGGTTGCGAGGTCCTCGCCAACCCGCTGCAGTTCTTCCCGGCACGGCGCACACTCGCTCAGATGCCCACGCACAATCTTCAGATCCTCCTTGTCGAGAAGAAGCAGCACGAACATGGCGAGATCTTCAGTTGCGATATGTTCGTTCCCGTTCATGCCTGGGCTGCCTTTCTCAACGTCAGGACAGCGCGCCTGAGTCGGGTTTTGATCGTGCCGAGTGGGCTGTGCAGCCGCTCCGCGATTTCGGAGTGGGTCAAGCCGTCAAAAAATGCCAACTGCAGCACTACCTGCTGCTCTTCGGGCAAACCCTGGATCATGCTGCGGGCTCGCGCCAGCAGCAGGTTTCGTTCTGATTCCGCCGCGACATCCACCGGCGACAACAAAATGACATCGTCCGGCGAATCCGTGGGCCGGCGCCGGCGCAGCTGATCGATGGCGCGGTTGCGAGCCAACACTGCGAACCAGCCCGCCAGGCTGCCGGAAAGCATCTCCATTACAGGCGGCTTCCGCCAGAGACGCAGAAAAATCTCCTGCATGACATCTTCCGCGCCCGAAGGATCGCTCAACACCCGTAAAGCCACTGCATACACCACGGTCGAGTGCCGGTCGAACAGCATAACCATCGCCTGCTGATCTCCACCGCGCACGCGACTCAGCAGAGAGCCATCTTCTTCTGTCGTCTGATGCCTTGTCTGCTCTCTGCTCATACAACGCACCACATGGCGAAATGGACTTCATGGTTTTGCAAGTTTTTGGCCTCGGCTTCGAACTTCGGTACTAACAAATTCGAGTTACTTTCTCAAACGCGGTTCCGCCGGATCGCTCCAAAAAGCTGCAATCCAAGCCTACACTGGGCGGCGTGCCGACAGTGAAGGCATCAAGCCTGACACTGTTACTCCCTTTGCTCAAGCCAGAGCTGTAGACCTGTTCCATACTGCCCGATCCATGCTCGCGCAACCGTCGCTCGCCCCACGTCTCCAGGCTTGCCCACCGCCGCTCGACCCGCCGCCGATGCTTGCTTGGATGCAGCCAACAACCCGGCAGCGTTCCAGGGCGGCCGCCCCTCGCTCCTGGCCTGGCTTCCAACCGTCCGCATCTTACCGCCGCACTCCCCGATCTGCTCCACATGTCGGATACTTGGAAAGGCAGGCGGAAGCAAGCGCGCTGCCGGACTTTCGACCCCGGGCGGCCGCCCCGGCTTCTGGACTCGCCGGCCACGAAGGACAGGAAACCACATGCGCGTTCTGATCGTGGAGGATGAAGTCCGCCTGGCGGAAAACCTGGCCACCGCCCTGCGCGAGAGTGCCGGGCTGGCGGTCGACCACGCCGACAACGGCCTTGAAGGCGAGCAGCTGGCCCAGCAGGGTTGTTATGACCTGGTCATTCTGGACCTGATGCTGCCCGGCCAGAGCGGCCTGGTGACCCTGCGCAGGCTGCGCGCCAGCCGCAACTCGACGCCGATTCTAATCCTCACCGCGCGCGAAGGCGCCGAGTCGATCGTCGAGCTGCTCAATGCCGGCGCAGACGACTACCTGAGCAAGCCGTTCGATCTGGGCGAGCTGCTGGCTCGCGCCAAAGCGCTGATCCGGCGCGGCAAAGGCAATGCCCACCCCTTGCTGCACGCCGGCGATGTCGAGGTCAACACCCTCGAGCAGACCGTGCACCGCGGCGGACGGCCCATCGACGTTTCGCCCACCGAGTACCGCATTCTCGAGTACCTCGCCCATCGGCCCCGCGCCGTCATCTCCAAGCAGGAGCTGCTGGAGCACCTCTACGACTTCAATTGGCAGCACCACTCCAACGTCATCGAGGCGCACATTTCCAATCTCCGCCGCAAACTGGACCGCGATAGCGCATTTCCCTTGATCGAAACGCTGCGCAACCGCGGCTACCGGCTCACCCTGCCGCCGGAGGCACGTCCATGACGGAGCTGCCTACACGATTCGCGGTACACCGGCCCATCCCGCAAAGGTCAATCCTGCGCCGATCGATCGCCGCCGTGCTGCTGCTCGAGTTCCTGGCGGCGCTGCTGCTTATCGCAGTCGCCGCGCTGCATGAACGGCATGCGCGCTTCCGCTCCTTCGACGTCATGCTGCAGGGACGCGCCAGCGCGCTACTCGGCGCGGTTCAGGATGCCGACGACACCGCGGACAGTGTCCTGCTCGATACGACGGGACTCGACGTCCCGAAAGGCGACATCTTCCAGGTCGCGGAGCAGAACGGGCGCGTTCTCGGCAGGTCTGCACACTGGCCCGCGGCCTCCGCCCCGCCCGGCGACCAGCTAAGCTCTGGATCCACTCACGATTTCACGCGCGTCCGCATCGATGGGCGGCAGTACCGGCTCCTCACCCTGCATGGGATCCGCATCGTCGATCCCGGCGAAGCAGGTGGAGGCAAGCTGCACCGGATCGTCATCTCGTATGGATCGCCCACCCGCCAGGTCGAGGAAGAAGTGCTCGAGGCGGTGCGCTTCTATGCGCTGACCTTTGCGCTCGTCATGCTGCTCACTGCTGCTTTTCTGGCATGGTTCCTGCGCCGGGCTTTGTCCCCGCTCCACCAGCTCGCCTCCGCAGCGGGGCGCATCTCGGCCCAGACCTGGCAGTTCGCCGCACCTGCGAGCGCGTGGCAGACCCGCGAGCTCGCACCACTCACCGCCGCCATTGAAGCCTCCATGCAACGTCTGCAGCAGTCGTTTGAACAGCAGCGGCGGTTTACCGGCGATGCCGCCCATGAGCTCAAGACGGATGTCGCCATCATCAAGTCTTCGCTCCAGCTGCTCACCATGCGGCTCCGCTCGACGGAGGAATACCAGCGCGGCCTGCGTGTGAGCCTGCGAGATTGCCACAGACTTGAGCAGGCTGTCGCCGAAATGCTGACGCTGGCCCGCGTGGAAAATGCCGGCTCAAGCGGGGTTGCAGCCGACACCAGGCCGTCGGATCTTCTCTGGCATGCGAAGAAGGCGGTCGATTATCTCGCGGCGATGGCGGAGCTTCACGGGGTACACCTCCAGGCTGCAGGAGGAGACGCGTCTCCAGTCTTTGTTCCAGTCTCGGCCAAGGACTGCGACCTGCTGTGCACCAACCTGCTGCAGAATGCCGTACAGCACAGCAAACCTGGAGGTATCGTGACGCTCGATATTGCCGCCCGTCAAAATACGTGGACCATGACCGTGCAGGACCAGGGCGAAGGGATCGATGCGAGGGTCTTACCGCACATCTTTGAGCCTTTCTACCGCGCCGACGATGCACGCGACCGCAAGCGCGGGGGTACCGGGCTGGGGCTCGCCATCTGCAAGGCAATCTGCGAGAAGGCAGGGGGAACCATCAGCGTGGCCAGCCAGCCAGGGCACGGAACGCTGGCAACCGTCCGCCTCCCCTCGCGCAGCCAGGACGATACGCGCGATGGTGCAGAACCGACGCTTGCGGCCGCCGAGATAGACGTTTCAGCGCTCTAAAGCCGTTTGCCTGCAGGTGGCGTCTTCCGGGCGCCTCCTAGGCGCTTCTCGTCGACAAGGCCTCAAAGCTGCGGACTCGCATCTCTTGTGTGCACCGCGAAGGGCCGCGAGGCATAAGCCTGGCGCCCGTTCCTTCCATTTCTGGTCACCGGGGTCTCGTTCCTGCTTGCTCCTTCGACAAGCACCGTAAGCCTCTCCACAAGCACTTGCAGACCGCGCGCCTGGGTATTCAGCTCTTCGCTCGATGCAGCACTCTCCTCCGCATTGGCTACCGACATCTGCGTGATCTGGTCCATTCGCGTCACCGAGCCGGTGATCTGTTCAATCCTTCCCGCCTTCTCCTGCCGGCGTCAAATTTTGGCGTTTGTGCCCTTCCATCCTGAACAACATTTCTCGTAGTGCCGATAAGCCCCGGAGACGCCGCTCTCGATCCACAAAGGACAGCGCAGCGGCGCAGCAAGCCCGCCCCCGTCCGCCTCCAGGGTCAAGCAACTTTACGGCGTCTACACCATGCTTCCCGGCGGCAGTGCGCGCGTCGTCCAGCCAAATCTGCCCATGCTCGGCTCCTTTGCCGGCGCGCTGCGGGCCTACCATCAGAGTCCATCCAGTAGCGTGTAGCCGAGCCTCGCATCGACAGTTGTGTGCACGACCGGGCGCGCCGTCTTTCAGGATTTCTATAATGACCCTGTATATCTCTCCAAGCAAGCGACCCTGACCATGGATTCCCCCCTCTATCGCTCGTATTTCAACGTGACCATGGAAGGCCTACGAGGGCGGAGCCTTTTCCCTGTTTGCCCATTGCTGACCTGAAGACCGCATGCCTCGACGTGGCGAGCACGCATCGTCTACGCAGGGGGGAGCGGCAAGCCATGCAGGCTTCCGCCGCAGGC
Source organism: Acidobacteriaceae bacterium (assembly GCA_965276605.1). Lineage (GTDB taxonomy): Bacteria > Acidobacteriota > Terriglobia > Terriglobales > Acidobacteriaceae > EB88. The sequence continues at coordinate 3,892,628 of OZ255619.1, forward strand.
AGGTATGTCAACCGGCTTACCCTCAAACGATAAGTCAGTTCAAGGGAAGGAATCGCCGTTAGACAACACTAATCAGACGCAATGCCGGGCTCCGGGCGCCCCGATAGTCTCACGCAGGAGATTCTGCTGGCTGCACAGGTCCACGAGCCGCACCCATCTGCGGCCTCATGCTGCTGCTGACCGTAAGGACTTGCACGACCGGCGCACCTTGGAGTGTCGCCGGTGGCATAGCGAGCCGCGGTCGCCGCTGCCAGACACTCGCTGTGTATCCCGCCGCTGACCGACGATTCTTTCACTCGCGGCTGTTCTTCTCTTAGAAAAGGACGACGCAGAGCGGCTCCGCGAGTGACGCCTTCGCCGCGCTCCATCGATTTGCTGGCGATCTGCTGATCTGTCGACTCGCGTGGCTCTGAGCATTCCAAGGGACTTCCGGGCTCTTCGCAGACCGGGCGCGCATACGACCGCTGCCTGCCCTTCGTGGGACTGCTTGATACATTTTCTGCCGTTTCGCAGCGCTATTTGCCAAGTCTGGCTTCCCTTGGTCCAGTTGGTCCAATTGATCCGATTCGCCCCGCATGCACCGGCAACAGGGCTCCCGCGGCAGGAACATCGATCTTCCAGCGGCTCGTCTTTCCCTTATCAAGCGGGATCGCCACAGGACCGCGCAGGCCCACTCCGGCCAGGAGCATCGTCTCGACAGCATCGGGAGCCAGCGGCCTGGAGAGAAGAAAACCCTGCACCATGTCGCAGCCAAAATCGCCCAGCCGCCGCAGCTCTTCCTGCGACTCGACCCCTTCGGCGATCACTTTTTTCTTGAGCGTAGCCGCCAGCTGCACCACCATCCGTACCATCTCGGCCCGGCGGCGATCGCGGTCCAGGTGGTGCACGAAGCTGCGGTCGATCTTGACCACGTCGAACGGGAACCGCAGCAGGTAACTCAGGGAGGAGTAGCCGGTGCCGAAATCGTCGAGCGAAATCTCGATACCCAGCGCACGCGCCCCGATCAAGACCTCTTCCACGGCCTGGTAGCCGCTCAGCAGTACAGACTCGGTGATCTCAAGCTTCAGGAGACGTGGGTCGAGCTGCGTCTCCCGCACGATCGTGGAAATTTCCTGCAGCAGTCCGGGGTTGGCAAACTGGCGCGCCGACACGTTCACGCTTACGGTCAGGCGGGCGCCGAAGCGCTGGTTCCAGGCGTGGCACTGCTCGCAAGCCCGCCGCATCACCTGGCGGCCCAGCTCCAGGATCAATCCCGTATCTTCAGCGACAGGGATAAAATCTCCCGGAGAAACGGCGCCCCTTTGCGGATGGTGCCAGCGTGCCAGCGCCTCGAATCCCTGGATGATATGGCTGTCCGGAGTGTTCGCGTTGCCCAGCGCGGCAGCGGCTACGGAATAGATAGGCTGATACTGCACCTGGATCGCCCGCTCCGACAATGCCTTGCGCAGATCCGTCTCCAGTTCCAGGGTGCCCTTGGCTGCGGCCAGCATATTGGGCGCAAATGTCAGCGCCCTGTCCTTGCCCAGTCCCTTGGCCTTGTGCATCGCGCAATCCGCATCCTGGAGCATGCCATCGGCGGTAACGTCGGGACCACCAAGCACCACGCCGATGCTCGCCGTCACATGGACCAGGCGATCCTCCAGCAGCAGCGGCGTACGCAGCGCCTCGATGAAACGCTGCGCAATGGCCTCAGCTTCGGGCTCGTCGACTTCTTCCAGCAGTACGATGAACTCATCGCCGCCGTGCCGGGCTACTGTATCCTGCGGCCGCGCGATCGAGCCAAGCAGTGAGGCTACCTGCGTCAGCAGCAGGTCTCCAAACGCATGCCCCAAGCCATCGTTGATTGTTTTGAAACGATCGAGATCGATGAACAGCAGCCCGGTTCGCAGCTTCGACTCGGGCGTAACGCTCTCCAGGCGCTTGCGCAGCAGCCGCTGCAGCATGGTGCGGTTCACCAGGCCGGTGAGCGGGTCGTGCAGCGCCGAGTATTCGAAACGCGAATGCATGGTGTGCAGCTGCCACTCCCGCGTGCTGGTACGTGCTGCAAATAGTAGAAAGCCCGCGAGAAGCGTAAGGCTGCCCAAGGCAGGCCGGTGGTGCGCGAGTACGTTCGAGGCGACCACCGACATGACCGCCAGACCCAGGGCGCTCAGGCCGTGCAGGTGGGTTGGGAAAGCTCGACTGCGGCCCCTCGCCCGATCGGCTCGCGAGGCGCACAGGTCTGCACCCAGCACCATGGCAGAGAAGCCGGTAAAGGGCAGGGTCCAGCATAAATCGATCAGACTGCCAGGTGGAAAGCCATGGTTCCAGCCGGCATAACCCGCCGCGGTGCACAGCGCGTAAATACTCGCATAGATCGCCAGATGGCGATAGAACAGCCGCTCCGGCCCCGGCCCGGTAATGGAATAGCGCAGCGCGAATGCCAGGATCAGCGCCACACTTTGCACGTCATAGGCCAGCGGCAGGCTGATGATGCCCGGATGGGGAAACACGAGCGCGAACAGGGTACTGAAGAAGATGCATGCCTGGCCCGTATCCAGCCAGCCTACGGGGTCTCGCCGGGAGGAGCGCGGGGTGCTGGAGGCAACCAGCAGCAGAGGAAAGGCGAACAGGAGCCACAGCACATCGCTCATCGAAACGAACTGCGGCAGCGCCTTCGAGACCAGGGTAAACAGGTAGCAGAACTGGGCCAGAACCCAGATGAGGAACGCGAACGACAGCTGCATCCACAGCCGCCTCTGGTGCCTCGTCTCCGATCTTCGCGCCTTGTACAGGCAAACGCCCGAGCACAACGCGGGCACAAGAGCCTGAAGAACATTGGAGCTCTTGACCGGATCCGGCAGCAGGATCACGGCGATATGCGCCGCCTGCACCGCGAGCACGCCGACCAGCAGCGCCCACAACTCCATGGACCGCCGTTTCGCCAGCTGAGCTCGCCCTTGGGGGCTGGTCCCGTATCCATGGAGCACATGGAGCGCAGATCGGTCCGGCACGGTCTTCTTTTTTTGAACAGCGCGAGCAGTCTTCATAGGCGAGCGGCTTGACTCTCCCGCTCTATCGGTACTTGGCTCGTTTTTCTCTAGGGGGCAGCCAATCTTTTCTCCGCCGGAGGTACCAGGCGCAGGAAACTGGAACGGATACGAGCCGCTTCCGGGTATCGAGGACCCTGGTTGCGCGGGCTGGCCTGCCCGAGTGACATGGGGGTCAGAAGCTGAGCCGGGCGCCCAGCTCCAGCCGGCGGCCATAGTCGGCGGTCAGCGGCTGCCCAAAAAGCGAGGTGCCCACCACGCCATCCACGCTCAAGTCATTGGCATGGTTCAACAGGTTCGAGGACTGCGCATCGAGCCGCAGCGCCCACTCGCCGCCCTCCTTTGCCGGCCGCTCCCGCAGCTTGAACTCGCGGCTCAGCGTCAGGTCAAGGTGCACCGTTGCGGGCATCGTACCCGCGTCGCGCACCAGGTTTCCATTCACAGCAGTTGTATTCAACAGCCCGAACCGCGTGCCGTACACCCCGGGCCCCTCCGCCACCACGCGCGATGGCCGATCGTTGAAGACCCCATCTCCGTTGTTATCGAGCCCGGTCGTGACATCGTAAGGCATACCCCTCGCGACCGACAGATCGGTGCTCGACGCGATCTTCCACGGCAGCTGAACCAGCATCACCGCGAAGAGACTGTGCGAGACCCGCCAGGCAGGCCGCGCGTCGTCTCCCCGGTCCGTGTAGGCGCTCTGCGGAAAACTGTCGGCGGTATCCGCGTCGCCGTGCAAGCCGTTATAAAGGTAGCCGCTGATGAGACTGAACCGCTGGCCGAAGCGGTTGAGCCCGACAAACGCGAGCGGCCCGGCCAGGCGTCCGGTCGACTGGTACTGGAAAGTGTTGACGCTGCCCGAGAGCGGACGCGGTGCCGCTACGGGGTTCTCCAGGTTCTGTTCGGCGAAAGGCGCGTTCACGTTCCGCGAGCGCAACACATCCCAGTGCGCCGTGTAGTAGACGTTCGTGCTCAAAGCCCAGCTCTTCAGGAAGGTATGCTCCACGCTCGCCTGCGACTGGAACGATGGCGAGAGCGCCAGGTGCTGCCTGAAAGTCCGCACTTCGCCAATCTGCGGCGACGCTGCGGCCGAGCCCAGCGGATCGTCGAACGACGGCGAGTACACCGTGGTGCTCCGCTGCCGCTCACCGTCCAGCCGCACCGTTTCGAGCGCCGAGCCGGTCGCGACAGGGCTGTAGAAAAGTCCCGCCCTCGCATGCAGCGTCCACGCTTTCTTGCGGTCCGGCGTGATCGCGAGCCCCAGGCGCGGCGCAAACGTGCCACCGATATCCGGCGCCGTCTGCCCAAAGTAGCGCAGCCCGGTCGCGATCGAGAGCCGCTCGCCGATCTGCCACTGATCCTGCACATACAGCGCGGTCGTCCACTGCTGCAAAGGCACATCGGCGTTCCCCGTCGTCACGGAGTAAGTTGTTGGCGCGCCTCCAGGCAGCCCGTTCAGCGCCCTCCGGTACTGCTCCAGACCATTGATGACCGTCAAGCCACCGGCAGGCGCCCCGCTCGCATCGAGCGCCGGCGCCTCACCACCGCCGAAAACATACGCGCCGTTGAAGCTATCGGGAGTTCTGTCGTGGATCGACGCGCCCAGCAGCTGCACGCCCGCCTTTAACGTGTGCCGCCGCGGCGAGAACAGCAGCTCATCATCGATCTCCAGGTCGCGCTCATTCGCCCGCATCGCGCCTGCGGTCGACCCGCCACCCGTGAACGAGCCCGCCACCGCAATCTGCGGCGCCGTCGATGATGGGTCTTCCGCCGTGCTTTTCCAGCTCACGCCGAAGCGCGCAGTGTCCAGCAGCCGCGGGCTCAGTACCAGCGTGTTCGCGAAGCGAAGATCGTATTCCGCAATCCTCGATGCATACCCTGCCTCCGTCAGCACCAGGCCGCCAACGCCCTTGTTGTCCACATCGGTCCGGTTGGCAGCAAACGATGCGACAAGCGAGTCCTTCTGGCTGAGCTGCCAGCCGGTGCGCGCATTGCCGATCCACAACGTCTGGGGCTGCCCGACACTCTGGTGCAGCGGCGCCGCCGCCCCGTTTACTGCGAGCGTCGTGGCATCGACAACGGCATTCTCGTCAATGCGCCGCGTCTCGAAATCGAGCGCAAAATCCGCTCTCTTTTTCGACAGCAGACTGGCCAGCAGAGGACCACTCAGCTCGAAGCCGAGCCGCCGCTTGCTGGCTGGTGTGCTGCTCGCCGCCAGAGGATCGCGCGCGTTCCATGCCGCATCGCCGTAGGCCCCGAACACCGCACCGTGATATCGGTCCTGCCCCGGCTTCGTATACGCCTCGATCCGTCCACCCGCGTAGGGCGGGCTCTCGTACTCCGCGGAAAACATATCCGGGTTGATGCGAACCTCCTGCAGTGACGACTTCGGAGGCAGCCGGCTCGCGTTCTGGAAGCCATCGACAGTGATCGTCGCTTTCCCGGCGATACCTCCCGCCGCCGAGGCCAGCGCCTGCAGCTGCCGCTCGAAGTCATCGGGATCGTCAGCCAGCTTCTGTAACTGGTCTTGTTGCAGAATGTTTTCGCCTGCCCCGCGATCTCTAGCATCGACAGCGCCCACGGCAATGCTCTGCTTCACCGTCGCAACCTCGAGCCGCAGCTGCACTGTGACAACGCGGTGCGCGGGGTCAAGCACCAACACTCTCTCCTTGCCCTCGAAGCCTTCAGTGGCCGCCATACCCCGGTAGCTGCCGTCACGAAGACACGTGAAGCTCCACGCTCCCCTGTCATTCGAGCGGGCCGTCTCCTGCCCGCCCTGCCCATCCGTCAGCGTCACGCGCCCATCGCGGACAACTGCCGAGGATGGGTCGATGACAACGCCTGTGATCCGTCCAGCACCCGGGCATTGCTGCGCTACGCCATGCGCGCCGCACAGAACAACCAGGAAGCACCAGCACGGAATTCGCAACACCTGCAACGCTCGCATTGTCACGAGCCAACGCTAGGCGATGCACCAACGCACAGCGCGCGCCCTTCGGCCAGCGAGCCTCTTCCTTCGGCAGGCGTGTATCTGGCGGCGAACTCACCCCAGCCGCAGATCGCGCAGGGACTGCGCACCGCTCCGGCTCACCGTTATTACCGATCCATCGCTCATGCGCAGCAGCGCCCCGCGGCCTGCGGCCTCCATGCTGAGGATGCAACCAACGTTCACGATGGCCGACCGATGCACCCGCCGGAACGCCCGCGCATCCAGCATGCGGGCAAACTCCCGCAGCGGCAGGTGCACCAGATGGACCTTCCCGCGAACCTGGCCGGAAACCATTCCAGACACATGCACAGCGCTGTAATCATCCTCGGCCAGAATCGAAACAATCTCGCCGACCTCAACCGGCACCACAACTCCACGATGCTTCACAAAGAAGCGCTGCAGCGGCACCCCTGCGCTGCCGGTGCTCAGCCGCTCCTCGATCAAAGGCTCGCTTTCCGCAAGCCTCGATCGCTGCGCATACCGCTCCAGCGCCAGGCGCACCCGCTCCCGCTCAAACGGCTTTACCAGGTAGTCAAACGCGCCCCACTCAAACGCATGCACCGCATATTGGTCGTGCGCCGTCGTAAAGATCACCGCGGGTTTCCGCTTTGCAGCCCGCAACACGTCAAAGCCCGAGAGCAGCGGCAGCTGCACATCCAGGAACAGCAGATCGGGCGACAACGCGTCGATGCGCTCCACCGCGCTCTGCCCATCGCGCGCCTCGCCGACGATCTCGATGCCCTCTTCCGGCACCAGACAGTCACGCAGCCGGTCGATCGCCAGCAGCTCATCCTCGACAATCAGTGCGCGGATTTTCATCGCGCTTCTTGTAGAGCGCTGCTGTGCTCCTCCTGCGGCAGCCGCAGCGCAACCCTGAACCCGGGACCGCTCGTGATTGTCATGCTCCCCGCCGCGCGGTAGTACAGCTCCAGCCGTCGGCGCACCGTTTTCAAGCCCAGTCCGCGCCCCTGCTCCAGCGTTTCCCGCGTCGCTCCCACGCCGTCGTCGGATACCTCAAGGCACAGCTCCCCGTCCCGCTCAAACGCGCGGATCGCCACAACACCACCCCCCACGCGCGGCGCGATGCTGTGCTTCACCGCGTTCTCAACCAGCGGCTGCAGTGTCAGCGATGGCAGCTCAAGCCCGAGCGTCTCCGGCGCGATGTCGCGCTCCACCCGCAGCCTGTCGCCCAGCCGCAGCGTCTCAAGCGCAAGGTACGCCTCGGTAAACTCGAGCTCCTCCCGCAGGCTCACCTCGTCCTGCTGCGCGTCGGCATGCGAGGCCAGCGCGTAGCGCAGCATACTGGAGAGACTCAGCAGCGCACTCTCCGCCTTGGCAGGGTCGCGCCCTACCAGCGCAATGACCGAGTGCAGCGTGTTGAACAGGAAGTGCGGGTTGAGCTGCGAACGCAGTGCGCTCAGGTCCGACCGGACACGCAGCGCTTCGGCCTCCATGCGCCTCCGCTCCTCTACCTGCGCCTTCTGCTGCGCCGCCAGCGTGTATGCGAAACCCGCAAGCGTGCCGTACACCATCAGCCCGCTGAAGATCTGCCACTGCGCCGCGTACAAACTCCACGAACCTAGCTTCCACTGGTGCTGGGTCACTCCAAATAACAGCGCAAGCAGCAGCTGCACTGAGCCCCACCAGCTGAACGCATACGCCAGGCTGGCCGCCATGTGCGCCAGCCAGAAGAGCAAAGGCGAGCGCGCCGGCCAGCCCAGACCCGAGGCCACGCGCAACACCAGAACACCCAGCAACGCCGCCGGCAGAATATTGAGCAGGGCCTCCACTGCCACGAGATGGTCAGAGCGGTTCTGTAACCGGAAGATGAACAGATAACTGGCCCCATAGGGCGCCCAGGCCGCGGCGTAGAGAAGCCAGTTCCTGACAGAGCGTGGGACCATGCTCATCATTCTCAACTCACTTTGCGGGGCAATGGCAGGCCATTTCCGCCAACCGTCCGAAACAGGCGGTCAGCAGGCTTTCCCCGTCTGTCTAAAGCATCGAGAGAACCGCCGGCACCCAGCCTCGCAACGAGCGAAGCATCACACGACCGCTGCTACGCACAGAACATAATGTGATTCTGCGCCCAGTCAAGCACCTGTTGTTCCATTGCCGCAAACCATCTTTGCCACTCCATAAGCAGCGCCTGCCTCCTGCCCCCTCAAGCGGGCAGCGCCTTCTGCGTCTTCAACTCCTCCAGCAGGCGCTCCACCTGCTGATCCCGCTCCAGCATCGCGAACCGGTCTTCGAGTGAATCCCCATCCCCCAAGGCCCGCGCCGCGTGGTTGGTCGCCTGTTGCGCCAGGATGCGCGACCGGTAGCGGTTTACCGATGCCGCCGTCTTCTCTGCACCGCCCGCGCCGCGCGCCTTCTCTGCCCTGCCCACCGCATGCGCCCGCCGGTGCTCCGCAATCAACAGCTCGCAGTGCGTGCGCGTTTCCTCCAGCTTCTGCTGCAGCTTCAGAAAAGTGCTGCGCAGCGCCTCGGCCTCGGCCCGCTGGTCGTCGAGCTGCTGGCCAAATCCGGCCGCCATCTGCGTGTGCGAGAGCGAGCGCTCCAGCGCCTCGCGCGCCATGTCTTCCCGCCCTTTCGCAAGCGCGAGCGCAGCCTTCTCTTTCCAGTCGCCCACAGCCCTGTCGTGCTCGGCCTTTTTCTTGTCGAGCAGGTGCTGGTCAGCGATCGCGATCGCCACCTGCGTCTTGACCTGCAGCAGCTGGTTCTCCATATCCGCCACTAATTGCTTCAGCATCGTTTCGGGCTGCTCCGCCTTGTCGATCAGGTCATTAATGTTGGCCCGCAGAAGAGTGCCAACGCGTTCCATAAGTGCCATGATAGTGCTCCTTTTCCTGTTGTCTGGCTGCTGCTGTTCCAAGCGATAACTAAGCCCGGTCCTTGCCATCGCCATTGCCGCGAACCGCCATCTGCTTCACGTTTGACATGAGATCGGCCATCTTCATGCCGCTGAGCGCCTCGAACAGCGCCGGCACCTGGGCCGCGATCTCTGTCATCTCGCCGGTCAGCTTATGCGCGCCTATGTTGCCGTCCTTGCCCGTCGACACGATAGTGATCTTGTCTACCTTGGCCAGCGGCTCGGCCATCGCGCGCACCACCTCCGCCATGTTGGTGATCAGCTTGTCGACCACCGCAGCCTGCGACCACTCCTGGTACGCCTCGGCTTTCATATTCATCGCTTTCGCTTCCGCCTCACCTTTCTGGAAGATGACAGCCGCCTCGGCCTCGCCCTGCACGCGGATCGCGGAGGCACGTCCTTCCGCTTCGGCCATCAGTCGCGCACGCTCCGCACCGGCCAGGTTTTCAATCCGCTGCTTGTCAACTTCGGAGCGCTTCAGCACCGTCGCGATCAGCTCCTTCTCGTTGCGCAGGATCTCGGCCTCCTGCACCTTGACCTGGCCTTCCTTCTCGATCTGCTGCACCCGCACCTGCTCTGCGATCACCTTCTGCTGCATCACGTTGGTCTGCAGTTCGTAGGCCTTGTCGGCCTGCGCCTCCTGCCGCCGCGACTGCTCGGCAAACTGCGCCTTCTGGATATCGAGATCGCGCTGCGCCTCGGCCTGCTTGGCCAGCGATGCAGTCTCCGCGATCACCCGGTCCTGGTCTGAGGCTGCTTTGGCAATGGCCGCCTCGCGCAGAGCGTTCGCACGCCGGATCGCCGTGTCGCGCTCCGCCTCCGCGCTGGCAATCTCCGCATCGCGCCGGATGCGCGCAATATCCGGCCGCCCCATGTTGGTGATGTACTCGTTCTTGTCGCGCACCTCGCGGATGGTAAAGCTCACCACCTCCAGGCCCATCTTGCTCATGTCATCCGCACAGGTTGAGCGCATGCGCTCAGCCACCATCTCCGGCTCCTTCACGATCTGCTCCACCGTGAGCTGGCCGATAATGCCGCGCAGATGCCCCTCCATCACCAGGCGGATGAGCCCCTCGCGCTGGTCGGGCGTCTTCGACAGAAACTGCTCGGCCGCGGTGAGGATCGACTCCTGGTCCGAACGGACCTTGATCTGCGCGACGGCCTCGACCGTGACCGCGACGCCTTGGCGCGTGTACAGATCCTGCTGCGGCGCGACATCGAAACTCATCAGCTCAAGCGACAGCAGCTGCGCATGCTCGACCACCGGAAAGATCACCGAGCCATGCCCCTTGATGATGCGCGGACCGCGAAAGCCGAAGACGATCAGCGCCTCGTTGGGGCCGGCCTTGCGGAACATGCGAGCGAGCAGCGAAAGCAGCACGATGGTCGCGAGGAGAACGAGTCCGGCGACGAGGATGACGGTGTTCGGCATGAAGGCCTTCTTTCAGGTGATTCGATGGTCCGATGGAACGATGGTCAGATGGAACGGTGAAGGTTTGCTGTTCGAGCGGCGGCAGATGCGCACTCGTGTTTTCCTGCTCTCCGCGCAGGTCAAGGCGTCACAGGTCGAGATCGTTCCACAGCCGCACGTACGCGATGCCGTGCTCGTAGCGCAGAACCACAACCTCGGCGCCCCGGTCGATCGCGGCTCCATCCTCAGCCCGCGCCGCGGCCGAGCGACGCACCCCAAGCTGCGAGTACAGGATTTCGCCCGTGCCGCCCGGGTGCAGCGCGCCAGTCACGCGGCCCACCACGCCGGTAATCTCCGTCTCCTCCGCAGTCAGCGACCGCTCGCGGGGCAGCAGCACCCGGGCCAGGAACCAGAAGATGAGGCCGCCACCGGCGAGGCCGCTGCCTATCGCAAGCAGCAGAGTCAGCGGCGCCATCACCGTGCTGTGCGTGCGCAGCAGGTAACCCGCTCCTCCAAACCAGCATAGAAAGGCCGTTAGCGTAAAACCGTTGAGCCACGGCACGCTGCCCGACGGCTGCCCGTGCGCCGCGCCGGCCGCCGGTACATGCGCGTGGCCGCCGATATGGAAGTGGCCGCCGTGGATATGGCCGCCGCCGGTCAGCAACGACAGCGCGCACAGGACCAGGCCCAGGGCAAAGCAGAAAAGATAGAAGAGTTCCCACGTCATCGCGGTTTCTCCGTCCTGCGCGTTGCAGTGCGTTGCGTCCTGCTGGTTCCTGCCGCAGGCTTGCCGGCTGGCTTGCGGCCTTCCCGCGGCACGGCAACCGGCACCGTCTCGACTACTTGCAGGCGAGGCGTCCGCGTGTCGCCGGTCGCCATCTTTTCGGACTCCCGCAGCGGGTACGCGCCTGCTTCCGCTCCCTGCCGCGCCGGCGGCCGAAACAATTCCAGCAGCCGCGCCACCAGCACCGGGTTTTCGACAATCGACTCCAGCAACAGCAGGCAGCCGCGCGAGTCCTCGTGCCGGGCCAGCGCCCGCAGCGCCCGGCACAGCTCCGGGTCCCGCAGGAACCGGTCCGACCCTGCGATCAGCCACAGATCGAGCTTGTCCTCATGCGCCCGCAGGTCCGAGAGCAGCTCCGCATGATAGCCCTCTGGATCCTCGACCAGGTAGCCGGGGTGCACCTTGAAGAACTTTGCCAGCAGCAGGCGCGTGGTGTTGGTCAGGTGCGGCCTCGCCCCGGACTCGATCTGCGAAAGGTAGCTCTGGCTGAGGGACGAGTCCATCTCGGACGCGATCGCCCGCACCAGCTCCTGCTGGGTGAGCGCGCGGCCCAGGCCGCGCAGGCCCCCTTCCACCTCCCGCAGATATTTGAGCTTGTCGCAGAGCTTCATTCCTATCACCAATTGCTATATTTATATCGCAGATTGCAATTACGCGCAACAAAAATCTTTCCGAGCCACGGAGGCCGACTTGCGCCTTCCGTCCCCAGGCTGCCGCCGCGACCGGCAGCAGTCATCCTGCTTCGAGAACGCGCCCTTCCAAACATCTCCGCGCGATTTCTATAGACCTACACATCGATTGCTTCGGCCGCCGCACCGGGAAGCTCAAATCCAGCGAAGCGCGTTCCCCGCCTCGACCGTACACCCTGGACCTACCTCGCGGGCCCGTGTGCCGCTCCATAGCCGCAGCCGCCTTCTTGCTATTACTTTGCGCAGGAGATACCCGATAACTTCTACTCCCACCGGTAAGTGCGGCGGACTTACTCTTACCTGTTGCTATCTTTAAACCCCAGGTCGCTCGCTTCGTCTAACCATTGCGCTCCCGACGCAGCAGCAGAGCATGGCTTAAGTTACCTGAAGGTACTTCGGTGGAGATTACCGCACCCAGCAGGCGCGGAACGCCGCTCCAATCCTCGCTGCCAGGCCGTCCAATATAAAGTTGAACAATGTGAATCCGAACCCCGGTCCTCCTGCGTTAGGCATCTACATAACAAATTCCCTCTCCTATCTGGACGCTAATTATTAATCTAGTTTTCAGTATCTGTTTCCTGTTTCCGGGCGTTAGTATTGCAGCGTACAAACCTACGGACCGGCCATCCTCCTGACTTGCTCGCTCTGGTTTGTGCTCTCAAGTAACACCTCACAGGAGACAGCCATGTTGAAACGCACCGCCTCGCTTGCTCTCGCGATGAGCATGGTGTTCATGACGCCCTATGCGTCATTTGCATCGAGCCATCGTGAAGCGCCCATCACCGCCCTCGATCACACAGCCGACATCACCGACTTCTACTCCTTCGTCAGCTACGACCACCCGGACCGCGTCACCTTTGTGATGAACGTGGACCCGTTCCTTGAGCCCAGCAATGGCCCCAACTACTTCCCCTTTGACCCCAACGTTCTGTATGAGATCAAGGTCGACAACACGGATACCGCCAGCGCCAATGTAGTGTTCCAGTTCCGCTTCAACACGGAATACCGCGCTCCTACGCTGTTTGTCTCAGCCGCCGGCGCAGGCACAGGGCTCAACGCACCGGCTAACTCGCCGGCTCCGGTTGCGCCGGGTACCGCGGTCGTACCGCCAGCCATTACCTCGCTTGACGGCGCAGGCTCGGCTGGTCTGGGCGTCCGCCAGAACTACACCGTCACCATGGTCAAGAACGGAGTATCAACGCAGTTGCAGGGCGGCAGCACCCTCTTCGCCGTCCCCAGCAACGTCGGCGCGCGCACCATGCCGAACTACGAGGCCCTCGCGCAGCAGGGTATCTACAGCCTCAACGGCGCAAACAGCTCCGGCGATATTCGCGTCTTCGCCGGCACCGTCGCCGATCCCTTCTTCATCGACCTGGGCGCGGCTTTTGACAGCTTCAACTTCCGCGCCAATCCTGGCTCGGGCGTTGCCGGCGTTCTGAGCGCTTCGCAGGATGCTGACGACCACACCAACATCGCGCCGAACTCCCAGTCCGGCTTCAACGTCAACACCATCGTGATCGAAGTCCCGATCGCCATGCTTACCAGCGATGGCCAGAAGCACCCTGCTACCGATCCAAAGGCCACCATCGGCTCGTGGGCAACTACCTCGCGCCAGCAGGTCACCATCCGCCGCGCGCCTTATCCGGTGATCAACGCCGGCAACTACTACCAGGTGCAGCGCCTGGCCAATCCGCTCATCAATGAGCTCGTCATCGGCACGGGGTACAAGGATCTGTGGAGCATGAGCGAACCGAAAAATGATGCTCTGTTCCTGCCCTTTTACGGCGACCCAACCATCGCGCGTATCTTCAACGCCATCTACGGCATCAACATTCCTGCGCCGCCGCGTACTGACCTTGCGCTGCTGCTCAGCTATGCGCCACCGATCGCAGCGACCGGCACACCAGCCGGCCCCCCGGCCGATCTTCTGCGCCTCAACACCGGCGTCCCACCCACCGCGCTCAACCAGCGCAAACGCATGGGTGTGCTCGCAGGCGACCTGGCCGGCTTCCCCAACGGGCGCCGTCTTACCGATGACGTCACCGACATCGCGGCCCGGGTTGTGGGCGGCGGCGTCCTTAACGCCAAATTCAACGTCTTCCCCAACAGCTCGATAGGAGATGGAGTGAATGCGCCGGATGTAGCGACGCAGGAAACCTTCCCCTATGTGCACTATGCCTACAGCGGTCGCGACCGCCGCCACATTGACCCCTCCGAGGAAGGTTGCGGCACCCAGCCCACACTCTCGAGTGGCAATGCCAACCTCGCGCCGCCGGCAAACCAGGGCGGCAGCACCAACTGCCCAGTACAGTAAGGCTTTAGCGTGCTCTTCGCCGGCGGCCAACCAGCCGCCGCGAAGAGTATGCGGAGCGCCCGCACCACACTCGCCTCTATTTAAGGTCACGCGATGCACAAGCTCCCACTCTTCACTTTTCTTCTCGGCGCAGCGCTCCACTCCGCGTCCGCGCTCCAGGGCAGCCCGCTCGCCACGTCGACCCCGGCAGCAGTGCAAAGCCCAGCCCAGCAGCACATCGCAGCCGCCCGGCGCCAGATCGCAGCCGACCCAAAACGCCCGCAGACCTACAACGATCTCGCCCTGGCTTACATCCGTCGCGCCCGCGAGACTGGCGACCCTGCAACCTTTAAGGACGCCGAAGCCGCTCTGAACAAGGGCCTGCTTCTCGCCCCCGCAGACTTCCAGCTCCAGAAGACCGTGGTAGCACTGCTGCTTGCGCAGGAACGGTTCCCCGAGGCGCTCGACAAGGCGCACCTGCTCAACAAGAGGGTGCCCGACGACGTGACAGTGTACGGGTACATGGCAGAGGCCGATATCGCGCTCGGCAACTACCCCGCAGCCGACACCTCGGCGCAACGCATGATCAACATGCGGCCCAACAACATCGCCGGCCTGCTCCAGGGCGCCCAGCTCCGCGTGCTGTACGGCGACGCGCCAGGCGCGCTCGAGTTCCTCAACCAGGCATTCGGCGAGACGCCGCAAATCGAGCCGGAAGAGCAGGCGTGGATCGCGAATCGCATCGCCACCGTCGAGCTTGGTGCAGGCCAGCTCGACGCGGCGGCGCAGGCGCTCGCCCGTGCCGAGGAGCTTTTTCCCCACTCTCCCGTCACCATCGCCAATCTGGCCCGCCTGCGCCTCGCGCAGCACAAGCCTGCTGATGCCATCGCGCTGCTTGAGCCGCGGCTCGAGCAGCAGCAGGCAGCGCACATCTCACCCACAGAAACCCTCGATCTGCTCGCCCAGGCTCAGCAGCAGGCAGGCATGCCGGGTGCGTCTGCAACCTTCGCCCGTTTCCAGCAGAGCGCTGCTTCAGAGTCGGCCCTGCCTGCAAATCAGAACACCGCCCTCATCCTCTATGACGCGGGTCTGCCCGGCCTTTCCCCGGCGAATGCGGCTGCAGCCTTGAGCCTTGCCGAACGGGAAATCTCCTCCCGGCACGATGTCGACACGCTCGACGCCTATGCCTGGGCGCTGTATGCCAATGGAAAGTACGGCGAGGCCGATGCGCAGGTCCAAAAGGCGCTCGCCGTCGGCATCCGCAGCGCGCAGATCGAGGAGCACGCGGGCGAAATCGCGCGCAAGCTCAACAAGCCCGAGCAGGCCGCGCAGTACTTTGCCTCTGCCCTGCAGGCCGATGCCGCCTCGCCCTATGCCGACCTGGCGCGCAAGCAGCTCGGCGCTCAACAGCCGTCTATTGCCGCGGCGCCCCCACCGACTGTCAACCAGCCAGCCCCCACGAAGGCCGCGCCAACCGTCATCCCTGTGCAGGAGACCCATGACACCGGCGGCATCCCCACAGCTCTGCTCATTCCGCGGCCCACCGGTACCGACCGCATCGTAAAAAAAATGCAGGCGCACGTCACGGCGCACCCCGGCGAGGCGGCCGGTTACTCAGAGCTGGGCGCGGCCTTCTTCCAGCGCGCGCGGGAGACCGGCGACGTCGAGGACTACCAGCTCGCCGAGCAGGCGCTCACCAAATCACTCGACCTGGTCAGCACCGACCTCTCGGCAACCGCGCCGCTTGAGACCATGGCCGAGGTCTGCATGGGCGAGCACCGCTTTACCGACGCGCTCAGCTACGCGCAGAAGGCGCTCGCCCTCGGCTCGGGCGATCTCTCCGCCTTCGCCATCGTCGGCGATGCGTACGCCGATATGGGCGAGTACGCCAAGGCAAGCATTGCTTACTCGCGCCTGCAGCCGGTGACCAGCGCGACGCCGCTCGAGGCGCGCGAGGCCTACGCGCAGCAGGCCCGGACCGCCTATCTCAAGTTCGTCTCGGGCGACACCGAAGCAGCGATCGCCGAAATGAAAACGGCGATCGGTGAGGGCATCGCCGCGCAGCTGCCGAGCGAAAACCTGGCCTGGCTCTACTTCGAGCTGGGCGAGTTCCGCTACCAGGCCGGCCACGTGCCCGCTGCGGCCGACGCCTACCTCACCGCACTCACTATCGATCCGGGCAACTATCGCGCGCTCGCCGGCCTCGGCAAGGTGCGCGCCAGCCAGGGCAAATATAAGGAGGCAATCACGCTCTACCAGAGCGCCATCGCGGTCGTGCCCTACCCGCTGTATGTCGCCGAACTCAGCGATATCTACGCCGCGACCGGCGACACCGCGAACGCCGAGAAGCAGTACAAGCTGGTCGAGTACATCGGCCTGCTCGGCCACATCAACCAGGTGCTGCACAACCGCGACCTGGCGCTCTTCTACGCCGACCACGACATCAAACTCCCTGAAGCGCTCGCGCTCGCGCACAAGGAGTTCGAGGTGCGCAGCGATATCTACACCTGGGACGCACTCGCCTGGGCGCTGTATAAGAATGGCAAGTACCCGGAAGCGGACGAGGCTATGTCGCATGCCCTGCGCCTCGGCACCCGGGACGCAATGCTGCTCTTCCATGCGGGCATGATTTCAGCGAAACTAGGCAGGGACACACAGGCAGCTACCCAGCTCAATGAGGCGATCCAGATCAACCCCCACTTCCAGGTGCTCGATGCCGCGACTGCATCTCAGGAGCTGACCGTGCTGCACAAGCAGCCGGCGCTCGCGCCCGGCGCTGCCGCAACCACTGCTCTCACGGCCGCGTCCCGAGGGAAGACTCACGATGCCCAGTAAACGCCTCCTCTGGCTGGCCCTGTTGCTCCTGCTGCTGCCCGTGCGCGTATGCCTTGCGCACCCCATGGGCAACTTCAGCGTCAACCACTACTCCAAGCTCACGCTCGAACCGGACGGCATTCGCCTGCAGTACTACATCGACCTGGCCGAGATCCCCACCTACCAGGAACTGCAACAGGACAACATCACCCCAGCAGACACCGCCGCTCTCGCGCCGTTTCTCACCCGCCGCGGTGCCGAGCTCGAGCGCGGCCTCAGCCTGCAGGTCGACGGCACAGCGCTTCCGCTGCAGCTGGTCTCGAAAGGCGTCATCTTCCCG
The DNA here is from genome assembly GCA_965276605.1 of Acidobacteriaceae bacterium. GTDB lineage: Bacteria > Acidobacteriota > Terriglobia > Terriglobales > Acidobacteriaceae > EB88. The sequence goes on from OZ255619.1 coordinate 3,909,849, forward strand.
CCCGGCGCGGGCGGCCTGCCCACCATGAAGCTCGGCTACGTCTTCCATGCGGCCTACCCCGCCGGTAAAAGCGCCGCCAGCCTGGCCTACACCGACAACAACTACCCTGGCCACGCCGGATGGAAAGAGATCATCGTCGCCGGGCCGCCCGCTCTGCTCCAGGCCAGCTCCGCACCCTCCACCGATCGCAGCGCCGGCCTGAGCAACTACCCGACCGACATGCTCAACAGTCCGCCGCAGGACCTCTCCGCAACAGTGCGCTTCACAGTGCCGGTTGCGCCCGCTCTGCCAGCGGCCATCGCTGCCCAGGCGCGGCGGAGCTCTGCGCCAGCGCCTTCTGCCACTACAACAGTGGCAGAAGCACATCCGGTGACCCCAAAGCACACCCCGCATGTGGCCATCACCACGCCGCAACGGGCACCGCAAGCCTCCGTGCAACGGGCTGCACTGCCCGCGCAACCTGCAGCCGCACCACTCGCGGCCACCGCGCTAGCGCCCGCACCGCAGCCCATGCACCTTGAGGCCAATCGCCAGGGCACCTCACGCAGCGCCTTTACCGAGCTCGTTACCACCCAGCACCTTAGTCTATGGTTCCTGTTCACAGCCGCCTTCATCTCCATGGGGCTGGGCGCACTGCACGCGCTTGAGCCAGGCCACGGCAAAACCATTGTCGCGGCCTACCTGGTCGGCTCCCGGGGCACCGCGCGCCACGCCATGCTGCTGGGCATCATCGTCACCGTGGCGCACACGGCCAGCGTCTTCGCGCTGGGCGCCATCACCCTCTACGCCTCGCGCTATATCCTGCCGGAGCAGCTCTACCCCTGGCTCGGTATCCTCTCCGGGCTCACCATCGCCGGGCTGGGCGGCTACATGCTGCTGCGTCGCTGGACCGGCGAAGACATCGAACACGCCCACGCCGCCGGCGCCATGCACGGACACTGGTTCTCGCGCAAAACAAAAGAGACCTCCGACCTGGCCGCCGCTGCGGCCACCGCTGCAGCTATGACCCAGCCGGAAAACAGGACCGTCTCGCTTACCCAGCTCTTCACCCTCGGCATCACCGGCGGCATTATTCCCTGCCCTGCCGCGCTCGTCGTCCTGCTCAGCGCCTTCTCCCTGCACCGCGTCGGCTTCGGCTTCTTCCTCATCACCGCCTTCAGCATCGGTCTGGCAGCGGTGCTCATTGGCTTCGGCCTGCTCATGGTCTACGCGCGGCGCTTCATCAGCCGCCTGCAGGTCGACGGCCCGCTCACTCGCCGCTGGCTGCCCGTTGCCTCCGCCGCCTTCATGACCATCCTGGGTCTCGCCATCACCACGCGCTCCTTCGCGACCACAGGCATCACCCTGCACAGCTTCTCGCCGCAGAAACTGGGCCCTGCGCTGTTCGTGGCCGGCCTCGGCCTGGTGCTCGGCATTCGCCACTCGACAGACCCCGACCACGTCGTCGCCATCTCCACCATCGTCACCAGGCAGCGCAGCATCCGCGGCGCCGCCCTCATCGGCACCCTCTGGGGGCTCGGCCACACCATCACCATCTTCATCGTCGGCTGCCTCATTATCCTGTTTGGCGTCGTCATTCCGCCGCGCATCGGCCTGTCGATGGAGTTCAGCGTCGCCCTCATGCTCATCCTCCTCGGCATGCTCAACCTCACCGGCGTCATGCAGAAGCTCATCGCGCGCTTCACTCCGCGGCGCGTCCCGGATTTTCAAGAGCTAACCCTGAGCGCTGCCCCGGCAGACCTGACGCCGCGTACCAGCATCTTTCGCAGCACCATCACAAATTACGGCGCCTTCCAGTGTCTGCGTCCGCTCGCCATTGGCCTGGTCCACGGACTGGCCGGCTCAGCCGCGGTCGCACTGCTTGTGCTCTCCACCATTCATAGCCCTCTCTGGGCCGTGCTCTACCTGCTCATCTTTGGCGCAGGCACCCTGCTCGGTATGATGTGCATGACCGCCGCCATGTCTCTGCCGCTGGTCTACGCCGGCGACCGCATGCCCCAGGTCAGCCGCTATCTTGGCGTCGCCACCGGCCTGGTCAGCGTCTGCTTCGGCAGCTTCCTCGTCTACCAGCTCGGCTACCTGGGCGGCCTCTTCTCGAGCCACCCCCACTGGACGCCCCAGTAAACCCAGACAACCCGCGCTACGCCTGCACCACCGGGATCCACACCTGCATCGAAGCCGGCGCGCGGTTGGCCCACGCATAGTAAGGAATCAGCCGCAGCGACGCAGCCGTACTCGCCTGCTCCGCACTGCCCGCGGCTTGATACAAAGCATCGCCCTGCGCCGCTCTCGCGACAACGCCGGGGTGTTCCAGCACAACGACTCCATCGAGCAGACTACCCTCGAAGCGCGCCGTCGTCTCACCCGATGCATGCGCCGAGTAGAGCGCAAGCTCCGGCGCCGAAGCCCCGCCCGCAGCCTGGTCCAGGTGCTCCATGCAGTACACCACCGGCCCGCGCTGCAACGCGATGCGCCCCGTATCGGCCGAGACCTCAGGGTTGGCCCTCACCATCTGCGGCCGCATGTCGAACCCCAGTTCGACGGTCTGCCGCCCCGACCAACGCCGGCGAATCGCAAGGTACTCTCCAGCCACCACACCATCCACAGGCGTGCCGTCGACCTTCACCGTGCTGTTCCGCGACCACGCCGGGATACGCACAAACACCGTAAACTCTTCCGCCTTCTCCGGCTCCACCGACAGGCTCACCGTCCCGTCCCATGGATAGTTGGTCTGCTGCCTGAGCCGGAGCCCGGTGCCGCTCGCCAGCCGCCAGTCCAGGTCGGCATTGTCGTACAATGTACGTACACGCCGTCCTTCGACATGCTGTAGAAGTACCCCGGTAGCGACGCTAGAGTGCGCTCCAGGTTCGGCGGGCAGCAGTCCGTGTCGTACCACGGGTGGCGAATCGTGTCGCCGGTCGCCGGGTCAAACGCCAGCGGGTTGCGGTAGCAGTACTCGGTCCCGTCAAGCGACATGCCGGAGTTGATGCCGTTGTACAGCGCCCGCTCCATCACGTCGGTAAACCGCGCCTCGCCTGAGGCCGCAAGCATCCGCCAGTTCCACATCATGTTCCCGATCGCCGCGCAGCTCTCGCCGTACGCGCTCTCATTCGGCAGTTCATACGCGTCGCCGAATGCCTCGCCATCGCGGCGCGCGCCCACGCCGCCCGTCACATACATCTGGTGCTCTGACAGATCGCTCCACAGCACGTTCAGCGTTTTCCAGTAAGCCGGGTCGCCGGTTTCCAGGTAGTAGTCCGTCGCCCCGCAGCAGGCATACATCGCACGCACCGCGTGCCCCTCGAGCTTGGTGCGCGTGGTAAACGGAATCCCGCAGAACATATACACAATCTGCGCCGGCTTGAGCTCGATCCTGGTGTCACCCTGCAAAATGTAGCCGGCCAGCTCCAGGTAGCTGCGCCGCCCTGTTGTGCGGTACAGCTCGATCAGCGACATCTCGATCTCCGGGTGTCCGGCGACGATCGGCTTCTTGCCCGGGCCATAAGCCGGGATCAGAAAATCGTCGACGAACCGCAGCCCTGCCTCCAGCAGCGTCGCATCGCCGGTCGCGCGATAGTACGCGATACTGCCCTGCAGCAGGTGGCCGATGTTATACAGCTCGTGACCGGTGCGCTGCGTGTCGTTCAGCATGCGCTCAGGCTTGCGGTCGCCGACGTAGTAGGTATTCAGGTAGCCGCCGGGCTCCTGCGCCGCAACAATCACCTCGGTCATGCCGGCCAGCTCCTGCCGCAGCGCAGGGTCGTCCTGCGACTGCAACACGAACGCCGCAGCCTCCATCCACTTGTAAATATCGGAGTCGGAGTAGACCGGCCCGCGCTGCGGCGCCTGCGATTTGCCCTCCAGCCGCAGAAAGTTATCCATGCGCCCGTGGTCGAGCAGCTGCTGCCGCATGCTCGGCAGGCTCGACTGGACATTGGTAACGCGCCGGCGCGACCAGAAGCCCTCGCGGATCGTCACGGCATGCACCGGGACACTCTTCAACTTCGCGTATGGAGACTTGTCGAGCGCCAGCACACCTTCGTTCTTCCACTGCGAGCCCGCCGGCAGCGTCGCGCCCGGAACCTGTGCCCAACCAGGCGCACCCACAGGTAGCGGACGGGCAGACAGCTTCTGCGCGGCAAGCAGACCCGTTGCGGCGGCGGAAGCGAGAAAACTTCGGCGGGAGTGGGAACGGCTCATTGGGGTCTCTCCTTGTCACAGCTTTTGTAAAGCTTTTCCTGCAACGTTCACACATCCGGCGACAATAGCGCAATCCATACACACTCTATGGTGTCGTAAGCCAGCCCTCGTGCTTGCCCGGCCAAGCTCCGCACATTCTAACGTTCTGACTCAACGGCATGCAGCTCAGCCCGAGTGAGGATAGTGGGTCAGTTTCGAGCCACATACGGGGACTCTACATAAAGGGCGTATAGGTAGTATTTTCTTGTGGAGCTCTGCGCATGGCACAGGACATTATCATGCGTGAAACAAGACGTTCCAAAGAGGATATTACGGCGGCAAAGTGAGCTTCCGGCATACTGTTGAACTGGCGGTCTCCGCATGCACACAAAAGATCAAATTCGGTCGATGCTTTCGGGGGGAGATCGGAGGTCTATTGGGAGAGTGGCGGAAATTGTTGCTGTTGTCGAGCAGCAACCAAGAGTTACTTCGCTTCTCGTGGGATGCCTCTGGGATGAAGACAGTCGCGTTTGTATGAGGGCAGCCGATGCCATAGAGAAACTCTCTCGGGAAGGAACATCCTTCTTAAAACCTTACACCGCCCCATTGCTGGGTCTACTCGCAGAAACGACTCAGCAAGAAGTGAGATGGCACCTTGCTGTGATACTCCCGCGCTTGCAGCTTACGGACTCCGAATGTTGTCGCGTGGCAGACATCTTGCAATCCTATTTGGCGGACAAGAGTTCCATTGTGAAGACTTTTGCAATGCAGGGGCTGGCTGATCTGACAAGTCAATGCGCCTCTTTGCATCCAGTGGTCACCGGCCTGATCCGTACTCTCACGCGAACCGGAACTCCAGCCATGCGGGCGCGCGGTCGCAAGCTATTGCAAAAGCTCGAACATAAAAGTGCTTAGCTCCTCTACCCCTTTGGGTTCATAACCCAAAACGCCCGCTCGTCGCCGACTCGCATATGAATCCAAATTGGCCCACTACTCGAGTCAGCCCTGCTCACGTGAGCCTTGCACCCGCACGAGATCAACCCGTAACGGCGATTACCTCCAGCCGACCCCGTCCGCAATCGCGCATCACTCACTCTGCAACCGGTAATGCCCCGCCTGCCCGAGCTCCACCACCATCCGCGTTCCCTCTTCGGCTGCTGTACCCTTCACACTCTTGCCGTTCAGGCTCACCTGCCCGCCCGGGCTCACCGGCATCGCCACATGCGCCACCGTTGCGGGCGGCAGGTCGATCTCCACAGATACGCCGTGCGCGCCCGCATGTTCAATCGCGACCCCGAGCAGCCCTCGCGGCGTGGGTTCCGCTCCCTTCGCGAAGCGCAGATCAATCAGGTCGGGGCGAATCGACACCTCGTGGAACGCCGCCGCGGTCGAGTGGATGCCCAGCACCTGCTCCATCAGCCACGGGGTCACGCCGCTTGACCAGCCATGCGCGAGGCTCACCCGGTAGCCCGACATCTCGTCGGCCTCGAGCGAAGCATGGAAGTCATCGCGATACCAAGCCGGATCGTAGCCTTCCCAGAAGCTTGTCGCGCCCTCCTCCAGCATGCCGCCCCAGTACTGCCGGATCCAGTCCAGCGCCTGCTGCCGGTGGCCCATCCGCGCCATCGCGCTCACCACATAGTAGTTGTAATACGGCGTAACGATCAGCGTGCTGTACTTCGTCGTGCCCACCCCGCTCAACGAATGAGCCCAGATCGCCGCGTACTGGTCTTTGTCCGCGACACCGCTCAGCACCGCGTATGCATTCGTCTGCCAGCGGTCGCCGAACGCCCCGGACGCATCACGCAGATGCTGCTGCGCTGCCTGGCGCAGCAGCTCCGCCTGCTTTGTTGCGTACGCCGCCTCGGTCGTGTCGCCCAGCTCGCGCAGCAGGTAGGCTGCCTCTGCAAACGCGGCGTAGAACTCCATCTGCGTGGCCCGGCGCGCCTCCGCCGTGTTCGCGTGCAGATCGGGCGACCAGTCGACAAAGGGCCAGTTCCCGCTGCGATCGGCAAACAGCGTCTGCTCATCCAGCTCGCCCTGCATCAGGTGCAGCAGCTGCACCATGCGCGTGTGGACGGACGCAAGCTGCGCCCGCGCTTCATGCGTCCGGTAATACTCCGCCTCCCCCGTAAACCAGAACGCGGAGTAGCCGGCGATCTGGTTCACATGCCCGCGCACCGGCGCCGGCCCCAGCAGCGCGTTCAGCGTGTCTTCCATCAGGAACGAGTCGCCGAACGCGTCGTTGATCGTGCGCCCGCTTACATCCAGGTCGCCCATCCAGCGTGCACGGTCCCGCTTCGGCGCGTCCCAGATATCGTCCTGCATACACAGGTGCGCCGTGTACGCACCCAGCGCCCACATCTTGTTCAGGTTCTCGTCCGAGGACTCGAATGACCCCTTCCACGCCACCGGATACGCAATGCCTGCGAGCTCGATCGCGTTGTAGTGCGTGCTCCTGCCCCCGGTAAAGCGCACCAGCGCATAACGAAACGCGCTCTTCGGCCCATAGGCGCTCGCCCCCGCCGGCACATGCACCGGGTCCTGCCCCAGGTACGGGCCGCGCAGCAGCTCGGCTTGGCTCTCGCCATACTGCACCACTACGTCCGAGGCCTCGGCACTGCTCGAAGCAATCTTCAGCCGGCCCACCACCTCGCGCCCAAAGTCGAGCACCACCTGTGGCGCCTGCGGCGCCGGAACCGAAGCGGCAGGCAGCTCCACGTGCACATCAACCGGTCCCGCCGTCTGCAGCGTCTGCGCTCCGTCAATCGAACCTCGGCCCCCAAAAACATGCCCGACAGACACCGCGCGCAACGCATACTGCGCAAGGAAAGGAGAGATCCCGTCGTAGCCCGGCCAGTCATACAAGCCGCCGTCTACATTGGCCTGGAAAAACTCAATAGAGCTTTCAATCCCGCCAAGCGCATCCGCGGCGCTCCACGACCGGTCGTCGTACGCAGCAGCCTCCCACCCCTGGGGCGCCTGCGTCGCGCTCTTCCAGCTGCCATCGCTGATCAGCAGCGGCTTCGCGTTCACGCCCTGTGCAGCCGGAACCAGCTTCGCTACCAGAACCTTCCCGTGCCTCTGCTGAAAGCTCTCCCGAGTACTCGCCTCAAAGCCTTTCGACGCGCCCCGTTCGGCCTCGATCGCCAGCAGGTTTGCACCCGGCCGCAGCGCCTTCGCCACATCCACGGCAAACGTGCGCATGCCGAGCTGCTCATCCAGATTCAACCCATCCGTCCCGACCAGCGTTCCGTTCACAAACACCCGAACGCTGCGCGGGCCGGCGATATACAGGGTTGCGGCCGCCGGCACGCTGCCGACCGTAAAGCTCTTGCGAAAATACCGCGGCGCGGCGGGTTCTTTGCGGTCCTCAGTCCATCCGCCGTCGGCGCGTGCCTGCGCAGCATCGTCTTTCGCCCAGATGTACTGCTCGGCCAGGGGAGTGTGCGTGTCCCGCTCCAGCCGCAAGCTGGCGGCACTCCGCGTCGGGTCAAGCGTTGCAGCGTCATAATGTGTCACCTGGGCTCCGGCCTGCACTGACAACGCAATCCAAGCCGCCCACAGCCGCACTCCGGCACTTGCTCGCAAACGCATAGCTATGCACCCTCCCGGTCTCCGCCAGAGCCGCGCATGCTCGGGATTCCGGAGAGCTCCCGCGCAGCGACCGTCTCTTCTGGCAGAACGCCGGTTACAAATCTACGGCGCTCCCCATGCAACAGTAAACCGCAATCAGAAACACACCCCGCGCAGACACGGCCCACTGCTGGCAGCCGCGGTCACCACCGCTCGCAACAGACTCGCTGCAGCGCTACTGCTGCTGCCCTGTCTGGAACTGAAGCGCCGCCAGCGCCGACCGGTAGCTGTACCCGGCATCGGTGTGGCCGATATCCGCCTGTGTCTGCGCCAGCTGCGCCTGGCTCAACTCCACGATCGAGCTCAGCCCCAGGTTGTAGCGCGTCTGCGCCAGCTGCAGGCTCTGGTTCGCCTGCTGCAGCAGCTGTGCCGTCACGCCGATCCGCGCAAAGCTGTTGTTCGCCGCCAGCCACGCCGTCCGCACGTCGCGCACAATCGTATCCCGTAGAGCAGTCGACTGCGCATCCGTCGCTTTAGCCCGCAGGCTGGTCTCCTTCGCCTGCGACGAATAAAGAAATCCGTTGAAGATTGGCACATTCACGTTCGCCGCAGCCGCGCCATCCCAGCTTGAAATGAAGTAGCGCCCGCTGCGCACCGGCGTCCCTCCAACTGTGCCGAGCGCGGTTACAGTTGGCAGCCGCTGCTCGCTCTGCGCCCGGCTCAGCTTCTCCTCGGAGCTCCGCGTCGCCACCAGCGCCTGCAGGTCCGGCCTCTGCGCGATCGCCATCTGCGTCAGCACATCCACATCGGGCGGCGGCGGTGGCGGCGCGGCTGTCTCCTCCACCAGCGTGTACGTCTGTTCATGGTCCAGGCCGAGCACCTCGTCAAGCGATGCCATCGCCGCATCCGCGCTGTTCTGCGCATCCAGCACCAGCAGCTGCGCCTGCGATACATTCACATCCGCGAACGAGGCATCGAGCGTCGAACGCAGGTTGTTCTTCGTCAACTGTCCAATCTGCGTCTGCGTCGCCTGCCGCGTCGATACCGTCTGCTGCGCGACCCGCAGCACCGCCTGCGCCTGCAGCGCGCTGAAGAACGCCTGGTCCGCCACCAGCACCACATCCTCGCGCGTCGCCTGCTCGTTCGCCTGCTGCGCTTGTACCTGCAGCTTCGACGCCGATACCAGGTTGTGCGTGCGTCCAAAGTCGGTCAGCAGCTGCGACACGGCAACGCCTCCACCCACATGCTGCAGCAGGCGCGAGTCGCTCAGCGAACCCGATGCAATGCGGCTCCCATCATTTCCCCCCTCCGCTGTCAGGCTCCCATTCACCAGCGGCAGCTCGCCCGAACGCGACTCCCGCACCACCTGCTTCTGCGCCAGCGAGACAAGGTGGCTCACCGTGATGCGCGGATTGTTCTTGAGCGCCATCGCCTCCGCCTGCGCGCGCGTCAGCGTGGGCAGGCCGGCAACGCTCGCCGGTTGCGGCGCACTCTGGCTTTGCGCCGCAACCGCACCTGCCTGCAGCGCCAGTCCGGGCACTGCCGCAAGCCTCGCCTCCGGCACACTCGGCAGCGACGCCTGCGCGCCTGCCCCCTGCGCCACCAGCAAAGCGCACACCACAAGCCCCCAACACACTATGCTTCGCTGCATCAGGCCGTCCCTCCTTCCTGCTCTGCCTCGCGTTGCCGGTCCTCGCGCCCATGCACCAGCATGTACACCGTCGGCACCAGGAACACCGTCACCACCACCGACGCCGCAAGCCCGCCGATAATCGCACGCGCCAGCGGCGCATACTGCTCGCTGCCCGCTTCCAACCCCAGCGCCAGCGGAATCATGCCCAGCAGCGTCGCCAGCGACGTCATCAGAATCGGCCTCAGACGAATCTTGCACGACTGCACCACCGCATTCGCATACGTCATGCCTTCGTTGCGCAGAATCCCCGCGAACTCGACAATCAGAATGCTGTTCGACACCACGATGCCGACCATCATGATCACGCCCATCAACGACATCACATTGAGAGTGGAGCCCGTAAGCACCAGCAGCACAATCACCCCGGCTAGCCCCGGCGGCACCGCCATCAGAATAATGAACGGATCGATAAACGAGGTGAACTGCGCCATCAGGATCAGGTACACGAGCGCCACCGCCAGCACCAGGCCCAGTCCGAACCGCTGGAACGCGGTGTTCATGCTCTCGACCGCGCCATGCTCCAGCACCCGCATGCCGTGCGCCGTCGGCACATCCTTGATGAGCTTGTTTACCTGCGCGCTCACCGCGTTCAGCGCCTCGGTGCGCGGCTGCACATACACGTCGATCACCCGCCGCAACTGGTAGTGGTCAACCTCCGTTGGCGTGTTGATCTGTTTCGTAAACACGACCGACCGCAGCGGCGTGTAACTCTTGCTGTCGGTCCCCCGCAGCGGAATATCTTCGAGCTCCTCCATATTCATATGGCCGATCTGCTGGTTTGAGTACTGCACCGTAAGCATGTAGTTGTTGCCCGTATCGGGATCGACCCAGTAACTCGGCGCGATAACTCCATTGGAAGTCAGCGCGGTAATCACGTTATCGACCACGCTCTTCGGCGACAGCCCGATCTGGCTCGCCCGCTCGCGGTCGATATCGAGCTCGAGGCCCGGATACTTCAGGTCCTGCGGGATATACACGTCCGACACCGTGCTCAGTCCGCGCAGCTTGTCAGCCAGCTTCTGCGCCTGTGCAAACGCAGCCTCCTGGTCGTTCGAGCTGATCTCGAGATCAATCGGCGCCGGCAGCCCCTGGTTCATCACCGAGTCCACCAGCCCGCCCGCCTGAAAGTAAGTCGTCAACTGCGGCAGCTGTGACGCAATCGCACTGCGCACCTTCGCGATATACGCATAACTTCCGAGCTTGTGGTCTTCCTTGAGACTCACCTGCACAAACGCCGTATCCATCGAGGCGTTCGGTGTGTAAATCGCCGAAAGATCGGGCGTGATGCCGAGGTTTGAAACGATCATCCCCAGGTCGTCCGCGGACACAACCTTTCGGATCACCTGCTCCACCTTTGCAATGTACTGGTCGCTCACCTCGATGCGCGTACCGCTTGGCATCTTGACGTTGATCACGAACTGGCCCGGGTCGGTGCGCGGGAAGTAAGCGCGTCCAAGAAACGGCGCGAACAGCGCGATCACCAGGAACGTTCCACCCAGCATGACGGCGGTCGAAAGCCCTGGCCTGCGCAGCGTCCGGTACGCCAGCCCCTCATACGTCTCCAGCATCTTGCCGAACCCGCGATTGAACGCATCCACGCCCCGCTGGAACAGCGAAGGCTTTTTCTCGCCGTCCTTCGCATGCGGATGAATGAACTTCGCGCAGAACAGCGGCACCAGCGTCATTGAAAATGCATACGACGCGAAGATCGAGAACACGACCCCGTACGCAAGGTCGGTGAACAGGTACTTGCTCACACCATCCAGCAGAAATACCGGGAAGAAAACGATCGATGTCGTGACCGTTGCCGCCAGCACGGCCAGCGCCACTTCCGTTCCGCCATCCGCCGCCGCCTTCTCCGGCGTCGCGCCCTCTTCCATAAAGCGGAAGATATTTTCAAGCACAATGACCGAGTTATCGATCAATCGCGAGAGCACCAGCGCGAGTCCCCCCAGCAGCATCGTGTTGATCGATCCGCCCATGCCGCTCACAATCAACAAACAGGTCAGCACAGCTAGTGGAATTGCGATCAGCGCCGCGATCGTCGCACGGCCGCTGCCCAGGAAGATAAGAATCATGACCCCGGTCAACAGCAGTCCGATGCCCGCTTCCTTCATCAGGTTCTTGATCGCGCCTTTCACAAATACAGACTGGTCGAACACCACCGCTGTCTTGAGCGAGTCCGGTATATCGACCAGCTTTGCAATCGCCGCCCGCATCCCGTTCACAATCGTGATGGTGTTGCTCTTGCCCGCCTGCTTCAGCACCGGCACATACACTGAGTGCTGCCCATCGATGCGCACAATGTTGGTCTGGATCGCGCCCGAGTCCTCGGCGTGCCCGATATCGCCCACCAGCACCGAAGCATTGCCGACCGACTTCAACGGCAGCGAGTTGATCTGCTCCGGTGTCGGCACCTGCGCGTTCGCGTAGATATTGAAGTCGCGCGTGCCGATGCGCACATCGCCCGCCGGCAGGATCAGGTTCGAGTCATTCACCCCGTTCACTACATCCATCAGGCTCATGTCGTGCGCTTCCAGCTTCAGCGGGTCCACAAACACCTGGATCTGCCGGTAGCGTCCTCCAAACGGCTGCGGCACCGACGCACCCGGCACGTTGGCAATCTGGTTGCGCACCTGGAACTGCGCCAGGTCTTTCAGTCGCGTCTCATTCAGGCCTTTGCCCTTCAGCGTCACCAGGCAGATCGGCTGGCTCGAGGCCGTCATGCCCAGCACCACCGGCGGCAGCGTGCCCGGCGGCAAACGCCGCAGATCGGCCAGCGCCAGGCTCGAGATATTGCTCACCGCCGAGTTCGGATCGGTCCCCGGACGGAAGTACACCTTGATCAAACTCACGCCTGTCAGCGAGCGCGACTCAATATGGTCGATGTTTGCGCCGAGCGTAAAGAACCGCTCGAAGGTATCGGTGATGTCGGCCTCGATCTGCTTCGGCGGCATGCCGGAGTAGAACGTCGCCACCACCACCACCGGAATGTCGATCTCCGGAAACAGATCAACCGGCATCGTCGTCGTGTTCACCACGCCGACCACCAGCACCATCAGGCACAGCATCAGGATGAAAAACGGATAGCGGAGCGCAAACTTCGGCATTACTCGCCACCCCCACCCGTATCACTGCTAGGCGCCTGCGGGTCGGTCATCCCGCCTTCTTCACGCATCACATCGCTGGCCGGTTCCTGCTGCATACGCGGCGTCACGCGCTGGCCGTCGTGAAAGCGGCTTGCATCGCCCACCACCACCCGGTCTCCTGCCCGCAGGCCATCTGTAACCTCGACAAGCACAGAACCGCGCAGCCCCATCTGCACACTCCGCTGCTCGATCTCGTTATTCGCATTCAGCACCAGCACTTTGCCGCTGGCGCCCGAGCCCTGCACCGCCGCAATCGGCAGCGTCAGCACGTTCTCGCGGTGGTCCAGCTGCAGGTAGCTGTTCGCGTACATCCCCGGCGTAATCGCAAGCGTCGGGTTGGGCACATCCACCTCGGTCTCCATCGTGCGCGTGCTCGGGTCCAGGTTGCGGGTAAAGCGCACCACCTTGCCGTCGAAGTTTCGCCCCAGGGCATCCACTCGGATCGTCATCGGATCGCCCACGTGCACGTACTTCACCGCGTCCTCCGGCACCGGCACCCGCAGCCGCAGCACATCGCTCTGCGACAGCTTGATCAGCGGCAGGCTCTGCGTGTCCGAGCTGGTCCCCGCCTGGATCAGCGCGCCCGTATCCGCGTACCGCCACGTCACCACGCCGGTCAGCGGCGCCTGCACCGTGCTGTAGGCCTGCAGCGCGCCCACCCTCTCCTGATCCGCGGTCGCCGTATCTGCGCCCTGCTTCGCGCCGCTCAGTGCGGCCGTCGCCGCATCCACCTGCGCCTGCGAGGCCTCGGCCTGCGACTGCGCGTTCTCGAGCTCCTGCGCCGCAATCACCCCGGGCTGCTCGTCCGAGGCCTTCTTCAGCCGCTTGTAGTTCGCGCCCAGCGCCGCCTGCAGCGACTTCGCCCGGCTCACATCCTGCTCCGCCGCCGTGATCGCATCCTTCGACCGCAAAGCCTCCGACTGCGTCCCGCGATACTGCGCATTCAGCTCCGGAACCTCCAGCGTCGCAAGCGTCTGCCCCGCATGCACCCGGTCGCCGATATCGACATAGATATGCCGCACATAGCCTGATACCTTGGCGTGCACATCCACCATCTGGAACGGCTGAAACTGCCCGGCCACGCTCAACACATGCGCAATATCCCCGCGCTGCACCGCAGCCACCGCCGCAGCCGGCGGCGCAGACGCACTCTGCTCGGCGCCCGATCCGCCGTGGCACCCCGCCAGCACAAGACAACCCAGGCAGCCGGGCGCCACAAGACGCAAACCGGCTCGAAACCATCGCATTTGCATACGAGCATCCACTCCACAGTGCAGGCCTGCATACCAGGCCCGCAGCTTACACTGTTCACTTTTCTAAGAAACGAAAAAGAAGCTAGGCGAGCACCGGCAACAGAGCCGGAGCAGCACCCAGACACGCGCGAACGCGAACCGGCGGGGGACGCCGGTGGAGTGCCTCAGGAAGAGGCGGTACCTTGCGCCGGACCATGCGCGGCTCACGCAACTTCCACTGCGGCATGAGGTCCAGCAAAGTACGTACAACAGCCGCAAACAAAAGCAGCAGCACTGGCGCCAGAGGAAGCGGCGGCCGCGGTGCGGCGGCACTTACCTGTGGCGTCCGCTCCTGGTCCGTCAGCAGCTTGGCTTTTGCCACGGGCTGGTCCGCATGGGGCGGCGCATACAGCGACAGCTTGTCATGCAGCCCCCAGCACACCACGGCAAAGCTCAACAGCAGCATGCACAGGGCAAACAGGCGCGGCAAGGGCGCTTGCAAAAGCCAGCCCTTAAATCTGCCATTCTTCCGCCCGGTATCGCTGTGCCTGTCGATGCGCATGTCACCTGATGCGGCGTCGCTCGTTTTCGAGCAGACCCTGCCTTCTACGAATTATAGAGGATGCCCGGCAACCGCCGCTGCGGCACGCGCGTAACAGGCCTCCCGACCCAACCCGCCCGCAACGCGCAGCTTTTCATCGCCACCGCTCATGTACCATCCTAATTGCATACAGATTCGCAACAAGCGACACCCTGCCCACCGCCACCGCTCTCCGCAGACTGGACCCGCCGTGCTCATGCTCGCCGCTGTTTTCGCCGTGCAAGCCGTAGCCATCGCTGCCGCGTGGCTGCTGCGCCGCCGCGAGCAGCAGCTCCGCAGGCAGCTCCCCTATCTCGTCAGCCTCGCCGTCGGCGTCCTGCTCTCGACCGCCCTGCTGCACCTGCTGCCCGAGTCCGTCGACGCGCTCGGCAACGGCCGCGGCGTCTGGCTCGCCACCGGCGCCACCCTGCTGACCCTCTTTGCCATCGAGCGCCTCTTCCAGGCCTTCACCGGCCTGGCCGCCGAGCCCCCATCACCACTCGCGACCACCGGCCACCACGCCGTACACACACCTGCCTGCGCGCACCTGCACAGCCGATCCATGCGCCCTCTCAACCTGCTCGTCGGCAGCTCGCTGCACAGCTTCGTCGACGGTACCGCCATCGCTACCGCCTTCGCCGTCCACCCGCGCCTCGGCCTGCTTACCGCCTTCGCTGTCGCGCTGCATGAGGTTCCCCACCGGCTCGGCGACGTCGCCGTCCTGCTCCACCTCGGACTCACGCCCGCGCGGGCCATGCGCTTTGCCGTCATCGCCGGCATCCCCGCTCTGCTTGGCGCAGGCGCCGTACTCCTGCTGGGCGAGGGCGGCTCCAGCGTCTTTCGCTGGTTGCTGCCGGTCAGCGCCGCCAGCTTCCTCTATATCGCCGGCGTCAACCTCCTGCCCGAACTCCAGTCCAGCTCTCGTCTCCGCCCGGTTCTCCTACAGCTGCTCTCGCTCGCCACCGGCGTCGCCATCGTCCTGCTCGTCACCGGCATCCACGCCGGCTAAAGCATTTTCACAGTAGGTGTAAGCCCATGAGTGGAACTCGCCGCGGCTTTTCCGTCAAGAAAGCCGCATGCCACTCAGCTCAGATCGATCACAGTAACTGTGAAAATGCTCTAAGCGGGGCGCATCACCCTCGTACACGCCGCACACAGCCCATACAGGAACAGCTCATGCCCCGTCAGCCGGAAGCCCACCGGCAGCTTCGGCCGGGGCTGCAGCGTGCAGCCCTCCAGGTCATAAATCCGCCCACAGCGCTCGCAGTGGAAGTGGTGATGGTGCCCCTTGCCGGCAATCTCGTATCGCGCCGGTTCCCCCGGCACCTCCACCGGCGACAGCCACGCATCCTCAACCAGCGCGTGGATATTGCGATAGATCGTCGCCACGCTGATGCCCTCTACCGCCTTTGCCGCCTCCGCCTGCGCCTCTTCCGGCGACAAAGGCCGAGCCGCCGTGGCAAACGCCTTCCGTATCGCCTCTTTCTGCCGCGTGTTGCGTATCAACGTCGCCATCCCGCTCCATCTCTCCATCAAAGAAAACATCCACGCTTACGCAGATTGCCTGCGTAGCGCTCTCCCATCTTACTGCTATACTCTTCGCAATAAGCCCGTCCCTCAAACCACCCATGCCGTCCTTCTCCAAACTCGGCAAGCTCCTGACCCTCGCGCTCTGCTGCGTCCTGCTCGTTTTCATGACGGTCGAGGTCGCCCACGCGCACTCCGGCAGCGCGACCGACCCGGCCCACTGCCCGCTCTGCGTCGCCGCCCACGTCGCCCTGCACTCGGCCGTCACCGTCGCCGCCAGCCTCTTCCTTGCCAGCATGGGCGCCCTCGCCGACCCCGCTGCCTGCGCCGGCTTCTCCGTCTTCCGCGCCGCGCGCCGCATCCGTCCCCCGCCCGCCCGCACGCTCGCGCCCATCGTTTAAGCGTCCCGCCTCGACAAGCACGAGCGAACAGGTGAGGGCGCTCCCCTCATCGCCTGCTCCCCTTGCTTCAGGAGGCACCATGTTCTTTCCCTCACACCGGGCCAAACTGCCCGTGGCCCTCGCATTCGCACTGGCGCCCGCCGCGCTGCTCGCGCAAAGCGCCATCCATGCCGGGTCCATCGCCGGCACCGTCAGCGACAGCACCGGCG
The DNA here is from genome assembly GCA_965276605.1 of Acidobacteriaceae bacterium. GTDB lineage: Bacteria > Acidobacteriota > Terriglobia > Terriglobales > Acidobacteriaceae > EB88. Next base: position 3,926,395 of record OZ255619.1, read on the forward strand.
CCGTCATCCCCGGCGCCATCGTCAGCATCACCAATCCCGTCAGCGGCTACACCCGCAGCACCACTGCCGACGCCACCGGCCAATACAGCTTTCCTAATCTGCCCTTCAACAACTATCACCTCGTCGTTACCGCACCAGGCTTCGGCGCCGTTACCCAGGACGCAACTATCTCCACCGGCATCCCCGTCACCCTCAAATCCACACTGCAGGTAGGCGGCGCCGCGCAGAACATCACCGTCGAGGGCTCCGACCTCGTCAACACCGGCACCGGCATGGAGACCACCGTCGACCGCAGCACGCTCGCCAGGCTGCCGCTCGAGGAGCCCACCTCTGCCCTCTCCTCCATCGTCACGCTCACCGCGCCCGGCGTCTCGGCCGACTCCAACGGCCTGCTGCACGGCCTCGGCGATCACGCCTCCAACACCTTCGCCATCGATGGCCAGGCCATCAGCGACCAGCAGAGCAAGGTCTTCTCGAACCAGCTTCCATCCAACGCCGTGCAGTCCATCCAGGTCATCGATGGTGCGCCCCCGGCCGAGTACGGCGACAAGACCTCGCTCGTCATCCAGGTCACCACCCGCTCCGGCCTCGGCCTCACCAAACCCACCGGCAGCATCACCACCTCCTACGGCACGTTCGGCACCGTGACCGGCGGCATCGATGTAGGCTACGGAACGGAAAAGTTCGGCAACTTTTTTGAGATCGACGGCCTGAACACCAGCCGCTTTCTCGATTCGCCTGAGTTCGCCGTCCTGCACGACCGCGGCAACGAGGAGAATGTCTTCGATCGCATCGACCGGCAGTTCACCCAGGCCGATTCAGTCCATCTCGACCTCAACTACAGCCGCTCCTGGTTCCAGACGCCCAACACCTTCGACAATCTCGAAGCCGGCGTAACCGACCCGGTGACCGGCGCCCCGCTTGCCCCCACCGACCAGCACTCGAAGATCGAGACCTTCAACATCGCGCCGACCTACACTCGTCTGATCGGCAGCAATGCCGTCTTCAACTTCGCACCGTTCGTTCGCAAAGACAGCTACAACTACTACCCCAGCGGCAATGTCTTCTCCGACATCAGCCCGCTCCAGAATGAGACCATCACCCAGGCGCGCACACTGCTCAACGCCGGTGTCCGCTCCGATCTCTCCATCGTGCACGGCAGGAACACCATCAAGGCCGGCGCGGTCTATCAGCAAACCTTCCTGCGGGAGCACGACGGCCTCGGCGTCATCAACCCGACCCTCAACTCGCCCTGCATCGATGACACTGGCGCCGGCGTGCCCGGCTTTACCGATCCCTCGCAGTGCGCGGCCAGCGGCTACCAGAGCAACACGGCCGACAATGCAGCCAGCACCACGCCCTTTGACCCCAACCTGCTGCCCTATGACCTCACACGCAATGGAACTAACTACCAGTTCTTCGGGCACACCGACGTCAAGGAGCTTGCCCTCTACGTCGAGGACCAGATCAAGGCCGGCAACTGGAACTTCCGGCTTGGCATGCGTGGTGATCTCTACAACGGCCTCACCATCTCCCGACAGCCGGAGCCGCGCGCCGGCATCTCCTACAGCTTCAAGCCCACCAACACCGTGCTGCGCGTCTCCTACGCACGCACGCTCGAAACGCCGTTCAACGAAAACCTCGTTGTCTCCAGCATCGGCTGCGGCGACCCGGTGCTCAACCCGCTGCTCGCCTGCCAGCCCGGCGTCACCAATACCATCGAGCAGCCTGGCTTCCGCAACGAGTTCCACGCCGGCCTCACCCAGGCCATCGGCAACCACTTCGTCGTCACCGGCGACTACATCTGGAAATACACGCACAATGCCTTTGACTTCAGCATCCTCGGCAACACGCCCATCTTCTTCCCCATCGACTGGCACAACTCCAAAATCCCCGGCTACGCAATCCGCGCCGATCTGGTCGACCTGCACCACCTGAGCGCGTACGTCTCGCTTTCGTCGGTGGCCGCTCGCTTCTTCAATCCGCAGACCGCGGGCGCCGGCGCAACCCCGGGCAACGGCTTTGCCAACACGCCGTTCCGCATCGACCACGACCAGCAGTTCGGCCAGACCACCCACCTGCAGTACCAGCTGCCGGTGAAGTTCTCTCCCTGGCTCGGCTTCAACTGGCGCTATGACAGTGGTCTCGTGGCCGGCTCGGTACCCTGCTACAACGACATTCCCGGCGCCAACTCCGGCTGCGCGAGCTTCAGCATACCGGGGCCAAACGGGCAGCAGTTCATCGACCTGAGCGGCCTCAGCGCCGACCAGCAGTTTGAAGCAGGCCTGGTCTGCGCCGGTGTCAAGGCCACGCCCACGCAGGCGCTGCCGAACCAGTGCCTCGCCTCACAGCTCACCTCCAGCCTCGTCAACATTCCCCGCGCCAACACCGAGAATGACGATAAGAACCCACCCCGCATCGCCGGTCGCAGCCTCTTCGATGTGTCCCTGGGTTCCGACGACCTCTTCAAAGGAGACCAGTACAAGTGGAGCCTGCGCCTGACCGGCGTCAACATTGCCAACAAGTACGCGCTCTATAACTTCCTCTCTACCTTCAGCGGCACACACTACGTCACCCCGCGCGCCCTCACCGCCGAGGTCGGCTTCCACTTCTAAGTTGAGCAGACGGCAATTTTCTTCCACGTGCAGCACTTAGAACTCACCAAACACTAGAAGTGGTCTCATAAACCCGCAAAGCCCCGCGAGGGCTCGGATGAGACCCGCCGCCGAAGCGGGTCTCACACAGACCGCCGAAGCCGCAAAGCTATTTATGAGACCACTTCTAGGTCATCCTGAGCGAAGCAGGTCTCGCATCCGCGAGACCTGCGCAGTCGAAGGATCTGCGGTTCGCACTACAAGAGATTTGCCATCCTGAGCGCAGCGGTAGCGCTTGCGCCAAAGGATCTGCTTTTCCGCCGACGTACAAGATCCTTCGCACAGCGATCCATCCAGACACGACCTACCCGCCGATCCCCATCGCCAGCACCTCCGCTACATGCAGCGCGCGCTTTCCCGTCCCCTGCCAGATCTGCTCCCGGCACGAGAACCCGCCAGTCACCACCAGCGTCTCCGCCCCGGCCGCGCGCACCGCCGGCAGCAGCACCCGTTCCCCTAGCTTCTGCGACACCGCATACTTCTCCCGCTCGAACCCGAACGGCCCCGCCATGCCGCAGCACCCTGTATCTGGCGCCGTCACGGTTCCACATGCCTGCTCCAGATAGGCGCGCTCCGCATCCAGCCGGCCCAGCGCCTTGTGGTGGCAGTGCCCATGCAGCAACGCTCCGCTCTCGCTCACGCATGCAGGCCTATATTCAGGCGCAAACTCAACCAGCGCGTCCGCAAATAACCGTGTTTGCGCAGCAAGCCTCTGCGCCCGCGCGTCCTGCGGGAAGAAGTTCACCAGCTCCTCGGTAAACACGCTCGCGCAGCTCGGCTCCAGAAACACGAACGGCAGTCCCGCATCGATCTCCGCCGCAAACCGGTCGAGGATGCCTTCCAGATACCCGCGCGCCTCCCGCAGCATGCCAAAGTCATACAGCGGCCGCCCGCAGCAGACATGCTCGCGCGGCGTCCAGGGCGCGAGCCCCGCATGCCGCAGCACTCGCTCCGCTGCCTGCAGCGCCTGCGGGTTAAAGTAGTTGTTCCAGGTATCGGGCCACAGCATCACGGGTTTTCTATCTGTAACTGTCTTTGTTACAGATATTCGAGGCAGCGCGCTCTGGTAAGACCGCGCTGCAAAGCGCGGTAGCGCCCGCTCCGGCGCCAGCCCCAGCAGTTTCCCCGTCAGTGCTCGCGCGCCCGGAAACCCGAGCGCCGCATTTGCCACTCTGGTTGTTACATTTGGCCACGACGCAGCCAGGCGTGCCCACTGGTCCATCCGTCCAAACGCGTAATCCCGCAGCGGATGCGCATGCTCCTCGTAGTAATGCGCCAGGAACTCCGCCTTGTACGTCGCCACATCCACATTTACCGGGCACTCGGTCTTGCAGGCCTTGCAGCTCAGGCACAGGTCCAGCGCCTCCTTCACATCCTCGTTCGCCCACCCGTCACCCAGCACATCGCCCTGCATCAACTCCCACAGCAGGTGAGCGCGCCCGCGCGTCGAGTGTCGCTCCTCCCCAGTCGCCATGTAGCTCGGGCACATCGTGCCCGCATGCTCCTTGCGGCACGCGCCTACGCCCACGCACCGCATCGCCGCCTCGCCAAATGAGCCGCCGTCGTTCGGAAACTGGAACCAGGTCTGCGGCGTCGCCGATCTGTAACCGTCACCGTTACGGATGTTCTCGATCGGCGAGTATACCTCCACCGGGTCCACCAGCTTGCCCGGGTTCATCCGGTTCTCCGGGTCCCACAGCGCCTTGAACTCGCGGAACGCCCCCATCAAGCGCTCCCCGAACATCTTCGGCAGCAACGCCGCCCGCGACTGCCCATCGCCATGCTCGCCCGAGAGCGACCCGCCATGCGAGAGCACGATATCTGCCGCCTCATCGATGAACGCGCGGTACTTTGCAAGTCCGGCGGCACTCGCCAGGTCGAAGTTGATGCGCATGTGCACACAGCCCTGCCCGAAGTGTCCGTACATCGGCGCGCGGTAGCCGTAGCGCTCCATCAATATTTGTAACTGTCGCAGATACAGACCGAGCGCAGCCGGCGGCACAGCCGCGTCCTCCCATCCCTCCCAGCTGTGCGGCTCGCCCGGCACAAACGCGGTCGCCCCCAGCGCCTGCTCCCGCACCCGCCACACCCGCGCTGCCTCGGCCCCGTCAAACCGTGCTACGCTCATCACCTTCGGCATCTGTTCTGCTTCGGTTACAAATGCCTGTGCCTTCTCAAGCGCCTCCGCAGCCGTCCAACCGCCGAACTCCACCAGCAGGTAACCCCGCCCCGGCGGCAGCAGCGCAACATCTTCCTGCGCCAGCCGCTTGCGGTGCATCATGTCGACCATCAATCCATCGAAACCTTCGAGGCCAATCGGCCCCGACTCCAGCACCCGCGGCACCGCATCGGCCGCGACAAACTGGTCCGCGAACGCAAGCACCACCAGCTGCCGATGCTGCGGGCTCGGCACCAGCCGGAGCGTCGCGCCCAGCACCGTCACGCAGGTACCCTCGCTGCCAACCAGCGCCCGCGCTACATGAAACCCGTTCTCCGGCAGCAGCTCGTCCAGGTTGTAGCCCGACACCCTCCGCGGAATCCGCGGAAACCGCCCCCGAATCTCCTCGGCATACGTATCGCGCAGAATTTTTAACCCTGCATAGATTGCGCCGCGCCGCCCACCCTCGCGGATCGCCGCCTGCAATTGCGCGTCGCTCGTCGCACCGACAGTCATGCGCGTGCCGTCGTACAGCAGCACGTCGAGCGCCTCGATGTTGTCGACCGTCTTGCCGCCCATCAATGCGTGCACGCCGCAGCTGTTGTTGCCGATCATGCCGCCGAGGGTACAGCGTGAGTGCGTCGCCGGGTCCGGCGCAAACGTCAGCTCATGCTGCTCCGCCGCTTCGCGCACACGGTCCAGCACCACGCCCGGCTCCACTGCAACCGTCCGCGCCGCGCCATCCACAGCGCCCACGCGCCGCATATATTGCGAGTAGTCAAACACCACCGCCGCATTGCAGGTCTGCCCGGCAAGGCTTGTGCCAGCGCCGCGCGCCAGCACCGGCGCGCCATGCTCGCGGCACACCGCCATCGCCGCGATCACATCCTCCACATCGAGCGGCGCCACCAGCCCCACCGGCACCTGGCGGTAGTTTGAAGCATCGGTCGCATACAGCGCGCGCGTGCCCGCGTCGAACCGCACCTCGCCGCGCACTATGCGCCGCAGCGCCGCAGCCAGCGCTTCGCTCGCGCCGAACGTCTCGCGCGCAGCCCGCGAACCGGGCTGCAAAATGGGAAATGCGGGGGAGTGCACGCGCTCATCCTAACAGCGCGCTGGCCAGCGCCCCATGCCAGCGCGCCCTAGCGAAACGTCAGATTGTTCCACGTGGAACAATCCGATTCGAAGACCGGTGGGCTCGAAGCGCGAAAATTGTTCCACGTGGAACATTCCGGTTCCGCCTGTTTCGACCCTGCGCCTGAAGCCTAACCCTTTTGCAGCGAGAGCTTTGCGCCGTTTCCAGGGCAGGTGGCGCAGCATTCAGGGTGTTTGTGGTAGCGCAGGCTATCTCGGCCCGTACGGCCACTCGTCGACCACAACATCCAGGTCGTTCAGCATCGCGATCACCGCCTCCAGGTTGCGGCGCATCTGCGGGCGCTCTTTCCTGGGCGTCGCCGGGTCTTCTTCTACCGCCACCACCCGCCCGTAGGCCCAGCTCTCTTCCTTGAGCGCGGCGAGGGCTTCCGGCAGGTCGATCAGACGCAGCGTCAGCTCGCGCTTGGTCGGCCCCGCCGGGCGCAACTTCTGCTGGGGCAGCACGCCATTCGGCAGGGTTTCGCCCGTCGACTGACCGACGATGCGCAGCGTAATCACCTTCCGGCCTACGATCAAAAAGGGATTGCTCCACGCCTCGACAGAGTGCACCTGCAGGTAGCGGCCCTTAGACGGCGGCGGCAACTCGGCGAGTTGGCCCTCGGCCGCGCTGATGCCCTTGCGTGCCGCGGCAGCTTCATCGGCCAGCTGCTGCTTTTGCGCGGCCTCCTGCGCCGCGGCCGCCTTGTCGGCCTCCGACGCGTGCTGCGTACAGCCGGCCAGCAACACCCCGGCACCCAGAACGAAACACGCCAGCCGAGCCCTCCTCCGAATCCTCACCCGCGCCGCCGTTCTGCCGGCTCCCAAGGCTCTCGCTGCGAACGCGCGACCGCGTCCAGCACGCCGTTCAAAAAGTTGATCGACTCAAGCGCTGAAAAGCGCCGCGCAATTTCGAGCGCCTCATTGATGACGATGGGCGCCGGCGTCCCGGGAAAGCCCAGCATCTCGGCAATGGCCATGCGGAGCACGCTGCGATCGACCGCCGGCATACGCTCCAGCCGCCAGTTCTGCGCGTGCGTGGTGATCAGCGCGGCGATCTCGTCTTGTTTCACATTGGCAACGCGGTACAGGTCCTCGGCAAAACCGCGCACATCGGGCTCAACCTCGTCGCGAGCCTCCCAGAAGCTCTTGCGCACCTGCTCGGGAGCCTGCTTGCCCACGTCCGCCTGGAAGAGCATCTGCATCGCCAGCTCGCGGCTCTTGCGGCGCTTGCCTGTGGGTGCGCTCACTTGGCCGCAATCCTGCGGTGCAGCGAGACCATCTCGATCGCAGCGGTTGCCGCCTCAAAGCCCTTGTTGCCAGCCTTCAGCCCCGCGCGGTCGAGCGCCTGCTCCAGCGTCTCGCAGGTCAGCACGCCAAACGAGTGCGGCACGCCGGTCTCCTGCTGCGACTGGCCGATGCCGCGCGCGACTTCGGTGTAAATGGCTTCGTAGTGCGCTGTCTCGCCACGCAGCAGCACGCCGAGGGTCACAACGGCATCCACGCGGCCGCTCTCCGCCAGCGCGCGCGCGGCCGAGGGAATCTCCCACGCGCCCGGCACACGCACAATCTCGATCTCCTCCCGCTTTGCGCCCGAGCGCAGCAGCGCATCGAGCGAGCCCTGCAGCAAGCGGTCAGTGATGACGGCATTCCAGCGCGCGACCACGATGGCGAAGCGCATGCCAGTCGCGATCAGGTCGCCTTCGATCGCCGCGGGCTTGCCGCGCAGCGGATCAACCCATTGCCAGAAAACGATCGGAACCCCAGGCACCGGCTCCACCGTGAACAGCTCCGTCTTCCAGTGTTCCAGCTGGTCGATCGGTTTCAGGCGCGCGGCAAGAGCCGCCTCGTTGAACCCGGCTTGATTCTCAACTCGCATTTCAGCTCGCAGCCAGGCCTCCGCCGCATCGCGCACCGCGCCCAGCCCGGTCACCTCGACCAGCAGATCAGACGGCGACTTGGTTGTGCCATTCAGCGAATCGATCCAATCGATCCATTCGATCGCGCCCACCGGCGTGCGGAAGCTCGCGCCGCGGCCTTGCTCGTTCTCCCAGCCCGACCCCGGCTCAAAACCGACAGCTGCAAAGAAGCTGCGCAGCCGGTCGAACGCCTCGGGAGTGCCCGCCCGACGCAGTAGAGTGAGCCCCTTAATCATGCCCTCAAGAGTAGCAGTAGACCCCCTGCGCGGGAGGCGGTCACTTCGTGACGTGTTCTCGTGTTGCTTGCAGCCCCGGCCTTTTTGCCCGTCGCGATGCTCCGGATCGACTTCCTCAACCCCGACCAACGGGAGGGACACGGCGCTTGCGGCCGCCGCCAGGTACACACGCCACGAAGTGGCCGCCTCCCGCGCAGGGGGTCTTCCCTTCTTCTGGGCCTTTCGCTCATCCTGTGCGACGATGTGCCAACAATGGCTGAAACGCCTCTCACCCTCCCGCCCGAGCACGCATTCCGCCGGCAGCTGGGCCTGCGCGACCTGGTGCCCACGCAGATCCTATGCGTGGTGGGCAGCTCGTGGGTCGGGGTTGCGGCGGGCCTCGGCCATGCGCAGCTGCTGCTGTGGGTCGCGGCCATGCTGCTCTTTTACGCGCCCATGGCGCTGTCGGTCATCGCGCTCAACCGCGCCATGCCGCTCGAAGGCGGCCTCTATGTGTGGGCGCACCAGGCGTTTGGCGACTTCGGCGGCTTTCTCACTGCGTGGAACCTGTGGGTGTACGGCATCGCTGTCACCGCGACCATCCTCTACGCCATCCCTACCGAACTCGCCTACCTGATCGGCCCTCGCGCAGCCTGGCTGCCCGAAAACCACCCGGCCTCGCTCGCCATCGTCACACTCACCATTGCGGCGGTCACGGCAGCGGCGCTGCGAGGTCTCGAGATCGGCAAGTGGATCCACTCCATCGGCGGCTACGCCATCCTGATGGTGTTCGCGGCGCTCATTCTGCTGCCGGTGTGGGCGCTCTCCCGGCACATGCCGATGCATTGGACGCCGTTCGCGGTGGCGCTGCCGCCACGCAACCTGCGCTCGCTCGCGCTGTTCGGCCAGATGCTGTTCGGGGCGCTGTGCGGGCTTGAGTACATCGCGATCCTCGCCGGCGAAAGCCGCGACCCGGCGCGGACTATCGGGCAGTCCGTCTGGATTTCCTCACCAATCATCTGCTCCATGTTCATCCTCGGCACGGGGTCGGTCCTGGCCTTCGCGCGGCCCGGGCATATCGACTACATCGCCCCCATCCCGCAGACGCTGCGCCTCGCTGTGGGCCATACGGGCCTCGGCAACGCGGTCGCGGTGACGGCGATCTTTCTGCTGCAGCTGCGCCTGCTTGGCGCGGCCAGCTACCTGTTTACCGGGGTCACGCGATTGCCCATGGCCGCCGGTTGGGACAACCTGGTCCCGGCCTGGTTCACGCGGCTGCACCCGCGGTGGCGCACCCCGGCCAACTCCATCGCTTTCACCTCCGCGCTGGTGCTGCTGCTGGTCGTGCTCGCGAGCGTCGGCGTGCACGCGCAGGAGGCCTTCCAACTGCTGACTAATGCAAGCCTCACCCACTACGAGCTGGCCTACCTGGCCATGTTCGCAGTGCCGCTTGCGGGGGGCGCGGCGGTGCGCCGGGCGCTGCCGGTCTGGCTCCGGTGGAGCTCGGCGGTCGGCTTCTGCGCGACCCTGTTCAGCCTGCTTGTGTCGGCGTTTCCGTTCGTCGATGTCGTGAATGCGCGGAGTTATGCGGCGAAGATTGTGGGCACGGTGGTGTTGAGTAACCTTGTGGGCGCTGGGTTTTATTGGCTGCGGAGCAAGAATGCCGGCGGCAGCAGTTAAGCAGGGTTCGCCGCTAAAAAATCCTGTCTGGCGAAGCGGCTGCGGTACACTGGCCGGGCTTATGAATCCACGCAGCGATGTGCAGGATTTTTGCGACTCGGCAAAGAGTCAAGGAGCAACAGACGAGGTCCTGGCAGGACTTCTGCGAGGTCGCGGGTGGCCTGAGGAGGACGTCTACCGGGCACTGGCCGACCATTTCGAAACCCGCAGCGGGCTTACGGTGCCGGTCTACAAACGTTCGGGTTCGGCGAAGGATGCATTCCTGTATCTGCTCAGCTTTTCGACCCTCGCGACCTGGGCAACCGGCCTTGGCTCGGTCCTTTTCACGCTGATCGATCGCTCGATCAAGGACCCACTGAGCCCAGGGGATGCTTACGCGAGCACTTACTATCAGATGGCCGGTTCCCTTGCATGCGTGATCGTCGCGTTTCCCGTCTATCTTCTGACGATGCGCTACATCACTCGGAAGTTAGAGATTCATCCCGAGAAGCTCGACTCGGGAGTTAGAAAATGGCTGACTTACCTTGCTCTTCTTATTGCTGCCGGAGTTGTTATTTGTGATTTAATCACGTTCCTGACCTATTTCTTACGTGGCGAGTTGACAGCTCGCTTTGTGGCGAAGGTCGTTGCTGCACTCGTGATCGCGGGTGGTATCTTCTGGTATTACACTGGTTCGCTCGCAATGCGAGCAGCTCTTCGTAAGAACGCCAATGAGTAGAGACCAACGTGCTGCTACCGTTGCAACGATCGCCGTAGTTGGCGTCTTGTTTCTGGGCTTGTTCGCTTTAGGAGGTCCCGGAAACCAGCGCCTGGTTCAGTCTGACATTCGGACATTACGAGCTCTTGCGGGGCTTGCTCAACAGATCCAGTTCGCGTACGGCGGTGCAGGCAAAGTTCTGCCAAACAATCTGGAGCAATTTGCCGACTCTGTGAAACAAAACCCTATTATCAATCAGCCTTTTGCTTACCGCCCTAAAGTAGATGGTAAGTACGAACTATGCGCGAAATTTGCGACGAGCAGTCAAACGTATCAGACGAAAGACATCAACGATTTTTGGACTCATCCGAAAGGGGATTACTGCTTTCAACTGGACGCCTCTCAGCAGGTGCCCCCGGCACCGTTTTACTACTGAGAACGCTTGTTAGATCGCCTTCGCTTGGAAGGCGAAAAGGGTAACTACTCCGAAACTGCGCAGGGCAGACCGCACGCTTTACCGGGAGGTCAGCCCCAACAAGCCGCGCTGATCGCCCCGCATTCCCCTCGCCCCTCGTCTCCCATTCACGGTAAGCTCTACAGCATATGCTTGGAGACCTCCTCCAGGATCTTCGGCGCGCACTGTGGAAGGCCTTCGGCCACAATGCCTTTACCATCGCCAAAGCTGCCGCCTACTCTGAGCTGCTGAGCCTGTTCCCCGCCCTGCTGGTTGCGGCGACGTTCCTCTCCGCCGCGCCAACCAGCGACGCCGTGCGCAACGATGTACGCGCGCTGCTCGCGGATCTGCTGCCGCCCGACACCATGGACCTGGCGCAGATGTACTTCACCCCCCACTCGGCGCGGTCGCATCGTCTGGTCGTGACCGCCTGCATCGTCGCGATCGCGGCGGCGATGGGCGTGATGCTCTCGCTGATGGAGGGCTTCCGGCGGGCGTACCGGCTGCCACGGGGCCAGTTCGGCTTCTGGAAGGAGAGGCTGGTCGCGCTGCTGCTCATTCCCTCCACGCTGCTGCCCATGATGGGCGCAACTGCGTTCGTCGTTTTCGGCCACCAGATCGAGCAGTGGATGATTGCCAATGCGGACCACGAGCTGCGCAACTGGGTGCTGCTGGGCTGGCGGGCGGCGCGCTGGCTGATCGCGACGGTGACCAGCGTGGTCGTGCTGCAGGTGATCTTTCACTTCTCGACCGCGGTGCGGCCGCCCTGGTACCGGACCATCCCGGGGGCGCTGCTTGCCACCACTACCTGGTTTGGCTCTACCATGGCATACGGCTGGTATGTGACGCGGTTTACCGACTACTCGCGGGTCTACGGGTCCTTGGGCGCGGGGATCGCGACGATGGTCTGGCTTTACTTCGTCTCGGTCGCTACACTCGTGGGCGCGGAGTTCAACGCGCAGGTGTACCCGATGTGGGAGGAACAGGGCGCGTCGACCCTGGCCCAGGACGACACTTTGGAATATCCGGACTGCACCCCGGAGCTGGCCCGGCGCCATGGCGCGGGTCTGGCCGGGGATTAAGAAATGGCTTTGGGGGATGGGATGGAAGCAGCACAGAATCAAGGCACGGCAGCGGGCACGGCGGCCGCCTCCTTTACCGGGGCAGGCGCGCTGCGCCGGGCCAAGATCGTAGGGACTCTGGGCCCGGCATCGGGCAGTGAGGCGACGTTCCGGGCGCTGGTGCGCGCAGGGCTCGACGTGGCGCGGCTTAATTTCTCGCACGGCACCCAGGAAGACAAGATGCGGCTGATCGAGATGATCCGCAAGGTCGCCGACGAGGAGCAGAAGCCGATCTGCATCCTGGCCGACCTGCAGGGGCCCAAGATCCGCACCGGCAAGCTCGAGAACCGGACCCCGGTGCTGCTCGAAGCCGGGCAGACGCTCACCATCACCCCGCGCGACATTCTGGGCACCAAAGACCGGATCGCGACCACGTTTGTGACGCTGGCCGAGAATCTGGAGCCGGGCGCGCACATCCTGCTTTCGGACGGGCTGATCGAGCTGCACGTGCTGCGCATCTGCGGCGAGCAGGGCGATGAGGTCGAGTGCACGGTAATCAACGGCGGCCTGCTGGGCGAGAACAAAGGCATCAACCTGCCGGGGATCGCGGTCAAGGTGCCATCGCTGACCGAAAAAGATGCCGTCGACCTGGAGTTCGTGATCCGGGCCGGGGTGGACGCGATCGCGCTCTCGTTTGTTCGCAACGCGGAGGATGTCCGCCTGGTCAAGGATCGCATCGACGCGGCCGGGGCCGATACCTGGATTATCGCGAAGCTCGAAAAGCCGCAGGCGATCGACAACGTCGACGAGATCCTCGAGATCGCGGACGGCGTCATGGTCGCGCGCGGCGACCTGGGCGTCGAAGTGCCGCCCGAGAAGGTGCCGGCGATGCAGAAGCTCATCATTCGCCGCGCAGCCGAGTACCGCAAGCCGGTCATCACCGCGACCCAGATGCTTGAATCGATGATCGACAACCCGCGGCCCACGCGCGCCGAGGCCTCCGACGTCGCGAATGCGGTCTACGACGGCACGGACGCGGTGATGCTGTCGGCCGAGAGCGCCGCCGGCAAGTACCCGGTCGAGGCGGTGAAGATGATGGCCAAGATCGTGCTCGAAACCGAGGAGCAGATGCGCGAGATGCCGTCGAGCTACCCGGTGCGCACCACCCACCACGCCAGCACCGTGCCTGAGTCCATCTGCGAGTCAATGGCGCATGCGGCCAACGACCTCGACATCCGCGCCATCGCGGTGTTTACGGAGACCGGCGGCACGGCGCGCCTGCTCTCCAAGCGCGGCCCCAGGCCGCCTATCTGTGCACTGTCCTCCTCGCCCTCCGTGCTGCGGCGCATGAGCCTGCTGCGGGGCGTGTTCCCCATCGCCTGCGGCAAGGCGGCGACCACCGAGCGCATGATCGAGACAGTCGAGGATGCGCTCGAGCGCAGCCACTTCGCGCGCCGCGGCGATATCGTGGGCATCGTCGCGGGCACCCGCACCAACACCGGCTCGACGAACTTTATGCGCATGCATGTGCTGGGCGACCTGGTGGACACGCCTGCTGCCCAAGCTCCAGCCAAACGGGAAGAGGCGCATGTGTGACGTGCAACGCGGCAGGTTTCTGGCCTCGTGAGTCTCTTACAAGCCGTTCTGCGCCCGTGGCATACTGAGCGAACGGATCTGTGGCCGGGAGGGAGGAAGTGCAGGCATGAACAACTGGCAGCTTTTCGTTGCAGCAGGGCTCCCTACCATTACCGTGCTCGTGTCCATGTGGCGCAGCGACAGACGCATGGATGGGCTGGATTCGCGCCTGGACCGAGTGGATGCACGGCTGGATCGTTTTGAAGCAAAGGTAGAGACCCGTTTCAGCGAGGTGGACGCCCGCATGGATGCGCGTTTTGGGGAGTCCGACCGGCGCATGGATGCGCGCTTCAAAGAGTCGGACGCCCGCTTCAAGGATTCCGACGGGCGCATGGACGCTCGCTTTAAGGATTCCGACGGGCGCATGGACCTCCGCTTCAAGGAGGCGGACGAACGCATGGACGCCCGCTCCACCCGGGTGGAGGGGCGTATCGACCGGGTAGCGGATACGCTGCACGAGATTCATCTCATGCTGGGCAGGCATGACGCGCGGCTCGACAACCTCGAAAAGAAGTAACAACCCGGCAACTGGGACCGCTGCGGGCCGGACTTTGGCCGGATAGACAACCGAAGCGCCGGAAGACTGTAGCGGAACAGACCACACGGGTTCTCCCGGGTTCTCCCGCTGAGCCCCTTCCGGTAAGCTGATTTCATGGGCCGCATCCGCATCCTGTCTGACCAGGTCGCCAACCAGATCGCCGCGGGCGAGGTGGTCGACCGGCCTGCGTCGGTGGTCAAGGAGCTGCTCGAAAACTCGCTCGATGCGCACGCGACCCGGATCCGGATCGAGATCGAGGGCGGCGGGCGCAAGCTGATCCGCATCACCGACAACGGGCACGGCATGGGCCGCGACGATGCCCTGCTGGCCTTCGAGCGGCATGCGACCTCGAAAATCCGCTCGTCGGACGACCTGCTGCAGATCGCGACGCTCGGCTTCCGTGGCGAGGCGCTGCCTTCGATCGCCTCGATCGCGCGGCTCGAGCTCGCGACCCGCGCGGCGGACGAGGACGCCGGCACCCGGATCGAGATCCACGGCGGCAAGCTGGCGCGGGTCGAGGACGCAGGCGGGCCGCCCGGCACCACCTTCACCATTCAGGACCTGTTCTTCAACACGCCCGCGCGGCGCAAATTCCTCAAGTCCGAGCCGACCGAGACCGCCCACATTACGGCGCTTGTGACCCACTACGCGCTGGCTCACCCGGACAAGCACTTCGAGCTGGTCTCAAGCACGCACACGCTCTTGAACGCGCCGCCGGTCGCAAAGTCCGAGGAGCGGCTCTACCAGATCTTCGGCCGCGACACCCTCGACCAGCTGCTCCCGGTGGCCGCCGAGCGCCCCTTCGACCATGGCGGGCTGCCGGAGCCGCCGCCCTGGAAACGAGACGAGCACTACCAGCCGGCCGCCCCCGGGCACCTGCGCCTCTCAGGCTTCGCCTCCAAGCCGGAGCTCGAAAAACTCAATCGCAACTCGATCTACATCTTCGTCAACCACCGGCTCATCCGCGACCGCCTGGTGCTGCACGCGATTGCGGAGGCCTACCGCCATGTGCTCCCCCCGACCTCGTACCCGGTGATGCTCTTGTTCCTCGAGATGCCGCCGGCCGAGGTCGACGTGAACGTGCACCCGTCGAAGACTGAAGTCCGGTTCCGGCAGCCCTCGCTGATCCACGACTTCATCCGCGATTCGCTCCGGTACACGCTGATGAAGGCGCGGCCCGCGGCCTCGTTTCTGGCCGCGCTCAAGAACAGCCCCAACGGGAGCCAGGCGCTGGCCGCCGGCGACAGCACGCCGCTGCCCGGGACCACACCGCCGTCTGAATATCTCGACTCTCTCGATTCCCTCGGCTCTATCGATTCTGAGCCGCCCGGCAGCCTGGCCGGGACCAACGGCCTCCATGCGGACGCCGCCCCGTTCACGCTCGCCGCCCCCGCGCCCCCGCCCCAGGCCGCGCACCTGCCGTTTGCGGCCTCGGCCGTTACGGCGCTAGCCGAGGCCGCTTTGTCGCAGCCGGTGTTACCGCAGGATGCACAGGCCGCCGCCGAGCCGCTCGCAGACAGCCCTGTCAACCTGAATGCGCTGGCCTCGCTCAAGCCGCTGGGGCAGCTGCGCGAGAGCTTCATCCTGGCCACCGGCGAGGACGGCCTGTGGATCATCGACCAGCATGTGGCGCACGAGCGGGTCTTGTTTGAGAAGATCCTGCGCGAGCGGGCGGTCGAAAAGGTGCAGCGCCAGCGCCTGCTGATGCCGCTGCTCATCGATCTTGAGCCGCACCAGATGGTGCTGTTCGCCTGCATCGCGCGGGAGCTCGAGCGCAACGGCTTTGAGGCCGAGCCGTTCGGCCCGCGGACCCTCGCCATCAAGGCGGCGCCGGTTGGCCTGGAAGGCCGCGAGCTCGAACGCATGCTGACCGAGGTGCTGGAGCAAGGCGCGTACGAGCAGGCCGAGAACCTCGAAGCCGCGCGCGCGCGCATTGCCGCCTCGATCGCCTGCCACGCCGCCATCAAGGTCAACACGGCCCTCGACCCGGAACGCATGCAGTGGCTGCTCGCGGAGCTGGGCAGGACCGAGCACCCCACCAGCTGCCCGCATGGCCGCCCGATTGCCTTGCGCTATTCTTGGAAAGACATCCAGCGGGCGTTTCACCGTATTTAACCCCTACACAAACCACGCATACAAGCTGCCCAGGCAGCGCAAGCGACCTCTACCCCGGCTGGAGTGAGGACTTTCCCTTTGACAGCAGAACAGCTCCAAGACGCACGCGCCGCGGCCTGGCGGCAGCAGGGCAATCCCCTGCTGACCGCAGACGACGCCGCCCAGTGGCTCCGCGAAGCCGGCCTCGCACTTTTTCTACCCCGCACCGCGCAGCTGCCGGCGCCGGCCGGCTCGTTTGTGGAGGCGACCGAAGGCCAGGCGAGCCCCACCCCCGGGCCGGCTGCTGTTGAACGGGCGACCAGCCTCCTGCGCCGGCTGCTGGCCGCGGGCGATGCGATCGCGCTCCATCTGCTCGGCGCGCCGGGCCTCGGGACGCCGGGCCCGGGCATTGCCGGCGACCAGCCGGACTTCGTCGCCACCGCGGAGACGCTGCCCTTCCTGTTCGCCCTGCGCGGCGACCGGGAGTGGACCCGCGGGCCGCGTGGCAAGAGCTCGCCGCTGGTGGTCGAGGTATGGAAAGCGCTACGCGATGGCGCGCTGAGCGCCGATGAGGTGAAGGACCGGCTGGGGCGCCAGCTGACCGAGACCGCGGCGCTGCGCGCGCTCAGCGAATTGTGGACCGGGCTGCGCATCGAGCCCGTGTACTCAGATAAAGAAGACACCCGCTGGCAGCTGCTCGAAGCGAACCACGAGAAAGCCATGGCGGCGGGCAGCGCGATGGCGCAGGGTATGGCGCTGTCGGCGCTGGTCTCGGTGTACCTGCAGACCGCGGTCGCGGCCACGAGCGAGGAGATCGAGGCCTACCTGTCGCCGCTGGCCTCGCGCTCGCGGATCCGCGACGCGGTGCGCGGTCTGCTGGCTACCCGGCAGCTGGGTCTGCGCAACCTGGGCGCCAGCGAACACTTTTTTGTCGAAGGCAGCCTGCCGGCGTTCGAGGGGGCGGGCGCGGCAAAGGCGACACAGGCAGGACAGGAAACAAAGGAAAGACGCGGACCGGGAGAACCACGGGAGTCCGACACGCAGGACACGTACCTGCGCCCGGCTGCAGCCATGCCCGATTTGCTGGCGGAGATCGACGCACCCGCCGATCTGGTAGTGAGCGGCGCGGACGGGGACCTGCGCAACGATCTGCGTATTGAGGCGCTGTCGGAAGCGGAGACCGAGTACGAGCGGACGGCCGGCGAAGGACGCAAGCGGTTTGTGGCGCAGCGCGCCGCGCAGACCGGCGAGCGCAAGAGCTTTGCGCCCCGGCCGGCCGGCGAGCGTAAGACCTTCGGCGGGGACCGCAAGGTCTTTGGCGGGGAGCGGAAATCGTTCCGCCGCGGGCCGGGCGCGGGCGCCGGGGAGACGGGCAAGCCGTTCCACGCGCGTGAGCCCTGGAAGGAAGACAGCCGGCCGGCGCGACCGGATGGAGAGCGCCAGGGCCGTCCGTCCGGAGGCGAGCGGCGTCCGTTCCGTCCGGCAGGCGAGGGCAGGCCCGTTCAGCCCGCTGCCCCACGCGGCGACCGCAAACCGTTCTCGAAACCCTTCTCGTCCGGAGGCGGCAAGCCGTTCCGCAAGGAGGGCGACCGCAAGCCCTTTGTGCCGCGAACGGGAGGCGGCGACAGCGCGCCACGCAAGCCGTTTGTGCCGCGCGAAGGGGGGCGGCCGTTTCCATCCGGTCAAGCGGGTGGCAGGCCCTTTGCGCCGCGCGAGGGTGACCGGCCCGTCCCGGGGAGTGGCGACCGCAGGCCGTTCAAACCGCGCGAAGAAGGGTTCGCCGCGGGAGGCGCGCGCAAGCCGTTTGCCCCGCGCGAGGGAGGCGCCGGCAGCCGGGATCGCAAGCCCTTTGCCCCGCGCGAAGGCAGCCGTCCCTTCGCCGCGAAGGGCGACCGCAAACCGTTCGCGCCCCGCGAAGGCCGTCCGTCGTCCGGCGCGTCGGATCGCAAACCCTTTCCGCCCAGGGAAGGCGGCCGCCCCCTTTCTGCCGGCGGCGACCGCAAGCCCTTTGCGCCGCGCGCAGGCGGGCGTCCCGGCCCGGGTGACCGCAAATCGTTTACCCCCCGCGAGGGAGGAAGCCCGGTCCGACGCACGTTCTCACCCCGCACAGAGGGGCGGCCCTTCTCTCCGCGGACTGGCGGCGCGGGAACGCCCTTCCGCCGGAACACGGGCGAAGGCGCTGCCGACGGTCCGCCGCGCCGCTCGGGCGCGCCTGATACAGAGGCCGGGGCGGGTCCGAAGCGGTTTTCTCCGCAAGGCGAACGATCCTCTCGGCCCGCAGCACCCGCAGGCGCACGCTCTAATGCGGGCGCGGGCAAACCGGGCAAGCGGCCCCGCACCTCGCCGTTCACTTCCTCCGGCAAGCCGCGAGCCGGGGTAGGCGCAACGGGCCGGTCGGGTCCCCGCTCGGCGCGGCCCGGCGGCACCGGCAAGCCGGCCTCGGGCCGCAAGCCTGGGGCCGGGCCAAGAAAATCAGGGAAACCCGGCGGCCCGCGCAAGCCCGGAACGGGACCACGCAAACCCGGCGGCAAAGGCCCCAGGCGGGACGGATGACCGAAGCGTCCTCCGATCCCCTCGATGCCGCTTCCCTCCATTCCGCTTCTCTCCATGTAGGCAAGGCAGGGGAGCTTGGCGAGGGGATCGCATTCCCCGCGCGGGAAACCGGCCTTGGCAGGCGCAACCGCATTCTGGCCATCGACGGACCCGCCGGGGCCGGCAAGAGCACCATCGCCGCGCGTATGGCGGCCCGCTTCGGCCTGCTGAACCTGGAGACCGGGGCCATGTACCGGGCCTTCGCCCTGCAGGCAATGGCCACCGGCACGGCGCTTGACGACAGCGAGGCACTGACCCGTTTGAGCGAGCGCACGACCATCGATCTGCTGCCGGGCACGGGCGGCAACCGGGTGCTGCTGGACGGCGTAGACGTGAGCGCCCGTCTGCGGACGCCGGAGATCTCCGCAGCCGCCTCGCGGGTCAGCGTCCACGGCCCGGTCCGGGCCTGGATGGTCCGGCTGCAGCAGGCGCTCGGCGCCGGAGCGGCGGACGGCCTGGTGATGGAGGGACGGGATATCGGGACCGTCGTTTTTCCCGAAGCCAGCCTGAAAGTTTTTCTCTCGGCGTCCGCCGAGGCGCGGACAGAACGCCGTCTGGCGCAGGAGCAGGGTGGGGATGCCGGGGCCGTGCTCGCGGCGATCCGGGAGCGAGACGAGCGAGACCGCGCGCGCGCCGAAAGCCCGCTGCGTCCGGCTGCGGATGCGGTCACGATCGACTCGACGGCGCTGAGCCTGGACGGGGTCACGGCGCGGGTGGAAGCGCTGGTAGTCGAGCGCTGGGGACTGCAGCCTCGTTAAACATTTTCAGAGTGACTGTGGCCGATTCGAATTGAGTGGCCTGCGGCTTTTCTTGAGGGAAAAGCCGCGCCGGTCTCCATGCATGGGCTCACACCTGATGAAGATTACTGCACGGCAGGCGCCGACGGCTCGCCCGGGCTCTGCAGGTGACGCAGGCGCCCGGGCTTCTCCGGCTTTTCCGGTTGCTCCGGCTTTTCAGGCGCTTCGGTATCAGCGGTGGTGCGGCGCAGCGTCAGGTCGCCGTGCCGGGTGTTGACCGTCATGTGCGGGCCGCCCTGGCCCACCTGGCCGCTGAGCGTCTTGAGGTCACCGTCCGTGGTCTGCGCCAGCGCGAACTCGGAGTCGATCTCGTCATCCTTGCCCGTCTGCCCGCTCACGCTGAAGCCTGCGCCGGAGGGCAGCGACAGCGTGATGTTGCCGGTGCTGTTCTCCAGCGTCAGCGCCCCGAGCGGCTGGCTGGCCGAGACGGTAATGTCGCTGTTGCTGTCCATGATCTGCGCGTCGCCGCTCAACCCCGTTACTTCAACCTCCTTGGAGCGGGTCTTGATCTTGAGTCCACCGGCGACACCGGAAGCGCGCAGGTCTTCAGAGTCGAGCGAGAGCTGCCCGGTCATGTGCTGGGCCTGGAAGTCGGTACGGTTGGAGTGAAACTCGACCGGGCCGCCAAGCTGGTCGAGCTCCGTATCGCCGAAAAATTCGCCATGCAGCAGGGTGCGGCCTTTCACGTCCGACGCGGTGATGTCGTCGGCGCGGCCTTCGATCGAGAAGTCGCCGGCGAGCGAGCGGGCATGTACATCGCCGTGATCCATCACCAGGTGCACCGAGCCGCCCAGACTGTCGAGCGCGACATCGCCGTGGTCCTGGCTGAGATCGAGCGCGCGGCGCAGCCCGGAGATGGCGATATCGCCGTGGTGGTTGTGCACCGTGCACAGCACGCCCTCAGGCACCGCCAGCACCAGGCGCACATTGACGCCGTTGCGGCCCGGCACCGTCACGGTCGCGCTGCCGCCGTGGATGGAGAGCGCGGGGCGGGTGGCGGCGAAGGCGCTCTCTTTGTTCCGGTCCGCCACATGCGCCACCTGGTGCGCGTCGACATGGATCATGCCGTCGGCCGAGGGCGCGATCTGCAGGTCGCCGTGAGCGTTCTCAACCGTGAGCGCGGCATCGGCGGCCAGCGGCTGGGCAAAGCTGACGTCGTTGTCGTGCTCCTCGCCGCCGCTCAGAAACGACCAGTCGGTGTCGGGGCCGACGTGCCAGTTGTGCCAGTCGTCCATGCCGTGAAACTCCATACCGCGGCTCACCAGCCCCAGCAGGACGAGCAGAACGATCAGCCCGACGAGGCCGCCGCCCCGCCGGCGCCGGGACACGTAGGGGCCGGCATTTCCATTGGCTGCGTAGCGGCGGGTGAAACCCCGGTCAAAGAGCCGCTCCACCAGCAGCAGCAGCCCCAGCAGTACCAGCAGCAGCGGCCACCACAGGGCATAGACCCGCCAGAAGAGGCTTGAAGAGAGTACGTCTGTGGTGAGCAGCAGGGCGAAAACGCCGCCCAGCAGCAGGACCAGGCCGCCGGTGATGGAGCGGCGCCGTACCGGGAATCCGCCAGGCACGAGCTGAGCGTTGTACCCGCTATACCAGCCCGGGCTGAACGAGAGCGCGGCCTCCAGCAAACGGAGCAGCCCGGCGGCCAGCAGGTACAGCGGCCAGCTGCGCCCGAAGGAGAGAATGTGCCACTGCGCGAGGATGGCGGTGAGGGCGAAGGTGAGCAGGAAAACGGGGCCGCGGATACGCCGGAACAGGAACGGGTTCATCGCTTGTCCTCCTCGTGGCTGCCAGTCTGCGTGCCGGTGGTCTCCTCTGCAGGCAGGGGGTCGGGGACGTCCGAGCGGTTCGGCTGCAAGGGAACAATGCTGAGCGGGTTGACACCCGAGACTGGCATGGAAGCCGGAGGATCGGGATACGGCGGGGCGTACGGGGGATCGGCCGGCCCTGGAAACTGCGGGGGCGTGGTGGCGCGGCGCACCAGCAGCCAGACACCCAGTAGCAGCAGCAGCACCGGCCAGCCGCGGCTGATCCAGTCCACGTCCAGCACGCCGAGGGTGCTGAGCAGGAACAGCAGGCCAACGACGATGAGCACGATGGCGCCGACTGGCTCGCCGCGGCGCTGGGGCGCGGGGGAGTAGGCCGCGGGCGCTGTGTTCACAGTGGTCCAGCGGCCATCGGCTCCGCGCACGTATTGCGGCTGCCCGCCCGGGGCGTAGCTCTCCCAGCGCTGGTCGCCATACGGGCCGGGCTGGCCTTGCGGAGGGGCGCCATACGCGGGACCGGACGGCTGGCCTGCCGGCGAGGAGCCGGGCGCTCCTGCCCCGGCGCTGGCGGCTGTGCCCGGTGCGGTGCCCGGAGAACTCCCTGGAGGCGGGTAGGCAGACGGGGTATAGCCGCCAGAGTGGTGGCTGGCCTGGGCGCCGGGGTGGGCACTGTTCTGAAAGTTATTCTGGGGGCCGAGCCGCTGGCTCATATCGAGAATGCCGAACGGGTCGGGCAGCGGGCGGCCATCGCGGCGGGCGGCCGCGGTCTGGGCTGCGTCGAAGACCTGGTAAAAGACCCAGGCGGGGATCAGGATGCCGGCCAGGTCGAAGTGCTCGCTGACCCCGATCAGCACGATGAAGATGACGACGTGGAGCAGCGCCTTGATGAACTGCCCGTTGTACATGGCGCCGACGCCGGGGATAAAACCCAGCACTCCAGCGAGAAACGGGCTGGGCTGGGCGCCGCTGTAGGGCGCGCCGGCGAATGGTGGTACGGAGCCTGGCACGGGCGGCACAGCGCTCCAGCCGGAGCTGGCGGCGGCTGAGGCCTGGCTGCCGGTCTGGCTTGCAGCCGGGGCCGCGCCGGGGGTCGATGCGTAGGTCGGCCCGTAGCCGGGCGCGGGGGCGGGGGCGGGATAAGCCGCGGCAGAGGTCCGGGCCACAAAGCACGGCTCGCACAGAATGAGGCCGTCCGCGGAGCGAATGCACTCAGGGCAGAGCGGCTTGCCGCAGCTCTGGCAGAAGGCGGTGGCCGTGCGCTCGGGATGATTGGCGCAGTTCATAGGGTGTTCCTCTCTCCGGCCTGCTCGTTGCGGAACGCGGGGGACTGCCGGTCACGGTACGGGCGAAGCTCGCAGGGCGCCAGGCGGCTCACCTCGCAGCGCGCGAGCAGCGTAGCCGGTACGTCCTCGCCAGACAGGCTGCGGGCGCTCGGCTGCGGGCGGCGGGGGTGGTCGTTCTTCTTGTTGCCGCCGCCGGCAGACTGCCGCAGGTCTTCCACCGTCACTTCCATCTCGCGCACCAGGCGGAGGTTTTCGTAAAAGTTGACCACCTGCTTCCGGGTATCGAAGAACTGGCGGGAGGCTGTGACGCCGAGCGTACCCGGCGACTGGACCGCGGTGCGCACATCGCTCAGGTGAAATCCGGTCATGGAGAGCGTGAGGGCGATCGAGAAAAAGGCCATGGCCGCGGTCATCAGGATGCGTGCCTGCTTCTGGCTGCGGGCGCTCCACACCGCCGGATGCGGCAGGACAAGAACGTTGCCGGCGGCGAGAGGCAGATCGTGCCCCGCGCCCAGCCCCGGCTCCGCAGGCAGCGCCGCATCGGAGCCGGGGGCGTGGCCGGTGGTGTGGGCGAGGATCTTGCCTAGAAGCTCCTCCGGCACGGCCGGGGGCGCGTCGTGGAGCAGGCGCGCCCAGGCCCGGCCACGCTCCGACTCGCGCAGCAACGCCTGGCACTGCGGGCAGTTCTCAGCATGCTCGCGGAACAGAGCTTCCTGGTCGGGCGCGAGCACGCCGTCGAGCAGATCGACCAGCGAGGCCTCCCAGCGGAGGCAGATTTCCTCGTCCCCGCCTGGGGCCGGACCTTGGGCCGCACCCTGGGCACCATCCGGCGGCAGGGAGCCCGAGGTCTGTTTTCTGTCGGGTTTCTTGTGGCTGTCCATCAGCTCACCTGCTTTCCGCCGCGGTTCAAAATGCGCGCCAGCTCGGCACGGCCACGGCTGATACGGGATTTGACGGTTCCCTCCGGCACCCGCAGCACGGCGGCGATCTCCTTGTAGTCCATGTCCTGAAGGTCGCGCAGGATGACGGCTTCGCGCAGCTCGGGGGAGACAGAGGCGAGTGCTTTCTGCACCTCGCGCTCGAGCTCGTGCTGCAGCGCCTGCGCATGGGGTCCGGGGCGATGGTCCTCCAGATGGATGCTGCCGGCCTGGCTCGCGCTCTCGGCTTCATCCCAGCCCGCATCGAGCGAGTCGGACGCCCGCTGCAGCCGGGAGCGGCGGTAGTGGTCGACCAGGTGGTTGCGGGTCATGGTGGTGACCCAGACTGACAGCGAGCCGCGCCCGGAGTCGAACGCCTGCAGGCTGCCGTAGACCTTGAGGAAAATATCCTGGGTCAGGTCTTCGGCGTCGTGCGAGGAGCCAGTGAAGCGATAGCAGAGCGCGTACACACGGCCGTGGTGGGCGCGCACAAGCTCCGTCCAGGCCAGCGGGTCGCCCTGGAGGCACTTGCGCACGATCGCTGCCCACTGCTGGTCCACCTGCTCCCCCCTGGCCAGGGTCGCGGCTCCGGCAACCGCCGGGTGCGCGGCCTGCGGAGCGGCGCCCGCCTGGGGAGGGAGCTGCGACCTTCTCACGCCGGGGAGCGAGAGCGGCTTGCGGCCGGTCTCCGCGAACCCCCAACTGCCGAATGGTGCAAGTGTACTGGCTGCCGCGCTCATGTCCAGCTATACGCAAGGGCGAGGCGGATGGTTCCCGGAGTGCCAAAGGGGGCGTTACTGCAGCAGGGGCTGCTCCGGCTCGCTCGCGGGCCGGGGCAAAGCTCCGGGCTCAGCTTGCTCCTGCTGGCAGCGGGCGCAGATGCCGAGCACATCGACCGAAAGCCGTTCCATGAGAAAGCCGCCGGGCAGCTTGCGGGGCGCCTCGGCGAGGCCGAGCAGCTCGGGGTCAACGTCATGGATGGTCTTGCAGCGAGTGCAGAGCAGGTGGTGGTGGCGGGTCTTGTTGGTCTCAACCCGCATGGAGCCGTGGTGGAGCGAGACCTGCTGGAAGATGCCGGAGCCGATGAACAGATGGAGGTTCTTGTAGACGGTCGCGAGCGAGATGGAGGGGATGCGGCGCTTGACGCGCGCGTAGACTTCCTCCGGGCTGGGGTGGCCGTCGGTGGCGCAGAGAACGTCGTAGATGACCTGCCGCTGGTGGGTGACGGCAAGGCCGGCCTGCTCACAGACTTTCCGGAACTGGGATGCTTCGCCTTGGGTCATCACTCACTACGATAGCGTCTTTCAGGGGCATGCATCAATGGCGGATGGAGAAGCGGTTTCGATAAGGTAGCCGTGAGAGGAATGCTGTCGGGTATTTGCCGCCTTGCAATTTTGTAGTTACTCTACTGTAAAAGGCTTGCATGGAATTCGAGTGGGACGAGGCTAAGGACTGGACCAACCAGCGCAAGCATGGCGTCAGTTTTGACGACGCGATCGAGGTATTTGTCGATCCGCTTTGTATTTTGCTGTTGGACCGAGTTGTGGATGGTGAACAGCGATGGCACGCTCTGGGCGAGGTAAGTGGCCAGGTGTTGTTAACGGTCACCCACACCAGTAGAGAAAAGTGGAGCGACGAGAAGGTCGTCGAGATAGTTCGCGTTATTTCGGCTCGACCTGCAAGCAGAACGGAAAGGCGGCTGTATGACGACGAGAATGGTTAGGCGCACGCTCGAATCTTTGCCCCCGATGACCGAAGAACGCCGCGCAGCACTGAAGGCGCTGGCGGAGCGGCCAGACAGCGAAATCGACTTCAGCGACATTCCCGAAATAACGGAAGAACAGTGGAAGAACGCGGTGCGGAGGCGCTTCTATCGCCCAGTCAAGCGGCAGATCACGGCGCGCGTGGATGCCGACGTGCTGGAGTGGCTGAAGGCGGATGGCAAGGGCTACCAATCGCGGATCAATGCAATTCTGCGGCGGGAGATGCTGGCGTCGCTGCAGGCGGAGCGCGGGAAGGCTCAGCTTCCTGCTGAGCGGTAAGACGGTCCGCGCGTAACAGGGCAGCCGGAACCCTGAGCCGGTTCCGGCTGCCGGGAAGCTCAGGCTTTGACTTCGAGCATGCGGTCGAGCGCCACTTTGGCCCAGTGCTTCACGTCGTCGCGGACCGTGATCTGGTTGACGACCCGGCCCTCGATCAGATTTTCGAGTACCCAGCAGAGGTGCTGGGGGCTGATCCGGAACATGGTGGTGCAGAGGCAGCCGGCGTCGTCGAGGGTAATGATCTTTTTGCCCTGCGGAGCAAACCGGCGGGCCAAGCGGTTGACGAGGTGGATCTCGGTGCCGATGGCGAAGCTCGAGCCCTCGGGCGACTGCTCGACCAGCTGGATGATGCGCTCGGTCGAGCCGAGGGCGTCGGCCTTCTGGCAGACCTCCCAGCGGCACTCCGGATGCACGACGACCTGGATGCCGGGATACCTGGCGCGGACCTGGTCGACGTGGTCAGGCAGGAAGCGCTGGTGGACCGAGCAGTGGCCTTTCCACAGGATCACTTTCGCGGCCTTGAGGCGCGCCGGGGTAAGGCCGCCATTGATCTGCCAGGGGTCATAGACAACCATGTCGGAGAGCGGGATGCCCATGGCGTGGGCGGTATTGCGGCCCAGGTGCTGGTCAGGCAGGAAGAGGATCTTCTCGGCGCGGGCGAAGGCCCACTCGAAGGCCGCGCGGGCGTTGGAGGAGGTGCAGACCAGGCCGCCGCGCTCGCCGCAGAAGGCCTTGATGGCGGCGGTGGAGTTCATGTAGGTGAGCGGAAGGATGCTTGAAGGTACAGGGGGAAGGGTGGAGGGTGTACCAGGCCCAGGTACAGACCCACTTGCGGACACCGCGATCGAGTCGGCCGGGCCGGCACGCAGGCCTGACGCCAGCAGCGCGTCCCAGCAGTCCTCGACCTGGCCGATCTCAGCCATGTCGGCCATGGAGCAGCCGGCGTTGAGATCGGGCAGGATGACCTGCTGGTCGGCTCGTCCGAGGACGTCGGCGGACTCGGCCATAAAGTGGACGCCGCAGAAGACCAGGTACTTCGCCTGGGTTTCGGCGGCAATCTTCGAGAGCTTGTAGCTGTCGCCGGCGTAGTCGGCGAAGCGGATCACCTCGTCGCGCTGGTAGTGGTGGCCGAGCAGAACGGTGGTGGCGCCTAGTTTTGCGCGGGCGCGCGCGATGCGATCGTCCATGGAGTGATCGGGCAGGACGAGGTAGTTTTCCAGGGAGCAGGCCTCTGCCGTGGTGTCTTGCGCAGGGTCGATGACGTCCAGAACTTCTTCTGTCAGTACGCTCAATCGGTGTTCCGCCTTCAGTCCACCTCTCCGCATGGGATGGGAGGGCGAACGGAGATGTTGAAAGCATGGTTTCCGGCTGCAGTGGCTTCGCAGATTTCCAAGCCACGGGGATGTTGCAGCCTCTATCAACAGATGCGGCACGGGAGGCCGCGATGCACCAATGCATGCCGCGGGGCGCCCGGCTTTTCCTGTCAGAGCAAGCTTAATACAGGCCGCGGGTTCCCGGGGGCCCCGGCTAGGCCTCAGCTGGTATCGATCGGGTATCATCGAATGGCAATGAACCTCGGCGAACCGATCTTCCTCTTCATTCTCGCGTTCATTCTGCTCGGACCGAAGAGGGCATCGGAGCTGACGCGCCAGCTGGGGAAGCTGATGGCCGAGTTCCGCAAGGCCTCGAACGACTTCAAGTTCCAGTTTAACGAGGAGATGCGGGTCTCAGAGCAGCAGGAGCAGCAGAAAAAGCAGGAAGCCGAGCGGGCCGCGCTGGGTACAGGCGAGCAGGCGGCGCTACCGGCGCCGGCGCAGGTAACGGAACCGGAGAATCGTATTCTGCCGCCGGATGTTCCGGGAGTTGCGGCTAGTGAGAGCGCGGGCGAGAGCACGACAGAGGCAGTGCCCTATGCGGTCTCGGCGGTTTCCGCGACCACCGGGGAGGAGCAACCGATCGAGGATCATCCCCTGCTGCGCGTCGATGTGATTCCGCCGATGGAAGATGCCGCTGGCGGTGAACCACCAGCCGTGGCGCCCGCGGAAAGCCTGCCGATGAATGGCGCAGGCGGGGAGCACGCAGAGCGCGCCCGCGAGGAAGACGGGGCGACGATCCACCATGGCTGAGGCGCCCTTCAACGCGAACGATGCGGTCGACCGGGCGCGGACCGCGGTAGCCGAGCGGGCAGAGCTGCCAGGCATGAGCCTGATCGAGCACCTGAACGAGCTGCGCAGGCGGTTTGTGCACGTCATCATCGCGCTGGTGCTGGCGTTCTTTGTCGCGTACGGGTTTCATGAGCGCATTTTCGTGTTTATGCAGCAGCCAATCACTTACGCGCTGAAACAGCACCATCTGCCGACGCAGCTGGTGTACCACAACCCGATCGACGGCTTTAACCTGTACCTGAAGCTGAGCTTTATGGTGGGGGCGCTGCTGGCGGCGCCGTACGTGCTGTACCAGATATGGCTGTTTATCTCGCCGGGGCTGTACAAGCATGAACGCAAGTATGTGTGGCCTTTTATGCTGGCGACGGTCTCGCTATTCTTCGCGGGGGCGTACTTCGGCTACCACTTCGTGTTTCCGGGCTCGCTCAACTTTCTGCTCTCCTACAGTGACAAATTTCGTCCGCTGATCGAGATCAACGAGTACACGGGCTTGTTCCTGACGGTGATCCTGGGCCTGGGCGTAATGTTCGAGCTGCCGATCCTGGTCATGTTTCTTTCGCTATTCGGGATTGTGAGCCCGAAGTTTCTGTGGAAGAACTTTCGCTATGCGATCCTGATCATCTTCGTCATTGCGGCGGTGATCTGCCCGATCCCAGACATCATCATGATGTGCCTGTTTGCCTCGCCCATGCTGGCGCTGTATGTGCTGAGCATTGGGGTGTCGTACATGGTGCACCCGACGCGGCGGCGCGCGGCGCTGGATGCGGCGAAGTAGGTTTGTTGAGGGCTATAACGATGCTGCTGGCACGGGTTGGTTCAGGAATGCGCGGAGCGCTTGCGGCCCTGCTGCTGTGTGCTATGCCTGCGCTTGCGGCGGGGCATGCGCCTGCACATACTGCAGGGGCAGGGCGCAACAGCTTTGATGGCGCGAAAGCGCTGGCCTACACACACAGCTTTGTAACCGAGACAGGCAAGCGCTACAACGGCAGCCCGGGCCTCGACAAGGCGCAGGCGTACCTCAAGAACTTCTTTGCCCATGATGCATTGCAGGAAGATACGTTTACCTCGTCGACGCCGGCCGGCCCGCAGCTGATGCACAACTTCATCGCGCGCTTCCCCGGTAAAAAGCCCGGCGTGATTGTGCTGGCGACGCACTACGAGACGAACTACTGGCTCAAGGACATCAACTTTGTGGGCGCGAACGACGGCGGCGCCACGACCGGGCTGCTGCTGCAGATTGCGAATGATCTGCGCGCGCATCCGCCGCAGGGCATGAGCGTGTGGCTGGTGTTTTTCGATGGGGAAGAGTCGGTGGGGCCGCAGTGGACCGACTCGGATTCGCTGTACGGCTCGCGCCACCTGGCCGCGAAGTGGCAGGCGGATGGAACGCTTGCGAAGGTCAAGGCGTTTCTGCTGACGGACATGATCGGCGACAAAGCACTCGATATTCAGCAGGATACGAACTCGACGCCGGCGCTGGTGGACGTGGTGAGGAAGGCGGCGGAGGCGGAGGGCGACAGCGCGTACTTCTTCAAGCAGGCGACCACGGTAAGCGACGACCATATCCCGTTTGTGAAGCGTGGGGTGCCGTGCGTGGACATTATCGATATCGACTATGGACCGAACGACAGCTACCACCACACGGCTGAAGACACGCTGGACAGGCTGAGCGCGAAGAGCCTGACGATTTCGGGCTCAGTGATCGAGCAGACGATGCAGCTGCTCGATAGCACCGGCCAGTAGCGCCTGTGCAGTTTGCGGGGGCTTCGCTCTCCTTCTGGATCGCGTTCCACGCGGTGGTAGCGGTGCTGCTGCTGGTGGACTTGGCGGTGCTGGGCCGCGCAAAAACAGCAGGGGTGCGCATGGCGTGGGCGTGGACGGCGGTGCTGGCCGCAGTCGCGTTCTGCTTCGCGCTGTTTGTGTCGAAGGAGCAGGGACACGGGCGCGCGGTGGAGTTCGTGTCGGGCTACCTGGTGGAGGGCTCGCTTTCAGTCGACAACCTGTTCGTGTTCCTGCTGCTGTTCC
Source organism: Acidobacteriaceae bacterium (assembly GCA_965276605.1). GTDB lineage: Bacteria > Acidobacteriota > Terriglobia > Terriglobales > Acidobacteriaceae > EB88. Next base: position 3,956,218 of record OZ255619.1, read on the forward strand.
GCTCGCTGGGGTTGAGCGTGGAGGCGCAGAGGCGGGTGCTGCTGTGGGGGGTGCTGGGCGCGATCGTGCTGCGCGGGGTCTGCATCTTTGCCGGCGTGACGCTGCTGGAGCGCTTTGCCTGGGTACAGTATGTGTTTGGGGCGGTGCTGCTGTACGCGGGGCTGCGGCTGCTGAAGGCCAAGCATGGCGAGGGCGGCGCGGCGAAGCAGCCCTGGGTGACCCGGTGGCTGCGGGCGCATATCCGTAACAGTGACAGTGGCAAATTAGACGGCGCATTAGGCGGCGCTGGGTTTGTGCTGGTGGTGCTGGCGGTGGAGTTGACCGACCTGTTGTTCGCTCTGGATTCGATTCCGGCAGTGCTGGCGATCACGCGCGATCCGTTCATCGTGTACACGTCGAATATCTTCGCGATCCTGGGGCTGCGATCGCTGTACTTCGGCCTGGCGGGGATGCTGGACAAGCTGCGGTTGCTGCACTACGGACTGGCGGTGATCCTGATCTTTGTCGCGGCGAAGATGCTCGCGGCGAAGTGGGTGGAGGTGCCGGCGGGGGTTTCGCTGGTGGTGATTCTGGTGATTCTGGGTGGGTTTGGGGTGGCTAGCCGGTTGCTGCCGGTTCAGGGCTGAAAGGCGAAGACCCCCTGCGCGGGAGGCGGCCACTTCGTGGCATGTGTTCGTTGGGATGGCGGCGATCGCAAGGTATACGTGTCACGAAGTGACCGCCAGCCGCGCAGGCGGTTTATTTCCAGACGGGGCTGCTTTGGACGATGTTCTTTGCCTCGATCAGCGAGATACCGGTCGACTCGGCGAGGATGCGCATGCAGTCGAGCTTGCCCATGCCGCCGTTGCGCAGGAAGGCGAGCACGGTCTCGCGGTCATCACCGAGTTGGAGCATGCGCTCGGCCTGGTCGGCGAGGCTGGCCTGCTCGGGGAGCTTGAAGCCGGTTTTCATGCGAAGTCTCCTGAGTGCAACGGCTGCGGGCGCTGCTACAGCAGACGCGGTGCGAAGGTGACGGGCGCGTCGCCGGTGACGATGGAATGCCGGGCGTAGTGTGCGTCGTCGCGCTGGGGGAAGTCGTTGCGGTAGTGGGCGCCGCGGCTTTCTTCGCGGGCGATGGCGGAGCGGACGATCAGGTGGCTGAGGTCAAGCAGGTTGCCGAGCTCGACGGCTTCGCGGGTTGCCGGGGCCTGTGCGCCGGCGGCGCGCGCGCGCAGGTCGCGCAGGCAGGCGAGTGCGCGGGCCAGCCCCTCGCCGGAGCGGAGCAGTCCGGCGTCGCGCCACATCTCGGCCTGCAGGGTGCGGCGGGTTTCTGTAACTGTGGTGGTTGCAAATAGGCGTTGTTGCGGCGGCACGGAGCCGGTGGCGGCAGGGCTCGGCTCGGCAAGCATGGCCTCAGCGGCGCGCGCGCCGAAGACCAGGCCCTCGAGCAGCGAGTTGGAGGCGAGGCGGTTGGCACCGTGCACGCCGGTGCAGGCAACCTCGCCGGCGGCGTAGAGGCCGGCGAGCGAGGTGCGTCCGTGGATGTCGGTTTCAACGCCGCCCATGAGGTAGTGCGCGGCGGGGCGAACGGGGATGAGATCGCGGCTGAGCAGCAGGTTGTGCTTCGCGAGGAAGGCCGAGATGCCGGGGAAGCGTGCGGCGAGGTCGAGCGAGGGGTGATCCTGAGCGAGGTGACGCATGTCGAGGTAGACGGGGCGGCCGGCTTGTGGCGCGTGTGCATTGATGCCCTCGCGGGTGATGGCGCGGGCGACGACATCGCGCGGAGCGAGCTCGAGCAGTGGGTGATAACGCTCCATAAAGCGTTCGCCGCGATCGTTGCGGAGCCAGGCGCCCTCGCCGCGCAGGGCCTCAGAAAGCAGGAAGCGGGGCACGCCGGGGAGCGAGAGCGCGGTGGGGTGGAACTGGTACAACTCCATGTCGGCGATAGCGGCGCCGGCGCGCCAGGCCGCGGCGATGCCGTCGCCGGTGGCAACCGCGGGGTTGGTGGTGTCGCTGTAGATCTGGCCGGCGCCGCCGCTGGCCAGCAGCACGGCGCGCGCGTGGACCTGGAATGCGGTGCCGTCGCGATGCAGCAGGGCGACGCCGGTGATGCGGCCTTGCTCGTCTTTGAGTAAGTCAGTGCAGGTGGTCCACTCGAGCAGGTCGATAGACGGGTGGCTGCGGGCGTGGGCGAGCAGGGCGCGGCCGATCTCGGCGCCGGTAGCGTCGCCATTGGCATGGAGGATGCGGCTGCGGGAGTGCGCGCCTTCGCGGGTGAGCAGCAGCTCACCGGTGGCGGGGTGCTTGTCGAAGCCGGTGCCCCAGCGCAGCAGCTCTTCGACACGCGCGGGGCCTTCGGCGACGAGGATGTGGGCGGCTTCGCGGTCGACGAGACCGTCGCCGGCGGAGCGAGTGTCGGCCCAGTGCTCCTCGACATCGGCTGCGCCGCTCATGGCGACGGCGATGCCGCCCTGGGCGTAGCTGGTGTTGGACTCGCCAAGCTGCTCTTTAGTAATGGCGAGCACGCGGCCGTGCGCGGCGAGAGTAATGGCGGCGCGAAGGCCGGCGATGCCGGCGCCGACCACAATAAACTCCGGGCGGAACTCCGGGCTGCGTAGCTCTTGCATAGTCAGTTAGAGGCCCCGTGGCGAAGAGAGGGTGCAGGGTAGGATAAGGACACTGTGCGTGCCATGCGTGTGATCGGAGTCGAAACTCCTACTGCCAACTACAAAGTGTATGTGGGCGCGGGGCTGCTGCCTAGCCTGGCGCGCCGCATTGCGCCCTATGCGACACGGCGCATTGCGCCGGATGCAAGAGGGCGCGTGGTGGTGTTGACATCGCCGCCGGTGTGGGCGTTGTGGGGTGAGCGGTTCCTGGCGTCGTTTGGCGCGGGGCGGCAGCCGGTGGTGCTGTTTCTGCCGCCGGGCGAGCGGGCGAAGCGCCTGCGCGCGGTGGAACGGCTGCTGGAAGAGATGGCGCGCGCGGGCGCGGACCGGGAGTCGCTGCTGGTGGCGTTCGGCGGCGGGATCGTGGGGGATGTGGGCGGGTTTGTGGCCGCGATTTACATGCGCGGCATCCGGTATGTGCAGGTGCCGACGACATTGCTGGCGCAGGTGGACTCGTCGGTCGGCGGCAAGACCGGGGCGAACCTGGCGGCGGGCAAGAACCTGGTGGGCGCGTTTCATCATCCGGCGGCGGTGTTTGCCGATGTGGAGCTGCTGGAGACGCTGCCCGCGCGGGAGCTGCGGGCGGGGCTGATGGAGAGCGTCAAGGCGGGGATCATTCGCGACGCGGGGCTGTTCCGGCTGCTGGAGAAGCGGGGGGCGGAGCTGCTGCGGCGCAGGCCGGATGCCACACTGCTGAGCGCGGTGGTGGCGCGGTCGGTCGCGATGAAGGCCGCGGTGGTGGGGGCGGATGAGCGCGAGAGCGGATTGCGAATGATCCTGAACCTGGGGCATACGGTGGGCCACGCGATCGAGGCGGTAACGAAGTATCGCGTGCTGCTGCACGGGGAGGCGGTGGGCTGGGGGATGCTGGCGGCACTCGCGATTGCGGAGCAGCGCGGGCTGATGACGGCGCGCGAGAGTGCGCGGGCCGGGGCGTTGATCCGGACGCTCGGAGGGCCGCTGCCGGGCTTCAAGGCAAAGGCGGAAGCGCTGCTGGAGGCGGCCGGGCGCGATAAGAAAAACTCTGCGGGGACGCGGAGGTTTGTGCTGCCGCGCGGCCTGGGGGATGCGGTGGTGGTGGAGGATGTGACCGACGCGGAGCTGCTGGGCACGCTGGAGACGGTGTTGCGCGAGGCGCGACGTGCCGGATAAAGCGGGGCCAGTCACGCCGGAGCCGATCAAGGCCGGTCCGGGCGTGCCGGGGCCGGTGCAGGCGGTTGCGGGGCAATCCAATGCGGGCGCGCGGCCCCTGGGCGCAGAGAGCGAGCAGGATGTGGCGGCGGCGGTGCGCGCGATGTTCGACGAGATTGCGCCGCGGTATGACTTTCTGAACCATGTGCTGTCGCTGAATATCGACCGGCTGTGGTGGTGGCGCACGGCGCGGCGGTTTCGCGCGGTGCTGGGGCGGTCCGACGCGCGGGTGCTGGACCTGTGCTGCGGGACGGGCGACATGACGATGGCGCTGGTGCGGCGGCGCAAGCGGGAAAGTGTGCCGGTGCTGGCGGTGGACTTCTCGCATGGAATGCTCAAGCGCGGGGCGCGCAAGTTCAGCGGGCGCGGGGCGGTGGCGGTGGAGGCTGATGCGATGCAGCTGCCGCTGGCCGATGGCTCGCTCGACCTGATTGTGACGGCGTTCGGTTTTCGCAATCTGCGCAATTACCGCGGTGGACTGGAAGAGTTTCTGCGGGTGCTGAAGTCGGGCGGCCAGCTGGGCATCCTGGATTTCGCCGAGCCGGGCGGGGTGCTGGGCAGACTCTACTCGTTCTACTTCCGGCGGGTGCTGCCGTGGATCGGCACGCGTTTGTCGGGCTCGGCCGCCCCGTACAAGTATTTGCCGGCTTCGGTGGAGCGCTTCCCTGCTCCGGCGGAGCTGATGCGCCAGATGCGCGAGCTCGGGTTTGCGGAGGTATCCTGGACGGCTTACAGCTTCGGGATCGCAGGGCTGTATGTGGCGCGGAAGGTCACTTCGTGACGTGTGTCCGTGTTGCTGAGGGTGCGGGCCTGGGTGGCCCTCCCGTTGGTCGGGGCTAAGGAAACGAATGCTGACCATTGGGCCGGTCGCCGATACAGCTAGCGGCAAGTAACACAAACTTGTCGCGCGAGTAACATAGAGGTAACGTCTTCCTGCACTTAGCCGGCTTTATCGTATCTTGAAGGTATACCCGCTATAGATAGTTCTGGTACAAGAAGTTCGGTACGCCTTCGCCGGTAACTACAAATGGGCTTGTCACCTAAGTCGAACCTCTCCGGGGAGTTAGAGGCTCCGATCAGTAGACTCTCAGGCGGATTGCCTGCCAGTCTCCGCGACCAATTGGAAGACATGGCTGCTAGAAGGCGAATGCTGTGCCGACTTTTTCTAAAGTGAAGTTAGAGATGGAAGGGCGGTCACTCTGATGGCATTTGAAATAACTTCTGCAAGGCGGCTCTTCTTCCCGGCTTTGGTGCTGCTGGGCTCTCTGCCGGTCTGTGCGCAGACCGCGCCTAACCCGGCCACGGTGCCGACCCGGCCGCTGCTCGAGGAGATGACGCGGGCCGAGGCCGGCAGCTCGGCTTACATCCATACCCACTATGGAACCGGTACCGGTCTGCTGCTGCAGACGGAAGGCGAGGTGGTGACAGCGCGGCATAATGTGCTGACACCCGACGGGCGGATCGCCGCGGAGATTGGCGTGGGGGTACCTGAACCGCCGTTGAATAACATTATGGAGGCGCGCTCGGTCGCGGTGGCGCAGGACCCGGTGCACGACCTGGTGCTGCTGCGGATTACGGGCGAAGCGGCCCGGGCGGCTACAACTCGTCGCGAGGGTAAGGGGAGTGCGATGACAGCGGTGGCGCCGTGCGAGCCTCGCCCGCCGGCGCAGGACACGCATACAGACCGGCATGCGCGGACGCGGCATGCGGAACCGCTGCGGAGAGTTGCCGCTGTTCCCTACCGGTCTGTCTCGAACATCTCGCTGGTTCGCACACGCGCGAGCGCCAGGCCGCCGGTGCGGCTGCATGTGGTGTGGGACGGTCCGCTGACCAGCACACAGTAAGGCCGCGCGAAGCACCAGGAACATTGCACGGGTGAGACATGACCGGCGCTGGAGCCAGGCCGCCCTCGCGGCTGCGCGGGGGGTTTACCCTACAGGCATGAGCGAGCGGGTCGCGAATCCGGTGGAGAGCCTGGGCCAGAAGGCGCGTGCGAGCTCAGCTTCCAGCCCGAATTCAAGTCAGGAAAAGGCGGCGGTCGCGATGGGCTCAGCACTGGCGGCGCTGGTGGTGACGCTGCTGAAGCTCGCAACCGGGCTGATGAGCGGCTCGCTGGGCGTGCTGTCGGACGCGGCGCACTCGGGGCTGGACCTTGCCGGGGCGGCGCTGACCTATATCTCAGTCCAGGTGGCGGACAGGCCGGCCGACGACGACCACCCGTACGGGCACGCCAAGGTAGAAAACATTTCGGCGTTCGTCGAAGTGTTTCTCATGCTTGCTTCCTCGGCCTGGATCGGCGCGGAGGCGGTGCTGCGCATGGCGCGGCACGAGGTAGGCATTCGCTACTCGGTGTGGCCGCTGGCGGTGCTGGCGCTGTCGATTGTGGTGGACCTGTGGCGATCGCGCAACCTGCGCAGTGTCGCGGTACGCACGCGGAGCGCCGCGCTGGAGGCGGATGCGGCGCACTTCTCGTCGGACATCTGGGCGAGCGCGGCGGTGTTTGTGGGGCTTGCGCTGTCGTGGGCGGGGTCCAGGTTCGGGGTGCCGGCGCTGCGCTATGCGGACTCAGTGACGGCGCTGCTGGTGTCGCTGATGATCCTGGTATTCGCGTGGAAAGTAGGGCGGCGCACGATAGGCACGCTGGTGGATGCGACGCCCAAGGATACGCGGCGGCTGGTGCTGGAGCAGGTGCGGCGCGTGAACGGCGTGCTGGCGGTGGATCAGGCGCGGATGCGCAGCGCGGGTGCGTCGCATTTCGCGGACCTGACGCTTTCGATGTCAAGACAGCTGACGTTCCAGCGCGCGGAGCAGCTGGTGCAGGAGGCGACAGCAGCGGTGCGGCGGGTGCTGCCGGATGCGGACGTGGTGATCCGCACGGTGCCGCGCGAGACCGATACGGAGAGCATCTTTGACCGGGTACGCGCGGTGGCGCTGCGCAACAATGTGGTGCTGCATGATGTGTCGGTGCAGACGTATGACGAGGGGCTGCGGATCGAGCAGCATATCGAGGTGAACGAAGAGCTGCCGCTGCTGAAGGCGCACAGTTTTGTAAAGCGCATTGAGGAGGAGATCGGCCGGGAGCTGCCGCAGGTGAAGAGCGTGCTGACCCACATTGAGAGCGAGCCGGCCACGATCGAAAAGCCGGAGATGGATGCGCGCAGCCGGGCGCGGGATCGGGCGATGGAGGCGCAGCTGCGGCAGGCGGCGTCGCGGCTGCAGGAGATTCTGGATGTGCACGAGGTGGCGGTAAGCCGGATCGGCGAGCGCTTCCAGGTGTCGTGCCACTGCACGATGCCGGACGAGCTGGCGATGCAGAGGGTGCACCAGGTGATGACGCTGCTGGAGGACCGGTTCAAGAGCGACTGCCCGGAGGTGGATCGCGTGCTGATCCATCCGGAGCCGGTGACGGATAATCATCATCGGTGAGGGTGAAGGGTAGAGGGTGGAGGGTTTACCGAACTAAGCGCCCTGCGCCCCGCTTGTTGAACCCTCCACCAGAAAAATGTCAGGAGACGCGATGAAAGCAAGTGCGGAGTGGAAGGGCAGCACACAGTATGAAGGGCGCAGCGAGAGCGGGCACGCGATGACGTTCGATACAGACGCGGCGCATACCGCGGGGCCTTCGCCGATGGAGGCGGTGCTGACGGCGCTGTGCGCGTGCACGTCGGTGGATGTGGTGGGGATCATGGCGAAAAAGCGGCAGCCGCTGGGGTCGCTGGTGGTGACGGCGGTTGCGGAGCAGCCTGCGGAGGCGCCGCGGGTGTTTACGAAGATCCATGTGACGTACATGGTGGGCGGCGCGGCCGATGGACCGGCTTTGAGCCGGAAGGCGGTAGAGGATGCGGTGGCGCTGTCGAAGGAGAAGTACTGCTCGGTGTCGATCATGCTGGAGCGCGCGGTTGCGATTACTTCCTCTATTGAGTACGCGGATGCGGCGGTGGCCGCGGGGTGATCGGCTACTTCCGCTTCGCGCTGATCGCGGTGCTGCTGGCGGGGATCGCGTGCGTTTCAGCGATCGTGACGATGCAGTTCGCGGTGCATCGCGCGGAGGTGAAGGTGCCGGACCTGCAGGCGATGCCGGTGGACCGGGCGGTGAGCCGGGCGGCGGAGCTGGGGCTGGATGTGGAGGTGACGCAGCGGTTCCGCTCGACGGTGCTGCCGGCGGGGCGGGTGCTGCTGCAGACGCCGCCGGCGGGTACGAGCGTGCGACGCGGATGGAACGTCGCGGTGGCGGAGAGCCTGGGGCCGCAGCGGATCGCGATCCCGGATGTGCTGGGCAAGAGCGAGCGAGAGGCGATTCTGCTGGTGCGGCAGAAGGGCCTGGAGCTGGGCGGGATCGCGCATATGCCGGATGCGCGGGCGGCCGCGGGAACGGTGCTGGCGCAGGACCCGGGACCGGAGGCGAAGGGCGCGGAGCGGCCCAGCGTAAGCCTGCTGGTGGCGGCGCCGGAACCGGCGGAGACCCCGGCCTGGGTGATGCCGGAGGAGCAGGGCCGGCCGTACGCGGAGGCCGCGGCGGAGCTGGAAAAAGCCGGGCTGCATGTGGAGAGCGCGGCGGGAGCGCCCGCGGGTGCGCAGGTAGTGCTGCAGCCGAATACAGCGGCCGGGACAGTGGTGGCGCAGATGCCGCCGGCCGGGGCGCGGGTGGACGGCTCGATGCGGATTGTGTTGTCGGTGACGGGTGCGGCCCCGGGAAGTCCGCGGTAAACGCGATAGTGCCGGCTGGGTCTGTCCACAGAGGCACCTATGCAGGCAGTTGGCGCGTGACCTCAGTTTGGCTGACGCGGTTCAACGGAGACAGAATCGGCTTCTGCTCCGGCTCGAACTGGAGTGTACGCTAGACAAAGGTAAATAGACGGCCTCGGCGCTCGCGCGGCCGGCATGGGCAGACGGGCACGTGCAGTGTAGTTCCAGGCAGTGCCACCTGAACCGCTAGCTAGAGCGTTCTTCGAAGCACGATTTGACCCCTAACTTTGCGGGGCTGCTACAGAAACGGCGCAACTCTCGACTTATAGAAGGTGCTTACTTAAGTACGCGTACAGCATATCTCCCTTTCCATTCCTGGCAGGATCACCGAGAAAGGTCGACCGATGCAGTCGAGACGCCCGGCTTTGAAACATCAGCTTGCTATCAACCTGTATGTGGGCTATGTCAGCCTGCTTACGCTTGTCTATGGCGTTGTCTTCTTCACGCATATTGCCCGGCAGTGGCTGTTATCCGAGTGGCTTATCAGTTACCAGGGCGGCTTTGTCCGGCGCGGATTGCCGGGCGAGGCGGCTTATCTGCTGGGGCGCATCAGTCACTTATCTCCTGTCTTTTTTGTCGTTCTGTTCAACCTTGCGTTGTATGCCGTTCTGTTTCTTGCGATCCGCAGACTGGCACTCGACTCCTCACAAAAACTGTGGGTGCTGGCCCTGCTTTTTTCACCGGCTACGCTTGCGTTTCAGCTGCTGGACCTGATCGCCGGCTTTCACAAGGAGTTGATCTACCTGGCGGCGCTGTCGCTCTTTGTCGTGATGCTGCAGCGATACCGGCTGTCATCGGCGGCGGTCACGGGGTATCTATGTGTGGCTTTGCTGCTGACCACGTTCTCGCATGAGCCGCTGATCTGCTTCGCGCCTTATTTCTTTGCGGCGCTGATGCTTGCAGGGCGCAGTTTTGGACAGGCGGCCCGAGTGTTTGTTGTACCGCTGGCGCTCGGTCTGCTGGCTGCGTTTGTTTGCACACGCCACTTAGGCAACATGCATACCGCGATACAGATTTGCTCTTCTCTCGGTTACACGCTGAACCCGGCTGGAGGAGTAGACCAGATCTGCTCGGGGGGAGCGATTGCGTATCTGGGGTATACGCGCGAAATGGCCGCCCAGCAGGTACAGCTCCAGTTCAAGCAGGACCACTTACTCGCTCTGTACCCGGCGCTTGCCCTGCTGGCTTTGGTTCCGGCGGTTGCGGGGAGCCTGGTGCTGCGCCGCTCCGGCTGCCGGCAGGAGATGCGGATCGTGTGGTACGCGGCCGCGATTTCATTTGTTGGCTCGCTCATTCTTTTCATCTTCGGGGCTGACTGGGGGCGCTGGATCTATATCCACGTGATGAGTATCACGCTGCTGCTGCTGGTTGTGGACGGGCGGGCTCGCGAGCGCTCGGCAGCAGAGGCGGAGCCGGCCCTGCTACCGCGTGGGCAGAGGATGGTCGCGGCGGTGGCTCTTCTGCTTTACAGCACACTGTGGACGCTGCCGCACTTCAATGAGAATGCTCCGCACTTTGGCTATATCAGCCTGGCGCGCTCGCTGGCGACTCTGCCGCAGCGCTACGCGCGCAGCCGGCAGGCGCGGCCGGTGGCTGCAGTTGCTCCTGGCGCGACGCCGAGCGCGGGCAGCGGGCAGCGTTAAGGGACGGTGAGCAGCGCGGCGAAGAAGCCGTCGCAGGGATGGACGCCGGGCAGGGTGCGGAGGTAGGGGCCGGCGAGCGCGGTTTCGCGCAGGCGCGTGTGGCCTTCGGCGGTAAGGATGCCGGTGGCGAGCAGCTTGTCGAGCGCAGGCGCGAGGGGCTGCACCTGGGCGCCGGGGCGGGTGGGGAGCACGGCTTCGACGACCTGCTCGTTCTCCTCCGGCTCAAGCGAACAGGTGGAGTAGAGCAGGCGGCCGCCGGGTGCGAGCGCGCGCAGGGCCGAGGTAAGGATGGCGCGCTGGCGCTCGGACTGGCGGGCGAGCGAGGGCTCGTCGAGGCGGTGGCGAATCTCAGGATTGCGCGCGAGCGTGCCCGTGCCGGAGCAGGGCACATCGCAGAGGATGGCGCTGTAGATAGCGCCGGGCGGGAGCGTGGAGGCGTCGCCCGGCGTGAAGCGGACATTGGGCGGCCAGGGCAGGCGGCGCTGCATGATGCGCAGGCGCGGCGCGCTGACGTCCATGGCGGTGAGTGTGGCGTCGGAATTGCGCTCGGCGAGAATGGCGGTTTTGCCGCCGGGTGCCGCGCAGGCGTCGAGGATCACGCCGCCGCCGCGCGGGGAGTCCCCGGCATGGAGAGCGGCCAGCTCACCGACGAGCTGCGAGGCTTCGTCCTGAATGCGCGCGCCGGCGATGGTGGCAGGGGCGCCCTTGAGCACGTGTCGTGTGGCGGTGAGGAAGGCGCCGGGGGCGAGCTCGGCGTGGTCTGAAGAAGAGCCGGGAGGAAGACGGATGGCGGCGGGCGGGGGCTGCTGGCCGTAGGCGCAGATGGCCTGCGTGGCGGTGTCGCCGTAGCGGGCGCGCCAGCGGTCGACGAGCCACCGGGGATAGGCGGCGACGGCGTCAGTGCGCAGGCTTTTGAGGCTGTCGCGCTCGCGCAGCAGGCGGCGCAGCACGGCGTTGACCAGGCCCGCAGACTGGGGCCCGTCGGCCTGCTTGGCCAGCTCGACCGAGTCATTGACGGCGGCGTGCGAGGGGATGCGGTCGAGAAACAGGAGCTGGTAGGCGCCGAGGCGCAACGCGATGATGACGAGAAAGTGCATGTCAGCATCGGGCCGGCTGAGCCGCGCGGCGATCTCGCGGTCGAGCACGGTCTGCCAGCGCAGCGCGCCGCGGACGAGCTCGGTGGTGAGGTCGCGATCCTGGCGCGAAAGTGCCTCGACGCGCGGCGAGCGGAGCTGGTCGTCAGAGTGCGCGGTGCCGCGCTCGACTGCGAGCAGGACGTGGGCGGCGGCGATACGCGCGGGGGCTATGGTTGGCGCGTTCATTGGGTGCTTTCTAGGGTAACTGCTCTAAGTACAAAACCGCCTGCGCGGCTGGCGGCCACTTCGTGGCGTTTTGCGTGGTGCTGAGGGTGCGGGCCTTTGTGGCCCATCCCGTTGGTCGGGGTGGAGTTTTCGGAGAAACGTGTCAGCCCAGGTAGGCGGTTGAGAACTGGGGATGGCCGCGGAGGAAGTCGGCCGCACTGGTAGGGCGTTTGCCTTCGAGTTGAACATCGATGAGGTGGATGGCTGTATTTTCTCCGCAGGCGGCGTGGAGTTGGCCATCCTGGAGAAAGAGGGTGCCGGGCCCCGCTGGATTATCTGGAACCGGTACGGTTGCATTTGGCAGGGCCATGCGGGGGATGGTTAATTTCTTTCCATCGAGCGTCGTCCAGGCACCGGGCCAAGGCTGGAAGCCGCGCCAGCGGTTGTAGATCTCCGTTGCGGAGCGAGTGAAGTCGATGCGGCCGTCATCGCGGGTGAGGATGGGTGCGTGGGTGGCCTCGGCTGCGTTCTGCGGCTGCTGGGTAAGGGTGCCGGCGGCGAGGCCGGCGAGCGTCGAGAGCAGGAGCGGCGCGCCCAGTTCGGCGAGCTGCGGGAAGAGCTCGGAGGCGGTGGCTTCAGAGGGGATGGCGAGTTCGGCTTGCTGGAGTGTGGGGCCGGTATCAAGGCCTTCTTCAAGCAGCATGGTGGTGACGCCGGTGGTGCGCTCGCCGTTGGCGACGGCCCACTGGATTGGGGCGGCGCCTCGGTATTTCGGCAGCAGAGACCCGTGTAGGTTGATGTTGCCGAACGGGGGCAGTGCGAGCATCCAGGGTGGGAGTATGCGGCCGTAGGCGACGACGAGGATGGCATCGGGCGCGAGGGCTTCGAGACGCGCGCGCAGCGGCTCGTTGCTGCGGATTTTTTCGGGCTGGTCGACAGGGAGGCCGTGGGCGAGCGCCCACTGCTTGACGGGCGACGCGGCGAGCTGCATGCCGCGGCCGCTGGGGCGGTCAGGCTGCGTGAGCACGAGCGCGACCTGATGGCCGGCTGCAACGGCGGCGGCGAGGGCGGGAACGGCGAATGCGGGCGTGCCGCAGAAAACGAGGCGCAGTGGTTTCGCGGTGCTGCCCTGCGAGCGGTCTACCACTCGCCCGCCTTTTGCAGCTTGCGGATTTTGCGCATGAGCAGGTCGCGCTTGAGCATGGAAACGCGCGCGAAGAAGAGGATGCCGTGGAGGTGGTCGATCTCGTGCTGGAAGGCGCGCGCGAGCAGCTCTTCGCCGTCGAGCTCGTACCACTCACCTGCCGCGTTCTGCGCACGCACGCGGACCTTGGCCGAGCGCGAAACCTTCTCGCGAATCTCGGGCAGGGAGAGGCAGCCTTCGTCTTCGTACTGGCGGCCTTCGCGAAAGGTGATCTCGGGATTGATGAGAACGAGCTTGTCGCTGGGCTCCTTGGCGAAGCTGAGATCGATGACGGTGATCTGTTTTGAAATGCCAACCTGCGGCGCGGCGAGGCCGATGCCTTTGGCCGCGTACATGGACTCGAACATGTCGTCGATGAGCTTCTGGAGCGCATCGTCGAATACGGTAACCGGCTCGGCGACGCGCTGGAGAACCGGGTCGGGATACTTCACGATTTCTAGGATCATCTCTGCTTACTCTTGCCGGCGCGTAAGGGTTAGTACGCGCGAATCTGTTGAATGTAACTGTCGTAGTTACGTTTTGTTTCGCGAAGGGAGTCGCCGCCGAACTTCTCCAGCACGAGCCGCGCGAAGGCCAGAGCCACCATGGCTTCCGCCGCGACGCCCGCAGCGGGAACGACACACACGTCGGAGCGCTCGTAGGCGGCTTTGGTCGATTCGCGGCCCTGGTAGGTGACGGACTGGAGCGGGCGGCGGAGGGTGGAGATGGGCTTGAGGTAGCCGCGCACGACGATATCTTCGCCGTTCGAGATGCCGCCCTCGATGCCGCCGGCGTTGTTGCGCTCGCGGGTGAAGCGGGTGTGCCTGTCTGCATCGTCCGGGGTGTCGAGACCGGCGTAGCCGATGGCATCGTGGACCTCAGAGCCGAGTGACTCAGCGGCCGTCACGCCGCGGCCGAGCTCGACTGCTTTGACCGCCTGCAGGCTCATGACGGCCTGGGCGAGCAGGCCGTCGAGGCGCTCGTCCCAGTTGGCGTAGGTGCCGATGCCCGGGGGCGCGCCGTGGATGACGACCTCGAAGATGCCGCCGATGGAGTCGCCGGTGCGCAGGGCCAAGTCGACCTCGGCTTGCATGCGGGCTTCAGAGGCCGGGTCGGCGCAGCCGAGGACGACCTCCTGCTTGAGCGCGAGCGCGGCGATTTCGTTCCATGTGGGGTCGCGGTCGAGCTCGGCGCGACCGACGCGGACGACGTGCGAGAGGACGTGGATGCCGAGCGCGGCGAGCAGCGTTTTGGCGATGGCTCCAGCGGCGACGCGGGCGGTGCTTTCCCGCGCCGACGCGCGCTCGAGCACATAGCGGGCGTCGCGGAAGTCGTACTTCAGCGAGCCGGCGAGGTCGGCATGGCCGGGGCGGGGGGAGGCGACGGCTTTGTGTTTCGCGGGGTCGCCGGCTTCGACGGGCAGGATGTCGCGCCAGTTGTCCCAGTCGCGGTTGGCGATCAGCATGGAGATGGGCGCGCCGATGGTGGCGCCGTGGCGGATCCCGGAGAGGATGTGGGCGGTGTCCTGCTCAATGCGCATGCGGCCGCCGCGGCCGTAGCCCTGCTGGCGGCGCCAGAGCTCGCGGTCGATAAAGGCCTGGTCAATGGGCACGCCCGCGGGCATACCGGAAATGAGGGCGACGAGGCTTTCGCCGTGCGACTCTCCTGCTGTTGCGAACCGTAGCATGTCAGGTTTGATTGTAACGGGCTACTGCGCGGGGACGGCGTGGGGCTGGCGCGAACAGGCGCGGGATTGCAGTGCGCTTGCGGCTCGCGCATACTGGTCCGGCATGGACGTCGAGCAGGCACGCAAACTTCTCCGCTCGCTGCCGCACGTGGAGGAGACGATGCAGTGGGGCGCGAACCTGGTGTACTGGGCCGGGGATAAAGCGGTGGGCGGCAAGATGTTCGCGCTGATGGACCTGGACGAGGGGAGAGACTTGACGAAGCCTGCGCCGGTGCTCTCGTTCTATGCCGGGCCGGAGCGATACCCGGAGCTGCTGGAGAGTGGGAGTTTTGTTCCCGCGCCTTACTTTGCGCGGATTTACTGGGCGGCGTTGTTGCAGTGGAGAAATGTGAGCCGGGCAGAGCTGGAGCCGCTGCTGCGGGGGGCGCATGCGGGGGTTTTGGAGCGGCTGCCGCGGCGGACGCTGGAGGTGCTGGCGCTGCCGAAGGCGGCTCGCGCCAGGGTGGTGGAAGAGCGGAAAGCGGTGCTTGCGGCGCGGGCTCTCAAGGTGAAGTCAGGGGCGAAGCGGGCGGGGAAGGCATTTTCACAGTAGGTGTAAGCCTATGCGTGGAGCTCGACGCGGCTTTTCCGTCAAGAAAAGCCGCCTGCCACTCAGCTCGGATCGATCACAGTCACTGTGAAATGCTCTGGCGCCAGAGATGCGTAGGGGTTGCGCACGTTCTTTGCCTGGCTACGATAGGGCCTACGCGGCAGAGTGGACTTTACTTTCCGCCTCTATCGGTCATCATGCGTTCGCGAAGGACCTCGTTGGCGCGCGTCTGGTAGCCGGGGCCGCTGGTTTTCAGCCATTCGAGCACGTCCATGTCGATGCGGAGAGAGACGAGCTGCTTGCGCGGTTTGAAGACTTCGTGGAAGCGCTTTGCATTCTTGAAGGCATCCGGCTCCAGCCTGGGGATATCGGAGTAGTCAATCTCACTGTCCGGCATCGCTGCCAGCGCCTCCAGCTGCCGGATGGACTCCTCGGAGAGCGGGTCGCCTGGATTGCGTTCATAGTGAACCCATTTGATATCTTTTTCTTTCATTACCTTCCACCTTTCGTGCTGAGATGAGCCTCACCTCGTCTTCGAAGTTTCCGCTGACTGTATGGACGACCAGCAGGAGTGCAAAATTGCGGGCGCTGCCAATCGCCTGCCAGCGCTCTTCTCCATTAACAATGCCGTTCAGCTCGACGAGGCAGAATGGGTCTTCAAAGACTGCTGCCGCGGTGGCGAAATCGATGCCGTGCTTGCGCTGGTTGGCTTCGTCTTTTGATGGATCCCAGTTGAACCGCACGTATTTACTATATCGCAGCTACATTACTATCGTATGCGGTTCCTTCGTGGCCATTTTAGCTGACGCAGCTTAGTCGCTGCCGGCGAGGTAGGCGCGGGTGTCGAGCAGGGGGCGCTCGAGGGAGCGGATGTAGTCGGTTGGCTCGCCGGGGACCTGTCCGTTGGTGGCGGCGCGGGCGAACTCGGTGCGCAGGGTCTGCATTTTGGCTTCGAGGTCGTCGAGGTAGTGGAACAGCAGCGCTTCGGCAGTCATGGGCAGCTTGGGGGAGCCGAACTCGAGGCGGCCGTGATGCGAGAGCACGATGTGCAGCAGGAGCGTGCGCAGGCGCGGGGGAAAGTCGGGCAGCTGGCGAAGTTTTTCGTCGACCATGCCGGCACCGATCGAAATATGCCCGAGCAGCTGGCCCTCGGTCGAGTAGGAGAAGCTCAAGCCCCAGCGCAGCTCGTGGAGCTTGCCGATGTCGTGCAGCATGGCGCCCGAGAGCAGCAGGTCGCGGTGGACTTCCGGGTAGTGCCGGGCGGCCAGCTCGCACAGGTCGAGCAGAGAGACGATGTGCTCGAGCAGACCGCCGATCCAGGCGTGGTGCAGGGCCTTGGCGGCGGGGGCCTCGCGCAGCCCGGCGGCGATGGCGGGGTCTGCAAGGAAGAGCTCGAGGAGCGCACGCAGGTGCGGGTCGGTAAAGCTCGACACGTAGCCGGAGATTCGGGACCAGAGATCGTCGATGTCGCAGGCGGTTTTCGGGACAAAGTCGCCGAGGTCGTACTCGGCGGCATCGGCCGCGGGGTCGGCGCGGCGCAGGCGGTCGATCTTGATCTGGAGCTTGTCCTGGTAGCGGCAGACCTGGCCGCGCAGCTTGACGATGTCGCCGGAAGCGAACTCGCCCGCGTCCTTGATCTCCCACATGCGGCCTTCGAGCTGGCCGGTCCTGTCGCAGAGCGTCATGGAGAGGTAGGCGGAGCCATCGGCCTTGGTGCGCAGCTGGCGGTTGGCGGCTACGAAGAAGGCGGTGACGGTCTGGTTCTCAAACGGCGCCAGACCGGCTGCGAAAAGCTCCTTCATCGTCAGCGCTGCGGGGCCTGCGGCTGGGTGGGCGCCGGGGTAGGCGGTCCGAGAGGGTCGCCGTTGCCGGTGGGCGTGGTTTGCGTGTTGACGGGTGGGTTGGCGCCCGGCGTTCTCTGCGGCGAGGGCTCCTGGTAAGGCTGCGCGGCAGGCGGCTGCGTCGGCGCCGGTGTGCCGGTTTCACCCGGATACCCTACGGTCGCGTTGGTGTTCTCCTGCACAGGAGCCTGCTCATCGGTCTTCTTGCCGGCCTCGTCGGAGTAGCGGGTCTTGCTGGCGGGCTTGGCTTTGGGCGGCTTCTTGGATGTGTCGCCCTGCAGACCGAGCGGCTTGGCCTGGACCGATTTATCGGCGATCTCCTGGCTGTCGGCAGGAAGAGTGGGGTACGGGTCGATCTTGGCCTGACGCTTCTTCTCGACCTTTGCCGCCTTGACCTTCGCGCCCTGCTGCGAGAAGCGAGTCTTGACCTTCTTCTGAACGGCCTGCTGCTCAGTGGCGCTTTCGCCGTTCTCGTACTGCAGGCCCGGCGCTACGTTGCCGCCAGACGCGTTGCCGCCCGCGCCGTTGCTGCCGGTGTTCTGGGCAGTTTCAGCATTTGACGAGTTGCCGTTGTCGGCAGAGGCGCCGGCATCCTGCTCGCGGGTGTCGGAGGGAGGCAGGGTTTCGCGGGGAGCCTGGCCGAAGCGGACTTTCTCGCGCTTGCCGGGTTTGAGAGGCTTGGCGCTGGCCGTCTGGGTGGGCCTGGCGCTGCTGGAACTGGAGCTCGACGGGGCTGGGGCGGCGGGTGTCCCGCTGGGCGGAGCGCCGGGCGCCGCGGCACTGCCGGAGGGAACATCGGCGAGCGACGGGGTGTTGGGAGGCACTGCGCTGGATGGTGCGGTAGTCGGAGCCGGCGCGCTTCGGGCAATGCGGGTGCGTCCGCGGCCGCTAAACCGGGTGCGGTCTACCTTCTTCTTCTTTTTCGTCTGCGGCGGCTGATAAGCACTGTAAATAGGACGGGTCTCGTTCTTACTGGAGCCGGCATCGACGTAGCCCGGCTTGACGTTGATGTTGGCTTCCTCGCGCAGGCGGGTGAGGTACTGGCGCAGCGCGGGGTTCATCTTCTGCATGCCGACGGCGTCTTCCACCTGGGGCTGCACGGCCGAGAACGGCTGCTGGCCGGAGGCGGTGTGGTCCACGACCTTGAGGATCACAAAGCCCTGCTTGGTGCGGATGGGCGCAGTGTATTCGCCGGCCTTGAGCGGGAAGGTGGCGTTTTCCAGCACGTTGCCCAGGCTGCCGCGCTTGTAGTCGCCCAGAGCGCCGCCCTGCGCCGCGGTCGAGCCGCCGGAGCTCGCCTTGGCGAGGGCGGCGAAGTCCTTGCCGGACTTGAGCTGGGCTTCAAGATCATCGGCTTTGGTCTGCGCAGACGCCACCTGAGCGGCGTTGTCGGGGTCGGCGGTGGGCACCAGGATTTCAGAGAGCTTGACGGATTCGGGGGTGGTGAACTGGTCCTTGTGCTCGTCGTAATACTGCTGCTCGTCCGACTGGGTGATATTGATGCGGCGGCCTACCTCGTCGCGGATGACCTGCGAGGTAATGATGCGGTTCTGGATGCTGGCCTTGAAGTCGGCGAAGGAGACGCCCTGCTGCTCGGCGGCTTTTTCGAGCGCTTCCATAGAGTCGAGGTTGTTCTGCTTGCGCAGCTCGTCGAGCTGGCGCACGGTTTCGGCCTCGCCCGTGATGCCGAGCTGCTTGCCCTTGGATAACAGCAGCTGGTTATCAATGAGGTCGCGCAGCAACTGGCTCTTCTGGGCGTCGAGGTCGACCTGGGTCATGTTGCGCTGCTTGGCCTGGGCGTCGAGCTCCTGCTGCGCGCGCGCGTAGTCCGACGTGGTGATGACCTGGTCGTTGACCTGCGCGATGATGTCTTCGACGACCTCGCCGTGGTAGGGCGACTGAGGGGCGGCGGCCGCGGCGTTCTTGCTGGGGGCGCTGACGGTCTGGGCGAAGGCGGGTGCGGCGGCGAGCGCAAGGGTGGCTGCGGCGAGCAGGGTGGCCTGGAGCGTGGTACGGAGCCCGGCGTGCCGTCTGGTCTGGATCAAGGCTGGAAGCTGTGCTGAAAACAGCGGGATTCTACGAATCATCAATAGGGGTCTCAACATTCCCGGCGGCCGGCGTCGAGCGAGTTGCGGGTGCAGGCGGCTCATTGGAACGTGGTCCGATTGTACGCGTGGAGCGGAGAGGCTGTCAGCGGACTGGCGCTCGATTGCCGGCTGCGCAGCCCGGCATTGCACGGATCATGGTATCAAGAGACGGCAATATAGGTGTATGTTGATACCAGGAGAATGCTATGGTGCAGCCGCAACGCATTATTGAGGTGATGGGGGGCGCTGCTACTTTGGGCCGGAGCGCGACCTCGATTGCGGAACTGGACCGGGCGGTCGCGGACGGCTTGCCGAAAGGGGCGCTGCGCTGCCTGGTGAACCGGCTGTATCCGGAGCGCGGGGAAGCGCAGCGGGCGCTGTACCGGGTGGTGCCGGAGGCGACCTACAAGCGCCGGACGCGGCTGTCGCCTGAAGAGAGCAGCCGGACGGAACGGCTGGCGCGCATCACTGCCTCGGCGGAGTATGTGTGGGAGAACCAGGAGGATGCGCGGGAGTGGCTGATGCGGCCGCATGCTGAGCTGGGCGGCCGCGCCCCCATTGAACAAGGGAGCACGGAACTGGGAGCGCGGCAGGTGGAGGAGTTGCTGGAGCGGCTGTTCTACGGCGTCCCTGCCTGATGCGGGCGTTCCGCATCGCGGACCGGAGGCACCCGATCTTCGATGGAGCAGGCGCCCGACGAATCGGGGGCCGGTAGAACAGCCCCGGGCGGGACGTGATCTATGCCGCGGAAAGCTTCTCGCTCGCGCTGCTTGAGGTTCTGGTGCATGCGAACCTGGGGCGGCCACCGAGAACGCACGCGGTGATCGAGATTGGCATACCGGACGGCATCAGCATCGAGACAACGGAAACAGCCGGGGAGATCGGGTGGCACAGCCTGGAGGCGACGCGTCTTCTTGGCGATCAGTGGCTGGCCGAGCGACGATCCTGCGTGCTGCTGGTTCCGAGCGTGGTGGCTTCCGGACGGGAGCGGAATGTGCTGATCAACCCGGCGCATGCAGAGTGCGCGAGGCTTGAGGTCTCAGCGCCGGAAGAGATTTTCTGGGATGCGCGGCTGTTCCCAGTGCGGGAATAGACCTGGCACAGGGCTGCCTGGGTCGCTTGCTATACTGACAGCGTAGCTTTGAGGTTCACCCACTCCTTATGCCCTCCAGCGCCCGCCGCACTGCGTTTTCGCTTGTCGTCTTTTTCACCGCCTGCGGTCTTGCCGGCATGGTCGCGAGCCAGAGGGTGCGGGCCCAGGCTGGCAACAGCGACGGGGATTTCCGCGACTCGCTGAAGCAGTTTGCCGCCGTGTACTCGACCGTAAGCGAGAACTACGCGGAGCCGTTTACCGGCGACAAGCCGGGCGACGCCATCTATGACGGGGCGATTCCGGCGATGCTGCGGACGCTCGACCCACACTCGAACTTCTTCGATCCGAAGTCGTACGGCAAGCTGATGGAAGAGCAGCGCGGCCGCTACTACGGCGTGGGCATGCTGATCCAGCCGCAGCTGATCGGCGACAAGCAGCGGACCGTCGTGCTGAAGCCGTTCGCGGGCACGCCTTCGTACAAGGCCGGAATCCATCCCGGGGACATTATTACCGCGGTCGATGGCAAGACGACCGAAGGGCTGAACTCGGACGATGTAGTGGCGCTGTTGAAGGGCGACAAGGGGACGCACGTCAAGGTCTCCGTGGCGCGCGCCGGCACTGGCACCGGGACGGCGCAGAACCTGGATTTCGACCTGGTGCGCGCGGAGATTCCAAACAATTCGGTCGACCTGTCGTACCAGATCCAGCCGGGCATCGGCTATATCCATATCAAGGCCGTGCAGGAGACAACGGGCAAGGAAGTTTCGGATGCGCTGGCCAGCTTTGGCCAGGTGAAGGGCCTGGTGCTGGACCTGCGCGACAACCCGGGCGGGCTGCTGAACCAGGCGGTGGCGGTGTGCGACCAGTTCCTGAAGCGGGGACAGGTGATTGTATCGCAGCGGGGCCGCGCCTACCCGGAGCAGATTTACCGGGCGAACCACGGCGACGACAGCCGGAGCTACCCTATCGTGATCCTGACGAACCATGGCACGGCGTCTGCGGCGGAGATCATCTCGGGCGCGCTGCAGGACCATGACCGCGCACTGATCCTGGGCGAGACGACCTTCGGCAAGGGCCTGGTGCAGACGGTGTACCAGCTGAGCGAGAATACCGGCCTGACGCTGACGACCTACCACTATTACACGCCGAGCGGGCGGCTGATCCAGCGCAATTATGAGGGCGTGTCGCTGTACGACTACTACTCGAACCACGGCAAGCCGCAGGATCCGAAAGACCGCGAGGTGAAGCTGACCGACTCGGGCCGCACGGAGTATGGCGGCGAGGGCATCGCGCCGGATGTGCCGTTTGAAGAGCCGAAACCTACCCATATCCAGCGGGAGCTGATTGCGCACTACACCTTCTTCGACTTTGCGCAGCAGTACCTGGGCAACCACCAGGTGGCAAAAGACGCGCAGGTGACGCCGGAGATGCTGGACGCGTACAAGCAGTTTCTGCGGGGGAAGAACATCAGCTTTACCGATGCGGAGATGACGCCGGTGCTGGACTGGGTGAAAGCGAACATTCTGGCCGAGGTGCTGAGCACCGCGTATACCGAGGAAGATGGCGCGAAGGCCCGGGCGGAGTGGGATCCGGAGATCAAGAAGGCGCTCACGGTAATGGCGCAGGCGACGCAGCTGGAGCAGGCGGGCGACCGCGCGGATGCGGCGAAGCAGGCGGCGCACAGCAATCTGCCTTCGACGATGTAGTTTGTTGAGGTGAGGCAGAAAAGCCGGGCAGCCGCCCGGCTTTTCTGTTGGTGGGGAGAGCGGGAATGGAAGCGGGATTTCGTTTTGCGAGCGACGGCGATGCGCCGGCGGTGGCAGCGCTGGTGAACCAGGCGTTCCAGGTGGAGAAGTTCTTTAAGGTGGGCGAGCGGACGGACGAGGCGGAGGTGCGGGCGCACCTGGGCAGCGGGCGGTTTCTGCTGCTCGAGGACGAGCGCGGGCTGGCCGGGTGCCTGTATGTGGAGCTACGCGGGGAGCATGGCTATCTAGGCATGCTGGCGGTCCCTCCCGACCGGCAGAGGCAGGGGCTGGGCATGCGCCTGATGGCGGCCGGCGAGGAGTTCTGCCGGGAGATGGGCTGCCGGTTTGCGGATATTACGGTGGTGGACCTGCGGACGGAGCTGCCCCCGCTTTATGAGCGGCGCGGGTACCGGGTAACAGGCACGGCACCGTTCCCAGCGGAGACGATGCCGGTGAAGCTGCCGTGCTCGTTTGTGACGATGTCGAAGCCGCTGATGGGATAGGCGGCGGCTCCAGTGTGAGCCCGCGCTACAGTTTCACGTTACTGCGAGGTGTGCTCCATGGAGATGATGCCGCAGGCTTCGCGGCCGCCTGCGTTGCCGGCGGGGTCAGACTTCATGTCGTCGGCTTTGGCGTGGACCATCAGCGATGTGCCGCCGTTGGCGAAGACGGAGTTGGGCGCGTTGAGATCGAGCGTGATGTCCTTGCTGAAGAAGGTCTTCTTGACCATGCCGTCATCGCCGACAGTGAGGTTGAGCGGGAGGTCGCCGGCGTGGTGGCCCTGCGGGTTCTGGATGCCGTGCTGCTTGCCGGACGGGTTGAAGTGGCCGCCGGCGGTCTTGAACTCGGGGGCATCGCACTTCGGGTTCTGATGGACGTGAATGGCGTGCATGCCGGGGTCAAGGTTCTTAAAGTCAACGCTGACTTTAACGCCCTTCTTTTCGCCGGTTAGAGTAGCCAGACCGGCATCGCGGCCGTCGCTGGTTTCCATGTGCACCATGACCTGCCGGGGGGCATTCTGCGCGTGCGCGGCACCGGTTGCCAGAAGAGCGGCTGTTCCCAGGCAGGCTGCCGGAGCTGCCAGAGCTGCCAGAAAGGGTCGGGAAGCTGCTCGACGTGCGGATATAGGTAGGTTCATCGGTCGTTCTCCTGTTGCCTGGCGGTCCGGGCCGCCTCGGCGCACATGCTTGGATGCTGTCCGGGGCGCGCGCTGCGCTGTCTGTTTTCAGGCAAATGGGGTGCGGGTGAGCCGGGGGCGGGTGGCCAGCGCCACGGCGAGTACGGCTCTCGCCTGTGCGAGCTCGTCGCCCTCAATAGCGAGGCGGGGCGCACGGACGTGGGCGCTGCCGACACCGAGCTCGCACTGCACCCACTTGATGAGCTGGACGAACTTGGGCACGGTGTCCATGCGGAGCAGGGGCAGGAACCAGCGCAGCAGCGTAAAGGCTTCCGGATCGCGGCGGGCGCGGGCGTGCTCGAACAGCTCGACCGACTCGGCGGGAAAGGCATTGACGAGGCCGGCGACCCAGCCGGAGGCTCCGGCGGCGATGCCTTCGACGATGGCGTCATCGACGCCGACCGCGATGGCCAGACGGTCGCCCAGAAGCGCGCGGATGGCGGTGGTGCGGCGGACGTCGGTGCTCGACTCCTTGACGGCGTGGAGGTTGGGGTGGGCCTCGGCCAGCTCGCGCACCTGCCCAGGCAGGAAGTCGGTTTTGTAGGCGACGGGATTGTTGTAGAGCATGGATGCGAGCGGCGTGGCGCGGAGAACGGCGGCGATGTGGGTGCGGGTCTCGCGCCAGTCGCCCGCGTAGACGTAGGGCGGCAGGATCATAAGGCCGGAGCAGCCGCACTGCTCGGCGTCCTGGGCGAGGCGGACAGCCTCGGCGGTCGAGAGCGCGGAGATGGCGGCGACGACCGGCGCCTTTTGAAGGGCGACGGTGCCGACCGCGGCCACAAGATTGCGCAGGATGGCGAGCTTCTCCGCGTGGGTCAGGGTGGCGGCCTCGCCGAGGGAGCCGAGGGCGATGAGCGCGGAGCAGCCGTTGGCCAGCAGCCAGGCGGCGTGCCGGGCCATGAAGGGGTGGTCGATCTCGCCGGAGGGGTGGAAAGCGGTGGTGATGGCGGGCATGACGCCGTGGAATTGCATGGTTATGGCTCCTGTGATGTGGGCGCGACTGATACTGGCGCGGGGAGGCGGCCCGGGAGGTAGGGTTCGCGGGGGATGGCGGAGGTGCGCCTGAGCAGCCCGTCGACGAGCAGCTCCGCGGTGGCGAGAGAGGTGGTGATGCCGAGGCCCTCGTGGCCAGTGGCAAGATGGAGTGTTTCGTCTCCAGAAATGGAGACTGCGGGGCCGATGAGCGGGAGCTTGTCCGGGGTAGCGGCGCGGAAGCCGGTCCAGGCGCGCACCGTGGCAAGCGCGGCGAGCGCCGGCAGGTACTCGACGGCGCGGGCGAGCATGCGGGCCAGCAGCTCCGGGCGGACCGCGGGGTCTTCGTCGCCGAACTGGCGGGAGGAGCCGACCAGCAACTGCCCGGAGGCGCGCGGCTGAAGGTTGCAGGCGACCGAGTCGGCGCTGCTGGAGTGGGCGCTGGTAAGGTAGCCGAGCTCGACCACCTGGCGGCGGACCAGGCCGGGGCAGGGCTCGGTGAGCAACAGGTGGCCTTTGCGCGGGCGCAGCAGGCCCGGGCCTGGCAGCAGCGCGGAGGCAGCGCCGGTGGCGAGCACGAGGGCGGGGGCGCGCAGGCGGCGGCCGTCATCGAGCCGTACCACGCCATCGGCGGCGTGCGTGGCGTGGCCCTGGATACGCTGGGCGCCGAGAGTCTCGGCCTCCGCAAGGAATGCGGCGGCGGCGGCAGGCGGGCACAGGACAGAGTCCTGCGGGACGAGCAGGGCGCCGGCGAGGCCCGGGCGCAGGTTGGGCTCGGCGTCGCGCAGAGCTGCCGCGCCCAGGACCGAGCTGGGCATTTCATTCTCAAAAAAGAAGCGGTGCTTGCGCTCGGCTTCGGCCATCTCCGCCTCATCCGACGCAATCCAGAGGGTGCCGAGCTCGTTGTACTCGGCGGCCGCGGGCAGGGTGGGGCGCAGGGCGCGCCAGAGCTGTTGCCCGTAGCGGGTGAGCGCCCACTGGGCGGGCGAGTCGTGCATGACGACGACGTGGCCCATGGCGGCCGCGGTGGCGCCGGAAGCAGTCGCGTCGCGGTCGACGACGAGGGTGCGCAGGCCGGCGAGCGCGCAGGCGCGGGCACAGGCGGCGCCGACGATACCAGCGCCGATCACGATGACGTCGGCGTCGCTGCGGGGAGCGGTCATGGGAAGGCGATGCCGGCGGGGAACGGGTCGGCTGGGTCGAAGAGGAGGGTGGACTCGGCGGTGACGAAGGCGCGGCCGGTGATCTCGGGGAGAATGGTGGCCGGGGCGTCTGTGCCGGCGGCCGAGGGGCCGGGCTGGTAGCGGGCGGAGAAGACGGTGCCGAGGATGCCCTCCTGCCGCCAGGGCTGGCCCGGGCCGAGCAGGCCGCGAGCGGCGAGCGAGGCCAGCTTGGCGCTGGTGCCGGTGCCGCAGGGGGAGCGGTCAAAGGCGGCGCCGGGGCAGAGAACGAAGTTGCGGCTGTGGTTGGCGGGGTCGTGCGCGGGGGCCGACCACTCGATGTGATCGATGGGCGCGCCGGATGCGCCGGTGATGCCGGCGGCCCGCAGAGCGGCGCGGATGGTGAGGGAGAGGCGGGTGAGCTCGCCGGCGTTCGCGGCGTGGAGCGGCAGGGGAGGGGGGGTGGTGACAAGGAAAAACCAGTTGCCGCCCCAGGCGATGTCGCCCGTGATCCGGGTGGCGCTGCCTGCCGGCGCCGGCTCTGCCAGGTCAACCGAGATATCGGTGGCCAGGCAGTACGACGGGACGTTGGCGATGGTGATGGAGCCGTCGGGATGGAGCGTGGCGTGGATGGCGCCGACAGGTGTTTCGATCCGGTGTTCGCCGGGCCCGATGCGGCCCAGGTGGGCGAGCGAGTGGACGAGGCCGATGGAGCCGTGGCCGCACATGCCGAGATAGCCGACATCGTTGAAGAAGATAACGCCGGCGGCGCTGGAGGGGTCGAGCGGCGGGCAGAGCAGGGCGCCGACGACGACGCTGGAGCCGCGGGGCTCGCAGACGATGGAGGAGCAGAAGCCGGGAAAGCCGGACTGCAGACGCTTCAGTTGCTGGGCAACGGTGCCGTGGCCGAGGTCGGGGCCGCCCGAGAGGACGAGGCGGGTGGGCTCGCCGGCGGTGTGGGAGTCGAGGACGGAGAGGCGCTGGAGAGAGCGGTCGGAGGTGCGGAAATGGGGCGATGCGGTCAGTCCGGGAGAGAGATCGGCTTGCATGCTGGGGACTTTATACCGTCTTGCATACAATCCTGTCGAGAGCGGGCACGCTCGAGGTACGTGGCTCAGGAGACCTGCGGGGGCTTGACCGGGGGGTGTCTCAGCCGCGGGTGAAGCTGCATGCTTTTGCTCACGCGTTCTACTCTTGATGGGGCCGTGAACGGCCGGGAGTGGCAATGCGCAGCAGATTGCAGTGGAGAGCACTGGGGTGGCTCACCGCGGCGGTTTGGCTGGGTGTGTCTGCTGTGCTCCCGGCGCAGCAGCAGGAGAGCTTCCGGCTGGATGGAGACGTGGTGTCGGCGGATGGCGCGCCGATTGCGGGCGTCGTGATTGCGGCGGGTGGCGTGGCCAGCGAGCCTTCGGATGCTGCGGGGCATTTCCGGATGATGCTGCCGCGGGGCATTACCCATGTCGCCGCGCACACCGACCAGTACTCGACCTTCCAGACAGAGCTTGACGTAGAGGGCGACCAGACGCTGCACATCCAGCTGCGCCGGAACGAGAGTGTGACGGTGCATGCGGGGGCGGATGTGCTGTCGCCGGACCCCTCGACGACGGCCTACACGCGCGAGGATCTGCTGGCGGCGAATCCGGGGCGCGCCGGGGTTCCGTTTTCCGTGCCCGGCTTCCCGACCGAAACGGCGTCCGGAGGCATCAAGGCGCCGCAGTACTTTGCGCCCGGGGTGGCCGGGGACCATGGCGAGCCGATCGCGCAGTTCTTCCAGGTCGGGAATTACCTGTTCCAGAACAACCTGACGGCGAATGCGCACGGCAACGGCTACGCCGACCCGAACATTGTGGTGCCGGGGGTGATCGGCGGGGTGCAGGTAGACAATGCGGCGTTCAACGCACGGTATGGAGACCATTCGATCAACCTGGCGGTGGACTACAGCATTCGCGACCGGCTGGCGCGGTTTGTGCAGCTGACCAGCGATGGGCGGGACGGAGATGTTTCGGCGGGCTGGTCGCCAGCAAACGCTACGCACCCGGCGTGGGTGGCGGCAGAGATGTCGTTCGGCAACGGATTTCTGGCGCGGCCGGAAGAGCGCGAGCAGTACAAGCTGAACGCGCTACGGGGCTGGACGTTCGGCACCCAGGAGCTGACGGTGTTTGGGGTGGGGTACTACGGGTTCTCGCGGATTCCGGGGCTGATCCCGCTGTTTACGCCGGTGACGGACGACACGATCGACCTGCGCCAGAAAGACCTGACGCACACCACGCTAGGGGTGTTGACGGATAGCTGGCGGCCATCGGACCGGCAGCAGCTTACGCTGTCCGCGTTTGCCAGGACCTATAGCCTGGCGCTTGATTCGGACTTTGGCCTGGGGCAGATCGAGCAGAGCGAGTTTCGCACAGTGCAGGGTGGGAATGCGACCTACACGCACAGGCTGGGAGCACGCTTCAACGCGCTGACGGGGATGGATTATCGCCGGGATGCGCCGCGCAACCTGGATCTGGCCCACGCAGATGATCTGGGCGTTTTGCAGCTGGTGACGAGCAACGACCTGACCATCAGCGACTATGGGCCGTTTGCGGCGATCGAGGGAGACCTGGGCTACCGGTTCAAGGCGTACCTGGGGGTGCGCCGGGATGAGATCCGGTTCGACAACACCGACAAGATCACGGCTGCGAACTCCTACACGCAGACGCCGGGGACGACGAGCCCGAAGGCGACGCTGACCTGGGGGCAGGAAGATGGCGGGATTCTGCCGCAGGTCTCGTTCAGTTTTGCGAAGGCGTTCCATGCGAACGATCCGCGGATCGGCTCCGGCACGGGACGGGGGGCGCTGATCATCCAGTCGCGGGAGTACCAGCTGATTGCCGGCAAGGTGCTGGCGGGCACGGAGGTGCGGCTGACGCTGGCGCACCAGACCAACTCGGAGGAGCTGGCGAAGATCGATCCGGATACCGGTCTGCAGGAGGATACCGGCCCCTCGATCAACCGGTACTTCACGCTGATGGCGCGGCGGCGCTACGCGCGGGGCTTTCTGCAGACGTCGTACTCGCAGGCCAACGCGACAGACCGCCTGCTGCAGCAGCCGGTACCGGAAGCGCCGAGGCTGATTATCGACTCGCTCGGCTCAGTGGAGCGGCTGCCGTTTGGGGCCGCGGCCAAGGCTGAGTATGAGTATGTGGGCGAGAAGCCGCTGGGGGATGGTTTTCGCGCCGTGCCGGCGCAGGAGATCCGGCTGGAGCTGGCCAAGCCGCTGGGGGATGGGCGCTGGAGTGTGTCGGTGGATGGAGAGCTGGCCAGCGGGGCCTCAGGGCAGACGCTCGAGACCTTCGCGCTGCCTGCGGAGCCGGAGGCTTTTGAGCGGGTCGTCGGGGTGCCGCTGCGGTCGTATGCGAGTGTTTCGGTGCGACGGCAGTTTTGAGTCTGCTGGTGTTGGCTGGATGGATGGTGAGTTTGACGCTGGGAGGGGAGGGCGGCGCGGTCAGCCGGCCAGGCTGGCAGGGGGGTTGCGGGCGGCGTCGAGCAGATCGATGAGGGTGCGGAGGTCGTGATCGGGCATGTGGGCCAGCTGCTGGTCGACGAGGGTGTGGGCCGGCTCGTCGAGCTCGGCCAGCAGCGCAAGGCCGGAGGGGGTGATGCAGGCCTTGACCATGCGGCGGTCCTGGATGCCGCGGGAGCGGGTGACGTGGCCGGCGCGCATCATGCGGTCGAGCAGGCGGGAGACGTCGGGCACCTGGGTGATGAGGCGGCTGGCGACCTCGTGACGGCAGAGCCCCCCGGGACCGGCTCCGCGGAGGATGCGGAGCACGTTGTACTGGGTGAGCGTGATGCCGTAGCTACGGATCGCCTGCTCCCACACATGGGTGAGCACGGCGGCGCTGCGCGCCAGTTGCAGAAATGCCTCCTGGCGGAGGCTGCCGAAAGGCCGGGACTGCTTGATTTCGTCCTGCAGGCTGGCCATGGCGACCTTGTGGGTATGGAGATGGTGGAGCTAAGCGGGATCGAACCGCTGACCTCCTCGTTGCGAACGAGGCGCTCTCCCAGCTGAGCTATAGCCCCATGAAGCACCCGCTGGAGCGGGACTGCGCGGAATGAGATCGATGGTAGCAGGAGCCTGGCCGGTGAGCAAAGCGGATGTACGGCTTGACGCGGGCAGGGATTGCGTTTTTGCGCTTCAAGAGGATTATGACAAAATTTCTTGTTTTCCGTAGGAGTTTTCCACGAATCTATGAAAAAAGGTGTTGACCTCTCGTAAATGGAGCGGTACCTTGGCGATGCAGCGGTTCAGAAATGGTGTTTTCACTGCCTTCTGACTTCTCCAGGTACAGGTCGCGTGAAGTTTGCGCGCGAGAACGTTTCAATCGATGGCCTTCTTGCATATTTTGGGCTTTGGCCCCATGTGTATGGACAGACCAAGTGTGAGTAATCATAGGTATTCGTTCGGTCGTATAGATCACATCCGTCGCGCGCACCGAATCCATCGCAAACCATTCGCGTCTAAGTAACAGGGTAGGAGCCGGAAGCCCTGTGCACCCCATCCACACAGAGAAAAAAGCGCCAAAGCTGCTGCTTCTCTTTCCCCATCCAAGCCTGGTAGATGATAGCGGGCGTGGAGCCAGACCCTTTCATAGATCAATCTTAGTTAAGGAGTTTGTTTGCAAATGCGCTCTGATCTGATTTTTGGGGCACTAGCCCACCTTGAGAACCGGTACCAGCTATGCCAGCTGGCCTCCAAGGCCACTCGTAAGCTGCACAAGCCGAACACCCGGTTGCAGGACACGACGAACGAAGTCCTGGCGCGCTTTCACGACGAGAATCCCGCGTCGGAGAAGCTGACGGCCACTCCCGAAGTGGCAGAAGAGCAGCGCCGCGCGGCTTAACGCGCGGCCTGCACCACCCTCCCCATTACCTCCCTGCACCGCCCCCCTTCCTGCGAAAGCCTGTGTTTCTCCCCGGCGCGCCACCCCCTTCTGTTTTCTCCCCTGTAGGTGACAATGACTATCCTGGAATTGAAAGAAAAGAATATTACCGAGCTGAGCCGCATTGCGCGTTCGCTCGACATGCCTGGCGCAAGCGGGCTCCGCAAACAAGACCTGATCTTCAAGATTCTGCAGGCGCAGAGCGAAAAAGAGGGGCACATCTTCGCCGAAGGGGTGCTGGAAATCCTGCCCGACGGTTACGGGTTTCTGCGGTCGCCCGACTACAACTACCTGCCGGGCCCGGACGACATTTATGTGTCGCCGTCGCAGATCCGGAAGTTCGACCTGAAGACAGGCGACACGGTGAGCGGCCATGTGCGGTCGCCGCATGAAGGCGAGAAGTACTTTGCGCTGGTGAAGATTGAAGCGATCAACTTCGAGTCGCCGGAAGAGACGCGCAACAAAATCCTGTTCGACAACCTGACGCCCCTGTACCCGCAGGAGCGGCTGAAGATGGAGACGGTGCGGGAGTCGATCTCGGGCCGGGTGATGGATATTTTGACCCCGATCGGCAAGGGGCAGAGGGGGCTGATCGTGGCTCCGCCGCGGACCGGCAAGACGATGCTGCTACAGGCGATTGCCAACTCGGTGACGGCGAACCACCCGGAAGTCGCGCTGATCGTGCTGCTGATCGACGAGCGGCCCGAAGAAGTGACGGATATGCAGCGCTCGGTGAAGGGCGAGGTGATCTCGTCGACCTTCGATGAGCCGGCGGCGCGGCATGTGCAGGTGGCCGAGATGGTGATCGAGAAGGCCAAGCGGCTGGTGGAGCACAAGCGCGATGTGGTGATCCTGCTGGACTCGATCACGCGGCTGGCGCGGGCTTACAACACGATCGTGCCGCCGAGCGGAAAGATCCTGTCGGGCGGCGTGGACTCCAATGCGCTGCAGCGGCCGAAGCGGTTTTTCGGCGCGGCGCGCAATATTGAAGAGGGCGGCTCGCTGACGATTATCGCGACGGCGCTGGTGGATACGGGGTCGCGCATGGACGAGGTGATCTTCGAGGAGTTCAAGGGCACCGGCAACATGGAGGTCATCCTGGACCGGAAGCTGATCGACAAGCGGGTGTTCCCGGCGATCGATATTCAGCGGTCGGGGACGCGGAAGGAAGAGCTTTTGATTACCAAGGACGACCTGAGCCGGGTGTGGGTGCTGCGGAAGGTGTTGAATCCGCTTTCGCCGACCGAGGCGATGGAGCTACTGGTGGACAAGCTGGGCAAGACGCGGAACAATGCGGAGTTTTTGCACAATATGAGCTCGCTGTAAGACAGCGGGTGTAGGTCAGCGAAAAGGGTTCCGGCTTACGGCTGGGACCCTTTTTCTATGTTTCTATGGCCGCGAAGCGCCGGGGGAACTCGACTCGGAGGCTGTCCAGCGAGGGCAGGATCGCGGGCAGGATGCGGACGGCGACCCGGCCGGCGACGACGGCGGGGTCGGACTGGGCGAGGGCGAGGGCGGCTTCCGCGTTTGCGGCTTCAAGGATGGAGAAGCCCACGATTTCGTCGCCGCCGGTGACCGGGCCGGCGAGTTTGTAGCGGCGCCACTCGATCTGCTCGCGGAGGAAGGCGAGCTGCGCAGGCATGAGGGTGTCGGCGCCTTCGGGGTTGTCCCAGTGCTCGCCCTTGAGGAGGAAGCAGAGGAAGTAGGGCTTGAGGTTGCGGGGGATGTCGGGGGATGATCCGGTTGGTTCGGTTGGTTCGCCGGGCATGGGGACCTCTTCCCTGCCGAGGATACCGGAAGGCTGGCCGGAAAGGATCATTGACTCAACCTGGAACGTGAAACAGGCACACGCCACGAAGTGGCCGCCAGCCGCGCAGGCGGTTTTGCTCTTTGCCGCGATACGGAAGCTCAGCTACTCCAGGCGGAGCGCCTGCATGGGTTCAATCCGCGAAGCGCGGAAAGCCGGCACCGCACAGGCGGCAAGCGCGGTGAGCAGGAGGCTGCCGATCATGACGGCAAAGACCAGAGGATCGAGGGGGCTGGTTCCATACAGGAGGGAGCGGATGAGGCTGCCGGCAGCGGCGCCGCCGGCGAGGCCCAGGAGCAAACCGATGAACACAGGCCGCAGGCCATCGAGCAGCATGAGGCGCATGACCTGGGCCCGTTGCGCACCGAGCGCGATGCGGATGCCGATCTCCTTGACGCGCTGCGTGACCAGGTAGGAGAGCACGCCGTAAAGGCCGATGGCGGCCAACAGTAAAGAGACGGCTGCGAAAACCAGGGCGAGGGTGGCGCTGAAGCTCTGGCTGGCGGTGCTCTTCCCCACGATCTGCTGCATGGTCAGCACGTCGGAGACGGGGAGCAATGGGTCGAGCGCGGCGATCTGTTTCTGCACGGGGATGGACAGCGCGAGTGGGTCGCCTGCCGTGCGCACCACCACGGTCGCGCTGGCGGTCTGCTCAGGGATGCCGGAGAGGATGGGGAAATACATGGTGGCCTTGATGGGCTGTGTGACGTCCCAGAGCGTGTCGCCAACGACGCCGAGGATCTGGTAGTCCTCGGGCTCGCTGGTCCAGTGGACGTTGATCTTTCGGCCGACAGGGTCGGCGTTGGGGAAGAACTGGTCGGCAAACTTTTTGCTGACGACGATGTAGTGGTCGTCGTTCAAGCGGTGCTGCTGGGTAAAAACGCCCCCGCGGAGCAAAGGGATCCGCATGGTGCTGAAGTAGGCGGGGTCGACGGTGCGGTACATGGCATCGTTCTGCAGGGCGTAGCCGGTATTGGAGGGATTGGAAGGGATGGTGAACACGGTGTCGCCCTCGTAGCCGTCGCCAGGCGCGGTGGAGACCAGGGCGGCGGCATGGACACCTGGCAGGCGACGCACGCGCTCAAGCAGCGACTGGTGGAAGGCGAGGACTTTCTCGCGCGTGTCGTACTGCTTCTGCGGCAGGCCGTACTTCATGGTGAGGACATGATCGGTGGCGCAGCCCAGGTCGACGGTGCGCAGATGCAGGAAGCTTTTGAAAAGCAGGCCTGAGGCGATGAGCAGGACGACGGTCAGGGCGATCTCTGCCGTGAGCAGGACCTTGCGCAGGGTGGCGCGCGAGGCGCTGCCGTCGACCGAGCGAGAGGAGTCCTGCAGCGCGGTGAGGACGCCCTTGCCGGTGGAGGAGACGGCAGGCAGCAGGCCGGCGAGCAATGTCGTGAGCAGCGCGAGGCCGAGCGAGAAGGCGAGGACGGTCGCGTCGACGTGAATGGCCTGGGCGCGGGGGAGTTCGGGCCAGTGTGCGGCGAGCCAGTCGGTGGCGAGATAGGAGAGCAGCAGGCCAAGCGCGCCGCCGGCCATGCAGATGAGCAGGCTTTCGGCCATCTGCTCAAGGATAAGGGTGAGGCGGCTGCCGCCGAGGGCGCCGCGCACCGCGACCTCCTTGCGACGGGCGGCACCGCGCGCGACCAGCAGGTTGGAGACGTTGAGGCAGGCGATGAGCAGCAGGCAGCCGACGGCGGCGAGCAGCGCGACCAGCGGCGTTCTGACATCCTGCACCACGTCATCGATCATGGGGCGGAAGACAGCGCCTTCAGCCACTGGCTCTGCGGCGTGGGCCAGGTGCAGGCGGTACTGAAGGGCGCTTACCTGCGCAGTCGCCGCGGCGGCGCTGATGCCGGGCCGCAGCCGGGCGATGATACGGCTCGAGTGGGAAGCATGCGAATCGTAGTTCATTGGAGGGAAAGTTGAGGCGTAGGGCACCCAGAGCTGTATGTGCGCATCGGGGTAGGTGAACCAGCGCGGAAGCACGCCAACAATGGTGTAGGGGATGGTTTCGAGGCGAAGCTGTTTCCCGACGATGGACGGGTCGCCGGCGAAGCGGCGTTGAAAAAGGCTCCAGGTGAGGATGACGACATGGCTGGACTCGGGTTGATCCTCCTGCGTTGTGAAGGCGCGGCCCAGCGCAAGGGGCACGCCGAGGACGGAGAACAGGTTGGCGGAGCCCGCGCCGGCCTTGACGCTCTCGGGTAGATCACCATGCTCGCCGGAGAGGCCGTAGCCGTAGTAGCGCCAGGC
The DNA here is from genome assembly GCA_965276605.1 of Acidobacteriaceae bacterium. GTDB lineage: Bacteria > Acidobacteriota > Terriglobia > Terriglobales > Acidobacteriaceae > EB88. The sequence continues at coordinate 3,990,263 of OZ255619.1, forward strand.
GGCCATGTCCTGAAAGCCGTGGGTCTGCTGCCGCCAGTCGCGGAAGTCGGCCGGGGCGACGACGTTGAAGCCGTCGGCATTGCCGACAGTGACGTGGTAGTGGTCGTAGACCATGACGAGGTTGGCGGGATCGCGAAACGGCAGCGGCTGGAGCAGCACTGCGTGCACGACGGTGAACAGCGACGCGGTGGCGCCGATGCCGAGCGCCATGACCAAAATGGCGATGGCGGCAAAGCCGCGCGAGCGGCGCAGGGTGCGGGCGCCGTAGCGCAGGTTGCGCGCGAACTTTTCCAGCCGCTGCCAGCGCCACTGGGAACGAGCGTGGTCGCGGAGCAGCGCGGGATTGCCGAAGGTGCGCAGAGCTGCGGAGCGGGCTTCCTCCGGGCTGAGGCCATGGGCGATGTTCTCGGCAACCTGCTGCTGGAGGTGAAACTGGAGCTCCTCGTCGAGCCGAGCGGCTTCTCTCTCGCGGCGGAAGAGCATCAGGACAGCCATACGAAATCGATTGAGCCAGCGCATCTGTACCTCCTGCCGGAACTGTGTTTTGTGCTTGTTTACGCGCCTTCAACGACCAGGTCAATAGCCGCGGAGAGCCGGTTCCAGCTCTGCTTCTCCCTTTCCAACTGTGCGCGTCCGGCAGCGGTGAGCGCGTAGAACCTGGCCTGCCGTCCGGTGTCGGTTTTGCTCCATTTGGCGCGGATCCATCCCTGCTGCTCGAGCCGATGCAGCGCGGGGTAGAGGGAGCCCTGCTGCACCTGCAGAATCTCGTTCGAGATCTGCTGGATGCGCTTGGCGATGGCCCAGCCGTGCCTGGGCTCGAGCGAGAGAGTCTTGAGGATGAGCAGGTCGAGTGTGCCCTGGACCAGATCGCTGGGTTTTCCCATACTGTGACTATCTACACTGCTCTATTGTAGATAGTCAACAACAAGAAGCGATTTGTGCCGGCCGGTGCAGATTTACAAGCGAACAGAAGATGCTTTGCCGGGGCGTTACTCCGCCCGGAGGGCCTGCATGGGGTCGACGGAGGCGGCGCGGCGGGCAGGGAGGAGGCAGGCGGCGGCGCCTACTGTGATGAGGACGGAGAGAGCGGCTAGGACGACTGCCGGGTTGTAGGGGCTGACCGCGAAGAGGAGCGGGGAGAGGAGGGTCTGGGTGAGGCGTGCGAGGAGGAGAGCGATAGCGATGCCGGCGAGGGCGCCGAGGAGGACCGGGCGAAGGCCGTCGCGGAGGATGAGGCGGTAGATGCCGGCCTTTTGCGCGCCGAGGGCGAGGCGGAGGCCGATCTCCCGGTGGCGCTGGACGACCGAGTAGGTGACGACGCCGTAGACGCCCAGGCCGGCGAGAAGCAGGGCGCTGATGGCGAACAGGAGCAGGAGGTCGAGGATGAAGCGGCGGTTGGCGACGTAGTCGGCGATGACGACGCCGAGCGAGCGCACGAGGGGCACGGAGACCTCGGGGTCGACGCTCCAGATGGCTTTGCGCATGGAGTCGGCCATGGCGGAGGGGTCCTGCCGGGTGCGGACGAGCAGGGCGCCGGTCGAGTCGGAGCGGTACCAGAAGGGGACGTAGACCATCATGGGGTCGGGTTTGGCGAGGGAGAGGGTGCGGGCGTTTTTGACGACGCCGATGACGGTAAAGGGGGCTTCGTTCTGGCCGGCGCGGCTGAACTGGCGGCCGATGGGGTCGAGGCCGGGGAAGAGGGTGCGAGCGGCGAGCTGGGAGAGGATGGCGACGGGTTTGCCGTCGTCGCTCGCGGTGAGGGGACGGCCGGCGACGAGGGGCAGGTGCATGGCTTCGAGATAGCCGGGGCTCATCCAGCGGAAGTGCTCGGAGGGGAGCTGCATGATGGGGCGGGGATCGCCGGGGACGCGGATCATGTCGATCCACTGGTCGCCGACGAGGGGGAGCTGGCTGATGAGGCCGGCCTGCTCGAGGCCGGGGAGTTGGCGGAGGCGGTCGAGCGCCTGCTTGTAGAAGGCGGTGCGTTGCGGAAGGCTGTCGTAGGACTTGCGGGGCAGGTCGATGTTGGCAGACAGGAGGCGGTCGGGCTGGAAGCCGGGGTCGGTATGGAGGAGGCGGACCATGCTGGTGGAGAGCAGAACGGTCATAAGGACGAGGGCGACGCTGACGGCGACCTCGAGAGCGACGAGGAGGCCGCGCAAGCGTTTGCTGGCGCGGGATTCGGTGGCCAGGCGGGACTCGCTATGGAGGACCTCATGCGGCTGGGTGCGGGCGCCGAACCAGGCGGGCGCGGCGCCGGCGAGCAGGGTGGCGGCGAGGGTAAGCAGGAGGGCGCAGGCGGCACCGGCCCAGTCGAGATGCAGGGCGCCGCGGAAGTCGAGGGCAGGCGGAAGGAAGTGCTGCATGAGGGGAACGAGGGCGGCAGCGAGCAGGAGGCCGAGCACGCCGCCGAACGCGGCGAGGACGGCGGTTTCGCGCAGAGACATGCGCAGCATCTGGGCACGGCTGGCGCCGAGCGCGGCGGCGACGGCCATCTGCTGGCGGCGGCCGGCAGAGCGGGCGAGCAGCAGGTTGGCGATGTTGACGCAGCCGACCAGCAGCAGTCCGGCGACGGCGGCGAGCAGGATGAGCAGAGGGGTGCGGTTGTCGCCGACGAGCGCCTGCTGGAAGGGGGTGAGGACCGCGGAGAGGGTTCCTTTTTCCTCGGCGGAGAGGGTGGCGGAGAAGGCGTGCTGGAGGGCGTTGATCTCGGCGCTGGCCTGCGGAACGGAGACGCCGGGCTTGAGGCGGCCGAGGCCGAAATAGTTGAAGTCGCCCATGCGCTCCTCAAGCCTGTCTTTCGAAAAGGCGAGTGGGACGAGGGCTTCGACGGGTTTGGCGCGATCGAAGCCCTGCATGAGGGGCAGGTGAAAGGAGGGCGGCATGACGCCGATGACAGAGTAGGGGAAGCCGTTGAGGGTGACGGTTTTGCCGAGGATGTGGGGATCGCTCTGGAACTGCCGGCGCCAGAGGCTGTTCATGAGCAGGACGACGCGGTCGTGGCCGGAGGTGGCTTCGCCGGGGGTGAAGGCGCGTCCGAGCTGCGGGGCGGATTCGAGTACGGAGAAGAGGCCGGGGGTGGCGCTGAGCACGTCGACCTGGCGGGGATGGCCGCCGGTGCCGAGGGGCATGGAGGCTTGCTCCATGATGGCGATGGACTGGAAGCTATGGCTGTTGTGCTGCCAGGAGAGGAAGTGGGTGGCGTTGACGGGCAGAGTGGGGTAGATGTCGCGGAACTCGGCGACCTCTTCCTGGAGGACGACGAGCTGTTCGGGATGGCGGTAGGGGAGCGGGCTGAGGAGGACGTCGTAGACGAGGGTGAAGATGGCGGTGGTGGCGCCGATGCCGAGGGCGAGGGTAAGGACGGCGGTGGCGGTGAAGCCGGGGGCCTTGCGGAGATGAGGCAGGGCATGGCGCAGGTCCTGAAGGAGGGTTTGCATGGGCGTCTCCGGCGCGGCGGGTAGCTGAGGTCAGGTGACGGCGGGCTGCATTGCTATACGGGATTTGTGCTGGAAAGGTTCTGTGCATTGTGGAGAAGTTTTTGATGGCAGGCGGCCGGGCAGAGCCGGGTCGGGAGGAGGGAGGTTACTTAGGGTTGCGGTGGTTGGCGGGCGCTGCGAACGCGTCAGTACACTACGGGGGTATGGCAATTGCGGAGCGACTGTACCTGGACGATGCGAAGCTGCTGGCGTTTCGCGCCGTGGTGACGGATATCCGCGAGTACGCGCGGAGGGACGGCGTGCAGGTGTGGCAGATGGCGCTGGACCGGACGGCGTTTTACCCGGCAGGCGGAGGGCAGCCGCAGGACCTGGGCGTGCTGCGGGCGCGGGCGCGCTCGGGTGCGGAGCTGAGTGTGGCGGTGGACGATGTGGTGGAGGACGAGGCGGGCGAGGTGTGGCACCAGACGGCGAAGCCGCTGCTGGCGGGGACCGAGGTGGAGGGCGCGGTGGATGCGGAGCGCCGGCTGGACCATACGCAGCAGCACAGCGGGCAGCACCTGCTGTCGGCGGTGCTGGCCGGGGAGCGGGGAGCGCGGACTGTTTCGTTCCACCTGGGCGAGGATGACGCAACGATCGATGTGGCGGTGGAGCTGAAGGCCGATCAGGCCCTGCTGCTGGAGCGGCTGGGAGAGGTGGAGCGGAGGGTGAACCGGCTGATTGCGGGGAATGCTCCGGTGCGGGTGCGCGTGGTGCCGGGTGAGGAGGCGCAGGCGCTGCTGGCTTCGGGCGCGGTGCGCAAACTGCCGCCGCGCGAGGGCAATATCCGGCTGGTAGAGATCGCGGGGCTGGACCTGAACGCATGCGGCGGAACGCATGTGGAGTCGCTGGGGGAGATTGGCGCGGTGCTGCTACGCGAAACCGAGCGGGTGAAGAAAGGGCTGCGGCTGCACTTTGTGTGTGGGGCGCGGGCGGTGCGGTCCGCGCGGGCAGACCGAACGGAGCTGGGGGCTGCGGCGGCGATGCTGTCAGTGGGCGGCGGCGGCGTTGCGGATGCGGTGCACCGGCTGCAGGCGGAGGTGCGCGCCCTGACGAAGGAGCGTTTGCGGCTGCGCGAGGAGATCGCCGGGAGCCACGCGGTGCAGCTCGCGGTGGAGGAGCGGATCGAGGATGGGCTGCGGCTGGTGTGCCGCAAGTTTGCCGATCGCGACGCAGAGTATGTGCGCATGGTGGCGACGCGGCTGCTGGATGCGGTGCCGCACACCGCGGCGGTGCTGGTTTCAACCGCCGTGGAGCCGGCAACAGTGGTGATCGCGTCGAACTTTGTCTCGGGGCCGCCGCGCGGCTGCGATGCCCTGCTGCGCGAGGTGCTGGCGCCGTATGCGCTGCGGGGCGGAGGGACGGCTGAGCTGGCGCAGGCGCAGGTTCCAGAGGAGCTGCTGGATCTGGTGATCGAGGCGCTGGTGCGGCGGTTGACGGCTCGGTAGGTCAAAGGCAAGACCCCCTTCGCGGGAGGCGGCCACTTCGTGGCGGGTGCTCGTGTTGGTGGCGGCCGAGGGCTTTGTGGGCCTCGCGATGCTCGGCATTAGCGGCGTCGATCCCGAGCATCGCGAGGGCCGCGGAAGCTGGTAGATCAAGCACCACGATGACGCGTCACGAAGTGACCGCCTCCCGCGTAGGGGCTCTTAGTTCCAATAAGAGCGATCGAGCGTGCGGTACTGGATAGCTTCGGCGATATGCGGGAGCGCGACGAGGTCGTCGCCGGCCAGGTCGGCGATGGTGCGGGCGACTTTGAGGATGCGGTCATGGGCGCGGGCGGTGAGGCCCTGCTGCTGCATGGCGCGTTCGAGCAGGCGCTCGGCGTCGGGGGGCAGCTCGCAGAAGGTGCGGATCTGGCGGGTGCCCATCTGGGCGTTCGAGTAGATCTTCTGCCTGGCATCGGCGAAACGCAGACGCTGGCGCTCGCGGGCGGCGAGGACGCGGCCGCGGATGCTGGCGGAGCTCTCGGCGGAGGCCGTGGAGCGCAGCTCGCGGTACTGGACGGCGGGAACCTCAATGTGGATGTCGATGCGGTCGAGCAAGGGGCCGGAGACCTTGGCGACGTAGCGCTGGATGAGCGGCGGGGTGCAGTGGCACTCGCGCGACTTGTCGTTGAAGTAGCCGCAGGGGCAGGGATTCATAGCGGCGGCGAGCATGAAGCGCGCGGGGAAGCTGAGGCTCATGGCGGCGCGGGCGATGACGACATTGCCGTCTTCGAGGGGCTGGCGCATGACTTCAAGGACGTTGCGGGGAAACTCGGGCAGCTCGTCGAGGAAGAGCACGCCGTTGTGGGCGAGTGAGACTTCGCCGGGGCGCGGGACGGCGCCGCCGCCGATGAGGCCCGCGTCGGAGATGGTGTGGTGGGGGGCGCGGAAAGGGCGCTCGGTGACGAGGCCCTTGCCTTCTTCAAGCACGCTGGCGACGGAGTGGATCTTGGTGGTTTCGAGGGCTTCTTCCAGCGAGAGCGGCGCGAGGATGGTGGGCAGGCGCTTGGCGAGCATGGTTTTGCCGGAGCCGGGGGGCCCGATCATGAGGATGTTGTGGCCGCCGGCGGCGGAGACTTCAAGAGCGCGCTTGGAGCTGGACTGGCCGCGGACATCGGCGAAGTCGACGTGGAACTGCTGCTCTTCGTTGAGGAGCTCGCGCGCTTCGACTTTGTAAGGCTGCGACTGGATGCCGCCGGCGGCGTGCTCGTTGAGCAGACGGCGGACGCAGTTGAGCGACTCGGCGGGGTAGACGTCGACGCCTTCAACAACGGCGGCTTCGCGCGCGTTCCCTTTGGGAACGATGAGGGTGCGAATGCCGCGCTCGCGAGCGAGGACGGCGATGGGGAGCATGCCGGGGACGGAGCGCAGGAGGCCGTCGAGGCCAAGCTCGCCGATGAGCAGGATTTCGTGGAGCGACTTGAGCTGCATGGCGCCCGAGGCGTGGAGGATGCCGATGGCGATGGCGAGGTCGAAGCCGGAGCCTTCCTTCTTGAGGTCGGCGGGGGCGAGATTGATGGTGATGCTCGTCGGCGGAATCTGGAAACCGGAGTTCTTGATGGCGGCGCGGACACGCTCGCGCGACTCGCGCACGGCGGAGTCAGGCAGGCCGACCATGTAGAAGCGGTCTTCCATCAGCTTGATGCCGGAGAAGTCGACTTCCACGTCAATGAGGTTCGCGTCGATGCCGTAAACGGCCGCGCTGAGGGCTTTGGCTAGCATAGGTTTGCTGGGTTTGCGAGGGTGAGTCTAGCACTGCGGGAACGCAGTTCGCGGCGGGAAAGCGAGGGCAGGTGACCTTGGGCATGTGTGGGTCGGCTTGATTGCGTCCTGCTTACTGGTGCGGCGCCGGGTGCGGTCAGCGGTCGCCAGTTTCAGCGGGGAGCAGGGCGTAGCTGACAAAGGCGACGTGGGTGCTGTCAGGCGACCAGGAGGGGACGTTCATGGTGCCCTGGCCGCCGAAGAGTTTGGCCAGCAGAGTGGTTTTTCCATCGGGCAGAGACATGAGCTGCAGGGTCACGTCCTGGTTTGCGGGGTGGCCGGTAACGCCCGGTGCGTAGGCGACGTAGACCATCCACTTGCCGTCGGGCGAGAGATGCGGGAACCAGTCGTTGGCATCGTCACGCATGACCTGCTCCTGCGCGGAGCCGTCGGGGTGCATGCGCCAGATCTGCATGTGGCCGGTGCGCTCGGAGTTGAAGTAGATATAGCGCCCATCGGGGGAGTACTCGGGTCCGTCGTCGAGGCCTTTGGCGGTGGTCAGGCGTGTCTCGGGACCGCCGGCCACGGGGATGGTGTAGATGTCGAACTCGCCGCTGCGCTGCCCGGTGAAGGCAATGGTTTGGCCATCGGGCGACCAGCCGTGCCAGTAGGAAGGCGCGTTGGCGGTGAGTCGCTGCGCGGCGCCGCCGGACAGGGGAAGGGTATAGACGCGTGAACCGCCGGGCTGGGTACTGTCGGAGACGGCGATGCGGGCGCCGTCGGGCGAGAGGCCGTGGTCGTTGTTGCAGTGGATGGCGGCGCCCGTATCGAGGGGCGCAGGCGAGCCGCCGGTGAGGGCGATGCGCTGGATGCGGCCGTCCTGGTTGATGAGATAGCCGGAGTTGTCATGGAGCCAGTTGGGGGCTTCAAAGTGCGACGGCGCTACATAGACAACGCGCCGATCGGTGGAGGCGATGGGAACCGACTCGAGCGTGCTGTAAAGAGTGGTTTGCATGGCGGCGCCGGGACTGCCGGCGGCGAGGTGCACGTGCGAGAAGGCGGCTGTTTCTGTCACGTCTTTGTCGTGCGAGCAGACGGCGATGCCGACGTAGAAGGAACCATGAAGGGGCAGCTGGATGGACGCGCCGGAGTAGTGCCAGGCGCCGTCAGCGCCGGCATAGGAGACGTAGAAGAAGTCGCCATGCTTCGCGATGCGGACCATGGGCGGAGCGGAGACAGCAGTCTCGATCTCGCGGGTGACGTCGGCTGTTGCGTTGCGGTACTGGAGCGAGGTGAGGCCGTCGCCGTGACGGGCGACATCGACATAGGGCGAATCGGGCGCGAGGCTTTGGCGGACCATGAGCATGGCCTTGCGGTGAGCGTTGCCGGTGGCGCCCTGAAAATCGATCTGGGCGCTGAGGGTGATGTCGCCGTCCACCTTCTTCCAGACGTAGTGAAGGTCGTCGGAGCGGAACCAGGTGTTGTCGCCGCTGCCGGAGACCTGGTAGGTGTCGCGCGCGGCGGAGTACTGCGCGGCGCCCGGATGGAGGATGGTGCCGAGATCGCCCTGGCTGGAGAAAAGGCCAAGCGGAGAGGATTGCGCGTGCGCGCAGAGTGTTACCGAAGAGAGCAGGGAGAAGAAGAGAGCGAACAGCCTAGAGCGGGAGGTGGGCACGCGGTGTATCTCCTGAATGGAGGGGCGATGAAGCGGGATGCGAGGCGCGGCTATGGTAACGCTCTCAAGGGGTGATTGGGAAGAACGTACGGCGTGCAGGAAAAGAGGAGGCCCTTTCGCTGCATGCGGGCCGGATCGCCGGGGCTGCAGGTAGCTGCGCGAGCCGGTTGGCAGCGCCGGCCGATGCGCAGAAGAACGAATACTTGCCGGGTGCTTCGAGGAAAATCCCGGAGGCATGACTCCTGCTCACGGACCGCCTCACACGGGCGCCTCCCGCTTAAGACGAGGACAGCTGCGGGATGATGACCCGGGGAGACTAGAATCAGCGGTTGTGAAGACTAGTTTTTTTGATCTGTTCAAGCCGGGGATCGGGCCTTCGAGCTCGCATACGATGGGGCCGATGCGGGCTGCTCGTGCGTTTGCACTGGAGCTTGCTGAGCGCGGGTTGCTGGGCGCAGTGTGTGCGGTATCAGCGGAGTTGTATGGGTCTTTAGCGTTGACCGGCAAAGGGCATGGGACGGACCGGGCGGTGCTGCTGGGGCTGCTGGGCGAGGAAGCCGCGACGACCGATCCGGATGGAGTGGATGCCAAGCTCGCAGCGATTGCGGCGACGGGCGTGCTGATGCTGCTGGGGAGGCGTGCCGTTCCGTTCCGGGTGGAGACGGATCTCAAGTTTCACCGCGAGACAATGTTGCCGCCGGGTGCGCGCACCGGGCACCCGAACGGGATGCGATTTGCGGCGCACGATGCGCAAGGCGCGATGCTGCATGAGGCAATTTATTTCTCGATTGGCGGCGGATTCATCGTGTGCGATGGAGAAGACCTGGATGCGATGCCGATGATGACGACCGCGCCGCTTCCCTTTCCGTTTCAGAGTGCGGCAGAGTTGCTGGAGATGGCGGAGGCTGAGGGCAAGACGATTGCGGAGCTGATGTTTGCAAACGAGTGCTCGCTGCGCCCGGCGGATGAGGTGCGCGCGGGCGTGGTGCAGACGTGGGCGACGATGCGCGCGTGCATGGAGCGCGGCATGGCGACAGAAGGAATATTGCCGGGCGGATTGAATGTGCGGCGCCGGGCTGCGCGGCTGTCGGCGCGGCTGCGCGAGCGCGCTGCGGACGGAACACCGGGAGACCCGCTGGCGCCGCTGGATTGGGTGACGGTGTTTGCCATGGCGGTGAACGAGGAGAATGCAGCAGGCGGCCGCGTGGTGACGGCGCCGACGAATGGCGCCGCGGGTGTGGTGCCGGCGGTTGCGCGCTACTATGCGGACTTTGTCGCGGGCGCGGATGACGCGGGCATGCTGCGCTACCTGCTGACGGCAGCGGCGATCGGTGTGCTGTACAAGGAGAACGCCTCCATCAGCGGTGCGGAGGTGGGCTGCCAGGGAGAGGTCGGCGTTGCATGCTCAATGGCCGCAGGCGGACTGGCGGCAGCGCTGGGCGGCACAAACAACCAGGTGGAGCACGCGGCGGAGATCGGCATGGAGCACAACCTGGGGATGACATGCGACCCGATCGGAGGGCTGGTGCAGATCCCGTGTATCGAGCGCAATGCGATGGGCGCGGTAAAGGCGGTGCAGGCGTGCAGGATTTCGATGCACGAGGGCGACGGGCACAAGGTATCGCTCGACCAGGTGATTCGCACGATGTACCTGACGGGGCTCGACATGCAATCGCGGTACAAAGAGACTTCGCTGGCGGGGCTCGCGCTGAACATCATCGAGTGCTGAGTTGAAATTGTGGACGAGTTGTTCACAGCTGCATGTCTTTCGTACGCAAGTTTTCTTTTTTCTCTTGACAGTGTTTTTCTCTCTCTCTATATCTTGCGGTAACTGCAGTGCAGTGCTGCAGGAAAAGGGAGAATAGCAACCATGGCAACCACGTCAAAGAAGGCAGCTACCAAGAAGCCCGCGACGAAGAAGGCCGCGGTAAAAAAGGCAGCACCGAAGAAGAAGTAAAGCAGCACAACAAGGCAGCATGAAGGGGACGCTCACATGAGCGTCCCCTTCGTGTTTGTGGTGCCGGCTGTACTGCGAGAATGGAAAGCATGGCGCGGCGGCGATGGATTGCAGAGGAGTGGAGCGAAGGGCGCGCAGCACTTGCAGGCGCGCAGGCGCGGCACCTGGCGCGGGTGCTGCGCGCGGAGCCGGGCCAACGTTGCGATGTGGTGGCAGGTGCGCAGGTGTGGTCGGCGGTGGTGACGAGCGTGAGCGAGGAGCGGGTGGAGTTTGCGCTCGAGAGTGAGCTGCCGGCAGAGCCCGCGCTGCCGCTGACACTGCTGCTGGCGGTGTTCAAGTTCGATCGGATGGAGTGGGCAATTGAGAAAGCGACGGAGCTGGGCGTGGAACGCGTGACGCCTGTGATTGCGCGCCGAACGGAGAAGCACCTGGCGCAGGCGGCGATGGCGCGCGTGGAGCGGTGGCGGCGGATTGCGCATGAAGCGGCAAAGCAGTCGCGGCGCGCGGACGTGGCGCGGGTGAGTGATGTGACGCCGCTGAAAGAAGCGCTTACGGAGACGTGGGACGAGACGAAGCTGCTGCTTGCGGAGAACGAGCGTGTGGTGATGCTGCGCGACGCGCTGGCTGCGGTGGAAAGGGTCGCGCTGGCGGTGGGACCGGAAGGCGGCTGGGCTGCGGAAGAGGAGCAGATGTTTGCCGCAAGCGGGTGGCAGGCGGTGAGCCTGGGGCCGAGGATTCTGCGGGCGGAGACGGCGGCGATTGCCGGGACGGCGGTTGTGGCTTCCATGCTGCTGGGCTAGAGCCTTTCTCCCACAGGTGTAGCCGAAGCCACTCCACTCCACTCCACGTGGCTTTTTCGTCAAGAAAAGCCTCACACCACAAATCTTCAAAGTGCATACCTATGGGAGAAATGCTCTAGCAGAGCTGCTGTTGGCGCCGGCGGTTAGCCCCTGCAAAGCAGAACGGCTCTAGCCGCGCACCCAGGCGCCGTCGATGATGCGCCACATTTGCGAGGAAGGTGCGTGGTCACGCAGGGCGGGCGGCAGGCGGTCTTCGCGGACGTTGTCGTAGCAGTGCAGCGCGCCGAAGCGCAGCACGGAGCGCGGGATACCGACGGCGGTGAAGCCCGGGTGAGCGGTGGAGGGGTACGGGCCGCCGTGGTTCATCGCCGGTGAGAGCGCGACGCCGGTGGGCACCTTGTCGTTGAGCAGGCGGCCGACGCGGAAGCGCAGCGCTGCGGTGACGGCGGTGTAGAGCTCGTCGTCCGCACCGGTGCCGGCTGAGTAGATGGAGCCGGTCAGGTTGCCCTCGAGTGCTTCAATCACCTGCAGGAGGGTTGCGCGATCCTCAACTGTAACCAGCACGGTTGCATTTCCGAAGGCCTCGCGCTGCAGCTTCTCTGCCTCGGCGAGGAAGGCGTGGCCGGAGACGCGCAGCAGCGTGTTCTGGTAGCGGAAGCCGTCGCCGTCTTCCGGTGCGCCGCCGGTGACGATGGTTGCGCCAGCGTCGACGAGCCACTGCACGCCTTCATGCAGGCCGTTTAGTCCGGCTTGTGAAAGCAGGGGCGCGGAAGGGCGGGTGCGCAGCGTCTCGGCAAGCGCGTGGGCGAGCTGCTCGGTCGGCTCGCCCGCAAGCGCGAGCAGCAGGTTGGGGCTGGTGCAGAACTGGCCCGAGGCGGCGAGGCAGCTGTCGGCAAGCTCGACGGCGAGTTTTTCTCTACGCTCGGCGACAGCGCCGGGCAACAGCACAACCGGGTTGAGGCTCGACATTTCGAGATACATCAGTTTGCCCGCGACATCGGCGGCGGCCTTCAGTCGCAGACCGCTGGCGCGGCTGCCGGTAAAGCTGCTTGCGCCTACGCGCCGATCGCTAACCAGGCGGAGCCCGTCTTCGTTTGCAACGCCGTAGAGCATCTGCACGGTGGCCGGCGGAAGCGCGGTGGCCTGGAGTGCGCGGCTGGCGCACTCCGCGAGCAGCTTGCTGGCGCCCGGGTGCAGCGGGTGCGACTTTGCGAGCACCGGGCAGCCGGCGGCGATCGCGGCGGCGAAGTCTCCGCCGCAGACGCCGTTGTACGCGAAGGGAAAGTTGTTGGGCCCGAAGACGACGACCGGACCGATGGGCGCGTAGTGGGAACGGATGTTGTTCCTGGTATCGAGCACGGGCTGCTGCCACGAGCCTTCGCGCGCGGCTGCCGCGGCCTGGCGCAGCTGCGTCGTCGTGCGCACCAGCTCCACATCGCGCAGGCGCGGCTTGATGGCGAGCCCTGTCTCCTGGTGGGCGATGGCGACGATCGCATCGGCGGAGGCTTCAATCTGGACCGCATAGCTATCGAGGAAGGCGGCGATCTGTTCCACGTCTACGGAGTGCAGAGCGCGTGCGGCTTTCACGGCGGCGTCGAGCGCCGCATCGCAGTCTGCCCATACGCTTACCGGGTACTCGCCCGGCAGCTTTTCGCCGGTAGCGGGGTTTACCGCGCTGAGCGTCGAGGTTGCCGCTGCTTCACGCCACTCGCCTGCGATCCAGACCTTTTCTGCTTGCATCGTCTTCTCCTTCTGTAACCACGGCGGTGGCAATTGTGGCTTTGATCTGCAGTGCGGAGCGGCTCGACGGCTCAGGCGATTTCTTTGGCCTTTTACCAGTTCAGGTGCAGCAGCGAGATGCCCTGCCGCGGCATGTCGGTCGAGATCTTTACCTGGCCTTCGGTCACGTCGAGCCACTGGGGAGACGTGAGTAGCTGCAACTGGCCCGCGGCTTTGAGCGCTGCATAGTCGCTTGCAGACGGGTGCTGCGGCGAGCCCATTGCCTTCCAAACCGTGTATGCGTTGCTGTGGGTGTCGTCGATACGGTAATGCTGCAGCAGCACGCGATGGATGTTGGCGGGGAGGCCGCTGATGGTTACGGTGGTCGGCGTGGGCTCGGCCGGCGCGTCGACATCGTGGTAGTTCCACACCAGCACGGCAGCTTCGCGATCTGCTTTGGTGGCCAGCGCGTCGATATCCGGAGACGTGCGGACGCCGGTTGTCAGCAACGTATCGAGCGGCACTTGGCCAGTGCTGCTGGTGCCCACGCGCATGCCTGCCATGAGCGCGAACATGCGGAAGACATTGAGCACGGGCTTGTCGATGCCATTGGTCGCGAGCGAGCGGAAGCCCTCGAAGTAGTCTTTATCTTCAAACTCGAACGACCAGCTCAGCATAGAAATCAGGTTGACGCTGTGGCGGTCCTGCAGCTCGAAGAGGCCCTTGAACGCAGCGGCGGTGTACGCGGGGTACAGCGTGCCATTGCGATAGTTGTTCGCCGGGTTGACCTTAGAGGAGCAGGCTGCGCAGCCTTCCGGGTCGGCCTCGCTGAGGATGATGGGCAGCTTTTTGAAGCGCGGGAACTTCTCGACGACCGCGAAGCCTTTGTCGGCATCGTTCAGCTCGCGGCGGATGCCCATCGTGACCTTGCCGTCGCTGATGGTGGGCGAGCCCTTGGCGTGGAACGAGATGAAGTCGATGGGGATGCGTTTGCCGTTCGCGGCGCTCCTGCCGGAGTTGACGTGCTCGAGGAAATTGGTGAGGAAGGCGTTGGCCTTCGGGTTGCCGGGGCTGGTCGAGGCGGGGCCGCCGACCTTGGCGCCGGGCAGCGCCGCACGCACGCCGGCGACGGCGTAGTCGTAGAGCTTCCAGTAGTCCTCAGGCGTCGCGTGCCAGTAGTCGATGTCGGGCTCGTTCCACACCTCGAAGTACCATTGCAGCACTTGATCTTTGCCGTAGCGCTCGACCAGGTGCGCGGTGACGACGCGCACCAGCTCGCCCCACTTCGCGTAGTCCTTCGGCGGGTTGTTCGACTTGCCGGAGACGGTGGAGTGCGGGTAGTGCACCTGGTACGGCTCATGCCGGTTGGGCAGGGCGGCGGCTAGATCCCTGGGCATGAAGCCGAGCTCGACCATGGGGCGCACACCGGCTGTTTTGTAGGCGTCGAAGATGCCGTCGAGAAGTTTGAAGTAGTAGACCGGCTTGCCGTTCGCGTTCTCGGTGTAGACGTTGGTCGAGGAGAATTTGAGCTCGGCTTTTCCGTCACCGGAGGTGAGCAGATGGTGCGCGCGGATGTGGATCGGAACCGGGCTGAGGTCGTGCAGCTCGCTGAGCAGCTCGGTTCCATGGGGCATGGTGGTGTAGTTGGCTTCGTCGTAGCCGAACCAGCTATAGATCGGTTTGTATGGGCCGATGGTTTTGCTGAGATCGACCTGGATGGAGACCGGGGGCTGGGCGGAAGCGGGCGCCTGCTCCGGAACGGTTCCCTGCCCCAGCGCTGCGCCGGAGACAAGAGTGGCCAGTACGATCGCTCGCGCCCATCCACCTGCACCTCGATGCATCGAACTCCCTTTCACCCATGCCTTGAGCCGCAGTTGAGCGTGAACGGCTCACGCGGAGATCCATCGCTCAAGAAGCCGCTCAAGAAGCCCGAGCGTGTCAGGAGAGCATCTCCTTGAGCTTGCCGAAGAGCGAGCGCGAGGTGGGGGCGTTCTCCGTGACGATGCCGTCGCCGAACTGGCGCAGCAGGTCTTTCTGCTCGCGGGTGAGCTTGCGCGGGGTCTGGACGGCGACCTCGACGATGAGGTCGCCGCGACCGTGCTCGTTGAGGTAGGGGACGCCTTTGGAGCGCATGCGGAACTCTTTGCCGCTCTGCGTGCCCTCGGGGACTTTGAGCCGGGTGTCGCCCTCGAGGGTGGGGATGGTGATCTCATCGCCGAGCGCGGCCTGGGTGAAGGAGATGGGGACGACGCAGTGAACGTCGTTGCCCTCGCGTTCGAAGAAAGGGTGGGGCTTGACGGTGAGCACGATGTAGAGGTCGCCGCCGGGGCCGCCGAAGCGGCCGGCATCGCCGCCGCCCTGGTAGCGGATGCGGGTTCCCTCCTCAACGCCGGCGGGGATGCTGACGCGAACGGAGTGGAGTTTCTCGGCGCGGCCGTCGCCGTGACAGGTGGCGCAGGGGTCGGTGATGACCTGGCCGGTGCCGCCGCAGACCGAGCAGGTGCGGGCGACTGAAAAGAAGCCCTGCTGGAAGCGGACCTGGCCGCGGCCGCCGCACTGGCGGCAGGCGGCGGGGCCCTTGTTGGACCGGGTGCCGGTGCCTTCGCAGGTAGTGCAGGGCTCCATGCGCCTGACGGAGACCTCGACCTCCTTGCCGAAGACGGCCTCGGTAAAGTCGATGGTCTGGTCATAGCGCAGGTCGCGGCCGCGCTGGGCGCGGGAGCCGCGGCCACCACGGGCAGCACTGCCGCCGAACATCTCGCCGAAGATGTCGCCAAAGATATCGCCGAGGTCCTGGGCATTGGCGAAGGGGTTGCCGGCGGCTCCGGCGCCCGCTCCGCTGACGCCCTGATGGCCGTAGCGATCATAGGCGGCGCGCTTGTCGGGGTCGGTGAGGACCTGGTAGGCCTCGGAACACTCCTTGAACTTTTCTTCAGCGGCGGCGTCGCCGGGGTTGCGATCGGGGTGGTATTGCATGGCGAGCTTGCGGTAGGCGGTTTTGAGCTCGCCATCGGTCGCGGTGCGGGAGACGCTGAGGACTTCGTAGTAGTCGGATTTAGTCACGGTAGGAATGGGGAGAGCCTTTCTCCGGATGGGTGTGTCATCCCATCGTTTTGATGTGACGGATTTTGTGGAAGAAAAGTCCGCGCTTTGAGTCGCTGGTGCCCGGCTTGCAGGGGAGCGCGCTATGCCTGCTGCTGCTGCGGGTTGGAGACGATGCGCACCAGGGCCGGCCGCAGCAGGCGGTCCCGGATGCGGTAGCCGCGCCGCACTTCGTCGTAAACCTGGCCGTCGGGCAATTCCGGGTCTTCGACATTGCCGAGGGCTTCGTGGAAGCGCGGGTCGAACTGGGTACCGACGGTTTCGACGGGCGTGACGTTGAGCGAGCGGAGGGCTTCCTCCATTTGTTTCGCGATGAGCTCGACGCCGGAACGGAGCTGCTCGGCGGTGCCTTCAGCCTTGAGCGCGAGCTGGAAGTTGTCGAGCACTGGGAGGAACTGCTCGACGGCATTGCCGGTGGCGTACTCGCGAAACTCGCCGCGCTCGCGGTCGGCGCGGCGGCGGGCGTTTTCAAACTCGGCCTGGAGGCGCGCGAGGCGGTCAAGCAGGCTGTCGCGCTCGATGCGCAGGCGCTCAGTTTCTTCGTCAGCAGCCTCAGTGGGCGTGACCGGGCCGGCGGTGCGCTCGGTCCCTTCGATGCCGGTGGTGAGGTCGTCGGCGGGGTCGCTGACGGGGTCAGTGTTCTGGATGGATTCAAGTAGCTCTTCGGAGGTTTCGGGTCGGGTCTGGCTCATGGGTTCCTCGGATGTGGCTGCGCCGCCGCGGAGCCGGTCGAACTGCTCACGAATACGGTCCTGCAGGGTAGGGCGCATGGCTTATTTTCCCATGTTTGCCTCTGGAGGCTGCGGCGCTGGTGTTCCTCAAGGCTGCGGCAGCTGCAGGATGCGGTCGGAAAGCTGGGCGATGAAGGCGACGGCGTCGATGGTTTTGCCGTATTCGACGCGGGTGGGCGCGATGACGGCGAGGGTGCCGGAGTGGTCCTGGCCGAGGCGTGTGGGGGCGCCGATGAGGACGAAGTTGGACATTTCCGGCAGCTCGGGCAGATCGGTTTCGAGGCCGACGACGACGCGGACGGTCTGCTGGCGGGCGTCGACGTAGGCGCGGAGCAGAGCCACGAGGCGCTGCTTTTCCTCAAGCGCGGCGAGCATCTGGCGGAGCATGCTGCGGTCCATCTCGCCCGACAGCAGGTTGCCGACGCCGCCGATAAAGAGGGTGGTATCGCCGCCGGTGTGCTGGAGGGCGCCGCCTGTGCAGAGCTCCTCGACCGAGCGCAGCAGGCGGTCGTAGGCGCTCTGCTCCTCGGCCATGCGGGCGTCGAGCTCGGCGCGGATGCGGTCAACGGCCCAGCCGCGAAAGTTTTCATTCAGATAGCGGGCACTTGAGTCGAGCTCGGAGGGCGCGATCTCGCGGGGGAGCTGCAGGACGCGGTCGAGCACGACGCCAGCGGTGGTGACGAGCACGGCCAAGATGCGGCCGGCGCCGAGGCGGGAGAAGTGGATGTGCTCGAGGGCGTGGGTCTGGCTGGCGGCCAGCAGGGCGATGCCGAGGCCGCTGGAAACGGAGGCGAGCACCTGAGAGGTGCGCTCGAGGAACTGCTGGGCGGAGGAGACGCCCTGGAAGCTGTCTTCGATTTCGGCGCGGCGCTCCTGGGAGAGGCCGGAAAGCGACGCGAGCTCGCGGGTGCCGAGCTGCTCGACGTAGAAGCGGAAAGCGAGCGGGGTGGGGATGCGGCCGGCAGAGCTGTGCGCCTGGTCGAGCAGGCCGGAGTCGCCGAGGGTGGCCATGACGTTGCGGATGGTGGCGGCGCTCATACCGTCTTTGTGCGCCCAGAAGCGGGCAAGGGTCTGCGAGGCGACCGGCTCGCCGGTAGCGATGTAGGCCTCGATGATGGCCATCAATACGAGGCGCTCCCGCGGGCTGATGCGCAGCGAAGGGGTCATGGCGTCACTGTGGTGACTGATTGTCTATGGATGCCGGGGCGGGGTCAAGGGTGCTGGAGGGGGTTGATGGTGCCGAAAGTTTGCTACTTGCGGCGGTGGCGGACCGGCAGGCCCCAGCCGGCCACCAGCAATAGAAGGATGTAAGCGGCCTGCATGGCGGAGCGGACAGGGACGCCGGGCATGGGGAGGCCCTGCACGGTGCGCCCGGCGACATACACGTTGGCCGGGAGGATGGCGATCATGAAGATGGCCACGCAGACGGCGGCGGTGCGGCGGGTTTGCGGGACGAAGAGGCCGACGGCGCCGAGTAGCTCCGGCAGGCCGGTGACCACGATGAGCCAGGCCTGCTGCGGGAAGGGCGGCGGGATGAGGCTGAGATAGGCCTGGGGTCGGACGAGGTGGAGCGCCCCGGAGGCGAGAAGCGGGGCGGCGGCGACGATGCGCAGGGTGGTCGCGAGGCGGGGACGCAGGGGGCGGAAGCGCCGGGTGAGGAAGAAGGCCGCGGTGAGGGTGGACAGGGCAGCGATTGGCAGGGCGTAGCGCAGCTCGATGGGCATGGGATGGCTCTTGTGGGGATGCTGGAGATGTTGGGTCAGATGTGCGCTGTGTCGACGGACTGGCCGGAAGGCTGGGAAAGCAGAGCCTTTGGCGCAAGCACTACCGCTGCGCTCAGGATGACAGCGCTCTTCTATGACGGTTACTGCCGCTGCGCGGACTTTGCCGCTTGTATTTGCCGGTCTGCGGCGCGTGGGGTCAGTGGCGTGTCGCCGGGCTGACGGGGGCGGCCTGGGCGGAGGCAGACTGGATGGGCGCGAAGTCGTAGACCTCGATGGCGCCGTTGCGGAGGATGGCGAGTTTGTCGCCGTCGGGCGAGAGAGTGAAGTTTTCGCCGGCGGTGAGGATGGGGTTGGCGTCGAGGACGGTGTCGAGCTTGCCGGTTTCGACCGAAAAGATGCCGACCGGCTGGCCGACGATGGAGGCCTCGTCGACGGGATCGAGGGTGGCGAGGGGGTGGTTGACCTCGACCGAGCCATAGGCGAAGCGATTGCCCGCGGCCGCGTAGGCGAAGGTGCCCCAGGTAAAGCGGGATTGCCAGACCTGCTCCCACAGCTTGCGGCCGTGGAGGTCAAAGGCGTCGACCAGGTGGTCGGCGGAGTAGGGCAGGCAGCTCTGGGTGAGGAAAGCCTCCTGGCTCACGGCCTGCAGCACCGGCTGGCAGGTGCTGGCGACGCTGGTGACGACGTGCGAGTCGCCGCTGAACGGGTTGAGCTCGACATCCCACTGCTTGCCGTTGCCCTGGTGCACGCCGAGGTAGCCGCCTTGCACCATGGGCAGCACGACGGCGCGGGGCATGTGCCCGACCCGCTTGGCGGTGCGGCCCCGGGTATCGACGACGAGGATGGTGTAGTCTTTGAGCTTTTCAGGAAAGCGCGGCGCGTCGTCTCCCGCCATCGACGGGCCTGCGGCCCCAGAGGTGGATGGCCCGAGAGTGGGCGCGCCGGCGGGGCGGCCATCCGCATCGTCCCCGGTCTGGACCGGATTGGCGAACTGGGCGACGAGGGTGCTGGTGTCGGGGGAAAGCTGCACGGAGGCCAGGGCGCCCTCGGGGTGCAGGTAGTCCTTGAGAACGAGGGTCTTGTCGCCGATGTAGAGGGTGTCGCGTTTGCGCAGGAGGAAGTGGCCGTCGTCGAGCATCCAGAGATAGCGCTCGCGGTCATGGAGGCGCCAGTCGCCTTCGGACTCGATCTTGCCGCTGGGAACCGAGAGCACGACGGCGCGCACGGTCTGGTCCTGGTCGTCTTTCGAGGCATCGGCTTCGCGGCGCATGAGCCGGGCGACATGGAAGGTGAAGAGCAGGTGGGTGGGATCGAGGAAGTCGAGGGTGGCGGCGGGGACGCGGTAGGGCATGAAGAAGCGGGCCGGGGGAACGAAGCCGAGGGGATCGACGGGGATGCGCGTGGCGGGCCGGGGCATGGACTGGGGCGGCGCGGCGGCGTGGGCGAGGCCGGTAGAAAGCAGGCACACAGAGACGGCGGCGAGCAGTCCGCTTCGCGCACGCTGCCGCTTCTTCTGCCTCCCACGCACCATGCCTGCTATTGTGCAACACGGCGCGCTCGGGTGAACATCTTCGAGGAAGCGTCCGGGTTGACACCATGGAGCGTGGCCGGTGCGAGCCCTTGCCCGAGCTTTACGGCGCGCCAGATTTATTCAGAACAGAGAGACAGACCAGCGCATGAAGTGTTTTCTCCCATGGTCCTCAATCAAGCGGTTCGGCAAAGTCGCGGGGAAGACCGGCGCGCCGGCATGTTTGCTCCTCGCAGCGCTGACTTCGTCGGTGGCGCAGAGCGCGGGGACGCCGGGCCCGGCGCAGGTCGCCCAGCCAGCTCAGACAGCGCCCCCCGCGGCGACCCACGCCTTTGACCCGGCGCTGCGCGACATGAGCGTGGACCCGTGCACGGACTTTTACCAGTACGCCTGCGGGGGATGGCTGAAGGCGCACCCGATCCCGGCGGACCGCGCGAGCTACGGACGCGACACGGAGGCCGAGGATGCGGATGAGCAGGTGCTGCGGGGAATCCTGGAAAGCGCGGCGGCCGGCGGAGCGGCGCGGACCGCAAACGAGCAGAAGATTGGCGATGCCTATGCCGCCTGCATGGACACGGACGCGATCAACGCCGCGGGGGTGAAGCCGCTGCAGCCGCTGCTGGATGCGATCGGGAAGTTGAAGAGCAAGCAGGAGCTGCCGGCGCTGTTTGCCGCACTGCATATGGAGGGCGTGCAGGGATTTTTCTTTTTCGGCGCGCAGCCCGACCATCGCGACGCGACCGAGGAGATTGCCGCCGTCGGGCAGCCGCGGCTGGGGCTGCCGGAGAAGGGCTACTACGAGCGCACCGACGGCAAGAGCGCCGAGCTGCGCGAGCAGTACGTGCAGCATGTGCGGCGCACGTTTGGGCTGCTGGGCGAGCCCGAGCCGCAGGCGGCAAAGGATGCGAACACGGTGCTACGGGTGGAGACGGCTCTGGCGGCGGCATCGCTGTCGCGTGTGGAGATGCGCGACCCGACGCTGCTGTACCACAAGACGCCGCTGGTGCAGTTTGCGGCGAACTCACCGGAGCTGGAGTTTGCAGACTTCCTGAAGGCGGTGGGCGCGCCGCAGGTGCAGGCGCTCAACGTGGCGGAGCCGGTGTATTTCCTCTCACTGCACGAGCTGCTGGAGGCGACGAGCCTCGCGGATATCCAGACCTTCCTGCGCTGGAGCCTGGTGCGCGCGGCGCGGGGCACGGCGCTGTCGCAGCCGCTCGATGACGAAGACTTCAGCTTCTACGGCAAGGTGCTGTCGGGGACGCCGGAGCAGAAACCGCGCTGGCGGCGATGCGCGGAGACGGTGGACGCGGAGCTGGGCGAAGCGCTGGGGCAGGTGTATGTGGCGCAGCGCTTCAGTGCGGCAGACAAGGCGCGGAGCGAGGAGCTGACGCGGGCGATCGAGGCGGCCGCGGACAAAGACATCGACACGCTGGCGTGGATGAGCGCCCCGACCAAAGCGGAGGCAAAGCACAAGCTGCAGCTGGTCGCAAACAACATCGGCTACCCGGAGAAGTGGCGGGACTACGCGACGCTGACGATTGGGCGGACCGACGCGTTTGGCAATGCGGAGCGGGCGGCGGCGTTCAACGTGGATCGCAACACCCGCAAGATCGGCAAGGCGGTGGACCGGAGTGAATGGATCATGACGCCGCCGACCGTGAACGCCTACTACGATCCGCAGATGAACAGCATCAACTTTCCGGCGGGGATTCTACAGCCGCCGTACTTCGATCCTTCGCAGGACGATGCGGTGAATTATGGCTCGGCGGGCGGGGTGATTGGCCACGAGCTGACGCATGGGTTTGACGACGAGGGACGGCAGTTTGACGGGCAGGGAAATTTGCGGGACTGGTGGCGCAAGGACGACGCGAAGCAGTTCGCCGATCGCGCGGCGTGCGTGTCGGATGAGTACAGCGGGTTTACGCAGATCGATGCCGAGCATGGGAACGGCAAGCTGACGCTGGGCGAAGACCTGGCCGACCTGGCGGGACTGCGGCTGGCGTTCCTGGCCTATGAAAGCAAGGCGAAGGAAACCGGGGTGAAGCTGACGGCGCCGGGTGGTGCAGAGTATGGCGGGCTGACGCCGGCGCAGCAGTTTTTTACAGCGTATGGGCAGAGCTGGTGCGAGAACACGCGGCCTGCGGCGATGCGCGAGCGGGTGCAGGTGGACCCGCATGCTCCGGAGCGGTGGCGGGTGAACGGGGTTGTAGAAAATATGCCGGCGTTTGCCGAGGCGTTCCAGTGCAAGGCGGGGGCGGCTATGGTGGCGGCGAAGCGTTGTGCGCTGTGGTGAGAAGGCCGATTCTCCGTGGGTCAGCAGAGACCGGGGAGATCAGAAGCGGCGGTAGGGCAGGAACTTGCCGGAGAGGGTGAGCTTGACGCGGTCGCCGCCGGGGTCGGGCTCCCGCTCGAGCTGCATGTTGAAGTCGATGGCGCTCATGATGCCGTCGCCGAACTCTTCCTCGATGAGCGCTTTCCAGGTAGTGCCGTAAACCTGGAGCAGCTCGTAGAAGCGGTAGATGAGCGGGTCGGTCGGCGGCATCGCGGGCAGCGAGCCTCGGAAGGGCGGCTCGGTAAGCAGGGCGGCTTCTTCAACGGTGAGGTCAAAGAGGGTCGCGGCTTTCGCGGCCTCCTCGCGGGTGAGTGTCATTTGCCCCAGAAGGGCTGCGGCGATCAGCACGGGAGAGCCGGTGCCGATCTGCCCGGCAATCGCTTTCCAGGTGAGGGCGCCGGCGTGTTTGGCCTGCAGCACTTTTTCAGTGATCGCTTCGCGTGTCGGCATGGTCCGGGGGCTCCCTTTACCGGGGGAAAATACTGGGGAAACGGCAGGGGCAAACATAGCATGGTTGAGCATGCGAGAGTAAGGGAGCGATGGCACCGAGCTCGACAGTACAGGTTGCGGCAAAGACGCGGAGTTTGAAGGTATTGGGCTACCTGGCATGCGCGCTGGCCGGGGCGTTGTGGAGCACGGGATTTCTGTTTGGGAAGATTGCGCTCCGGTCGATGAGCCCGGACCACATGGTGCTGTACCGGTTTCTGTTCGGCTGCGTGGCGCTGCTGCCGGTGCTGCGGGCGCCTCGGTTTTCGCGGCGCGAATGGGGGCAGCTGCTGGTGGCCTCGCTGCTGGGTGTGCCGGTGCAGTTTTTGACGCAGTTCTACGGGCTGTCGCTGACGACGGTATCGCATGCGGCGCTGATGGTGGGCACGATGCCGGGCATCCTGGCGCTGGGGGCGACGATGTTTGCCGGGGAGCGGCTGCCGCGCTCGGGGTGGCTGGCGCTGGCCGGCTCAAGCGCGGGCGTGGCGCTGATCGTGGTGAGCGGCGGCGCGCATGCAGCCGGCGCCGGGCCAACGTTCGCAGGCGACCTGCTGATCGTGCTGTCGCTGGGGATCTCGCTGGCGTGGCTGCTGCTGAACAAGTCGCTGGTGCGGCGCCACTCGGCACTGCAGGTAACGGCGTGGGGACTGCTGGCGGGGACGGCGATGCTGGTGGTGTGGGTGCTGGGCAAGGACCTGCTGCTGGGCTCGACTCTGGGCCACAAGCTCGGCGCGGCTCTGCCGCCGGTGTGGGGGGTTCCGGCAGTGGCGTGGTGGTCGCTTGCCGCGAGCGGAGTGCTGTGCACGGCGGCGACGAGCGTGCTGTGGAACTGGGGGATGCGGCATGTGCCGGCGTCGCGGGCGGCGGTGTTTTTGAACATTGAGCCGGCGCTGGGCTCGGCGCTGGGGGTGTGGCTGCTTGGGGACCGGCTGGGGCCGCTGGCCTGGGCTGGGGGCGGGTTGATTCTGGTAGCGGCGGTGGTGTTGACGGGGACCGGGCAGAGCGATGCGGAGCTGGTGCTGGAGTGAGGGCCCTGGATATACAATATGGAGAGTGTATATCCGCGTATGTCTGGTAAGTCAGGCAAAAAGGAGTCTGGAATGCAGGTTTCGCGTTGGGGGAATAGTTTGGCCGTGCGGCTGCCCGCGAAAGTTGTGCAGGCGCTCGGGTTGAAGGAAGGCGAGGATGTGCAGGTCGACGTATCGGAAAAAATTGCCGGAAAACGCCGGTTCGCGGTGCGGCGCACAATAACGAGCAAGGAAGCCTCGGCGAGACTAGACGCATTGAGTACACCCCTTCCGCCCGGTTTCCGGTTCAACCGTGAGGAGGCGAATGAGCGCTGAGGGCTCTCAGAAGTCGTTCTTTGATACGAACATACTGGTTTATAGAACGGCCCACGGAGATCGACGTCAGGCGCGCGCCCGTGACGTGATGGAGCCGGGAGGACTGGTGAGCGTTCAGATATTGAATGAGTTCGTGAATGTTTCCAGAAAGAAGCTGAAGCTGGAGTGGGAAGCGATTGAGGAGCGGCTCGAGCTTCTTCGCGACCTGTGCGGTCCTGTCATGCCGTTGACGGATGAAACGCACAGGCAAGCGCTGATAATCGCCAGGCGGTACGGCTATACGATCTACGACGCCATGGCGATCGCCTCGGCGCTGCTGGCCGGGTGCAAGACGCTCTACTCCGAAGACATGCAGGATGAGCAGCGGATTGACTCGGTGACAATCCGGAACCCGTTCAAGGCTGGGGCGTAGCGAGCGCGAGGACCAGTCGCTCGAGGACGAGTTTCTTGTCGACTGGGTTGGAGCGGAGCTCGGCGTCGGCGCGGGCGACGGACTGAATCGCGGACATGAGTTCCTCGCGCGTCTTGTAGCGGCGGGCCTGGCGGATGACATCATCGGCCGCGAACGGGGGCAGGCGGAAACCCTGCCACAACGCGCTCCAGATGGCGCGCGAGTCGCGAACGTTCTTCTCGACAATCACGAGCATCTGCCGGAAGGTGCGGGCGAGCATGTAGAGGTGGCCGATGGCCGCGTCTTCGCCGCCGTCGCTTGCGTTCAGCAGGCCGTCGAGCAAGGCGAGGGCGCGGACCTTGTCTTTCTTTGAAATAGCGTCGGTGAGCTCGTAGAGCGAGCGCTGCTTCGCGCCCAGCACCATCGTCTCGACATCGGCGTGGGTGATGGCGGGCTGGCCGGTGGTGTAGAGCAGCAGCTTTTCCCATTCGCTCGCGATGAGCAGCATTTCGGAGCCGAGCGCATCGGCCAGCTCGCGGGCGGCCTCAGACGCAAGCTGCCTGCCGGCGCGCTTCGCCTCGTTCGCGAGCCAGCGTACGGCGTCTTCCTCGTCGGCGCGGGCCAGCTCGACGACGCCGCACCACTCGCCCAGGGTTTCGCGGATGCGCTCGTAGCGGGTCTTGTCTTCGTAGTCCATGCGGCGCACATCCGGCGGGATGTGGATGTGGTCGGCAACAAAAAGCAGCAGCGCCTGCGGGTTGGGTGAGCGGAAGTAGCTGTCGATCGCAGCGAACTCTTCCTTCTTGGCGCCGCGGCCGTAGAGCGCCTTGAGGCCGTGCACGAAGAGCAGCTGGAACGGCGCCATGAGCGAGGGAGATTGCGCGCGGTCGAGCACCTCGAAGATGGATGTTTCGGCGAGATTGAGGTCGTGGAGGCAGAAGTCGCGGAGGTCTGGCGGGACGAACTTCGCGAGCAGGGCGCTGCGGCAGCGATCGTAGTGGAACGCCTCGTCGCCAAGCAGAACGTAGCCGGGGCGCAGCTTGCCGCTGGCTACTTCTGCCAGAAAACGGTCGGTCGATGCGAAGCCGGCGCCCATGGCTAGAAGCTCTCCGTCATGTCGGCGACCAGGTTCCGGGCGAAGTCGCGGGAGAGCCGCTGCATGGCGGCGGAGTCCTCCTGGATAAAGGAGACGAGGTCCTGGGTGGACTCATACTGCTGGCGGAAGACGTAGCCGTTGTTCTGGTAGA
Source organism: Acidobacteriaceae bacterium (assembly GCA_965276605.1). GTDB lineage: Bacteria > Acidobacteriota > Terriglobia > Terriglobales > Acidobacteriaceae > EB88. The sequence continues at coordinate 4,015,959 of OZ255619.1, forward strand.
GCATGCGGCCAGCGCGGTCGGTAAGCCGCACACGGACAGTGACGGTGACCTCGTAGCTGGAAGACTGGTTGGTGGTGGAGTCGTAGGTGAGCGGGTAGACGGAGAAGCTGGTGATGTCGCCGTGGAGCACGGCGTCGGCGGCGCCGGGCTCATCGGTGGTGACGGTTTTGAAGGCAGTGCGGCTCTCGAGCTCCTTGAGCACGGACTGGGTCATGGTGAGCTCGAGATGGTAGGTCTGGGTGTGGTTCTTGAAGGTGGGAATGTCGAGGATGTGGGCGGTAGCGGGAATGTGGGTAGCGGGGCCGGCGGTGTGATAGCCGCAGCCAGGCAGCAGCAGACATAGGGAGAAGGCCGGAAGAAGAAGGATGCGGGCGGGAAGCATGCGAGCTTTATTGTCGCAGAGGCCGGTGCGGCGGGGGCGGCAGGCTGGGAGTGGGCGCCCAGGGCCCGCCTGGTGCGCGTCCCGAGAAAAACCCGCTGGTAGACTGGAGGCACCATGACTGCCTTCCCTGTCGAGCTGGTGCCTTCGATTCTTTCCGCTGATTTCGCGCGGCTGGCCGAGGAAGTGGCGGCGGCAGAGCGGGGCGGCGGGACTGCCATCCATGTGGACGTGATGGATGGGCATTTTGTGCCGAACATCACGCTCGGGCCGCCGGTGGTGCAGTCGCTACGAAGGCATACGCGGCTGCCGCTGGACTGCCACCTGATGATCGAGAACCCGGACAACTTTATCCCGGCGTTCGCCGAAGCCGGGGCGAACTGGGTGAGTGTGCACTACGAGGCGTGCCGGCACCTGCACCGGACGATCCAACTGATCCGCGCGCACGGGATGGAGCCGGGCGTGGTGCTGAACCCGGCAACGCCGATTGACCTGCTGGCGCCCGTCCTACCGATGCTGCACCATGTGCTGATCATGAGCGTGAACCCGGGCTTCGGCGGCCAGAAGTTTATCCCTTACTCGCTGACGAAGCTGCGCGATCTGCGTGCGCTGCGCAACGATCTGGGGCTCGAGTTCCGCATCGAGGTGGATGGCGGCGTGGGTCACGATACGGTTGCGTCGGTCGTTGAAGCCGGTGCGGAGCTACTGGTGGCCGGGTCTGCCGTGTTTGGCGAAGGCCGTGCCGAGGAGGATGGCCGCAACCTGCTGGCTGCGGCCCAGGCAGCGGAGCGCCAGGCACGCGAGCTGTTCGCCTGAGCGCGGGCGATTCTGCTTTCCCCGATTTCCGCCCACAAACGCGACAAACCGCTTCTCCGGGAAGTAGCATAGGCGCAGTACAAGTTTCCGAGCCGGCAGGCTGCCGTGTACGCTTCCGCAGCCCATCGCCGCTCCTATCGAGGTTTTGATGTCATTTTTCCAGCGCACCATCTTCCAGCGCACAGGGCCTGTTCTGGCACTCGGCCTTTGCTTTGTTCTGGTGCCGGCCAGCCACGGGATTCTTAAGAAGAAGCAGAAGAAAAATGTCGATCTCAGCGCCAATCCACTGGGCAATGTGAACTCGAAGCAGCCGGACAAGGCGCTATTCGACAAAGCCATGCTGGCGATGAAGAAGGGCAAGTACGACATCGCCCGGCTGGACCTGCAGACGCTTTTGAACACCTATCCGGATACCGAGTACGCGATGCGGGCCAAGCTGGCGGTGGGCGATACGTGGTTCAAGGAGGGCGGCACGGCGGCGATGGCGCAGGCCGAGCAGGAGTTCAAAGATTTCATCACCTTCTTCCCGAATACGCCGGAGGCAGCCGAGGCGCAGATGAAGGTGGGCGACATTTACTACTCGCAGATGGACAAGCCGGACCGCGACCCGCAGAACGCGGAGCACGCCGAGGACGAGTACCGGCAGATGATGCAGCAGTTCCCGGACTCGCAACTGGTGCCGCGGGCGAAGCAGCGCCTGCGCGAGGTGCAGGAGGTGCTGGCGCAGCGGCAGTTCGAGATCGGCGAGTTCTACGCGGGCCACGAGAACTGGGCGGCTTCGATTGCGCGGCTGCAGACGGTCTCAGACAATTACCCGCTGTTTTCGCACTCAGACCAGACGCTGATCACGATGGGCGACGCGTATGCGCAGCAGGCGGCGATGGTGGGCACGCTGAGGATTCCAGCGAGAGCCAAGGAAGCGCTCGAAAAGTCATACAACGATCGCGCGGCGCAGGCGTGGAACCGCGTGGTGACACGCTACCCGATGGCGCCGCATGTGGAGGACGCGAAAGACCGCCTGATTGCGGCCGGACGGCCGGTGCCGGAGCCGAACGCAGCCGAGATGGCGGAGAGCGAAGCGGAGGAAGGCAGCCGTACCCCGGTAAAACTGAAACAGCGGGCGCTGCTGCTGATCCAGCACGGGCCTTCGACCATTGAGAGTGTGCGCGTGGGCGAGCCGACGATGGCTGATGCGCCGCCGACGCTGGCGCCTGTGGTGCAGCAGCGGTCGATCGATAATTTCCAGCTGGCGATGAAGGGTCAGCCGATTCCGGCGCCGGCGCCGCTGGGCGCAGCGCCGGCTGAGACGGCTGCAAACGGGGGCGCAAATACGGCCCCGGCCGCGGCCGGCACGGCTGAGCCGGCGATCACGATCAGCAACGTGCCGGATAATTCGGCAGGCGGCTCCACGGTGAACGGCGAAGTGGTGAGCGCACCCAACTCCGCCCCGGCGCCGGGACCGAGCGATGCGGCGCCATCGAGCACGGACGCTCCTCCCTCGACAAACAACACCGCAGCGCCGGGGGCGAGCGGCACGCCGGAGAGCAATACCAACCTGGTGAATACACCGCCGAGCGGTTCGGCTGCAGGTGCGGCGCCCTCGACCGGGGCGGCGGCCAGGACACCGGCAGCGACCAATCCGGACAGCGTGTATGGCCTGGCCCAGCCGGTGGGACCGAACAACCCGGCTCCTCTACCGCCTGTGGACAAGCCCGCCGCGGCGCCGGACCAGATCAACGACGTGAAGAGCACCGGGCCGCAGCCGCAGGTAACGACCGGGACGGCTACCGGCAAGCCGGGCAAGAAGAATCCGAAGCCGGCGTATAACGGCGGTGACGAGTCCTCAAGCAAGCACCACAAGAAGAAGGGCGTCGACAAACTGAACCCGTTCTAAAGCAGTTTTCGTATCAGTGGGCTGAGCAGTGACCAGTGCGATGTGTGCCTGCAAGAGCACGAGTACTGGTTGAGCGGCATGAGTACAGGCAAGACAACTGGCCGCGGTTCCCTTACGGGAGACGCGGCCAGTGTTGCGTGTGGGGGAGGATGCGTTGAGCGAAGCAGGGGAACGTCGCAGGCGAGCCGCGCAAGAGCCGGGAACAGTGCTGCTGGAGACCACGCGCGCCGCCCCGGGAGAAGATGCGCGCGGGTTGCTCTTTGCGGAACCGCTGGCGGTGCTGGAGGCGCGAAGCCTGGGCGAGCTGCCTGCTTTGTTCGAGCGGCTGGAGCGTGCGAGGGCGAATGGGCTGTGGGCGGCGGGCTACCTGAGCTATGAGTGCGGGTACCACTGGGAGCCGACGGCGTTTGCCGGTGCGCTGGGCGAGCCGGCGCGGGGGTTGCCGCTGGCGTGGTTCGGGGTGTATGGCGAGCCGCAGCGGTTTGTCCCGGAGCCGGTGGTGTCGGGATGCGTGGGCGTGGTAGAGGGGCTTGCCCTGGAGATTGGGGCGGAGGCGTTCGCGCGGAAGGTTGGGACGATCCGGGAGTGGATCGAGGTAGGGGACACCTACCAGGTGAACCTGACGGACCGGGTGCAGGGGCGGTTTGCGAGCGGGGCGGCGGAGCTGTTCGGGCAGATGATGCGGGCGCAGCCGGTGGAGTTCGGGGCGCTGTTGCGGGTAGGCGAGTGGGCGATTGTATCGGCTTCGCCGGAGCTGTTTTTCAGGCTGCGGGGGCGGGAGATTACGGTGCGCCCGATGAAGGGGACCGCAGCGAGAGGGCGGGATGAGGACGAGGATCGGGTGCGGGCGCTGGAGCTGGCGGCGGACGAAAAGAACCGGGCCGAGAATGTGATGATCGTGGACCTGCTGCGGAGCGACCTGGGGCGGATCGCGGAGACAGGCAGCGTGCGGGTGGAGAAGCTGTTCGCGGTGGAGCGGTTCCCTTCCCTGCTGCAGATGACGTCGGGGATACGGGCGACGCTGCGGCCGGAGGTGGGCCTGTACGGGCTGTTTGGGAGTTTGTTTCCCTCGGGATCGATTGTGGGCGCGCCAAAGATCAGGACGATGCAGATTGTGCGGGAGCTGGAGGGGCGGGAGCGCGGGGTGTACACGGGCGCGATCGGATTTGTGGCGCCGGATGGCGAGGCGGTGTTCAGCGTGGCGATTCGCACGGCGGTGCTGAAGGGCGAGCGGCTGGAGATGGGGGTGGGCGCAGGGATTACATATGGCTCGGACGCGGCGGAGGAGTATGCGGAGTGCCTGCTGAAGGCGGAGTTTTTGCGGGACGAGGCGTTCGGGCTGATCGAGACGATGCGCTGGGAGCGGGGCGCCTGCGCGCTGCTGGAGCGGCATATGGCGCGGCTGGAAGCCTCGGCACGGTACTTTGGCAGGGGCTTTGAGTGCGACCGGGTGCAGGCGGCGGTGGAGGCGGAAGGGGCGCGGCTTGGGCCGGGCGTGTGGAAGCTGCGGGCCGTGATGCATGCTTCAGGGGAGCTTGCGTTTGGGGTGGAGCGGGTCGAGGAGGATTCCGGCGTGCTGCGGGTGATGCTTTGGACGGAGGCGGTGAGCTCGGCGGATCGCTTTCTGCGGCACAAGACAACGCGGCGCCGGGTGTACGACGAGGCGGTGCGGGTGGCACGGGCGCGGGGGTGTGTGGATGCGCTGTTCACGAACGAGCGCGGGGTGGTGACGGAGGGCGCGATCCATAACGTGTTCGTTCGGCATGGGGCGGCCTGGCGCACGCCGCCGCTCGATGCGGGCGTGCTGCCGGGGGTGTATCGAGGGCACCTGCTGGCGACGATGCCGGAGCTGCGCGAGGCGGAGTTTGGGGTGGAGGAACTGGCCACGGCGGACGAGATCTGCCTTACGAATGCGGTGCGCGGGTTGCGGCGAGTGGTGGTGGAGGGTGCGCCGGATGCGTTGCGAGTGTGTGCTGGAGCATTTCTCCCCTAGGTCCGCACTTCTAAGACTCGTGGTGTGTGGCTTTTCTTGATGGAAAAGCCACGTGGAGTGGAGTGCTTCGGCTCCATCTGTGGGAGAAATGCTCTATGGTGAAAATCTAGCGGGTTTCGACGACACCGCGCAAAGACAAACTATGCCTCAGGAATTATCAAAGACGTACGACCCTGCCGCGATTGAAGAGCGGTGGGCGACGCGGTGGGCCTCGCGCGCGCCGGGGGAAGAGCTGTGGAGCGTGCCTGCCCCAAAGACGGGCGAGGCGGCGGGCGAGCCGACGCGCAAGCCGTTCACGATGCTGCTGCCGCCGCCCAATGTGACGGGCCGGCTGCATATGGGTCACATGCTGAACCAGACGGAGATGGACATTCTGGCGCGGTGGCACCGGATGCGCGGGGACCCGACGCTGTGGGTTCCGGGGATGGACCACGCGAGCATCGCGACGCAGATGATGGTGGAGCGGCAGCTGGCGAGCGAGGGCACGTCGCGGAAGGAGCTGGGGCGCGAGCGGTTTCTGGAGCGCGCGTGGCAGTGGAAGGAGGAGTACGGCGGCGCGATTCTGGAGCAGATGAAGCGGCTGGGCGTGAGTGTGGACTGGTCGCGCGAGTACTTCACCATGAACGCGGAGCTCTCGCGAGCGGTGCGCGAGGCGTTTGTGCGGCTGCATGAGGCGGGGCTGATCTATCGCGGCCAGTACATCGTGAACTGGGACCCGGTGCAGCAGACTGCGGTGTCGGACCTGGAAGTAGTGCATGAGGAGCGCGCGGGCAAGCTGTACCACGTGCGGTATCCGCTCGTGGATGGGTCGGGGTCGATCGTGATTGCGACGACACGACCGGAGACGATGCTGGGCGATGTGGCGGTGGCGGTAAACCCCGCCGACGCGCGGTACACAGTGCTTGTCGGCAAGCTGCTGAAGCTGCCGCTGAGCGCCGCGAACGGGGTGATGTCGCGCGAGATTCCGGTGATCGCGGACGACTGGGCGAACCCGGAGTTCGGCACAGGCGCGGTGAAGGTGACGCCGGCGCATGACGCGAACGACTTTGCGATCGGGGAGCGGCACGGGCTGGCGCAGCTGACGATTATGGATGCGGAGGCGCGCATCGATCTGCCGGGCTCGCCGTATCACGGGCTGGACCGTTTTGTTGCGCGCGAGCGCATTGTCGAAGACCTGCGGACTGCCGGGCTGCTGGTCGACGTAAAAGAGCATGCGATGTCGATCGGGCGCTCACAGCGAACGGGCGCGGTGATTGAGCCGCGGCTTTCGACGCAGTGGTTCCTGCGCACGGCAGACTTCAAGGACGAGCAGGGCCGGGTGCGCGAGGGACTGGCGAGGAAGGCGCGCGAGGCTGTTGCGCCGGCGGAGGGTGAGCCGGCGATTCGGTTTACGCCGGACTCTTCGCGCAAGGTGTATCTGGAGTGGATGGACTCGATCCGCGACTGGTGTATCTCGCGGCAGCTGTGGTGGGGGCACCGCATCCCGGCGTGGCACTGCTTGGCATGTCTTGAAGTAACGGTGGCGAGAGAGACGCCGTTGGCGTGCACGCATTGTGGCGGCGCGCGGCTGGAACAGGACGGCGATGTGCTCGACACCTGGTTCTCGGCCGGGCTGCTGCCGTTCAGCGTGTTCGGCTGGCCGGAGCAGACGCCCGGTCTGAAAAGTTTTTATCCGACCTCGCTGCTGGTGACGGGCTCGGACATCCTGTTTTTCTGGGTCGCGCGGATGGTGATGCTGGGGTGCTGGTTCATGGGCGACGACCCGTCGGGACCGCGGCTGTCGCTTGCAGAGTCGGTGCCGTTTGAAGAGGTGTACATCCATGCGCTGGTGCGGGACGCGGAGCGGCAGAAGATGTCGAAGACCAAGGGGAACGTGATCGACCCGATCGGGATTGTGCAGCAGTACGGCACCGATGCGGTGCGGTTTACTCTGGCTTCGATGGCATCGCCGGGGACGGATATTGCGTTCAGCGAGGCGCGCACGGAAGGGTACCGGGCGTTCGCAAACAAAATATGGAATGCGGCACGCTTCATCTTCATGAATGTGGAGCGGGCGCGCGCGGCTGGGATCACCATCGACATGCAGCAGCTTTTCACGGAGCCCGGGTCGGACGAACTCGAAGCACGGTGGATCAGAGCTAAGTTTCCGGCGGGTCCAGTAAACGGTTGGCTAGGAGCAAGAGACGAGGACTCAGAGAGTTCTCGAGTCCCATTCAATCGTAAGGATAAGTATCGCTTTGATATAGCCGCTACCCACATATATGAGTTTTTCTGGGATCATTTCTGCGACTGGTACCTTGAAATCGTGAAGCTGCGACTCGTCTTTTCTCCAGTCGCTGACAAATCCGCTTTATCAGCAACGCTCAGAACGCTACTACAGGTTTTTGAAGCCTTGCTGCGTTTACTCTCTCCTTTCATGCCATTCATTGCTGAGGAGCTCTGGCATGCACTCTACGACGGCAAACCGCTTCAGCCCTCGATCGCACTCGCCACCTACCCGGAAAAGGGCAATCCATTCGATTTAGACTTAGACCTGATTGAGCAATTCTCAGACTTGCAATTGCTCGTTCGCTTTGTGCGCATGTCACGCAAGGAATTGGGTGTCGGGGAGAAGCAGTTCATTCCAGTACGTATATATGTCAACGAAAGTAGAAGACAGCTCTTCAATGAGGGATGCAGCATCATCCAGCACATCGCTCGTGTTTCTGAGATTGTTTTCGTCCCGGAACCAATGGAAGGTTCCGGAGTCATACATGGCGGTAGATTTGATGTTGAGGTCATCTACAAGCGCAAGCTTGATCCCGTAATTGAGGGCGCTCGTCTCACGAAGGAAATCGCCCAGCTTGAAAAAGTAGTCGCGTCAGCGGACAAGCAGCTCGGCAGCGAAGGCTTTCTTGCCAAGGCTCCCCCGCAGATTGTTGCGGGACTCCGCACTCAGAGAGAGCAAAATGCGGCTCTGCTCCACCAAAAGCAGATTGAGCTCGACACGTTGATAGATGAGGGGTAGAGAGCGCATGGACTGGAAGAGCAGGCGTGTGGAGGCGATTGTGGAGCAGGCGCTGGTCGAGGATAAGGCGACCGACGATGCCACAACGCTGGTCACAATTGACCCGGCGCTACGCGGCACAGGCACGGTGATGGCGAAGCAGGATTGCGTGGTCGCGGGCCTCGGTGTGATTGCGCGGGTGCTGGCGGTGTTTGCGCGGCTGGAAGGACGGAGCGAGGCGAGCTTCGAAGTGGTGAGCCACCCGGAGATCTTCGACGGTGTGCGCGTGAAGAAGGGCCAGTCGCTGGCGGTGATCCGCACCAGCGCGCGCACGCTACTCTCAACCGAGCGCGTCATCCTGAATCTGCTGCAGCGCATGAGCGGCATTGCCACACTGACGCGACGCTACGCGGACGCGGTGCACGGCACAGGAACAACTGTGATCGACACGCGCAAGACGGTGCCGGGGCTGCGCGTGCTGGACAAGTACGCAGTGACCTGCGGCGGGGGTGAAAACCACCGGCTCGATCTGTCGGACGGCATTCTGATCAAAAACAATCACATAGCGCTGGGCGGTGGCGTGGCGCGGGTTTTGGCCAACGCGCATGCGGGGCGCAGGGCTGGACAGGTGATCGATATCGAGGTGCGCTCGTTTGCGGAGCTTGCGGAGGCGCTCGACAACAAAGCCGAGTCGCTGCTGCTGGATAACATGACGCCGGAGGAGGTGAAGCGTGCGATCGGGATCGTGCGCGAGCGGGGGCTCACGATCCCGGTCGAAGCTTCAGGCGGCATGGACCTTGCGACGATTCGCGAGTACGCGCTGGCCGGGCCGGACTACATCTCGGTAGGCGCGCTGACGCACTCTGCGGTGGCGGTGGACCTGAACATGCGCATTGTGGCGGCCACCAGTTGAACCACACTGCTGCGGCAAACGCGACGGATAGGTTGGACGGGTTTGATCTGGGGGCGCTGCAAACTGCGCTGGCCGGGACGGCCTTTGCGGGACGCGTGGAGCACTTTGCCGAGATCGACTCAACCAACACGCATGCGATGCGGATGGGGGCAGAGGGCGCGGCGCATGGATGTGTGTATGTTGCCGATGCGCAGAGCGGTGGACGCGGACGGGGCGCACATGCGTGGGCATCGCCGGCCGGCAGCGGACTGTATGTGAGCGTGCTGCTGCGGCCGGCACTGGCGCCGGGCGACGCGCTGTGGCTTTCGCTCGCTGCCGGCCTGGCTGCGCAGCACGCGGTGGCAGAGGTCGCCGGATTCAAACCGGATCTGCGCTGGCCAAACGATCTGCTCGCAAGGCAACGCAAGCTGGGCGGCGTGCTGACCGAGATGCAGGCGGAAGCGACGCGGGTGCGGTTCGTGGTGATCGGCGTCGGCATCAATGTGCACCAGCAGGCGTTTCCAGTAGAGCTTGCGGACGGCGCTACGTCACTGGCGATGGAAAGGCCGGGGAGCTATCTGCCACGGCAACGGTTACTGATAGCGCTGCTGCGAGCGCTTGCAGGTGAAGCGCTTGCGTTGACGGGGAGCGAGGCTGCGAGCGGCCAGCAGGCGCTGCTGAAACGGCTGGAAGCGGGCTCAACCTGGGTGCGCGGCAAGCGCGTGACGGTTGGCGAGGAGACGCCCTTCACGGGAGTGACGGAAGGGCTAGACGCGCGTGGGTTTCTGCAGGTGCGCACCGATGCGGGCGAGCTGCGCACGGTGCTTTCGGGCGGAGTGCGCGCCGCAAATGAGGGATAAGCGATGCTGCTGACGCTCGATGTCGGGAACACGAACACAGTGCTGGGCGTGTTCGACGGAAGCAAGCTGCTGGCGCACTGGCGCGTGACCACGCACAAGACGCAAACCGTCGACGAGTACGGCGTACTGTTCCTGAACCTGTTTGCGATGCGGGGCATTGCGGCGAAGCAGGTCACGAGCATCGTGATCTCGTCGGTGGTGCCGCCGATGGACTCGACTTTGCGCTCAGTTGCAGAGCAGTACTTTGGCTGCTTGCCGCTGCTGGTGGAGCCGGGCGTGCGGACGGGCATGCCGTTGTTGGTGGACAACCCGGCGGAGGTGGGCGCGGACCGGGTTGTGAATGGGGTGGCGGCGTTTGCGCGGTTTGGCGGAGCCTGCATTGTGGTGGATTTTGGAACGGCGACGACTTTCGATGTGATCTCGGCCCGCGGGGAGTTTGTGGGCGGGGCGATCGCACCGGGGCTCGGCATCTCTGCCGACGCGCTGTTTGCCCGCGCGGCCCGGCTGGGACGGGTAGACCTGCGCAGGCCGGCGAAGGCAATTGGCACCAACACGGTTACAAATCTGCAGAGCGGCATGTTCTTCGGCTATTTGGGTCTGGTCGACGGCATCCTGGAGCGGATGCTGGCCGAGCTCGCGGCGAAACCGACGATTGTCGCGACGGGTGGACTGGCGAAGCTGATCGCGCCGGAATCGCGCTTCATCACGGAGGTCGACGAGATGCTGACACTCGAAGGGCTGCGCCTTATCTACGAACGGAATACGAAGCCAGAGGCTGCACGGCGCGGCGGCGCGGAGGCGTAAGCGCGCTTGCAGAATTACTTCAACTACTTCACCGAGGTGGAGGAGCGCTTCCAGCAGCGGCGGGGGTCGCTGCTGCTGCTGTCGACGCTGGACTGGGCGCTGATTGAGACGTGGCGCGAGGCGGGGGTTCCGCTGGCGGCAGTGCTGCGCGGCATCGACGATGCGTTCGACAAACATGAAGCGAAGAAAACAAAGGGGCGCGCGCGGCGGGTGAATGGCCTGGCCTGGTGTGCACAGGCGGTGATGGAAGCCGCCGAGCAGATGCGCGAAGCAGCGACCGGCGCAGCGACAGCGCAGGCCGATACGACGGGATTTGCGAGCGAGCGGCTCGCGAGGCACCTGGAGGACTGCGGAGAGCGCTTGGCCGCTGCCGCAACTGTACCTGCCGGTGCGCAGACGCTTACGGCGGAGACGGCAACGCGCATGCGCGAGCTGGCCGAGCAGATGCGCGCGCAGGGGGCGCCTTCGATGGAAGAGCTGGAGCAGACGCTGCGCACGCTGGAGGAGAAGCTGCTGGCCATGCTGCTCGCCACTTCAACGGACGCAGAGCTGATCGCGCTGCGGGCGCAGGCGGCACGGGAGATTGCGCCGTACAGGAGCCGCATGCAGGCGCTGCAGATTCGGCAGATCGAGCAGCAGTTCCTGGAGAAGCGACTGCTGGAAAAATACGCCGTGCCGCGACTGAGCCTGTTCTATATGGGGAGCGAAGGGTGAAGCTGCGCGTCGAGAAAGCGATCTACGGGGGCGCGGGGCTGGCGCGTGCAGAGGGCAAGGCGGTGTTTGTGCCAATGGCGCTGCCCGGCGAGATGGTGGAGGCGGCAACGACGCGCGACAAAGGCAGCTTTGCCGAAGCGGAGCTGCTTGCGGTGCTGGAGCCGTCGGAAGACCGCGTGGCTGCGCCCTGCCCCTACTATGGCGCGTGTGGCGGCTGCCAATATCAGCATGCGAGCTACGCAGCGCAGCTCGCGATGAAGCGCGGGATCCTGGTCGAGACGCTGGGCCGGGCCGGGTTGCGCGATGCGCCAGAGATCACGACGCATGCGGATGAGCCCTGGGGGTATCGCAACCGAATCCGGCTGCATGTGGATGCGGCGAGCGGGGCACTGGGGTACCGGCGGCGGGGCTCGCATGCGCTGCTGGCGGTGGAGGCATGCCCGATTGCGGCGCCGCTGCTGGAGCAGACGCTGGCGGCGCTGCGCGATGTGTTTGCGGAGCAGAAGGCGGGCGTCTGGTGTGGCGATGCGGAACTGTTCATGAACGGTGACAGTTCGGCGCTGCTGCTGTCGCTTGTGCAGCGGCCGGGCGCGAATACGGGAAATGAGCAGCTGGCGAGGGTGTATGCGGCAGTACGGGAGCAGGTGCCGGAGCTTGCCGGGGCGGGGTTGTTTGCCGCGCGGGCGGGGCGGCAGGCGCGCGGGGCGCAGGCTGACGAGGGCGAGAGCGGCGGCCTGCTAACGAGTTGGGGCGAGCAAATGCTCGAGTACCGCGTGGGCGCAGATAGCTATGGTGTGAGCCTCGGCGCGTTTTTCCAGGGCAACCGCTTTCTTGTGGACCGGCTGCAAGCGCTGGCGACCGAGGGCGCGCGTGGGGCGGTGGCGTGGGATTTATTCGCAGGTGTGGGACTGTTTGCGCGGGCACTCGCGGGTGGCTTTGAAAGGGTGGTCGCGGTGGAGGGTGCACCTGCGGCCGCGGTTGACCTGAGGCTCAATCTAGCGGGGAGCGGGCATCACGCGGTCGAGAGCAGCACGCTCGCCTTCCTGCGCGGCCATGCCGGTGCGCGCAACACGCCCGACTGGGTAGTGCTGGACCCGCCGCGGGCGGGGCTGGGCACGGAGGCCAGCACGCTGCTGGTAAAGGTGCGTTCCCGCAACGTTACCTACGTGTCCTGCGATCCGGCCACGTTGTCGCGCGACCTGCGGGTGCTGGTGGATGCTGGATACACCATCACCCGGCTCGACCTGATCGATATATTTCCGCAGACGTTCCACCTGGAAACGGTGGCGAGGCTTTGCCTGCGGTAAGGGCGCCGGGCGCGGTAGGCGCTCATGGCTGCAACGGCTTCCATCCCGGCACTCTCGACGCTGCCCGGCCAGGCTCTGGCCGGCAGGCGTACGCGGCATAGCGCGGCAGCCGCTCCGCTTGCGTTTGCGGCGGCGCCCGCACTGCTGCCGGCCTGCGCGTTTGCGCTGGGTGTGGTGCTGGCCGGGCGGCACTGGCTGGCTCCGGCGTGGCTTTTGGTGGGCGCGTGCCTGCTGGGGGCTGCCGGCCTGCTGGCTGCGTGGCGTGCGCCGCGGGTGCTGCTCCCGGTGCTGGGTGTGCTTTTCGCGGTGCTGGGCTGCTTTGCGACAGAGCTGCAGCCGCCGATCGATCCACAGAAACAGCTTGCCGTGCTTGCTGCCGATGGCAAACCGCAGACACTCGCAGGCGAGGTGATTCGGGTGGAGGCGGTGCACCGTTCGACGTATCAGGCATTCTTCCAGCACACAAAGCGCGACGAGGTGGCGCAGCGGATTGACCTGCGGCTGCGCAGCTATGCTACTTCCGGCGGACACACGAGCCCGCTCGCGGGAGGGGTGCGGATGACGATCTATACCGACGCGCAGAAGCCGCTGCCGGCGCTGAACTGCGGGACGCGGCTGGAGGCAACGCTCGCGCTGCGGCCGGAGAGCCACTATGGAGACCCCGGCGTGTGGGACGCAGGCGAGTACATGCGCGGGCTGGGTGTGGGTGCGACGGGATCAGTCGATGCGGCGAAGGTGCGGCTGCTGGGCGTGGGGCCGCCGGGGTTCGCATGCCGGCTGCACCGGCTGCAGAGTACGGCGAGCGAGCGGGTGATGACGCTGGCGCAGATGCCAGGGGCGCATTGGCTGCCCGGCTTCTTTCAGCTGTCAGAGCAGGACGCGAGCATGCTGACGGCGATGCTGACCGGGGACCGGAGCTACCTGCAGCGGAGCACCCGGACGGGCTTCGAGAGAACCGGCTCGTTCCACCTGCTGGTGGTCTCGGGCATGCACCTGGCGATCTTTTCGTCGGTGGTGCTGCTGCTGGCGCGGCGGCTGCGGATGCCGCGGGTGGCGAGCACGGCGGCGACGATCGGGCTGTCGTTTGTGTACGCGCTGTTTACTGGCTACGGGGAACCGGTGCAGCGGTCGTTCTGGATGGTGACGCTGTTTCTGCTGGGAAGGCTGCTGTTTCGGGAGCGGCATGCGCTGCAGGCTTTGGGGCTGGCCGGGCTGCTGCTGATGGCGGCGAACCCGCGGGCGCTGGCCGGCTCGAGTCTGCAGATGACGCTGCTTACGGTGGTGGCGATCGGGGGGCTGGCGGCACCGCTGGCGGAGCGCACGTTCGCGCCCTATCTGCATGGTCTGCGTGAGTTGTGGCTGGTCCCGATTGACGCTTCCCTGCCCCCAAAGGTGGCCCAGCTGCGGGTTTCGCTGCGCATGCTGGCGGCGCATCTTGAGCCATTGGTGGGCAGACGGCTGGCGCGGCGCACGATGCCGGCCAGCCTTCACCTTCTGTTGCGCGCGGTCGAGCTGCTGCTGGTTTCCGTCGTGGTGGAGCTGGTGATGGCTCTGCCGATGGCGATCTATTTTCATCGCGTGACGGTGCTGGGGCTGCCGGTGAACTTTCTCATTATTCCGTTTCTCGGACTGCTGCTGCCGGCGGCGATGCTGTGTTTTGCGACGCTGCTGATCTGGCCTCCGCTGGCAGTGCTGCCGGCGGCGGTGACGGCGGCACTGCTGCATACGGTTTCGGCGATCGTGGATTTTTTTGCGCACCTGCGGTTGGGGGATTACCGGCTGCCCGGACCGCCGCCGCTGCGGGTGGTGGTTTGGATTCTACTGCTGGCGCTGGCGGTGTATGTGGTGCGGCGATGGAACCGGTGGGCGCCGCTGGCGGCTGTGGTCCTGCTGGGCTGCGCGGCGTGGCTGGCGGTGGCGCCACAGAGGGTTCGGCACCGGGCCGGCGTGCTGCAGGTTTCGGCGATCGACGTGGGCCAGGGCGATTCAATCCTGGTGATCACGCCGGATGGCAAGACGATGCTGATCGATGCGGGGGGGCTGGTGGGGGCAGCGCCGGGGAGCAGCTTCGATGTCGGCGAAGAGGTGGTTTCGCCGGCGCTGTGGGCGTATGGCATCCAGAGGCTGGATGCGGTGGCGATCACGCATGCGCACCTGGACCATATCGGCGGCATGCCGGCGGTGCTGGCTAACTTCAAGCCGAAGGTGCTGGTGGTCGGCAACAATCCTATCTCTCAAAACTATGCAGCGATCCTGGCGCAGGCGGCGGCCGAGGGGATTCCGGTCGAGCAGCACCGGCAGGGCGACGCCTGGAGGCTGGGCGAGGCGACCCGGGTGCAAACGCTGTGGCCCTCGCGCGGATACGTGCCGAAGGAGGAGCCGGGCAACAACGATTCGCTGGTGCTGCGGCTGGTTTACGGGAAGACCTCGGCGCTGCTGGAAGGCGATGCGCAGGCGCTGGCGGAGGCCGGGATGCTCAGTGCGGGGCTTGCGCATACGGACCTGCTGAAGGTGGGCCATCACGGGAGTCTCTCTTCGACCATCCCGGCGTTCCTGGCCGCGCTCTCGCCGGAGTATGGGGCGATCTCGTGCGGGCGGAGGAATTTCTACGGGCACCCGAAGATGGGGACACTCGAGAAACTGCAGGCGGCGAGGGTGCGGACGTACCGGACGGATACTTTGGGGGAGTCGGACTTTTTTCTGGATGGGGAGAAGGTAAGCGGCGGGACGTGGGAGTCGGGGAAGACACTGGCGTGGTAGCGAGGGGTTGTGCGCGAGGCTGATCTGCCGGTATGGTCGCGGAGGCGCGTGCGTAC
Source organism: Acidobacteriaceae bacterium (assembly GCA_965276605.1). Taxonomy (GTDB): domain Bacteria; phylum Acidobacteriota; class Terriglobia; order Terriglobales; family Acidobacteriaceae; genus EB88. The sequence goes on from OZ255619.1 coordinate 4,031,420, forward strand.
GTCCGTTCCCGGACAAAGATGGTTGAAAATGGACAGTGCAGTCCTTGCGGATGTCCGCTTCTGCTTCGCCGGGTGTTGAGGGCTATTGCTGGAGCGTGAGTCTGCTTTGGCCTGTGAAATGCTGCTTTGAAAGCGGCGAAGCGCTATTCCCTTACGCAGACCAATGCGCGTGACTCTGCTTTGGAGCCTCGCGAGGCGGTATGGATCGATCGATTCATCGGTGCGCGTATGGGGAAACAGGGCTTGTCGTATGGCCGGCGGAGGATTTTGCGATGACAGAGATACTCACGGGGAGTTGCACCAGCTTGTGGATGGACGTTCGGTACGCGCTGCGCGGGCTGAGGAATGCTCCGGGGTATGCGGCGACGGTGGTGCTGACGCTGGCGCTAGGGCTGGGCGCGGTAACGACGATGCTGGCGGTGGTGGACTCAGTCTTGCTGCGGCCCGTCGCGCTGTCCCACCCCGAGCAGTTGGTCACGATGTCAATGAAGGGGCAGCAGGCGGCGACGTTCTACACGCTGAGCTACAAGCGGATCGAGATGTTGCGCCGCGATGCGCAGGTGTTTGCAGCGGTAGGCGGATACAACACGATGGTCAGGCCGGTAGGTACGGCGGACGGGTCGCGCATGGCCGTGCTGACCGAGGTGACGCCCGGGTTCTTCCATATGTTGGGGGTGCGGGCGAAGGCTGGGCGACTGCTGAGCCAAGCGGACGAGAAGGCGCCGGTGGCGGTGGTGAGTGCTGCGTTCTGGCAGGACAGGCTGCACCGCGATCCGAAGGTGATCGGCTCGGCGATCAAGCTCTCCGGGCAGTTGCGAACCGTGATTGGTGTGCTGCCGGAGGGAGTTCATTTTCCGCAGGGCACGGAAGCGCCGGTGGTTTTTACGCCTATCTCCTTGAACGCAAAGGGTGAGGGCGACTTCTTCACTGGGTCGGCCATGGTGATGGCGCGGATGAGAACCGGTGTGACGAGGCAGCAGGCGCTTGCGCAGGCGCGCAGTGTGCTTGCCCACTCGGAGCCGGGGTTCGCGGGCAGCCATGAAACGCTCGTCATGGGCTCCTATGAGGATTACCTGACCGGTAATGTGCAAACGCCGCTGCTGGCGCTGCTGGGCGGGGTGGGAGTGCTGCTGCTGATCGCCTGCGCGAACGCGGCAAACCTGCAGATTGCCCGGGCGACGGGGCGCGTGGCGGAGATGCAGGTGCGGTCGGCGCTGGGCGCGAGCTTCGGGCGGCTGGTGCAGCAGGTGGTCACCGAGAGTGTGGTGTTTTCGCTGCTGGGTGCGGGGCTGGGCAGCGCGGTGGCGTGTGCGCTGGTCGCGATGATCCGCGCTGCGTATGGGCGGCAGTTGTCGCGCTTCGATGAGCTGGCGGTGCGGCCTGAGGTGTTTGCAGCCTGTGCGCTGCTGGCGGTGCTGGCCGGGGTGCTGGCCTCGCTGGCGCCGGTGCTAAGCATTCGGCGGCAGACGCGCCCGGAACCGACGACAGCGCGTGAAACCCGGAGGTCGCGAGTCCCCGGAATGCTGGTGGCGCTGCAGATTGCGCTGACCTGCGTGCTGCTGGTGACGAGCGGGCTGTTTGTGCGCACGTTTCGCGCGCTCCAGGATGTGAAGCTGGGGTTCGATCCGCGCGGGGTCACAACGATGGTGCTGATGCCTGAGGACCTGCACAAGGACCCGGAGCTTTCGCGCCAGACAGATGCCCGCTTGCTGGAGCGGTTCGGGGCGCTGCCGGGGGTGGACACGGCGACGATGCAGACCGCGATTCCCTTCTCGAGCTATAACTTCTTGCTCAACGGCGGGACGGATGTGAACGGGCGCGCGTACCGGGAAGGGGATACGGCATTTTACAGCATGGTGAGCAGCAACTTCGTGCATGCGAGTGGGCTCCACCTGTTGCGCGGACGTGCATTTCTGCCGCAGGACGACGGCAGCGCGGCGATGACGGCGGTGGTCAACGAGGCGTTCGTCAAGCAATACCTGGCGGGGCGCGATCCACTCGGGGCGAGCGTCAAATTTCATCGCAATCCTGGCGAGACGGAGGCGGATGTGCCGTCTGTGCAGCCCATGACGGTGGTGGGCGTGGTCGAGAACGAGCTGCAGGGTGGGGACCTGGGAGCACCCTACCAGCCGATGGTGTACCTGGACTACCTGCAGCTTCCAAAGGGGTCGGGAATGGCTCAGGTGTTCAGCATGGTTTCGGAGTTCGCGGTGCGTTCGTCGTTGCCGCAGGCGGTGCTCGACAAGGAACTGCGTGCGGCGACAAAGCAGGTGGCGCCGGACATGACGGAGATGAGTCTGCAGCCGATGGAGGAGGGCATTACGCGCTCGCTGAGCGACCGGCGGCTGGCGCTGCGGCTGGTCGCGGGCTTTGGCGGGATGGCTCTGTTGCTGGCCGCGATCGGGATCTACGGGGTACTGGCGTATTCGGTCGAGCAGCGGCGCAAGGAGATCGGGATCCGGATGGCGCTGGGGTCTTCGCGGGCCAGGGTGACGCGGCTGGTGGTAAGACAGGCCGGGGTGATGGTGTTGTGGGGGCTGGCGGCGGGGATAGCGGGGGCGTGGCCGGTGGGGCGCGCGGTGAAGTCGTTCCTGTTCGGCGTGAAGGCGCTGGACGGATGGACGCTGGGAGCGGCGGCGGCAGTGTTGCTGCTGGTGTGTGCGGTGGCTGCGACGGTTCCGGCGTGGAGGGCGGCGCGGGTGGACCCGATGGAGGCGCTGCGAACGGAGTAGTCCGGCAAGGCGATCTTCCGGGTGTGGGCATGTGGTCTGGACACGTAGGTCTGGCGTATGGAGCTGGGCATGGGGGCGAGGGTGGGCGTACCATCACCCAAACATGCGGCCACCAAACCGAGGAGCACCGGGCATGAGTTCAAGGGAGAGCGATACAGGGGCGAACGGCGTGGGTGAAGGGACTGGGCCACACGCGGTGCAGGGGCAGGAGGCGCGCGAGAGCGAGCAGCAGAACTCCTCGCAGGAGCGGCAGAAACTGCGCCGACTGCAAGCCATGATGGAACTGGTAGTGGCGAGCATTGCGCAGGACCCGAGCATGACCGTGGACGAAGCGGCGCAGTTGGCGGCAAATGCGAAGCGGGCGGCGCTGCGGATGTTTCCTGACAAGGAAGGCGCGTTCAACCTGCTGTGCCGGCCGCGGATTCAGCGGGTCATGCGAGAGCGGTTTCGGATCCAGTAACCGGTCTGGATCGATAAGACCGGTTGTAAGCCGCATCTCGGGAGATGAGATGTGAGGCGCCCGCGTGGGCACCCGGCGCCTTACTTGTTGTCGATGCCGGTGAGGCGGAAGGTGAGGGTGCCCCAGAACAGGCGCGCGCGCATCTGCACCGGGATGTGACGCTGATCGTCGGAGTACCAGATCCACAGCTTGCCGCGGTTGCGGATCGCGCCGGAGTCGGCGGTCGGCTGGACCCGGATGGTGCGATACGTGGTGGTGGGGGTGCGGACGGTTTCGCGGGTTTCCACCCGCAGAGTGACCTGGCTGACATGGTCGCCATTGACGACGGGCACGTGGTAGACGCCACCCGGCTCCAGGGTCTGCGAGCCGGCGTAGATGATGCCGGAGAGCATATCGGTGACACAGGGCGGAATGGCAGCGCTCTGCCGGACATGGATGTGCGAGACCAGGTTGCGCTCGTCGTAGAAGGTCATGCCGCGGGTGTTGTCGATGCGCTGGTCGGAGTCGATCTGGCGGCGGCCTTCCATGATCTGCCGGCTGAAACTCTGCGAGCAGCCGGTGGTGCGGTTGAACGAAGACTGGAAGCGGTCGCTGACGCGAAACAACAGATTGATGGCGCCCTGGGAGTCGCCGGCGACGGTGACGCGCTCGAGCGGGCCGTCGGCCTCAAGGTGGACGGTGGCGGTGCCGGCGGGGAAAACGCGCCAGTCAACGGAGTAGGTGAGAGTCTGGCGCTGGGGAAAGCTCCAGCCGGGCACCGGCGGCGGAAAGCCGGGCTGGGTGACCCAGGCCGAGCCGGCTACCGGGGCAAAGGTCAGCGCACAAGCAAGAAGAAGGAATGCAGCGGGTATACGGAGCCTGAACGGCAGCGAACGCAGGAGGAGTCGGCGCCCGGATCGAAGTCTCGCTGGAAAGCGGGTGACGCCAGAGCCCGTCCTACGCATTCTGTCTGCTTCTTCTCCGGGGAATCTATCGGCCATGCGCTACGCCATGCGCCAAAACGATACGCGCGATGAGGGCCAGATACAGCCCCGCGGCACCCATGCTGGCATTGTACTCGCGGTGTTTGCGGTAAAGGGCCCGGGCGAACCGGCCCGGGCTGGCCGCCGGTGCGTGCGTAGGGCCGCGCCACGGAAACAGGCGCGGCACCCGGGCGGCGTAGGCCTCAAAGCCGGCGAAGTGGGTTCGCAGGTACTGCTCTTCTCCACGGATGACGGGGACATAGATGAGCGCGAACAAAAGCGCGAGCAGCGCGACGAGCAGGGGGGAACGAGCGCCCGCGGCAAAGCCGAAGGCGATGAGCATGGAGCCGAGATAGAGCGGGTTGCGCATCCACGCGTAGGGCCCGGTCACGGTGAGCTCCGCGTTCTTCTGGACGTAGCCGGACGCGTAAGCGCGCAAAGCGAGGCCGGGCAGCACGAGCAGGGTGCTGAGGCCGAGCGAGAGAGCAGAAGGACGAGCCAGTAGAAGAAAGACGGCAGCGAAGACAAAGCCCAGCGGCACACGGATGCGCCTGGCGATGAGCGGCCAGCTGCGGTCGCGCTGCGTGGGCCGGTCGGGTTCCATCACCGGGCGGCACCCGGCAGGCTTTGGAGGCTCACGGAAGCGCCAGCGCGCGCCAGCAGATCGAGGGCTGCATCGGCTACGGCCTGTGGAGCGATCCGGAGCAGACCGGATTCCGGATCGCTGCGGCGGGTGTGGTCGCGGCGGCTCTCAGGATCGCGCAGGATGCGGAACTGGCCGTGGAATGGTCCATTGCGGGCCGGGTCAGTGGGGCCGTAGATACCGACGGTGGGCTTGCCGAGGGCGGCAGCGAGATGGAGCGGGCCGGTGTCGCCGCCGATGGCGAGGGTGACGCGGCGGGTGAGCTCAATGAGCTGGCCGATGGTAGGCGAGAGCAGAAGAGATGCAATGGCGAGGGAGCGGAGCTGCGAGGCGAGGGCGGCGCCCAGCTCGAGCTCGCCGGGTGCGGCGTTGATGAAGACACGGCAGCCGGTCTGGCGGACGATAGCGGCGGCGGCGTAGGCGTAGCGCTCAACCGGCCAGCGCTTGGCGCCCCAGCCGGCGCCGGGGAGCAGGAGGATAGACGGGCCGGGCTCGCAGGGCACGCCGGCGGCGTCGCACCAGCGGGCGGCCGCGGGGTCTTGGGGGAGCAGAGGCAAGGTGAGAGGGAGCGGGTCGCGATGGAGGGCGCGGACGACGTCGGCAGCCTGCTCGATGACGTGGGTGCCGGTACTGGCGATGCGCTCGCGAAAGAGCCAGCGGGCAGGCCACTCGCGGGGGGCGGCCTCGCCGAGCAGACGGCCGGGACGAGCCCAGCCGGCGATGACGGCGGAGCGGACAGCACCCTGGAGGTCCAGCGCGGCGTCGTAGCGGGCGGCGCGCAGGGCGGAGCGGGTGCGGCGCATGGAGGCCAGGGTGGAGGGACGGAGCGGCTGGCTGGCCCAGTGCTTGGCGGCTACCGGGTGCAGGAGATCGACGAGCGGCTGAGCGGGGGTGCCGGGAAGGCTGACGCCCTCGGCGGCGAGAAGGGCTCGCCATTGCGGCTCGACTGCCCATCCGAGAAAACAGCCGGGATGCGCAGCGCGCAGGGCAGAGACCGCGGGCAGAGCGTGGAGAATGTCGCCCATGGCGCCGAGCCGGACGATCAGGAAGCGTTGCTGCGTTGCGTGTGGCAAACACTCATTCTCGCATAGCGGCCTGCCGGGATTGCCGGGCGGCCAGCAGGTCGCAGAGCGCGGCGATGCAGGCCTCTGCGTCGATGAGTTCGGCACGCAGGGGCACAGCCAGCAGGGGGGCAACGCGTGAAAGCTGCCGGCGCGCCTGGGATGAGAGCCGGACCCAGTCTTTTTCCGTGGTGAGCAGGGCGGCTGCGCCTTGCGCACTCTTCGCGATGGCATTGAGGTCGCGCGGGTGGAAGCGATGGTGGTCGCGAAAGGCAAGCGTGCCCGTAAGCGTGATGCCGTGTGCGCGCAGGCTTGTGAAGAACTCCTGCGGGTGCGCGATGGCACAGAACGCAACTGCACTGCCCGATACCGTGGGCACCTGGAGCTTGCGGCGCATGCGCCAGACCGGCTTACGGATGCCTTTGACGCGGAGAGCGGCTTCGCTGGTGGCGTCGTCCTCGCGGAGAATGAGGAAGTCGGCGCGGTGCAGCGCGGAGAGTGGCTCGCGGAGGCGCCCGGCGGGCAGCAGGCGGTCTTTGAGGTCTGCCGGGTGCACGACCACGATATCGACCGAGCGGGCGAGCTTGCGATGCTGGAAGCCGTCGTCGAGCAGGTGGATGTTGGTTTCGTGGGCGGTTGCGGCTTCGCGCTCGGCAAGGGCTCCGGCGGCCCAGCGGGATGCGCCGACATAGACGGGGACCTGGGCAGCCTGGGTGATGAGCAGAGGCTCGTCGCCGAAGCGGAGGGCGTCGCCATCGCTGGGGACGCGCTCGACTGTTTGCGGCGACTTGCGGCCGTAGCCGCGGGAGAGCACGTCCACCTGAAGCCCGCCGGCGGTGAGCACGTTTGCCAGCGCGATGACTACGGGGGTCTTGCCCGCGCCGCCGACCGACAGGTTGCCGATGCTGATTACGGGCCATGCAAGCTGGCGCTGAGGGAGCCAGCCTTGTGTGTAGGCGCTGTTCTTGAGGGCAAGCGCGAGCGCGTAGGGCGCCTGCAGAGGCAGGAGAGCCCGCTGCCAGCCGCTCATACGCGCACCCATGCGCGCACCAGGGGCAGGAGCGCGGCAAGGGCGCGGGCTGTCGCGCCTGCTTCCTGCGCGCACACCAGTTGGGCGCGTTCGCCCATTGCGGCGGCTTCCTGCGGATGCAGGAGCAGGTACTCGATGAGCGGCCAGAGATTCGGCGATTCGGCGATCAGGATCGCGTTTGCTTCGTGGAGCTTCTGCACGATGCCGGCAAAGTTTTCGGCGTGGGGGCCAATGACGATCGGCTTGCCGAGGGCGGCTGGCTCGAGCGGGTTGTGCCCGCCCGGATGCAGGAGGCCGCCGCCTACAACTGCGACGGTGGCCAGAGCATAGAGCGCGGCGAGCTCGCCGACAGAGTCGAGCAGGAGGACGGTTCCGGGTGCGATGGGCTGCCGGGTTTCGCGCCAGGCGGAGAGGCTCAGCCAGAGTCGTGGGCTGCTGGCCAGCAGCTCCGCGACTGCCCCAAAGCGCTCCGGATGACGGGGCGCCAGCAGGACGGTCAGGTCGGCTGGCAGGCCATGCAGCAGGGCGGCTTCTTCACCGTCGAGGGAGGAACCGCAGACAAGCAGGGGTGCAGCGGGAGGCAGGGCTGCCTGAAGGATGGCCAGCAGGGGGTTCGTGCGCGGCTGCTGGATGTCGTACTTGAGATTGCCGCCGACGGTGACGCGGGGGGCGCCGAGGGCGCGGAGTCGCTCGGCATCGAGCGGGGACTGGGCGTGGACGAGGGCGAGCGTGCGTAGAAGAGGGCGCCAGAGAAAGCGCAGGCGGCGGTAGCGGGGCCAGGAGCGGGGGGAGATACGGCCGTTGACGACGGCGACCGGGATGTTGGCTCGATCGGCCTCGTAAAGGAAGCGGGGCCAGAACTCGCTCTCAACCAGGACGAGGAGAGAGGGCTGGAGGAAGCGGAGCCAGGCACGGGTGGCGAAGGCGAAGTCGAGCGGGAAGTAGAAGACGGAGTTCGAGCCGAAGCGGGCGCGGGCGATGGCCTGGCCGGTGCGAGTGGTGGTGGAGACAACGACGCGGGTGTGTGGGCGAGCAGCGCGAAGCTCGGCGATGAGGGGGGCCGCGGCCAGCACCTCGCCGACCGAGACGGCGTGCACCCAGAGGACGGTTTGGCCGGCGGCGGGGTGCAGGCGTGCGCGGGGAATCTGGCCAAGGCGCTCGCGGAGGCCCTCGCGGTACTTGCCGCCGCGCTGCAGCTTGCCGAGCCACCAGGGGGCGGTGAGCAGCACCGCAAGCGTGAGCGCGAGGCTGTAAAGGGCGAGCAGCAGGCGAGCAAAGACACCAAAGTTTGGCGAGCGGGTTTTCAGGGTCTCATGCACAGGTTTCCCGCACCCGATGATAATGGTGCGGTATCCGCTCTTGCCGAGGACCCCACCTGTGCGACGAATGCTTGTCTTTGCCGTTCTGCTTACTTTGCCGTTTACGCTGTATGCCGAGAAGAAGGTGGAGCCCGCCCTCCCTGCCGCGCAGTATCCGGCGCATGCAACGCAGGCCGGGGTAACGATTGCGGCGGACCCCTATGACCGTTTGCCGAAGGAGGATGTGTTTCGGGTGGATTACCTGAAGTACAACTTCATCCCGGTGCGGATTATTGTCACGAATGATACGGCGGAGCCGATCTCGCTGAACGATGTGCGAATTCTGCTGATGCCGGCCGAGGACGGGAAGATCAACGCGGGGGAGCCGGAGGATGTGGAGCGGCGGGTGTATGGAGCAGCGCGGAGGGGGACGACGATCCCGATCGGGCCGTTGAAGATCCACAAGCAAGGGAAGGCGGCGGACAGCAAGGTGGAGGCAGACTTCAGCGAGCACGAGTACTCGGCGCTGGCGGTGGAGGCGCATACGACGCGGGCCGGGTTTCTGTTTTATGACGTGCAGGGGCTGGGGCAGCATCCGCTGGTAGGGGCGAAGCTCGTGTTTCGAGAGATAAAGGATAGTGCGGGCAAGGAAATGTTTGCGTTTGAGGTGCCGCTGGATGCGTACTTGAACGCGGCACCGAAATAGTCGTCGATAGCTTCTTGCGGGTTTACTTGTGGTTAGATCTGGAAAGGGAACGAATCGGTGATCTATTTCAGGACAAAGTGGCTTCAGGGAAGAAGCATGGATGACCCCGTATTGCTCTACTCAGAGATTAATCAGGAGCGCTGGGAAACTCGCAAGGTTGACATCTTTGAAGATGGCGCGATGGAACGTGCGGACGCGGGAAGCAGTTTGCAGGCTCGCGTTGCTCTTGGCGAAGCAGCCATACCTTCCTTTGAAGAAATTGCTGCTAATCCTGAATTTGAACTTGAAGAGATAAACAAAGAAGACTTTGAAATAGTCTGGTCGCAGGCGACTTATGGGAAAGCCGATTAGGCTTCCACTCTTATCTTATGCCAATCGTCATACGCCTTTTTTTTGGGGCTCCCAGATGTACTTGTGGATCTGGAGGCTGAGACGGGCGGGGACGCTGTCGGCAAGCATCCAGTCGACCAGGAGGCGGGGGTCGAGGGCGCAGTTGATGGTGGAGCGCTCGAGGCTGGGAGCTTTCTTGAAGGCAGGGGAGAAGAGGATGTGGCCGGCGCGTTGGGCCAGCGCGTGCTCGTGGACGAAGCCGCGGGCGAATTCGTAATCGTCACGGTTGCTGATGACGAACTTGACTTCGTCGCGGGAGGTGAGGGCGTCTAAGTTGGGCATGTGGAAGCGACCTGCTTCTCCCGATGCGGGACATTTAACATCGACGATTTTGTGGATGGCGGATGGCAGTTCGGCAAGGGGACGCTCACCGCTGGTCTCGATCATGAGGGTGTAGTTTGCGGCGAGCAGGCGCTGCATGAAAGGGATGAGTTCGCGAGCCTGGAGCAGGGGCTCGCCGCCGGTGAACTCGATGAGGCGGACGGGCGCGAGGGCTTCGATGGCGGCTAAGACCTCATCGGCAGACTGTTTGTAGCCGCCGGAGAAGGTGTACTCGGAATCGCACCAGGAACAGCGCAGGTTACAGCCGGAAAGGCGGACGAAGATGCAGGGAAGGCCGGCGAAGCTGGATTCGCCTTGGACGGATTTGTAGGTTTCGATGAGGTGCACGAGTTATTCGTAGTAAGTGGCGGCGGAGGTGTCGGTCTCGAAGATGGTGCAGTCTTTGACGTGGACGCGGCCGCTGGTCATCGCGGAAAGCTGCTTGTTGGTTTCGTCGTAGAAGTAGCGAGCCAGATTTTCAGCCGACGGGTTGACGGTGGTGAATGGTTCGAGATCGTTGATCATTTTGTGGTCGAGGTATTCGACGACGGGGCGCAGGACATTCTTGAGCTCCTTGAAGTCGAGCAGGAGGCCGGAGTGGTCGAGCTCCCTGCCCTGCAGGGTGACGCGGACTTTGTAGTTGTGGCCGTGCGGGTTTTCGCACTTACCGCGGTACTCGCGCAGGTAGTGGCCGGAGGAAAAACCCGCGTCTACTGTTACTTCGTACATGGTGCTCCCTGCCTCTCACCTTGGTTGGGCGGAGAGATGACTCGGTTCACAGCTACTGACGCCGGGCCTCAAGCGCAGCGACGCGCTCGGTGAGGGCGGCAAGACCGCGGGTGCTGGCAAGCTCAGATTGAGCGCGCGACTCGCCAATGGCCGCGAGAAGGGCTTTGAACTGGGCTTCGCTCTGGCGTTCGAGAGAGCTAAACCGCTCGCCCATTGATTTTTCCAACGAGGTGAACCGCTCGTCAATGGCTTTGAAATGAGCATCGTTTTCGCGTTCAAGTGAGGCGAAGCGCTCGTCGACTGATCTCCCGAGCGAAGAAAATCGCTCGTCAACCGATCTCCCAAGCGAAGAGAATCGCTCGTCGAAAGACTTCTCGAGCGCTGACAACCGCACCTTGAGTTCGCGAACATCGGGCGCGATGACATCCTGGATGAGTCGCTGCACGGTCTCGAGAACGTTATCGGCCATTGAATCGCTCGCTTCCAGTCAATACAAGACCTAGTGTAATGCAACGTCAGCCGCAAGACATTTTGGCAAAAGCGCTCCGGACTAAGCTGGTGAATCGCAGATCCTTAAACTGCGCCGGTCGCGTGTTGCGGATCCGGCTTCGCTCAGGATGACTCATTCATGGGGGATTTGTGGCAGATGCTCGGCGAGCTTCTCGGCAAAGAAGCTTTCGACCTCGGCGATGTCGTGGGTGAGGCGGTAGGCGGGGAGGCTTTCGAGGAAGGCCTTGCCGTACTGTTTGCGCTCGATGCGGGGGTCGAGCAGGACGAGGACGCCGCGGTCGTCGAGGGAGCGGATGAGCCGGCCGAATCCCTGCTTGAGGGTGAGCACGGCGGAGGGTATCTGGTAGTCGAAGAAGGGCTTGCCGCCGGCGGCTTCGATGGCGCGGGTGCGGGCCTGTACGACCGGGTCGCTGGGGACGGCGAAGGGAAGGCGGTCGATGATGACGCAGCTGAGGGCTTCGCCCTGGACGTCTATGCCCTGCCAGAAGCTGGAGGTGCCGAAAAGGACGGCGTTGGGTGTCTGGCGGAACTCGTCGATGAGGGCCTTGCGAGGAGCTGTGCCTTGCAGCAGCAGGGGCCAGCCCACCTCGGGGAGCAGGCGCTCGTAGGTGTCGCGCATCTGGGCGTAGCTGGTGAAGAGACAGAAGGCGCGGCCTCGGGTGGCTTCAAGGACATGGCGGATGGTACGGGCGGCCTGCTCGCTGAAGCGGGGATCGCGGGGATCGGGCATTTCAGGCGGGAGATAGAGCAGGGCCTGCTCGGCGTAGCGGAAGTGTGAGGGGACAATGAGCTCCTTCGCGTGTTCAAGACCGAGGCGCTTGCGCAGGTGGTCGAACTTGTCCTGCACGGTGAGGGTGGCGGAGGTGAGCACGACCGTTGGGAAGGCGGCGAAGAGGACGTCGCTCATGAGGCCGGAGACGTCGATGGGGGTGGCCTGGAGGAAGGTGTTGTACGCGGCTTCCCTGCCCCGGCCGCCGGCGCTACCCCGGCCGCCGGCTCGGCGCTCAAGCCAGAAGACAGTGTTGGTGTCCTGCGCTTCCATGAGGAACTTGAGGCGGTCGTGGAGCTCGACCGTGCGGCGCTTGAGACCCGGCGCCTCCTCGACGTTGCGCATGCGTTCGAGTTCGCTCTCTAGCAGGTTAAGAGCGTTGAGGACGCCGAGATAGAGCTCACCGTGCTCTTCGAGGAACTCCTCGCGGTGGGTGAACTGGGCGCGGCTTTCGGCTTCGAGCGGCAGCGCCAAAAAGAACATGCGTGAGCGCTCGCGGAGCATCTCGGCGGCAACCTTGGGACCGTGGCTGATGGCGTGTTTGGCGCGGAGCATCATGTCGAGGTCGCGGGCAAGCTCTTCAAAGCGGATGTTCGAAAGCTGGAGGCCGAAGTAGGCGCTGGCTACGTCTTCGAGCTCGTGGGCCTCGTCGAAGATGACGGCATCGGCGTCGGGGAGGATACCGGCATCAGGGGCGTTGACGGCCTGCTGCTTGATGGCGAGGTCGGCGAAGAAGAGGTGGTGGTTGACGATGATAAGGTCGCTCTCGGCGGCCTTGCGACGCATTTCGGTGATGAAGCAGCGCTCGAAGTCGGGGCAGGTCTGGCCGAGGCAGGTTTCGCTGCGGGCGTCGAGTTTGGTCCAGAGGGGGCTCTGCTCGGGCAGGGCGGCGAGCTCGGCGCGGTCGCCGGTGCCGGTTGTTTTCTCCCACGCGGCGATGGCGTGGAACTGCTGGATTTCCTCCAGGCCGGAGAGTATGGGCTCGTGCTGAAGCGCGTAGAGCTTCTTGCGACAGAGATAGTTGGCGCGGCCTTTCATGTAGTAGGCCTTCAGCGGGCCGAGAATGGACTCGAGGAAGGGGATGTCTTTGAAGAAGAGCTGTTCCTGGAGGTTCTTGGTGCCGGTGGAGACGATAATGCGCTTGCCCGAGCGGAGGGCGGGGAGCAGGTAGGCGAGGGTTTTGCCGGTGCCGGTGCCGGCTTCGGCGATGAGGTGCTGTTTGGTGGTGATGGCTTTCTCAACGGCCTGCGCGAGCTCGAGCTGACCGCGGCGGAACTCATAGGGAAGCGAAGACTGCGCGAGCAGGCCGCCAGGGGAAAAGAAGGCGTGGAGGGTGGGGAGTTTCCTGGGCGAGGGCATCGTTAGGGTGCGGCAATCACTGCGGGGACTGACCGGTGCCGGGCGTGTTGGCGAGCGTGGCATCGAGCGAACCTTCGAGCGCGCCTTGGAGGCGAGAGCGTGCATCGCGCATTCGCCCGGTCGCTGGGATCATCGCTCCCGCTTTCGCAAGTCCAAAAACGGGCATGTTGGCATAGACGCATTCATACTGGCCTGCCTTTACCAGGTAGCTCTCATGGAAAATGCCGACAGCGCCGTTGCCGCCTACTTTGCGGTTGAAATCAGCCCAGGCGGGCAGATGTTTCAGGTCCTTTGCGTGGGCATACGCATGCAGGTGATCGAAGCTTCGCCAGTATTGAAGAACGAGAACGGTTCTGCCGCTGAGGAAGGTCTGGGCGTGCAGCATACCCAGGTCCGGCCGCTTGAACAGCTCCTGGAGCATGCGGGGCATGGCGAACGTCACGGGCAGCCACTTATGGACAAGGAAAGGGCGATTGATACGCATCCCGATAAGGAAAACGACGAAGTCACCCTCAAGCATGGCGGCATGGCGGCCTTTGTGGATCGGCATGGGACCATCCTTTGTAGAGTCCCGATGCGCGCTGGGCAGGCGCTGCGATTCAGGTCGACCTTTCTGTCGATCTTCCTATAATAGAGGTTTGCCCGTTCTTCGCCTCCACTGCGCGCCGGGCCGGAGGCACTTCCACTATGCCGAAAAAACAACACAGGCGGCCCAACCCGCTGCCGCACACAGCAGACGCGCTGGGTATGCCGCTGATCGTGATCTGCGGGCGGCCGAACGTGGGCAAGTCAACCTTGTTCAACCGGCTGACCGGGACGCGGCGGTCGATTGTCGGCGATGAGCCGGGGATTACGCGGGACCGCATCTACGGCGAGGTGCACTGGGCAGGGCGGGTGGCGCGGCTGGTGGATACGGGCGGCATTGTGCCGGATGACGAGGCGCTGATCCCGAGCGAGATTTTCGTGCAGGCGCGCACGGCGTTCGAAGAGGCTTCAGCGATTGTGCTGGTGGTGGATGGGCGGACAGAACTGGCATCGCCCGACCAGGACCTGGCGCAACTGCTGCGGCGATTGAACAAGCCGCTGTTTCTGGCGGTGAACAAGATCGACACAGTGCAGCAGGATGCGGCGGCCGAAAACCTGCGGCAGCTGGGTGTGTCGAATCTGACGGCGATCTCGGCGGAGCATGGGCACGGGGTCGGCGACCTGCTGGATGAGGTGTTCGCGGCGCTGCCGTTTGCGCCGCTCGCCGAGCCCGAGCCCGAAGTGTATGTGGAGGAGCCGGAGGGTGAGATTGATGATGCGGAGATTCCGGTGCCGCACCGCACGCATGGCGAGTACGAGCAGCGCGAGACGCGGGTTGCGATTATCGGGCGGCCAAATGTGGGCAAGTCAACGCTGCTGAACGCGCTGACCGGGACGGCGCGGGCGATCGTTTCGCCGATTGCGGGGACGACACGCGATGCGGTCGATGAGGTGCTGGAGTACAACGGCAAGCAGCTGCGGATTATCGACACGGCGGGGATACGGCGTAAAGGCAAGACAAACCTGATGGCGGAGAAGCTGTCGGTGGTGATGGCACGGCGACACCTGGAGGCGGCGGATGTGTCGCTGCTGCTGATCGATGCGGTCGAGGGTGTGACGGGATCGGATGCGACAATTGGCGGCTACGCTCACGAGAGCGGGCGGTCAGTGGTAATCGTCGTCAATAAGTGGGACCTGGTGACGACGGCGCGCACCGACGGCAAGCCGCACGCGGACCGCAAGGCGTACGAGGAACAGGTGCGCGACACGCTGAAGTACCTGGAGTATGCGCCGCTGGTGTTTATTTCTGCTTCGGAGGGCAAGGGGATCCACCGGGTGCTGGAGGCGGTGGAGCGGGTGGCGGCAGAGCGGCGCAAGCGGGTGACGACGGGGCAGATGAACCGGTTCCTCGAGAAAGTGGACTTTGAGCGGGCAACGGTGCCGATGAACAAGCGGGTGCGGATTTTCTATATGACGCAGGCCGGGGTAGCGCCGCCGACGTTCATTCTGTTTACCAACCGCGATGTGGAGTTGCATTTTTCGTATCAGCGGTTTTTGACGAACCAGATCCGGGAGGCGTTCGGGTTCGAGGGGTCGCCGATCTGGTTCAAGGTGCGGGCGCGGAACGCGGAAGCGAAAGACTGATGGCGAAGCGGAAAAAACTCGATGAGGAAGCGCTGCAGGCGATTGCGCGGGCGTTGTCAGACCCGAGCCGGTACACGATCCTGAAGCAGCTGGCGCGGTGCCATGTGGGGACACCGTGTTCGGCTGTGAGAGAGTGCGTGGAGATCACGCCGGCGACGCTGTCGCACCATATGAAAGAGCTGCGCCTCGCCGGGCTGGTGAAGGAGGAGCGCGAGGGGCGCAACGTGAAGTACGTCCTTCAGGGCGAAGTGCTGGATCAGTACATGGAGCGACTACGGGGCGATCTTCTATAGACAGCAGGAGGAAATTTCCACAGAACGAGTTGAATCCTCGC
Organism: Acidobacteriaceae bacterium; assembly: GCA_965276605.1. Taxonomy (GTDB): domain Bacteria; phylum Acidobacteriota; class Terriglobia; order Terriglobales; family Acidobacteriaceae; genus EB88. Next base: position 4,046,893 of record OZ255619.1, read on the forward strand.
GGATGCCGGCTCAATCTATTCGATGGTTGTCAATGTATCGAATCATTGACAGGGATAGAGGACTTGAGATGGCAAAGCTGACAGGCAAGGTAGCAGTGGTAACGGGTGCGTCGAAGGGTATCGGCGCGAGTATCGCAAAGGCGCTGGCTGCGGAGGGCGCCGCGGTGGTAGTGAACTACGCGTCCAGCCGCGAAGGTGCGGATCGCGTGGTGAAAGCGATCACCGACGGTGGCGGTAAAGCGGTCGCGGTGCAGGCGCATGTGGATAAAGCCGCGGATGTGGAGCGGCTGTTTGCGGAGACCGAGAAGGCGCTGGGACCGGTAAACATCCTGGTCAACAATGCCGGCGTGTATGACTTTACGCCGCTGGACGGGATCACGGAGGAGAGCTTCCACCGGCACTTCAACATCAACGTGCTGGGACTGCTGCTGGCCTCGCAGGCGGCGGCTCGCCACTTTGGGGACAAGGGTGGGTCGATCATCAATATCGGCTCGGTGGTCAGCACATTTCTGCCTACAGATTCGGCTGTCTATACGGGAACCAAGGGTGCGGTGGATGCGGTGACGGGGGTTCTGGCGAAGGAGCTGGGGCCGAGAAAGATTCGCGTCAACTCGCTGAACCCGGGGCTGGTGGTGACCGAGGGCACCAGGACGGCAGGCACGGTAGGCGGAGAATTTGAGACGCAGGTTGTGAAGGACACCCCGCTGGGCCGCACAGGGCAGCCGAACGATATTGCTCCAGTCGCGGTGTTTCTTGCCTCGGACGATGCGGGCTGGGTGACTGGGCAGCTGCTGCAGGTGTCGGGCGGATTGAGCTAAGAGCAAGACCGCCTGCGCGGCTGGCGGTCACTTCGTGACGCGTATACTTTAGGCTGCTTCTCCCGTTAGTCGAGGTCGACAGCGCTGATGCCGACCAGCGGGAGGCCCGCAAAAGCCAACGTTGCAAACACCACGGAAACACGTCACGTGACCGCCACCCGCGCAGGGGGTCTTGAGTTGTTCTGCACGATCACGATCGTTTTCCACAGAGTTGCTGCATCTTCGACAGGGTCGCGCCATCTATTCGATGAACGTCGAATCAGTCGACGGTGATTAAACGGCAGGGGAGAGATATGGCGAAGTTGACGGGCAAGGTTGCGGTGGTAACGGGGGCGTCGAAGGGGATCGGCGCGGGAATTGCGAAGGCGCTCGGCGCTGAGGGCGCATCGGTTGTGGTGAATTACGCGTCAGACAAGGCGGGCGCGGACAAGACCGTGCAGACGATTACAGGCGCGGGCGGCAAGGCTGTCGCGGTGCAGGGTAGCGTGGACAAGAAGGCGGACGTGGAGCGGATATTTTCGGAAACCGAGAAGGCGTTCGGGCCGACGGATGTGCTGGTAAACAACGCAGGCGTTTACGAGTTTGCGCCGCTCGAGGGGATCACGGAGGAGCATTTCCATAGACACTTCAACATCAACGTGCTGGGAGTGCTGCTTGCCTCGCAAACGGCAGCGCGGCACTTTGGCGAGCGCGGCGGCAGCATCATAAACATAGGCTCGATTGTTTCCGACGGGAATGGTCCGCAGATGACCGTGTATGCAGCGACAAAAGGCGCCCTGGACACGATAACGAGCGTACTGGCGAAGGAGCTGGGCCCGAAGAAGATCCGAGTCAACAGCGTGAACCCGGGATTTACCTCGACGGAGGGCAACGCCTCAATGCGCGGGGGCGAGATGGAAGAGACGATCGTTCAACAGACGCCGCTCGGGCGGCTGGGCACGCCGGAAGACATCGGGGATGTGGTCGCGTTTTTTGCCTCTGATGAGGCGCGCTGGATCACCGGTGAAACGATTCGAGTCGCAGGCGGCCTGCGCAGCTGAAGTACTCCTCCGGCTGCTTCGCGCCACGCAAGTCTGCGATACGCGGCTCTTCCTGACGGAAGAGCCGCGTCTGGTGCTCACTTTCAGTCCGGCCTGCGCGAAGATGGTCAAGCGCGGCGCTACCCCAGTCGCCGTCTCTATACTGGGAGGGTGTCACCGCTCCCATATATTCGATTTGCTGTTGAAGCCGATGTCCCCGCGATTCGCGGGTTGATCGTCGAGCTTGCCGTGTATGAGCGCGAGCCCGATGCTGTCGCGATTACAGAGACTGACCTGCTGCGCGACGGATGGGGCCCCAGCCCGCACTTTACCTGCCTGGTTGCCGAAGATGCGGGCCAGGTGTGCGGGTTTGCGCTGTATCACCCAACCTACAGTACATGGCAGGGCCGCAGCTTGTATCTGGAAGACTTATACGTGCAACCGGCGCACCGTGGGCGCGGGGTGGGTACGGCATTGCTGGCGCGGGTGGCGGCTGAAGCGGTGAAGCAGGACTGCGCGCGGCTGGACTGGAGCGTGCTGACGTGGAACGAGTCGGCGCTGCGCATGTATGAGCGCATTGGCGCGCTGCGTATGGAGGAGTGGCGGCGGATGCGGCTGTCAGAGGATGGCCTGACGGTGCTTGCCGCGCAGGCGGTGGCATCTTGAGTGGCGCACGGGTGAGGCCGGGAATACGCGTGATTGGCGGCGGGCTGGCGGGGCCGGAAGCGGCGCTGGTGGCGGCGCGGATGGACGTGGCGGTTGAACTGTGGGAGATGCGGCCGAAGCGGCAGACGCCGGCGCACCAGACGGATGATTTTGGGGAGCTGGTGTGCTCGAACTCGCTGAAGAGCGAGAGCGAGGGCACGGCGCCGTGGCTTCTGAAGCAGGAGATGCGGCGGGCCCGGTCGCCCTTGCTGCAGTGCGCAGATGCGACGGCGGTGCCTGCCGGGCATGCGCTGGCAGTGGACCGGGTGGAGTTTTCGCGGAGGATTGCTAGGGCCATCGCGGAGGAGCCGCTGATTACGGTGCGGCGTGAGGAGTGTACGCGGATCGATTCGCAAGACGGCATCACGGTGATTACGAGTGGGCCGCTGACGTCTTCTGCGTTGTCGGATGAGATTGCGCGGCTGACAGGGCGCGAACACCTGGCGTTTTACGATTCGATCTCGCCGATTGTGGATGCGGAGACGATCGACATGGATCGCGTGTATATGGCGGCGCGCTGGGATAAAGGCACAGCGGATTACATCAACTGCCCGTTCACAAAGGAAGAGTACGAGCGTTTCCTCGACGCGCTGCTGGCGGCCGAGCCGGCTGAAGCGAAGGAGTGGGAGAAGCTGCCCTACTTCGAGAGCTGCCTGCCAATCGAGGAACTGGCCCGGCGCGGGCGGGAAACCCTGCGGTTTGGGCCGATGAAGCCGGTAGGGCTGCGGGACCCGCGCACGGGAAAGCAGCCGTGGGCAGTGGTGCAGCTGCGGGCGGAGAACCTGCGGGCGGATTCGTACAACCTGGTGGGCTTTCAAAACCATTTGAAGTATGGCGAGCAGGCTCGGATTCTGCGGCTGATTCCGGGGCTTGAGAACGCGAAATTTCTGCGCTGGGGGCAGATACATCGCAATACATACATTCACTCGCCGAGCGTGCTGACCGAGAGCCTGCACTTGAAGGAGCATCCGAACGTGTTTTTCGCGGGGCAGATTTCGGGCGTCGAGGGGTACACGGAGTCGATTGCGACGGGACTGCTGGCGGGGGTGTATGCGGCTCAAACAGCGCTTGGGATTGCGGTGGAACCGGCGCCGCGTGGAACCGCGCTCGGGTCGCTCGCGCACTACATCACGCATGCCGAGGGGAAGAATTTTCAGCCGGCGAATATCACCTTTGACCTGCTGCTGCCGCTCGACGAGGAGACGCGCCGGCGGGTGCGGGACAAACGCGAGCGCCACGGAATGCAGTGCGAGCGGGCGCTGGCTGCGTTCGATGGATGGTGGGCGGCGCAGGCGGCGATAGGAACGGAGAGCCTGGTATGACGGGCCGGGGTTCGGCTGCAAAGCCTGCTGCAAAGCCTGCTGCAAAGCCTGCTGCAAAGAAGGAGCGCGCCATTGTCTCGCTCTCGGGCGGCATGGATTCCTGTGTGTGCGCGGCGCTGGCTCGCCGCGATTACGAGACGTGCGCGCTGCACTTCTCCTACGGTCAGCGGACAGAGGCGCGGGAGCTTGAGAGTGCGCGCGCGATTGCGGAGGCACTGGGGATCGAGCGCTTTCTGCACCTGCGGCTGGACCTGTTTCGCGCGATCGGCGGCTCGGCGCTGACGGATGCTTCGATCGCGGTGCCGAATGCGCCGGAAATACTGGGTGCGGAGATCCCGGTGACGTATGTTCCGTTCCGCAACGCGCACTTTTTGAGCGCGGCGGTGAGCTGGGCGGAGACGATCGATGCGCGTACGATTTATATAGGCGCGGTGGAGCAGGACAGCTCCGGCTACCCGGACTGCCGCCCGGCCTACTATGAGGCGTTCCAGCAGGTGATTCGCACCGGGACCCGGGCGGGAAACATCCAGATCGCAACGCCGCTCATTCACTTGAGAAAGCGCGAGATCGTTCGGCTGGGTGTTGAACTAGGCGCACCGCTGCATGTAACGTGGTCCTGCTACCAGGGTGAGACGACGGCCTGCGGTATGTGCGACAGCTGCGTGCTGCGGCTGCGCGCTTTTTCCGAAGCCGGCGTGGAAGACCCGATTCCCTACGCGCTGCGCGAGCGCGCAGCGGGTGTTTGACGATTTGCGCAGACAGCAAGGGCAGGCGTTTTGCAACGAGCGATGCCGCCAGAATGAGGAGATCACGAAGATGCGCTCTACTATGCGTTCCACACTTCCGGCACTTGTACTTTTTTTGAGCGCCGCCGCAGTTCCTTTCCCGTCTGCCTATGCGCAGCAGGGCACCGGCAGCATCCACGGGCATGTGCAGGACCCGGTGGGGGCGCCGATCGCCGGCTCGCAGGTACTGGTGACCACCGATGGGAAGACGGCCAAGTACACCTTTACCGCCGATGCGAATGGAGACTTCAAGGGCGCGGGCATTGCCCCGGGCACGTATGTGCTGAACCTGATGTCGCAGGGCAAACCGGTCGACCAGATGATGAATGTGAAGATCGTCGCTGACCAGGATGCGGCGGAGAACTTCGACCTGGGTCGCCCGGACTACATCGCAAAGATGACCCCGGAACAGCGCAAGCAGATGGAAGAGGTAAAGAAGCAAAACGCCGAAGCGCTGAAGAATAACTCGGTGGTGAAGAACCTGAACGGAGACCTGGCAAAGGCGCGGGACGATATCAAGAGCAAGAACTTTGCCGAGGCGGACCAGCTGATGACGACGGATACACAGCAGAAGCCGGACGCCTCTGTGCTGTGGCTGGAGCTGGGCAATGCGCAGCTGGGCGAGAAAAAGTACCCCGATGCGACGACCTCGCTGCAGAAGGCAGTCTCGCTTGAGACTGCAAACCCGAAGCCGAATGTCGAGATCATCGGCGGGGCCAACAACGGGCTGGGTGAGGCGCAGGCTTCGCAGAACAAGATACCGGACGCGACGGCGGCCTACGATGCGGCAGCAAAGGCGAACCCGGCCGGCGCAGGGATGTACTACACCAACGAGACAATCGTGCTGGCGCGCTCGGGCCAGAATGGCGATGCGGTGTCAGCGGCGGCGGATAAGGCGATTGCGGCAGACCCGACCAAGCCGATACCCTACTACCTGAAGGCGCAATCGCTGATTGGTAAGGCGACGGTGGACCCGAAGACCCAGAAGATCCAGGCGCCGCCGGGTTGTGCCGAGGCTTACCAGAAGTACCTGGAACTGGCGCCGGATGGCCAGTTTGCCGCGGATGCGAAGAACATCCTGGCCAGCATGGGGCAGACAGTGAAGACCAGCTACAAGGCCGGCAAGAATTAGGCAGTATCGACATATAGCTGAAGGTGCAGTCATGAGCAGGCGAGTGCGACTAGGACTTTGAAGTTGGTTTTGAGCTTTTCGTATCTTGTGGCGAAGCGGCGGAAGTGTTTGAGCCTTGAGAAGCAGCATTCGATGCGGTTGCGCTGCTTGTATAGGGTCTTATCGTACTCGCGTAGTTGTTTGCGGTTGCGTTTGGAAGGAATGATGGCGACCGCGCCCAATGGAGGTAGCTGTTGCGAACGGCAAGACGACGGCTCAGACGTCGAAGGAAGCTGGGATCGTGGAACAGACCTGCTTCCGTTGGCGCAAGAAGTATGCCGGCTTGCAGGTCGACCAGGCGAAACGGTTGGTGTGGAAAGGAGTTCCGGATCATCTTCGATCCGACAACGTACCAACACGGGAAGAAAAAGTGCACACGAAGAAAAATTCTCTCGCATCCCGTATGGGACGTTGTTGACAACTGAATTGCACGCAAGTGGCTTACACGAGCAAGGGCTGAGCACTCGACCATAGCGACACACGATCTGCCGAGCAGGCACAGTATTCACTGTACTTAAAGCGAAATGTCAACCAAGTGGAATGCCGGAACATTCTCTGCGAAATCCTTGCGGTCTCTACGGCACCGTAGAAGCGGCTCTTCCACTTGGCGCCACTGCTTCAGGTAGTCGGTTCCGGTCTGGATGATCCCGTAAGTCACGCGCGCCATCTTGGCGGGGACCACGACATAGGCCATGCGCTTCCTGTCCGCGCTCGCGGGATCACGCCGGAGATATCGATCGAACTTGTTCCGGAAGCTGTTCTCGCGCAGCCGCGCAGGCGACACCGGCGGCCATCCAGAAGGCTCGAGCGCAGCCGGGCGTTGCCGTACTTCGAGAGCTTCGTTGCTCCGCGGAACTGGCCGGACGGTTGCGTAGACAGGTCCAGTCGCAGAACTTGAGGAACTGTCGGCGATGGCCGAAGCGGCGAAGGTCGCCGGCTTCGGCCAGGATCTTGAGCGCAAGTATTGGACTGATGCCCGGGTCCCCAATGATGGGTCTTCGTTAGGGTGGTGCCCGGAACCTGCTGCAGGCGCTGGAAATCGGCGTTGTCCTTGAGGTGCAGCGCCGCTCTCTGCTCGAACTGGTCGCGCAGCTGGCATAAACGGATCCTCTCGCCGAGCACAACGCGGAACATGGCAACGGCCTCCGAGCCTTCCTCGACAGGCAGCCCGAGGAAGCTTGTGCCGCGCGATACATGTCTCCAAGCACGCGCTGCTTCCTCACTTTACGGCCCACGACAGGCCACGCCTGGCTGACAAACTCTTCCCTCGAAAGACAGGCGATCAGAGCCGGCGTGGTGAAAACGCGCAGCAACTCCAATAGCCACTCCGAGCGAGAGGCATGGTAGTGGCGCTCGATCTGCGGGAGATAGAGCGGGGGGGGTGGGTGAGCAGCCGATGCTGGGTGGGGGTCTTCTCGAGCGAGACCTGAGCGTAGGTGAGCGACAGCTCCTGAACGTCATGGATCTGGTTGGCCAGGGGGTCGTGGAAGTGCTGGGTAAAACCGGCCCTGAGCAGATGGAGCACGACCTGCGTGTCCTTGGGGTCGTTCTTGTCCCAGGAGTTATGCATGCCTTCGCGGGTGCCCGCCACGGCGACTGACGCAATGCGCTCGAGGTGAGATCCTTCCACAATCAGGAAATGGGCCAAGGTGCGATGATAAATGCCGGTCGCCTCGAATCCAATCTGGACCGGGCGCCCGAGGCGGCGGAGGGACTCGGCGGAGCGGCGAAACTTGACCGCGGTGTTAAGGTGTGTTATCAAACGAGCCAAATTACGCTACAGGCAAGGTGGATGGCGGCGAGAAAGTTTCTGGCAGTTTTGTCGTAGCGAGTGGCGATGGCGCGAAACTGCTTGAGCTTGGCGAAGAAGTTCTCGATCAGGTGCCGGGCTTTGTAGTTGCGCTTACGGTAACGCTCGCTACCTTATATGGAGCTCTTGGACACATCGATCTCGAACGTATCCCTGCCGTACATCGCCGGTGGGCTTGGGCGCTCATTCGACGAGGTGACGTGGATTCTTACTATTTACCTCGTGGCAAATACGATCGTGCTTCCGTTTCATTCAATTGGTAAGTCAGCACGATCCCGACGCCCATCCTTGCGAGGTAAAGCGCTATATCCTTCCCGACACCTCGGCTGCCGCCCATTACCACTGCAACCTTCTTGCTTGGAAGTAGGCCATTCTCGATCGTCACGTTGTTCTCATAAAAAATCTGTTCCACTTCTGAGCAGTACCAAGGTCTCGCTTAGCGCGTCAGTGTCATCGCGAGCACAAGCACCCGAAGATGACACCCATGAACCGGGGCTGCGGATATTCAATGGATAGAACTCCTATCACGAACCATGCCGTCGCAGCCGCGCCGCAAAGCAAGAGCGCGGGCCACTCTCCTAGTACCTCAATCGCTCGACGTGCGATGAGCAGTCCGAGGATGCCGAAGGCGACTTGTCCGAGCGCATAGGCCGTGTTCAGGCCGTAGTACAAAGTCGTTTCCGGCCCCGGAAGACGCTTCTGGCGTAAGTACTGGGCCAGCACGTCGATCAAGAAGTGCATTAAGCCGGCGAAGGTCAGCCAACCAATCGCAACGTTAACGAGGACCTTATGGAGAGACATATTCGTTCCTTTCGGCTTACGGTTGAAGCTCTGCTCGTTCGCCGGATCAAACGGCTCCGACCGCAATGGCGCTCTTAGCGGAATCTACGATTGCTCTTCGTGCTGAGCGCGGCTTCCAGCCCAGCATGGTCTCCGCTTTGGCGGAGGTGAAGACATGCTTTCGGCCTAAGAGCGGCACTAATCACGCGCAAGTAGCGCGTCACAGCTTCTGCCAATCCGGCAGGCGTCCCGTTTCACCTGGCAGTAACGGTAAACGCTATTTTCTCAGTGATTGAAAGCTCGGATCGCTTCAGACAAGCCGACTTCACAGGACTAATCTCGATAGGTCACAGCGCGTGGTGGATCAGCGCTATGTTCTAGCTGAAGGTGGCCCGCGATTTTCCTGGATGCTTCGAGTCTGCCTGTTTCCTCTTTGTCAGCTTCGTACTGGATGAAGAAAGCTCGCGCACTTCGTGGAATGCCCTAACGATATGCTCTGCTAAATCAATCGAGCCGTCGTCGAACCATGCCGCGACTGCGTAACTGAGTGTAGCCATGCCCATCTGTGCCGCTAGATTCGCCTGTCGAGCAGTAGCGCCGCGCTCGCATAGCGCCGCGCTCAACGCTGCAATCACCGATCTTGTTTTTGCCATCGCGCGCTCCTGGAGTGCGGGACTGCTGGCGATCACGCGCTGACGAGGCTCAGAGAACGGGCGGTTCTCAATAAACATCTGCTTCACCGAACCGAAGGCAAGAAACAACGTATCCCACGGACCAAGTGCCGCGGGAGCGTGACGCACCGCACTCGTCAAGGCTTTGCTGAAAGCAGCGTCGCCGTCGAACAACACTTCTCTCTTATCCGGGAAATGGCGAAAGAAGGTGCGCTCCGTGACGCCAGCCTTGGCAGCGATCGCGGCGGCTGTTGTCTCCTCATAGCCGCGATCGCGGTACAACTCCAGTGCCGCGAACTGGAGACGCTTGCGCACTGCTTCCCCGTTTCTAGGCATCGAGCTCGCTCCATTTGTCAAAGACTGACGCTACGTGTATCGTTGTGTCAGTGACTGACTATTGTATGTCAGCTACTGACAATTCGACTCAGGCGTGATTGTATGGCCGCCAATCCTTCTTGCATCACCACTAAAAAGCCATCGGCAACCAACGGAGAGACCCATGACCAAATCCGAGCCCACCACGATGAAAGCGCTTTATCTCGAAGCCTACGGCAAGCCACTCGACGTGCTGCGCCTGGAGGATGTTGCCGTTCCCCACCCAGGCGCCGGTCAAATCCGCGTGCGGGTCCATGCCTGCGCACTCAATCCTGCGGATTGGGCTGTGTGTGAGGGCTTCCTGCCCGTTCCTCCCCCGCGTGGGATCGGGTTTGACGTATCCGGAACCGTGGACGCTCTCGGCGAGGGAGTCAACAACGTCAACCTCGGCGACCTCGTCTTCGGCGTTCCCGATTACATCGGCTACCCAACCTGCGGAGCAGCCGAGTATGCCATCCTCAAGGTCTTTGTGCCTGTTCCAGAGGGACTGAACCTCACTGGGGCCGCGGCGCTGCCGATGGCCGTCGAAACAGCAGCTCGCAGTATCGATCTCCTCGGCTTGACCGCCGGCCAAAGCCTTGTGGTGAACGGTGGTGGAACGATGACGGGATTCGCTGCCGTGCAAATCGCATTGCTCCGCGGCGCGCGTGTGATCGCTACGGCAGGCGAGACGTTTGCCGATAGATTGCGCGAGCTTGGCGCAAAAGTGACATCCTACGGAGACGGAATGGTCGAGCGCGTTCGCGATCTCGCAGGTGGAGCGCCCGACTTTGTGCTGCATACCGCGCAAGTCAAGGGCGCGCTGCCCGGTCTCGTCAGGATCGTGGACGGCGATCCCAGGCGTGTGTTGAGCTTTGCCGATTTTGACGAAGAAGGCATCGGCGTCCGCACCACGGGGAGGGAGAAAGGCGGCGTTCCACGCTATGATGTGCTCGGTCACTATGCACAGCTTGCGGCCGAAGGGCGCTTCTCCATTCCGCTGGCGCGCACATTTGCCCTGAAAGATTGGCGTGAGGCGGCGGCTATCAGCATGAGCAAGCAGGCTCACGGTAAGCTCGTGCTCCTTCCTGGCCCCTCCACCACCAAAAGCGTATAGAAGGGCTACACATTGCTGACGAGAAGCCGACATGTAGAGACTAGCGCCGGTGAGGCTTGCCCTACGAGGAGTGTGTCGACGCCGGCACGCATCTGATGGTCTGTGTGAGGGAGTATGCCTACGATCTTGATGACGGGTGGCCATTCAGACCTTGGACTTGTTGGAGCGCGAGCGCTGGCCAACCGTTACCGGTGCGATCTGATTCTTGTAGGCCGGAATCGCGAGCGCGTTGAAATGGGCGCGCAGCATTTACGCGCCGAGACTGGTGTGAAGGTTGAAGTACTGACCATGGACCTGAACTCGCTCGACTCAGTGCGAGAGGGTGCCGCAAAGTGCAAGTCGATGCTACAGCTCACAGCAGCGAAGACCGCGAAGCTTCACGGCATTGTCTGCAATGCTGGTGCTCAATTCACAGGGCCAGTGACGTACAGCGCGGATGGGTATGAGACAACATTTGCAGGGAATTGCCTTGGCCACTTTCTCCTGATGAACCTGCTGCTGGATTCTGTTGCCGCGGGCGGCCGTATCGTGTGGACGGCCAGCGGCACGCACGATCCGGCCCTGATGGACGGAAAGTCCGTCGGCAAAGCAGCAGAACATTACCGCCAAGGATATATCGCGGTAACGCGGCGGTGCCGGCCGCAACGAGGTGCGCCTGCATCAAATATGCTGCAAGGAGCGCTCCGAAGCGCGGAGTTACCGATCCAGGTCCGTGCAATGCCTGTCGAAACTGCGTCGCCCGCGCCAAGTGTCCCGGTAGAGGCATCCGGAGGCGAGCGCGCCGTTTTTCTGTCCGGCCATCCAGCGACATATGCCATCGACCTCCGTGTAGATCCCTCGGCCATCAATTTTGCACAGCAAGGTGGAAGAGAAATTGCAAAGGTCTACTACGCTGTGGTGGCTTACGACCAAAGCGGGCACAAAGTCTTCAATGTTGCCAGTGGCGCGATATCAGCGAATCTTGACAATGATCGCTTTAAATCTTTGCTAAGCGACGGATTACGAGCACGACAAGTTCTGGAGCTCCCGCCCGGACCGCTCATACTGCGCATCGGCGTGGAGGAGATTCAAACCGGACACACCGGCTCGGTAGAGTATGCGGGAGTCGATCGAGGCCTGCTATCTGCCTAGGACTGAAGCCGGGATCAGGCGCCTTGCAGCAACTATCCGTGTGAATCTGTTTGGCGAGTCGGCTCCTTTGTGCTAGAACATGGCAATGCTGACTTCGCACCTCTCCTGTTGTTCGTGTTGTTGCCGCTGACGCGACCCTTCGCGTGCGCACAACTGTTTGGAGAGGCAGTCGTTGTTTAGTTTTGTTGTCAGTAGTGAGCGTTGTGGGATTTCACCCGCTCTTGCTGACCCGCCGGACTTCTCCTCACAGCTTGCGTGTACTCCTCCGCTGCTCCTGGCAGCGAATCAGGTTGACGAAACTTGGGAGCCACCGTGAAATTGCTGGGGTTTGTTCTGAGCGCTATCCTCGCTGTACTTCCCGCTTTCGCGGCACCTGGCGGACACATCCCTTCTCCGGATGAGGCATTCGGATTTCCGCTTGGCGCGGATCGTAAGCTGGCAGACTGGACGCAGCTGGTTGGCTATTTCCGCATGCTCGGCACGGCAAGCGACCGCGTTCATTTTGAAGAGCTGGGCAAGACCACGGAAGGCCGCCCGTACGTCGCGCTGACGTTTTCAGCGCCTGAGAATCTCGCCCATCTGGACGAATACAAAGGCATGACGCGCAAGCTCTCCGACGCGCGCGCGACCTCGCCGGATGAAGCCGCTAGATTGATCGCCCGCGGCAAAATGATCCTGGTCGTCACCTGCAATATCCACTCGACCGAAATCGCGAGCTCGCAAAGTGCCGCCGCTTTCGCCTACAAGCTCTCCACGGCTAACGATCCGGACACGCAGCAGATTTTGCGCAACGTCATTGTCGTGCTCGTGCCTTCGCTGAACCCGGATGGCCAGCAGTTAGTGGTCGACTGGTACAGGAAGTACCTGGGTACGCCATACGAAGGCAGCAGCCCGGTGGTGCTTTATCACAAGTATGTCGGCCACGATGATAACCGCGACTGGTATGGCTTCACTCAGGTGGAGACCCGGTTACTCGTAGATAAGGTGCTGAACGGGTATCACCCGCAGGCGCTCTACGATCTGCACCAGATGGGCGCTTACGGGCCGCGGATATACATGCCGCCCTGGGTCGACCCGATCGACCCAAACGTGGACCCATTGCTGCAGCAGTCCATGAATGCGCTCGGCTCGTCGATGGCCTACGACGTTGCCCGCGAAGGGCGGCAGGGCGTGCTGATCCATGGCGTGTACGACTTGTGGTCGCCGGGGCGTTGCTATATGTGCTATCACGACACGCTGCGTGTGCTTACCGAGTCGGCGAGCGCAAACATTGCCACACCGATTGACATCCCTTTCGAGAAGCTCGACAAAGGCATCGGCTATGACGCGAAAGTCGCCGCCTGGAACTTTCCCGATCCATGGAAGGGCGGGACCTGGCGGATGGGCGACATCGTGCGCTACCAGCAGGCTGCATTCGACTCCATTACACGTACCGCCGCGCTCAATCGCGAGAAGTTTCTGCGCGACTATTACACCGTGGCGCAACACCAGATTGCCCAGGCAGACGCACCCTATGCGTATGTAATTCCATCGGGGCAGGCCGACCCTGCCGTGGAAGCGCGGCTCATCAACATTCTGCGCGAAGGAGAGATCGAGGTCGAGCAATCGACTGCAGAGTTTGACGCCGCAGGACAGCACTTTTCTAAAGGCAGCTACATCGTGCGCATGGCGCAGCCCTTTGGCGCCTGGGCGAAAACGTTGCTTGAAGTCCAGCACTACCCCGACCTGCGCGAGTACCCAGGCGGGCCACCGCAGCGCCCCTATGACGTAACGGCGCAAACACTGCCGCTTCTGTTCGGGCTGCATGCGGTGGAGGTGAAAGACAGGCTCACCGTTGCAGCATCGCCGGTCAACCAGGCCAGGCTTCCTGAGACGAATGTGCCCGCGCAAGCGCCCTTTGGCTACCTGGTGGATGACCGCTCAAACAGCAGTCTGTACGCCCTGATCGCTTTGACAGGCAAAGGCATACAGGCATATCGGCTCACCGGGAGCGGCTATGCGCCAGGCACGATTTACCTTCCGCCGCAGCCGGGTCTGGCAGGCAAGGTTCAGGCGCTGACGGCGAAGTTTCCGCTTGCGCTGACCGCTGCTTCTTCCACGCCGTCCGGCACGGCGCTTGAGGTCAAACAGCCCCGCATCGGGCTTTATCAAAGCTGGGTGGCTTCGCTCGATGAAGGCTGGACGCGCTGGATTCTGGACCAGAATAGCGTGCCCTATGCGCGCCTAGTCGACGCGGATATCCGCAAAGGCGACTTGCGGAGCCGCTTCGATGTCATCGTCCTGCCGGATAACCCGCCTGCCGCCATCACGACCGGTCGCGCAGGCAAGGGAGAAGGCGCAGAGGACGGGCCGAAAGTGCCCCCCGAGTTCACGGGCGGACTGGGGCCGGACGGACTCGCGGCGCTCGACGCGTTTGTGAGAGCAGGCGGAACGATTGTGACACTGAATCGAGCCTCCGGCGTGTACGCGAAGAAAGACTCGCCGGTTGCAAATGTGCTGGACGGGGTGCCACCCAGGCAGTTTTACATTCCGGGTTCGATCCTTGAAGTCAAGGTGGACGCAAGCGATCCGGTTTGCTTTGGCGCCCCTGCAAAGCTGCCCATCTTTTTCGAGATGAGCCCGGCCTTTGCGGTGTCGGGGGCGGCGAAAGCTCCCGCTTCGTATACGAGTGACAACCCGCTGCTGAGCGGGTGGATCCTGGGCGGCGCGAAGCTGAACGGCCAGGCTGCAATCGCGGAAGAGCCGCTCGGAGAAGGCCGCATCATTCTGTTCGGTTTTCGACCACAGTACCGCGCGCAATCAGAGGGTACGTACAAGCTCTTCTTTAACGCGCTGCTTTTCGCAAGTTCAAGGCAGGTAACACTGCCTGCCGCAACAAGTGCCGCGCTCGCTCCGAAGCAGCGCTAAAAGCCCCTCGACCCATTCATGGAGATATGCTTGAAAACTCACCGTCGCTCCTCTTTCAAGGCTGCATCCCTGGCGGCAGCAGTCTTCGCAACGTATGCGGGAGTCCCGCCTGCGTGGTCCCAAGCACAGATCAGCGGCAGCCTGCGGGGAACCATCGTCGACTCCGCGGGTGCGGCGGTGCCGAATGCAATCGTGCATCTCCTCAATCCCGGAGACGGCTCCGACAGGCCGGTGCCGGCGAATGGGCAAGGTCAGTTCAGCCTCACCAACGTGCAGCCGGGCACGTATGCGCTCCGCGTGGAAGCGCCGGGATTCGAAGCGCAAGTGTTCAGCAAGATTGAATTCATTCTGAACCAGGTACGCGAACTGAATGTAACGCTGAAACCGGGCGAGGTAAGTCAGCAGGTAGAGGTCACTGGCGACGCGGCCAGCTTGACGACACTTGACACAAGCGTAGGTTCGCTCATCGATGAACAGCGCATCCAGGCGCTGCCGTTGAATGGGCGCGATTTCCAGAACCTGATTTATCTTTCCGCCGGAACCACGCGCGACGCGGGCGGTACGGGCCAAGGCTCGACAACTGCGTCAGGCGGGGCTCGGCCCACAAACAACAACTTCCTCATCGACGGTGGGGATTCGAATGACCCGCGCGTCCCTTCCGGCTCCGCGGGCAATATCGGCAACTCCACCAGTAGCGTCCCCATCGACGCCATACGCGAATTCACCGTGATTACATCGAGTCCCACGGCACAGTTCGGGCGCTCGTCCGGCTCGGTCGTAAACGTGGTGACGCGATCGGGCACGAACGACCAGCACTTCACGCTTTGGGAGTTTGCCCGCAACAAGGCGCTGAACACGCGAAACTTCTTCAATCCGATCGGCTTCAAGTCACCGTTCAATGAGAATGAATTCGGCGGCTGGGGCGGTGGCAAACTGTGGCGTGACAAGTTGTTTTATTCGGGCGCCTACGAGGGATTTCGGCAGCGTTCGACCACGCCGACTAACGTGCAGGTGCCGACCACGCAGTTCATCGACGCGCTGACCCAGCCGCTGACGCAGGCGCTGTTCCGGGGAGCCTACCCTGCGGTCAGCGGTCCCGCTTTCGACCCGGCAAACCCGGCGACCTGGCAGGGCTCGTTCAACCGCAATGAGGCGAACAACGTCGATGCAGACACAGGCTTCCTCCGGCTCGACCGGAACTTCTCAGAGAAGAACCAGGCGTTTGCAACGCTCAGCATCGTGGACGCGGTTCCCGCGGCAGCGCTGAACGGCGGCAATCTGCCGGGCGATGGCGTGGGCCAGACAGGACGCGATTACCACGTGGTTGTGCAGGACACCTGGATCGCGTCGCCGCATTTTCTCAATACCGCGCGTGTGAGCCTGCAGCGCACTCCAACCGCCTACAAGTATGAGAACTCGCCTGCAGGGCTGATCGCCGCGGGCACTCTCCGTTCGGCGCCCCCGAATGCAGGCGCGCCATTTTCCACCAACACCGCTGACCCGAACGGCATTCCTACCATTGCGTTCCTGTCGAGCCGCTTCAATACGATCGGGGTCGCGAACAACTTCCCGCAGGGCCGCACGGAAGATGTGCTTACCTATCAGGACTCGATCGGCTGGGAACATGGGCGGCACGATGTAAAAGCAGGCTTTCAGCTGGCGCGCGTTTACGACAACACGGTGTTCAGCAACAATGTGCGGCCTTCTGACACGGTGCTCGATTCCGTAGCAGCACCGGCGGCGAATGGGTTGAGCGCGGCCCAGGCCTCAGCTGAAGCGGAGTTTGCCAACATCAATGCCCTTGCCTTGAACACGCAGCAGCAGTCCTTCTACAACTCTGGCTCCTCCGAGCGCGGTTACCGCCTCTGGGAGCAGGGCTACTTCGTGCAGGACACGTGGCGCGCCACGAGCCGCGTGACGCTGGACCTGGGGCTGCGCTGGGAGATTTACAACCCATTCACCGAGTCAAAGAATCTGCTGTCGAACGCATACGTGCTCGACAGCAGCGGCAAGCCTGAGTCCTGCACTCACCTGCCCTTCAGCGCGGGACTCGCAAGTGTGGCGGTGGTGAACCCGACGCAGTACAGCATCGGCAGCTACTGCTCCAAGTTCAATGATTTCGCACCGCGGGTGGGTGTCGCATGGGATGCAAAGGGGAACGGGACCACGGTGGTGCGGGCGGGTTACGGCATCTACTATGACCGGGTATTCGGCAATGTGTATGGAAACTCGCGCTTCAACCCGCCTTACACGGTCTCGACGACGCTCACGGGCGGCAACTACACGGGGCAGATCGCGTCTTCCGCGGTGAACCCGACAAACGCGTACAGCCTGACGACCATCGATCCCGGACTGCGCAACCCGATGACGGAGCAGTACAACCTGGCTGTTTCGCAGCAGCTGGACGCGAACACAGTCCTGACGCTCACATATGTGGGCGCAACCGGTTCGCGGCTGCTCGCGACGCAGCAGCCGAATCTCGGATCGAGTTTTGCGAACGGCTTCAGGCCGTCGAACGGCGACGTGAATGCGCGGTCCCAGGTCGACATCAACAATGGCATCATCCGACCGCCCTTTGCCGATTTCACGCATCGCGTTTCGATCGCTGGTTCGAGCTATAACGCGCTGCTTGTTGATGCGCGCCGCAGGCTTGCGAGCGGCTTGACGGTGGAGGGCGCCTACACCTGGAGTCACAGCCGCGATGACCTTTCGGACGACGTGAGCGGTTCGAATGACTCGTCCACGCCGCAGGCCACGCTTGAAAACCTGCTCGCCCCGTTGATGGCCGCCGGAAGTTCGTGCCCCGGTGCTTCCGGCACGCCTTCAGCTGCCTCGCGGCTGCAGGCGGCAGTCATTTGCGCCACCGGTAATTCCCAGCTTTCTACGGCGCAGGCTGAGAGCCTTTTTGTGCAGAACTACCTGCGGTACGCGCCCATCCAGTACAACTACGGCGACTCTTCCTACGATGTGCGTCAGCGCTTTGCAGGCAGCGTGATTTATGCGCTTCCATTTGGGCACAACGCAAGGTTCTTTGCAGCGGTGCCGCCGACCGTAGACCGCACTGTGAGCGGCTGGTCAATCAGCTCCATCATTGACACACAGACCGGAACGCCTTTCATTCCTGTAAGCGGCGCGGACGCGAACAAGGACGGCAACACGAATGACCGCACGGTCGCAATCGGCAATCTGGGGCCGAGTGGAGGGCGCCTGATCAAGACGTTTGGAGGACCCAATCCTGTGGTGAGCTACTTTCAAAACGCGACAGCGCAAAGCGCGGGCGACGGCGTTGTGGATCCACGGCAGCGATTGGAACGCGGCACATTGCGGCAGCCCGGCATTACCAATTGGGACTTCCAGGCAGTCAAGTCGACGAAACTCACCGAACAGCTCAACCTGCGCTTTTCCGCTGACTTCTTCAACATCCTGAACCACACCAATTTCAGTCCGTTGTCGACAAGCATTTCAAATGCAACTTACGGGCAAGCGCTATCGCAACGCTTGCTGGGGCAGACAGAAGCACGGCAGATCCAGTTCGGGCTCAAGCTCGAGTACTGACCCGCTCACGCTGTTTTGCCGGTCGGCTTGGCTCGGCCCTGGAGAAAGTGCAATGCAGAAATATCGTTTTCACCGGTCTTTTTTAGCTGTTCTGTTGAGCCTTTGTTTCGCGCCCATGCAGGCGCAAGCCCCGCATAGCGGTTCGCTCACGCTGGAGGATCTCCTGGCGGTGCGGCCGATTGCCGAGAGCGCTGTTTCCCCGGATGGCGCGCGCGTCGCGTTCATCCGCGACGGGCAGATTGATGCAATGCCGGCAAACGGCGGATGGCCTACTGAGTTAACCGCCGGAGGCAACCCAAAAAGCGGGATCGCCTGGTCGCCGGATGGCAAAGCGATCGCCTTCGCGAGCCGCGGCAGTATCTGGACGGTTTCCGAAGCGGGCGGCGAGCCGAAACGCTTGACCAACGCGGTGCCCGCTGCGACGGGCGACCCACGCGAGGCGGCCGATCGTGCGCCGCAATGGTCTCCCAAAGGCGGCTGGCTCTTGTTTGCCACGGGCCGCCGCGGGCACAGCAGCCTGATGACCGTGAAAGCGGATGGCGATGCGGAAAGCTTTATCGCTGACCCGCGCGAAGGCGATGCCGATGAGGGTGTGTGGTCGCCGGACGGCTCGGCCGTAGCCTACGTGCTGCGCACACGCGAACACTTCAGCGGCGAGATCAAGGTGCAATCGGTTGACCCGAACTCCGGCCAGCCGCATGGTGAACCCATCACGGTCTACACAGCGCCGGTCGATCGCGGCGGCGGCTGGTCAGTGCGCGGGCTCAAATGGACGCCGGACGGCAAGCGGCTTGCGGCGGTGCTGCAGATCTCCGGCTGGGACAA
This sequence comes from Acidobacteriaceae bacterium, assembly GCA_965276605.1. Classification (GTDB taxonomy): domain Bacteria; phylum Acidobacteriota; class Terriglobia; order Terriglobales; family Acidobacteriaceae; genus EB88. The sequence goes on from OZ255619.1 coordinate 4,065,863, forward strand.
TATTTATCTACTCGACACACAAGCGGGCGCCACGCCCGAAGCCTTGACCAAAGGAGACTGGGAGGACGAGTCACCGGAGTTTTCGCCGGATGGCGGCGCGATCGCCTTCCTTTCGAACAGAACGGAGAACGGCGGCTCGCCCGAGCAGCGCAAAGTGTGGGTGCAGCCGCTGCACGGCGGCGCGGCCCATCTGCTCTCAGCGCAGGAAATTCCGGGCGTCGACGCGGAGCCGGAATGGACGCCGGACGGCAAGCAGGTGGTCTTCCGCCGTGAATCGCCACTGCATCCGGCGGACATTTACAGCGCGCCAGCCGATGGCGGAGTAGCGAAAGCGCTGACGAACACGTTGCCCGGCAGCTATGAGGGCGCGCTCCAGGTGCCCGAGCGCGTGACCTGGAAGAGCAGCGGCGGCGGGCTCCTTGTCGACGGCTTGCTTTACCGCGCGCGGCACGTCAAGCCGGGAGTGCTGCCGCCGGCAGTTCTTTGGATTCATGGTGGGCCGGAGGGGCAGGATGTCTTTCGCCTGGATTTGTGGGCGCAGTACCTCGCGGATGCGGGCTATACCGTGCTTGAGCCGAACTACCGCGGTTCGACCGGCTACGGCGAGCGCTTTCGCAACCTGAATGTAAAAGACAGCAATGGCGGCGAGGTGGACGACGTCGCGGCGGGTGCGCATTACTTGGTTGACCAGAAGCTTGCCGACCCGAAGCGGCTCGCCATTGGCGGCGGCAGCCATGGCGGCACCATGACGGCCTACATGGTGGTCCACTACCCGGCGCTGTTCGCCGCGGCAATCGAAGGCTATGGCGTTGTGGACCGCGCCCTTTTTGTGGAGCGCACCAACCCGAACTCGGCCATCCGCTGGCAGATGAAAATGGGCGGCTCGCCGAGTGAAACGCCTGATACCTATGCAAAAGCAAATGTGTTGCTACAAGTCAACAAGGTCCAAACCCCCGTCCTGATCCTCCACGGCGAGGATGACCCGCAAGTGCCGCCGGCCGAGTCCGCCGCATTCGCGCATGCGCTTGCCGCGCACGGCAAGACGGTCTTCTACTACACCTATCCGGGCGAGCTGCACGGGGTCGCAAAGCCGGAGCATCGTTTGGACGCATGGGGCAAGGAGCGCGCGTTTTTAGATCACTACATCGCGCCAAAGGAGGGAACAACCAGCACCAACACTGGAATCGTGGCGTTCCCCAAATCTGCGCCGGGAGTGGCAAACACACCCACACTTTAGCGCAGTTGGACTGGTAGTCCGATGTGAGCGGCAGCCGATCATATCGGTTTGGTCAACGATGTGGAGGAAGGGGCAATCGAGAGAGCCTCCCCCTCCATCTCACTGGAGTTCACAGAGTGGACAAAGCTACCCTTAGGATCTGGTCAATACAGGCGCTGCGCCGAGATGGTACGGATTGTTTCGACGAATTGCCGGCGCCGTTCGAGGTTCGCTTCCGTATCCCTCTCCATGGCGTGGATCTACTTTTTTGAGCAACTACCGCATCCAGCAAAGTTTTAGGTGCCGGCTGCAGGCGTTTGTTGAAGTAAGCCTGCGGCGTACCAGCAGATGCAGCGCTGGTTGCGGGCGCCCTGCTTCGAGAAGATCGTTCAGGATGTGCAGCTGCTGCTGCGATTCTTTGGCGGCCGCAAGAGCCAGCCGACGGCGGTAGCCATCCACAGCCGCACCCTGCCGTCCACGCCCGTGTCGGGCGCTCGCGCGGGCTATGACGGAGCCAAGCGCGGCCGGGGATTGAAGGTGCATATCGCGGTTGACACCCTGGGGTATCGGATGGCGCTCAAGGTCACCGCAGCCGATCAGGGTGACCGCGAACAAGTCGGCGCTCTGGCCGAACAAATCCAGCAAGCGACCGGCAGAACAGTCGAATTGGCCTATGTCGATCAGGGCTATACGGGCGAGAACGCCGCCAACGCTGCTGCTGAGCACGGCATTCGTTTGGAGGTGGTTAAGCACCCGATGGCCAAGCGTGGCTTCGTGCTGCTGCCGCGACGCTGGGTCGTGGAAAGAAGCTTCGCCTGGGCCGCACGTTTCCGCCGGCTCGCTCGTGACTACGAACGGCTCGACACAAGCCTCAAGGGCTTCCACTCTCTCTCTCTTTCGCCTGCATCATGCTCGCAAGAATGTGCCACCTGCTCAATCAAACGTCATAACAGGCTCTAGGCCGACGGCCACCCTTTCCGCAATCTCATGGACCGGAGCGTGTACTTCTGACTTTCGAAAAACCTCCACCCGCCTGGAGCAGTGAATCCATCTTGCTGCGCATCGGCACGTATGCGGCGAGGCTTGCCGTCTTCAGCCTCCTGCTCGTCTTGTCCCATTTACCCCGGCATACTCGATAGCGCCCGGGCGACAAACGAACTTACATCCGGTCGGTACTGCCGCAGCACCTGCACACCCGTGTCGCCGCTAAGCTCGCCAGCATCTGCGCATATGCCGGCTGCGCATAGTTCGTCACTGGTCCCACGGTCGCGCTTGGATTGAACCGGCTGAAGTAGCGATCGTCCCGCTCCGTCAAGCCACCCTGGAAACCCCAGCACAAACCCAGGTTCATCCAGCAGCACTACCTCCGGCAGCAGGCCGGCGTCTGCATGCTCAAGCGCCGCGCCGCTTTCAAAAGTGGCGACGACCTGGATGGAATCCTCTTCAGAGAGCATGCTGCGCAGGCCCATGAGAATGGCCGGATGATCGTCGACGATCACGACCCGGATCTGCCTCGGCTCCTCTGGCGCGGGCGTCGGGGTTGCGGAGCTTTCCAACGTCATCAGCCCTGCCTCGGAAGCGCCGCGTCGGCCGCATCAACGCACAGTACAAAACCGTGACCCCGTACACGGAGGAGTACAACCTCGCCGTTAAACACCAGAGGGGCCGCTCGCTCTCGGTCCGCATCGGGTATGTGGGCCAGAACAACATCAAGCAGAAGAACTCGAACGGCCCCAGCAGTACGACGCCCGATCTGAACCAGTCGACGCCGACTGCCGGAGCGGTCCAGCCGCGGCGCCCCATGCAGCCGTTCTCCTCCATCTTCCTCACCATGGACCCGATCTTCCACTCCAACAGCAACGCCCTGCAGATCGGAGTGCACAAGCGCTTCGAGTCGGCTCCCAGCTCAACGCGGAGTACGAGTGAATCCGGGTGCTGGACACCGAAAACTTCGTCAACCCCATGAACACGGAGAACTCCTACGGCAACATCGGCGGCATCGCACCGCAGTCGCTCAATGTGAGCTACTCCTATGTGCTGCCCTTCGGTCGCGATCATCGTTTCCTGCACGGAGCCGGCAGCCTCGAGAACACGTTGGTGAGCGGGTGGGAGATCTCGGGCATTACCCAGTACCAAGGCAGGCAGCCTTTCTCGGTGACTTATAACACCAGCGTGCAGGGCTCCTACAACAGGCGTGCGGATCGCGTTGCCGGTCAGCCGCTCTACCCCGGGCATAAGTCGCTCCGCAAGTTCTTCAACACCGCCGCGTTCACGGCTCCCGCCCCGTTTACCTTTGGCAACTCCGCCTACAACCCGCTCTTCGGGCCGCATTACCAGGACTGGGATATCAACCTTGTCAAGAGCACACCTATTCTCGAGAAAGCCTGCTGCAACTGCGCGCGGATTCGTTCCACATCTTCAACCATCCCAACTTCGCGACTCCGAACGCGACGGTGAGCAATCCGGGCAACTTCGGCCAGATCACATCGATAACGGGTGAACCTCGTACCGTGGAGTTTGGAGCGAAGCTCCTCTTCTGATCTGCCGGCAGAGGCGCCGGCGAGAGAGTGTAAGCGGGCCGACCAGCTTCATCGCAGGTTCCGGCCAGTGAGCAAGGCGAAGTAGGGGTCCACTTGTGCAATCGCGCACCAGCGCGCATAGGCGCTGCTGGTGCGCAATCCGTTCAGCCTGCGAAGTACTGCATTTGTTCGAGATCGGCAATCAGCCCGGGGCCGGTCGGGTGCCATCCCAGCCGTTGCTGTGTTTGCGCGCTTGAGGCCGGCATGTCGAAACCCACGAACGCCGCAAGCCATCCGAAATGGGCTGGAGCCTCCTCAGCAGACAGGCTGACGGCTGGCACCTTCAAGCCTCGGGCAATGACTTCAACGATGTCCCGAACCGGCACTCCCTCTTCAGCGACTGCGTTGTACCTGACGCCTGCTTTCTGCTTCTCCAGCGCCAGCCTATAGAGACGGGCAGCATCAAGGACATGCACCGCCGGCCAGCGATTGCGTCCGTCACCCAGATACGCTGCGACTCCCTTCTCCCGGGTCAGCTGAACGTAGGGGGTGATGAGGCCCTGTTTGACCGGGTCGTGGACCTGAGGAAGGCGCACCACCGACACGTTGACACCACGCTCCGCGACGGAAACGCCTGCCTGTTCCGAAGCTACACGGGGATTCGGGAGATTGAAGTTGACGATGTCTTCGGTCGCGGGTTGACCTGGCGCACTGTTCCCCAATCCAGTCCCGGAGGTGATGATCAGAGGGCGATCCGATCCGACAAGCGCATCGCCCATTGCCTCGATGGCGCGCCTGTCTTTCTCGCAATTTGCAACGAAGTTTGAGAAGTCGTGATCGAAGGCACAGTGGATCACGCCGTCCGACTTGGCTGCCCCGCTGCGAAGGCTCTCCAGGTCTTCCAGATTCCCTCGATGCACCTCGGCGCCCGCGGCCTTGAGGGACTGGGCGCCGGCATCTGACCGCGTCAGCCCGAGTACCTGGTGACCCGCTTTGATGAGTTCCTGAACAATGGCTGAACCGATAAAGCCGGTAGCGCCGGTGAGAAAAACACGCATAATAAATGCTCCTTTACTCAGTTGAGGGACGCTACTTGCGGTCCTTGATTCGCTGGATAACCTTCAATTCGCTTATGAGAGGTCGCATTGCGCCCTGTCATTAGCTAGATGGGCCACATGGCGCATACGATCTATACTGAGAGTCCGCATTTCTGGTTCAATCGTCCGGAGGCTGCATGGACCCGCTCTCAGATGTGTTGTCGCTGCTGAAACCTCAAAGCTATGCCTCGGGCGGTTTTGGAGTGGATGGCGACATAGCTATCCAATGGCCGAAGCATGCGGGCATTAAGTGCTATGCCATGCTCTCTGGCCAATGCTGGCTATCCGTGGAAGGCGTTCCCGATGCTGTGCTCCTTACGGCCGGGGACTGTTTCCTCTTGCCGCGTGGTCTGCCCTTCTGTCTCTTGACGGATCTGTCCCTGCAGCCCGTCGACTTCGACACGATTCGCGCTACGTGGAGATCAGGTGACGCGGTCTCCAGCAACGAAGTCGGGGCTCGCTATATTGTCGGCGGCCATTTCGTTCTCACCGGCCCTCACGCCGATATTTTGTTGAAGTCTCTGCCGCCCATTGTGCATATCCAAAAAGAATCGGATAAAGCAGCGATGCGTTGGTCGCTGGATCGGATGAGGGAAGAGTTGCGCGATCCGCAGCCGGGTGGCTCTCTGATCGCGCAGCAACTCGCCTACATGATGCTTATTCAAGCTCTTCGGCTGCACCTGGCGGATGGGGCGAGAGGGGGCGTCGGCTGGCTCTTCGCGCTGGCAGACAAACACATGAGCGCAGCGATCACATGCATGCACGACGATCCAGGGCACCCATGGACACTACAGACACTGGCGGAGCACGTCGGTGTGTCGCGATCCATTTTTGCCCTACGGTTCAAGGAGACGGTTGGGACTACACCCATGGAGTACCTGACACGATGGCGAATGCTGCTGGCCGGCGAGAGGCTGAAGAATTCAGGCGATTCTATCCCCACAATTGCATTGTCGCTCGGCTACGAATCCGAAAGTGCCTTCGGTAAAGCCTTCAGAAGGGTCATGGGCTGCTCCCCCAGACAATACAGCCATGGGAGCGGCCCCACGCCGCATTCTCTGACCACCGATCAAGCCAGCTACGACCACAAGCTGGAACTAGCAGTAGTCCGGTAAAGATTTCTATCCCAAGCACTGCGATAGCTATCCATAAACATGCTTCTCTTTGTTGACTGGGCCTCAGCGAGTTCGGCCGATGGGCTGGTTTACGGCGGTCTCAATCACGCTGATGGCCTACGATGTGCCGTCCAACGCAACAGGCTTGGAACAGTAAAGGATCTTGACATGAATGAAGCCTCACAGGATTTCGGCGGAAGGATCTTTTCATGAGTCATAATCAGGCACCCAAGGCCCGTCTCACCACCATCGCCAGCTTTCCAGCAAAGTACTTTCTTGAGAACCTGGCGGTCCGGGAAGATAACTCTGTCCTTGTGACGGCGATGAACAAGAAAGAGTTATGGTACGTTCCGCCAGCCGTCGGAACGGGGGAAGTGCAACCTGTTTGCATCTACACGTTTGAGCAGCCTACGACGGGCATCGTCGAGGTGGAACCTGATGTGTTCCTTGTCCTGTGCGGCAATCTCTACACGACACACGAATCCTTTGCGCATCGGCTTGATCTGAGGAGCTGGGAGCCAGGTTCGGCTGTGACGCCGGAGTATCTCTGTCGATTCCCGGACAAAGCTCGCGGCCTGAATGGCTGCTGTTTGCTTGGACCAAATGTAGTTCTGGTTGCGGACAGCTTTGCCAGTCTGATCTGGCGAATGGATTTAGCCTCAGGCGGCGAGCCTTCGCTTCGTGTGTGGCTGGAGCATAAATCCATGGGCTATTTCCCGGGCACGATGAAGCCCGAGCAGCCCGGGGTGAATGGCGTTCGATACGCCACCAAAACCCATGAGCTTTACTACACGGCAACGGCAAAGAAGCTCCTGATGCGTGTGAAAGTAAATCCCGATACGCTCGATCCGGCCGGCGCGCCTGAGTTAGTTGTGGCCGGCCGGATGGGTGATGACTTTTGTCTTGATGAGGAAGCTGAAGTACTTTACCTAGCCACACACCGTCAGAATACGATTGACGTGGTCTCGATGGACCCGGGCCTCAACAGCGGGTTTACGCAGAGCGTCGCCGGCGATCCGTTCACTGAGGAACTGATCGGTCCTTCAAGCGGGGCATGGGCAAGAAGTCCAGGTGATTATGGCCGAGTCGCCTGCTTCATCATGGACGGAGGAACCGCGTCACCTCCACCGGATGGCGTCGTAAGGCCGGCAAGGCTGCTCAAAGTCGAGTTTCAACCCCTTAGAAAGACCTTTCCTGGAGTCAGCGCATGACGGAACCATCGCGCAACAGCAAGATCGCTCGTGGAGAGAAGGTCGCGATGGCCTTTCATCGTCGCTGACCTGTCGGCTCGAGAGTCAACGCGCTTGGCGGCATTGCAAAAGTCATTCTTCGCTCCCCAGTCTATGGTTGACTGACCGTTATCCCCGCAACCTTGAAGATGAAAAGCGAAGCAGTCAAGAAGACAGGGCTGACTTACTTCTGAGCCTGCGGAGATATTCCACTTCTACAGATTATCGCTGAGTACGATCCCTTCCTCCCGAATGCCATTTGGGGAGAGATGCACGTCAATTCGTGTGTCGACTAAAGCTTCCATTTTCATCCGGCCCATTGTAGCGGCCTCATCACAGGATGAGGAGCTTCCATTCGGCCATAATTCGCCATAGTTTTCACATAAAGTGACCGGCGGGGCGATCACGGTGAATTTATGCACTAAAAATTAACTTCTGCATACGGCAGTAACCTCGCTACAGCTATCATTAGAAAGCAGTCTTAAAAAGACGGCGGAAACACGAGCATGGTTCCAGGCCGAACCTTGTGACTGCTCGCGACTTGCGTCATGATGTAATGTCCTACGACTCGCCTTAGCCAATGCCAAAAAAGACGAAGAGCCGCTATGAGCTGCGGGAGAAACTTGGTGAAGGTGGCATGGGCGTTGTATGGCGCGCCTTTGACAGCGCCTTGAACACGGATGTGGCGCTCAAGCTTCTGCTCGATATTCACGATCCTGCCGCCCTGCGGCTTTTCTACGAGGAGTGTCACAAGCAGTCCTCACTCGCGCACCCGAATATCGTCGAGGTACGCGATGTCGGCGTGCTCGAGGACGACGGAAAGAACAAGCCTTACTTGGTAATGCCGCTGCTTCGGGGTAAGACGCTCTCCGCACTGATGCGCGCCTCGGCACAACCACTTGCAACAGATCGCTGCGTCGACATTCTCAGCCAGGCCTGCCGCGGTCTGCAGGCGGCGCACGACTTCGGCCTGCTGCACCGGGACATTAAGCCAAGCAACATTTTTGTGCTTGAAGATGATTCGGTCAAGATCATCGACTTTGGGGTGGCGCACCGGCTGGATGTCAGCCGAACAGTAAGCCGCAAAGGCACGCTGCTTTACATGTCGCCCGAGCAGCTCTCGATGCGGCCGCTGAGCCGTGCCTCCGATGTGTTTTCGCTCGCGACCGTCGGCTACGAGGTGCTGACCCGGAAGCAGCCGTTCCTGGCAGCGACCGAGGAGGGGGTAAGCGAGGCGATTCGCACGCTCCATCCTCCGCCTGCCTCGTCGATCAATGCGCAGGTGAGCGTTGCGCTGGGGCAGGTGCTGTGCAAAGCAATGGCCAAGGATGCGCAGCACCGCTTTTCAAGGATGAAGGAGTTTGCAGAGTACCTGCGACGGGCGCAGTTCGATGAATCCTTCACGGTCTTTGATCCGGAGAAGTTTAGGCCACGGCTCGAGAAGGCCAGAGATGCATTTGAAGCCGGCAACCTTGAGGAGGCGCAGGAACTCGTCAATGAGCTCAAGTCCGAGGGCTATCTGACGCCCGAGCTGGAGCAGCTGGCCGCAGCGACCGAGGCCACATCGCGCAGGCAGAGCATTACCCGCATGCTCGCCAGTGCGCAAGCGAGAATGCAGGACGGGGAGTTTCGACTCGCGCTGCAACGCGTTCACGAAGCGTTGCAGCTTGAGCCTCGGCAGCAGGAAGCGCTGGTGCTGCAACACGATATCGAAGCCCGCCGCGCCGAGGCGGACACCGCGGACTGGCTGCGCGTGGGACAGCAGCACCTGGAGAAATTTTCGTTTTCGCATGCCCGGCAGGCTGCGCAGCGCATCCTCGAACATCGTCCGGGCGAGGAACGCGCGTTGTCGCTGCTGGAGCGAGTCGAGCGGCGAGAGTCGGAGGTCAACCACATCCGGCAATCGAAGCAGGAGGCATTTGCCGCGGCTCTCGAAGCAGAAAAGCGGAACGAGCTTACATCTGCCCTGAGCAAGATGAAGCAGGTACTGGAGCTGGAACGACAAGCCCCGGATGCGAAGGTGCCGGGGCAGTTGGCCACCTATGAGAGCCTGTACAACCGTTTGCACTCGGAGCACGAAGCCATCGAGGCCAGCTACGCCGAGGCCAAACGGGCTCTGGATGAAGACCGCTTCATCGAAGCCTCTGCAGTCTGCGACAAGTTTCTCGATCGCTTTCCACAGCACACCTTGTTCAAGGCGCTCAAGTTCGATATCGAGCAACGCTGGCGACGGTCTATCTCGATGCGGTTGATCGAAGTGGAAGAGCGGGTAGAGAGCGAGACAGACCTGGAGCAGCGAGTGCAGCTGCTGGAAGCAACCGTCGCGGACAGCCCGGAGGTTCCCGAGTTCGCCCGGCTGCTCGAAGGCACTCGAAAAAAGCGCGACCTGGTGCATGGAATTGTGCAGAGGGCGCGCGAGCTGGAGAGCCGCGAATTGTACGGCGAGGCGCTGGTGCAGTGGGAGACACTGCGCACAATCTTCCCTGCATTTCCGGGACTTGCCTACCAGATAGAAAATGTACGCCTGCGGCGGCAACTGGTCGAGCGCATGTCGCGCAAGAGCCGCTGGATCCTGCAGATCACCGACAGCCTTGAACAGGCTGACTTCGAACAGGGACTGCGTCTGCTGTCGCCCGCGGTGGAAGAGTTTCCCGAGGACACAGAGTTCAGTGAGCTGCGGGTGGAGATTCACCGGCAGCGGGACCTGGCGGACGAGGCGGAGCAGTTGATCCGCGATGGCAATGCGTGCCTGCGGGATGAGGAGTTTGCGCGCGGACTCGGGCTGCTGCGCACCGCCTATGAGCTTGGCTCAAAGGTAAAGCGTGCGAAGACCGAATTAATTGACGGACTGCTACGTGCCGCGCGCGCACACCAGGATGATGCCGCGCTGGCACGATCGCTGCTGCAGGAGATTCTGCAGCTGGACCCTGGGAACCACGCGGCGACAGGCCTTCTACGCTTCCTCGACGACCAGTTTGAGTATCAGCAGATAGAAGACCTGCTGACGCAAGCGCGGCAGCTGCGCGCGAGCAATGATCTCAATGCCGCGGTGGCGCTGGTGCAACAGGGCTGCGAGGCGCATCCGCGCAGCAATCGTCTGCGGCAGGTGCTGCGGGAGATGACGGCCAGCCGAAGCGAGCTAAGGACGCGCGAGCTGGAGGCGGTGCGGCGACGGCGACTCGAGGCGGACACGCTCGAGAGTGCTCCTTCCATCCATGAGCACCTGACTTCTGTGGAGCGCATTGCCGAGCGCTACGCCGACGACGAAGAGTTTCAGAGCGAGCAACGGATTCTGCGCGCGCGGCTGCAGACCGTAGCCGCAACCACGGCTGAGCCGACACAGAGCGTCTCCGCGGGGCCTGCTGAGGCACACCTCGCGCCTGCTGCGCCGACGCGCCGCCCAAAGCGCTTATGGTGGGCATTCGCCGCTGCTGCTCTTCTGGTGGCCGTGCTGGTTGTGGCTTCACTGTGGCAACGCCCAGCAGGCCCAAAGCTGAAGTCTGTAAGCGTGCTGCCTGCGGCATCGCCGGTGGCACTCATGGTGACAGCAACGCGCGGCGCAACGATCCGCACCGACGGGCATGACGTGGGCAAGGCGGACCCAAATCTACAACTGCGGCTGTCTCCTGGCAAACACCTATTGCAGGCCTCGCTGGATGGCTATGCGGACCGCTCGGAGACGGTCACGGTGCAGCCGGGCACGCAGGGCTCGGTTGACCTGCAGCTTTCAGCCCTGGCGGAGGCGCTCGAGTTCTATGGCGACGGCACGCTTGCTGTGGATCGTCAGCCGCCCGTGCCTCTGGCTTCGGGGCAGTTGCGCCTGTCACTTGCGAACGGGCCACACCTGTTACGCTGGGCCGGAAAAGGAGCAGGCAGGAATGCCGCAGAGCGGCTCGACGTTCGGGTGAATGTGCAGGATGGGCGGGCCGCGCTGCCCGAAGGCGTGCTGACTCTCTCTGGCGCCGGAGCTGTGCTGCTGGTGAGTACCGCAGGGGGCCACGCACGGTTGTATGCAAACACAACGATGCCACTGAACGTGGACGGCCAGGAAAAGGGGACTGTGACGACGACGGGGAGGACGCTGGACCTGGCTCCAGGAACCCATGTGCTTCGCGCTGGCAGCGGTCCGGCCGCGGTCACCGGCAGCATTGCAATGGATGAGACCAGCACGTTGCTGATTGCAGTGAGCGGCGCGCTGAGCCCCGGGGTACTGAGTGTCTCGACCAACATAGACGGCGCGACGGTCAGGCTCTTGCATGGCAGCATCGTTGTGCGGCAGGGGGTGAGCGCGCAGGGCAACGTGGAGTTTGCCGATGTACCGCCCGGCGCGTACTTGCTGGAGGCGAGCGCACCCGATGCAGACGCACCGGAACCCCAGCGGATACAGCTAAGCAGTGGGCGAGTGGCAAGGATTGCTCTTGCCTTCAAGAAGACGGCCGCAACGGGCTCACTGCACATCCTCACGGCACCGGGCGCTGCCGTATCGCTCGACGGCAAAAATGCGGGAGTTGCCGCAGCAGATGGATCGCTGGTGTTGACCGGTGTGACAACTGGAGAACACCACTTGGATGCCAGGAACGAGAGCCGGCAGGTGACGGCAGACGTGGCTGTGCCCGCGCAAGTTGGTGCATCACAAAATGTTGAGCTGCCCTTGAGCGCACCTGCGGGCGCTGTCACGCTGCAGCTCTCGCCCACGGATAGTACGGTGACGATCTATCGTGCCAATGGTGAGGTAGTGCCAGGCACGAGCACACATCTCTCCCTTGCCGAAGGACGCTATCACTTCATCGCACGTGCGCCGGGATACACCGATCGAGCCCAGGCCTTTGACGTCACTGCAGGCTCTGCAGCCACTGTGGACTTGACCCTGAGCCCGATTACGCTGCAGCAGGCTGTCCCGACTTTGGCCGGCTGGAACCCGGATGAGTGGACGCTTGACGCGAAAGACCGCACCCTCACTCACTCCGGCACAGACGTGGCTTTTTACTCGGCGCGCCCGGATGTGGGCAAGTACCTGTTTGCCGGCAATGTGGGCCACGGATTTCTGCTCAACCGGTCGAGGGTCCAATGGGTCCTCGGCTACCACGACCCTGAGAACTATCTTCAGTTTTCACTGGACCGCAGCTCGTTGGAGTTTACGGTGATAAATGCCGGGAAAAAAATCGGCGGCGGCGGCAGGATTACCTTTCCTCCACTGTCCAACTACCGGCTCCTGCTCCAGGTAGAGCCGGGCAAGGTTTCTGCGTCGCTGTGGGACGGTAAAGCCTGGAAGCTGCTGGGGCACTGGAACGCTCCACCGGGCTTTATTGAAAACGGACGCTTCGGCTTTAAGGGCGCTGCCACGCTGACTGCCTTTCAGTACACGCGCTGACAACGAGGAGGGGGATAGCTTGGCGAAACTGGCTTTAAAGATTCTTGTGGATGGCGCCCAGATCGAGTCGGGCTGGAGTGCGCGCGAAGGCACGGTACGTCAGGTCGAGATCGCGCAGGCGCTGAACCAGCACACCCGGTGCACGGTTGAGCTGAGCCAGACTGCCGATGCGCGGCCGCCGATCGATCGCTGGATCGGCAGAGCGCTTTCGCTCGAGTCGACGACAACCGGGGTCAAGCTGTTTTCGGGCTTTGTGCTGGATGCGAAGCTGACCTACCAGGCCTCGGGGAGCTTTCTGGTCATCCTCAAAGGTGTCAGTTTCAGTTACAAATTGGAAATGGCGCGCCGCTTCTTCTACTACGGACCAACAACCCTGAGCAGCGTAGCGCAGCAGATCGGCGGCTGGAACGGTGTCCAGATCGAAACGAATGCCACGGGCACTCAGCCAGGGCTGGATCTGGTGCAGTGGGACGAGAGCGACTGGAATTACCTGTGGCGGCTCTGCGATGACGCGGGCTGCTACCTGGTGCCCACTGACACTGGATTGCGCATCGACAGGGGCTTTTCCCAGGCAGGCCCTGAGCTGCAATGGCGCAGCGATCAAGACACTGGCATCGTAGAGTTTTCCATTGGCGGCTCGCTTGGCAATCCCTCTGTGAACGGCAGCCACTATGACTTCTCGCACTCAAAAAGTCAGAGCTTTCAACAGGTGAAGCAGGACCCGGCGCTCACCGGGGGCTCTGGGGCACTCGCCGATGCCATCAAGCAGCAGTCGCGCTTTACCTTCCAGCCGGGACAAAAGAGCTGGCGGCATCGCACGAAGACTATTGAAGACTTTAACCAGGCACTACAACAGGAAGCAGAATGGTCAATTGGATCACGGCTGGCTTGCGAGGGCGTAAGCCGCTGCGAGGCGTTAGCCCCTGGGCAGAAGGTGCAGGCCGCTGGAATTGACGGCGGTTCGGGCGCCTACAACATCACACAGGTAGAGCATGCCTGGACATCAGCCGGATATACAAACCGGTTCCTCTGCACGCCCTGGACAAACTACCGATCGAGCCCTCACCCCGAACGGCCCGTGCTTGCGGGGCTTTACTCGGCTCGGGTGGTCAACATCGATGACCCGCAGCGCCAGGGCCAGATCCAGGTGCAGTATTACTGGCAGGAACAGGGCCAGACCGGTTGGATTCGCCACCTGACGCCGTATGCCGGTGCAGACCGCGGAATCTTTTTCCGGCCCGAGCTGGGCGATGAGGTCATGGTCGGATTCGAAGAGGGCGATCCGGAGCGGCCGGTCATCCTGGGCTCAGCCTGGAACATGACCGATACCATCCCCAATGAAGACTTCTGGGGCGGGGAAACCCATTCCAACGATGTGAAGCGGATTGTGACTAAGAGCGGACATCGGCTCTCGTTTGTCGATAAGCCGGGAGCCGAGTCAATCGCCCTGGCGACGCCGACCCACGCAAAGCTTGTACTGCATGAGCACACGACAGAAACAGGACGCCCTGCCATTGTGATGGATGTCGAAAACGGCGACCTTATCTTCAACGCACCCAATGGGCGCATCCACTTTCACTCGAAATACTGGTCCCGCGAGGTTGGGGAGTAAGGAGGCAACATGGCGGTATTTGACGGCAGCATCAAGACGCGGCGCCGGGTTCCGGACCCGATCACCGACCGGCAGGTCACCCGACTGGCAAGCCTGGTGACACCCGCGATGAATACTACGGAAGCACTGCTGTTCCCCGGGATAGATGTCTCTGTCATTCATGGCCAGCAGCATCTGCAGGTCGCCCGCGACCGCGTGCAGCAGGTAGGCATGAACCAGAGTGTAACCATCGGCATGAATGAGATTTACCTGGTCGAGATGAACCGAGCCATGACCGTGGGGCAGAATTACGCGCGGACGGTTCTGCTGAACTCCCTGATCGACGTGACAGGCAATTATGACAAGAACGTGCTGATGAATTACTCCAAACAGATTGCCGGCATGTCGACCAATAAGATTACCGGAGATTACGTCAAGGCAGTTCAGTCAAACTACAGCAAAGCGGTCACCGGCAACTCGGAGAACGCCATCGCCGGGAACTACGCCAAGCAGGTGCAGGGCAACTCGAACCACGCGATCACCGGCAACTATACCAAGCAGGTGCAATCGAACTATACAAAGCAAATTACCGGAGCTTCGACTAATGACGTCGCCGGCGATTATATGAAGACGGTGGCTTCGAACTACACCAAACGAATTTCCGGCAACTCAGAAAATGCAATCACCGGAAACTATAGCAAGCAGGTGCAGGGCGACGCAAACCATCTGATTGCTGGGGATTACACCAAGCAGGTGAAGGCCAATTACGCCAAAGCAGTCACCGGCAGCTCCACAAACGCTATCACTGGCGACTACACAAAAACAGTTCAGGCTAATTACCTGAAAAGCATCAGCGGTAACTCGCAGAATGCAATCACCGGCGATTCAGCGCATGCCATCGCAGGCAACTACACGAAGCAGGTGCAGTCCAACTACGCAAAAGCGATTCTGGGGACTTCAGTCAACTCCATCACTGGCGATTACTCCAAGACCGTGCAAGCAAATTATGTGAAGCAGATCGCCGGCAATTCCGAGAACACCATTACCGGCAACTACGGCAAGCAGATCACCGGCCACTCTGCCCACGTCATTACCGGTAATTACACAAAGCAGGTCGCATCGAACTATACCAAGAACATTACGGGTATTTCGACGAACGCGATTACCGGCGACTATTTCAAGACTGTCCAGTCGAACTACACAAAACAGGTCACGGGCAACTCAGAGAATGCCATCACCGGGAATTACGGCAAGCAGGTCACTGGCAACTCAAACCATCTAATCACCGGCAACTACAGCAAGGCTGTGATGTCGAATTACACCAAGAGCATCACGGGCGTTTCGACAAATGCGATTACCGGCGACTACTTCAAGACGGTTCAATCGAACTACACGAAGCAGATCACGGGCAACTCCCAGAATGCGATTACCGGCAACTACGGCAAGCAGGTGACGGGCAATGCGGCCCACCTGATCACTGGCAACTACAGCAAACAGGTGAAATCGAACTACACCAAAGAGATCACTGGTATTTCGAACAACGCCATCACCGGCGACTACTTCAAGACAGTTCACTCGAACTATACGAAGCAGATTACGGGCAACTCCCAGAATGCGATCACCGGCAACTACGGTAAGCAGGTGATGGGCGACGCAAACCATCAGATCACCGGCAATTACAGCAAGGCTGTGAAGTCGAATTACACAAAGCAGGTCACTGGAAACGCAGAGAACGCGATCACTGGCAACTACAGAAAGGCAGTGTCGGCGAATTATGTGAAGGCGGTTGCGGGAAGCTCCGCCAACACCATCACAGGCTCTTATTCGAAGAGCGTGCAGGCGGACTACGACAAGCAGGTGACCGGCACGTATGGCAAGAAAGTTACCGGCGACTACCATAAGAGGCTGTTGGCCGACCATACCGAGGAAGTTAGCGGACAGTCCGCATCGACTGTTACCGGGCCTTCGACAAAAACATACATGGGCGAACAGGTCCGGATTTATCAGGGAAATCTGACAACGACGATTATAGGGAACAACACGCACACGACGAATGGGAACACGATCAAGACTGAGATCGGTCCACAGGCAAGAACGCAGGTGGCCGAACATGTAACATCTCATGGCACATCAGCAACTATGGACACCCCGGAATGGTTTGTCCAGTCCACGAAACATGTGACAACTCAAGACTTCAAGGCAGATGTAAGCGTACTTGCAATCAGTACCGCGACGACCAGTATAAGCATAGGTGCGACTAACACATCAGTTGCCATTGCGAAGCAGGATAACTACATCCGCAAGGATGACTTTGGGGTCTGGAAGGCTGAAAACCATGCCGTAAAAACCATCAGCGACGGCGCAGCAGCCTTCTTGCGGGGGGATTTCACCGCGGTGGCCGCGCTTATGACCACGACTGCGGCTAGTAGCACTGTAACTGCGCCTGCTGCTACCAATATCAATATCGAACTCATGAATCTGAATGCTGTGCAAATTGAAAGTGGCGAACTTGTCGTACCAGGCATAACAAGCATTGAGCACGCCGGCGTCTTCAATGTCGGACTCGGGCATGAGCTGCCATGAGGATAGGAGAGAAGCATGTACGTTTTTGAAGATAAGGATCTCGATGCAGAGCAGCACAAACTTCTCCCCTTTCGCACGGCTGAGGGCGTAGAGACTTTCAGCCTATTCTGGATGCCTGCTCGTTTCGCAACCATGCCGGAAGGGCAAAGAGAGTGGCTTGTCGAGTTTATGAAGCGCCTGGAGGATAAGTCCGAAAAGGAATTGGGTGTGGAAAAGCTGCAGTTCATGCATGAACGAACCTTGCGCAAGAACGATACTTTGCAGGAAGCTTTTCACCGGAAGCTCCATCACTATGCCCCCACACCTGGGCAGAGTCGCTCGCTGGATCAGCCCCAGAGAATCAAGCAGGGACCAGCAACTAGAAAAGCGTTTGCCAACAACAGAAAAAACGCGAGCATTGAGCCGTTTCTTACCGAAACAGCCTTTCGGTTTCGGCAGAATGGGGCGGGGGATTTTACTAAGACTTTCATGGGCTACGGGGGCGCGACGATTTTATTTTGCAGTGGTGCGAGCGAAGACCTCGCTCCTCAAATGCAGCTGCCGCCCATACCGAAAATTACCGTGCCACGCTATCTGCGAAAGTACGCGATGTTACAGACAATGGCTGATGACTTCAATCCGGAGAGGCCGACAGCGATCCCGGGGTTTGTGCGCAACCATCCGGCGATGCGCCCTATTCAAAGCGTTATGGGAATCGACCTGACCACTCATAACAATTCAATCCGGTTGGATCTCTTTGGGGAGAAGAGCAAGAAGGTTTTCGGCAAACAAATTCAGGATTCTATTGGTTTTGAGGGGATCGCTTTCATCCTGCCTCGACTGAGCTCGCAGGACTTCCTTTCCCAGACTGAGGAGGAAATACGCACATGGTTCGAGGTATTTGATATCTATATCCGCGAAAGTCCCGAGGACGAGGGCATCATTATCGCTTCAAAGCATAACCTGGGGCCGCTGCTGATCGACTTGGTCGCTTCCATGCGCGATGATGGCTACCGCTACTGGGAAGGCTGAGCAGAGATGACGCCGAATCCCTCGACACAGCAGCAACAAGACGACCTTCGAATGTACGTTCCGGTGACCCGGCTTACCCTGCTCGGTAAGCCGGGCGGTTTTGAGCACTGGACGGTGTGCTGCCCTATCGGTGCCCGGCGGGATTCCTATGACGCGCTGCGCCAGTTTCTCGAAGCGCTCATCGCTCATCTGACTCGGCAGCTCGGTTGCTCGCATGAGAGCTTTGTTGCCTTGAGTCGGAAAGCCGACCGGGCGGCATCCACGCTGTTTGCTGACAATGCGCGGCACTGGATGCCGGAAACCGGTCTGGGAGTCTGGTCGCATCGACCGCCGCCGCGGCTGATTCGTGTCAGCGATCTGGAGGAACTGGACCCGGAAAATCCGCCACAAGTGATGCACACATTGTTCCGAATAACGAAGGGCGGCAACGCGCGTCTCAATGCCATGACCACGATGCTCGGCACCGGCTGCGGTCTGCAGCTTCTTTCAAGGATGGACGGTGCGAAGCTCCTGCGCACACAGAAGGATATGCACCTGGAGTTCATCGAAGATCGCGTTTACCGCATTTTTCCCTGGTATGTGCCGTTGCTCGAAAATGCTTCGCTTGATGAACCGTTGGCACAGCGAACCATGGATGCCATGCGTGGCATCACGGTCTACATTCGCGAAAGCCTCGAAGATGGGGGAGTGCTCATCGTCTCTTCGGAGCCGCTGACCGAGATCGTCGAGCGTATTGGCTGCAAGCGGCTCGATTACGGAACCGGTCCACAGTGGGCGCTGCCTGGTGTGAAAGAGTGACCGGGCCGGTGACGCAAATCTTCGTGGCAAGCCAGGACGCTGGCAGTCTTGTCTTAGTGGCCCCGCCGTACACATGGCTTGCCCTCCCTTTTTTAGTGAGCGGCCTGGCCTGCTGGCTGGTGGGGGTAATTTTATTGATTGCAAGCCGCCCCGCATCCGCACAGGGGCAAGTGAAGACGTCCATCGCCATCGGCACATTGCCTTCCTTACTTGCTCTCGTGATTGGCACACCATTTGTAGCTGTAGGCCTGCTGGCAGGCTGCGCAACATGGGTGACGGTGTTACCGGGCTCTAATGAGCTGAAAGTTCAGCGTACCCTGCTCGCGCATCCCATAAGGACGCGCATCTACGCGCTCGACCGGGTGCGTGCCTTCGTGGTGGGTACCGGCGATAACTGCTTCTCGCTGCAGGCCGCAATGGCCGATGGACATGGCGAGAGGCTGATCAGCTGCACAGACCGTACCGGGTACCACGAAGTTGCCAGCGCAATCAATGCATTCCTCACAGAGCATCGCGGATTGCCGCAGCATGAGCCGGCCGCAAACTAGGTACCGGAAGCCAGCCGAAAGGCGAGCTCCTCAGGAAGGCCCGCGGCGAGAATCTTTTCCTGCACAGCACGAATGTCGTATGCGACCCGCCGGTACTCGGCGACGTGGGCTATTGAATCGTAAAGGCAGTAGCCAGCGCGGCTGTCGCCGTCGCGCGGCTGACCGACAGAGCCGGGATTGATCAGAAATTTCCGGCCATCTGTAACCGTCACAGTTTCCGGTGCGCCAACCAAGTGTTCGATCTCAAATGCAGAGCCTGCCATGCAGGCGGTGAATCCGCCCTGCACGTGGGTGTGGCCGAAAAAGGTAAGCGGATTGCCGGCCCGCAGCAGAGTCTGATCGACTTCGGCGCTCTGAAAGAGGTAACGGTCCTCGTCGTCCGGCGAACCATGTACCAGCTCAAAGTCTTCAACCGGCACCGGGCCTTGTGCCAGGTCGAACAGCCATTCGCGGTGTTCTTTCGTCAGCTGCTGCTGGGTCCACTGTGCAGAAAACCTCGCAGCGCGATTGAAACCCTCATAGGTTTCCAGGCCCGAGCATGCCTTGTCGTGGTTGCCGCGAATAATGACGTCGACGCAATTACGCGCCCAGGACGTGACCTCGTTCGGGTTTGGCCCGTAGCCGACAACATCACCGAGGCAGAGCACCGCTTCGTATGCCGCGCTCTGCGCATCGGCGAGCACTGCGTCGAGCGCCTCGAGGTTCGCGTGCAGATCGCTAACAATGAGAAAACGCACGGTCGCTCTCGCCAGGCTCTGCGGCCTGGGTTACGGGTGAAAGCCTGGGGGTGTGCCGCGGTCGCACGGCCGGAGAAACCGGAAGGCATGCCGGCGGCAGGACCAGCGATGGCATGGCAAGCGGCTCTGGAGAACTCGCCGCCTGCGGCTGCATGCAGTGATCCGTCTCGAGATTGATGACTTTGCCGGAAAGCATGGCGCGGGTAATCTGGACCGCGTCCACGATCGTCAACGACGGCCGGTACTCCCTCCATAGGCACAGGAAGCCGGTGCGTGGGTCGATGTTGCGATGTTCGACAGGCACGGAGAGAAAGCCTTCCATGGGTAGCGTCGGGTAGTAGCGTGGAAAAGTGTAGGTAAGGGCATGTTGCGTCTCGGTGCGACGCGAATCGTTGCCCGCGACCCATGCCGGCGTATGCGCCAGTTGGATTAAAAACGATTGAGCGATGCGTTGGACATCGAGCAGGATATCCGGATTGGCCGCCGCCAGAGCAAGCAGCAGGGCCCACTCTGCGTCTATCCTGCGCGTTCGCAAAGACGATGTTTCAGCCATTGAGCACGATCGTCGAGATGCGCAGGATGTCATTCGCCTGCACTCCCTGATCTAGAAGAGAGCGTGAAAAGTCGAGGGAGACTCCGTTCCAGACAACCTGCGGTTGCCCCTCGCCCTTTAGGTAGTCGCCCCGCTCGCGAAGCTCGAAAAGAATCTCATCGAGGGTCGTATCCAGCGTTTCATGTTCATCGATGTCGACGTTAAACTTCTGCTCGGCTCGAACTGTGTCAAACAACATCTGATATCGCGGCATGGCGCCTCTTCTCCTTCACAGGCTATACAACAAGCTTTGATCTCCTAGCCAGTTCTCCCGCTCATGAGCGAAGAGGCGGCAGGAATGATCCAGGCGCAGCGAGAGCATACACCATTACTCTCGTCCCAGCAGTTGCGGCATTGATTGTGGCCGCACGCGACGCAGGCCCACTGCGAAACCCTGGAGTCGACCGGCTGCAAACACAGAGCACAGCGGCCTGTCCGCGCCTCGGCGCCAAACTGCCCCGCCCACCAGGCGCCCTCGTGCGGCAGAAGTAGAACCTGGTTGGACTCGCAGACCATGCAACGCTCCCGCTCGAACGACCAGCAACGTTCGCAGGTGGTAAGCCGGCAGCGCGGGCAAGGGAAAGACAGCATTTTGCCGATCGGGGTTCGGCACACCTGGCATCTGGCACCTCGTGTCAGCTTTCGCAGGGCCGTAGCCCCGGTTGGCAAGGCGGCGATAAGCGGGGCCAGCAATAGGATTGTGCGTGCGTGGCTGCCAGGCGCATAGCCGAGACTCGTCGCAATACCGGCGAGGCTCGAAAGCGCGGCAAGTAGGGGCAGAATGGCGAAGGTGTCGAACTCGATCTGGAGCAGACGCAGACCCAGGGGCAGGGTAAAGCCACACGCCAGGCCGCCCAGCAGGCTTGCGGGCAGGCCGCCGACGGTCGCGAGCAGTTGCAGGGCCGCACCTAGCAGGCACAGCGCACCAAGCAGAACTCCACCGCGTCGCGAAGTCATGGCGCGCAGGTCTCCGAGCGGTCAATTTCGAGAACCTCAAGCTGCCTCGCACCGCAATGAGGGCAGCAGCCTCGGCTGCGGACCCAGCCCAGCCGGGCGCGAGGAGCGAATCGTTGGCCGCAGGCGAGGCACCGGGCGAGCACACAGATTGGGAACGGCAGATCGCCTGCACGCGCATGCAGAGGGCAGTCCGCAGAGCGCGGGTGTCGCGTTGTCCAGGTGATCGGGTCTCGGTCCAAGTCGAGATGGATGGTGTGTGCCGGCTGAGACAGATCCTGCGATGTCATCGCAACTTCTACTTGCAAGGCTGCAACCATCGAACAGACAGTCGGCGAACTGCTCCA
Organism: Acidobacteriaceae bacterium; assembly: GCA_965276605.1. Classification (GTDB taxonomy): domain Bacteria; phylum Acidobacteriota; class Terriglobia; order Terriglobales; family Acidobacteriaceae; genus EB88. Next base: position 4,087,571 of record OZ255619.1, read on the forward strand.
CCGGGGCTGCTGGTGAGGCTGCTGCGGATCCGGCTCCATCCAGCACGCGTGCACTGGCGACTCGCCAAGGCTAAGCAGGGTTGCACGGCGTGAGGCGCTCAACAGGCAGGCAAAACATGCGGTCTGCTTGATATGCCCGGCAGCGGCTGGAAACCAGGAGACTCGACCCATGCGCACGCTGGTTCCACCCAGCCCCGCGTCGCACACCGGAAGGTCGTAATGAGCGGCAAGCACAGCAACTTCGATGCGGGCAAGCTCATTGTCGACGCAACTCAGCAGCAAGTCTGCTGTTGGCCAGCAGGCAGAATCCAGATCGGCAATCTCCACAGCGTAGCCACTCCACTCGGTCGCCGGGAACCAATGGCGGAGCCGACGCAGTGCAGCCTCCACCTTGGTCTCGTCAATGCGTGCGTCTTCTTGCAGTAAGACAGACCGGTCGATATTTTTCTGTTCAAGTCGATCCGGATCTGCGATGACAACCGATGGACACCTGGCCAGCCCAAGGTTCTTGAGCACCTCACAACCAAGCGCGCCGGCACCGGCGACAATGACACGGTGGATCAAAGAGGCCACCCCATGGAGAGCGTGAACTTGTTTGCATCGCTACCACTGATACCAAGGCTAGCGCAACGGGCCTGCAGGCTGCCAGTACCTGTATGCAGCAGCATACGGGGGCGTGCCAGATCGCAGCTTTGCAGCGCATCCGGCACAGAAATGAGGGACTGAACAGATCCAGCAAAGAGCTGTTCCTGACAAAATAAGGGATCAAGAGGGCCTTTGCTGGCAGAGTTCTGCGACAAGCCTTACTCTGTAACCACATGCTTGGACATATGATTGCAAACGCATGAATTTCGCGCAGACACTCTATTTCATGTCTCTGGCGGGCGGCCTTGCGGGTCTGCTCGCATGGGCAGCTCAATCGCTGGTTTCCCTGCTGTTGCCGCCGGGCATACCGGCATGGCCGGGCGTGGTGATTGCGGCTGCACTGCTTGGCGGTTTCATCGGGGGCATCACTATCACCTTCGATGAGAAATGGGCAGGCAATCGCGTCCAGCCGCGATGGATCGTCACAGGAACGACGATCGGTTTTCTTGCTGGACTAGCCTCGGGCGCGCTGCACCTGCCATTGCGCACTGCCCTGCCCCATGCGTTGCCGCTGGCCATTGTTCTGGGCTGGACACTTACGGGCGCGCTGGTGGGCGGCGGCCTCGGTGCCCGCTGGATCCACGTCAACAGAGCACGGTTGGCGCACGGAATGCTGGGCGGCATGTGCGGTGGTTTTCTGGGTGGCATCGCCTTCGGGTCGCTGAGTGAATGGATTCCCGAGTTCTCGCAGGCGCTGGCCTTTATCCTTACTGGTGCCGGCATCAGCTTCGGTATTGCCTTTGCGCCGATTTTTCTGCGCAACGCCTTATTGCGCTTTGTGAACAGCGGAGATGCTCGCGCAACCGGTAAACTGGCCGAGCAGGAGTGGGCCGTGCAGGATGGAGACAGCTACGTGCTTGGCAGCCAGAGCGCCGACCTCTCGCGAACAGTCTATGGTCGCGAGGTGGACATCTATCTGCCCGATCAGCAGGTGGCTCCACGGCACGCCCGCATCTACGGGAAAGATGGACGCTTTTACCTCACGCGCCACCCTGAAGCGATGTCGGAAGGAGCGTTGCGGCGCTTCGTGCTGAAGGCACAGAATCGGTCCGTCATCGCCCCCTGCGAGCTGCATGACCAGACACTGATCGTGCTGGGACGCACCACGCTCATGTTCGTCGCCAGACGCAAACGCGAGCGGTCGCCCGCATGAAGAGCCGGCTTATGCTCCTTGGCTTTGCCTGCCTCGCTCTCTGGGCCAGGGCACAAGCACCGTTGCCCGCGACTTCGCTCGACTTCTCGACCAAACCGGTACTTGTCGAGTGCGAACCCGGCAGCGGAGAGCCATGTTTCCGCCTCAACTTCGACTTCATCGGCAGCGACGGCAAAGCTTCCGCCACGCAGCTGCCGCCGCAAAATCAACTGCTCGAACAGCTCGAGATTCAAGTCGACGGAACGGCGGTTCATCCCTTTTACGCGGGCGTGACATCAAAGCAGGCGGCGAACGCGCGACATCCGCAGACTGCCATGCTGCTGCTGGATATAAGCGGCAGCATGCGGACCGCTGATATCGCGGGCACATCGCGTTTTGAGGCTGCCAGGCAGGCCGCATCTGCCTATCTCGAGCATTTTGTCGATGGGCAGGATCGAGTTGCCATCGTTCCATTTGCCAGCAGAGACGTGATACCCACCATCGCGGATGCCCTCTTTGTCAGCACCCGGGCCGCGGCGCAGGCCGAACTCGATGCTCTGCCTGCGCCGCAGCCCAGAAACAATACGGCGCTGTACTCTGCCGTGCAAACTGCAGTCGGGGTGCTCAGCAGGCAGAAGAGGCCCGGCGCGGAAGCGCCGCGGCTGCTGGTGCTGACCGACGGAACCAACGATGTGCAGCCAGCCAGGGGGGACGACGCCGGCCTGCTCACCGGCGCGGCCGGGCTCAGCCAGGTTTCGGCGGCGGTGCGGGAGTCAGGCGTGGATGTGCTGCCGGTGGGGCTCGGCGACGAGCACTCGATCGATGAGATTGCCATGACCCGGATTGGCACGCGCCCTCCGCTGATCACCTTCGATCCAGAACGGCTAAGAGCAGCGTTTGAGCTGCCACAGGTGCAGCAGAGTTCGGCGTTGACCGTGAGTCTGCAGCCGCCACAGGCATTGAGTTCCCGCGCAGCGCTGGCTGGCCGCGTCGTTCATTTTCGAGCGAAGCTGACCCTTGCCGACGGCTCCGTCGAGATGGAGGACCGGCAGGCCTTGTGGGTCGCACCGCCCATGGCCACCCCCTCGTTTGAAGACACGGCGACCGAGGCCGAGCAGCGCGCGTTCCTCAAGCTCGCCCGTCTGGAGCACGCTTCACCGCTGCTACCGTTTCGTCCGCTGCTCGCCTTTCTTGGTTACTCCGGTCTGCTTGCCGCGCTCTGGTTCTGGCTGCCGCGCCGCATCTGGCCGGAGCGTTACGATCAGCGCACGGCACGCCCTTTGCGGCCTGAATACTGGCCCGAGTCGCAAGGCAGCCCTCGCCAGGATATTCACGCCGGCTACCAACCGGCGCCTCCGGGCTTTCAGTCAGGAGGACGCGGTGCGTACGCATCGCGTCGCGCTCCCGGTGAGCACACCATCATCAGTCCTAGCACGGAGTTCGATCCGAACAAGACGCGCTTGAGTTAAGGAGGACTCTGCTTGCCGATCATTGAAGTCAAACGCCAGAGTATTCGTCCCGCGGTCCGCAAGGTTCCAACCAGCACCTGCGCTGTCACCATGCCCATGACGTTGGAGCGGGTGGGCCGCGAGGTTCGCTCAGAGACGGAAGAACCGACTCTTGTTGAGTCGCTGCAGAACGCCTTCGACACGTTCCAGCCCAAGCTCAGCTTTCACGGTGTAGCCGGCAGCACTGAGACCGAGTTTCAGGCAGACCTTCGCTTTCGCAGTGTGAAGGACTTTGAGCCTGCCAATGTGATGACCCGCCAGGAGGTCCGCGCCGAGGACGGATCCATCACGTACCTGCGCAATGACGTCGCCGACCTTAAAAACAATATAGATCTGCTCTATAGGCTCAAGGATCGCTGGAAGCTGCCCTCGGTCCGCAGGGCATGGGAGAACCCCGAGCAGCGCCGGCAGATTATCGAATCGCTCGACAAGCTGCGTCAGGAGCTGGCGAAGGTATCAGGAAAGGCACGCTGATGAAAACCTCGACGAAGTCTGCAAGTGACATCCTCGGTGAGCTGCCAGCGCGCGAGGTTCTGCTGGAAATCTTCGCGGAGCTGCATCCCGGACTTATTGATGAAAGCCTCTCCATGGACTCGATCTTCAGCGCGCAGAGCGCCGACGAGTTCATGGACCAGCTCACCGATATCTCCAGCCTCTTGAACGAAGAGGACAGCTTCGAGACAACGCTCGCGAAGATGCAGGCCCAGATCGATGAGGCCGAGCAGACACGCGATACGCTGCTTGAGCAGGTCTACACCGCGCTGCGTCCGATCGAGCGCAGTTATCGCGAGTTGCAGACCTTCTTTGAAAACACGCAGGTCAATGACGGCAAGCAACGCAAGCCTGTCGAGCTGTTTGTATGGAACGCCGATCCCCGTGAGATCAAAAGCACCCACAGCATGACGCTGGCGGCAGTAGAAGGCTTCTGCAAGCGTCGCAACGACAACTTTAATTTTCGCGATGACATCTGCAACCTGGTCATTCCCGGCTGGATTCCTCAACTGGTGCGCGAACGGCTGGAGACGATCGCCAATCAGTGGGGCATCCTGCTCATCACCGACATCGATGACGAAAAGTCATTCCAGAATGTTGAACGAAACTTTCGGCCTGGCGGCAAGTATGAGTTTCTGAAACGGCCCGACGATATCGCCGCTTCGGATGTTGTAATCATGGGCTACTTGCAGCTGCGGCCGCGGCACTGGTTCGAGCGCACGCTCGACCGCGGCGATGACCTGTACGGGCCTCCCTCTCTCGCCTTCGCCGGCGCGGTGGCGCGCGCGGACGACAGTGCCGGCATGGCGCAGGGGCCGGTCGGCTCACGTTTTGGCCAGGTCAGCGGCCTTGAAAAGGCGCGCATTGAGCCGCTGATCAGCGAGATGGAGCACCTGAGCATGGAGCGGCAACTCATCCCCGTCATTCGCGACGCGGATAACAAACTGTGCTTCTTCGGTTGCAGAACGCTCGCAGACGACCCTTACGGCGTTTACAAGTTTTTCACCTCCTACCGCATCATTCGCTACATCGAGCGCTGCTGCCGTCACTATCTTCTTCAGGTTGCCGGGCAAATCCTTTCGCGGGAGTTCATGGACGAGGCGATTGAAAAACCGATCACGAAAATGCTACAGGAACAAGTCGAAGCCGGCGTCCTGCTGGACTTCAAGCTGGACATCGATCGCGACTATAACAAGCGCATGCAGGGCATCTGCGATCTGAAACTGGAGATCGTTCCGGTTGGACCGGGCGAGACCTTCCGCTTGAAGATCGACACACCCGACTTTGCTCCGGAAGGCACGGGCAGGGACGCCGACCAGAAGGAACGAGAAAGACGTGAAGCCGAGGAACGCGAGCGTCAGAGCAACCAGCGCTAGAGGACGAACAAACGCGGTGCTGGACCCGCGCGCCGCCGTTCACAGCGAACATCACCCACAACGAGAGAAAGCGAAGATATGGCGCATCCACTGCGAAGCACAATCACGATCGACGGAAACCAGTTCGACGCCGTGGCGAGCACCGTGCGGTTTGCAACACTCAAAGACCGCGCCGGCCTGCCTGAGATGGGCACGCTTGCAACGGCGATCAAGGTGTACGTGGACTTTCACGATGACCGCAACCTACCCTATGCCATGCTGCAGCGCCTCTTTGATCTGGCGCATGTGGTGACGCGCGACAAGATCGTCGATATGAGGATTGAGTACTGGCGCGACGAAGCAAAGCGCGACGCGCTGTGCACGTATAGGTTCAAAGGATGGATCAGTGTGTTTGAAACCGGCAATCCCCTGCCCCAGGCCTCGCTGGACACAAGCGAAGCCGCAGCGGCGCAACTCAACGTCAACCATCTTCTGCTGCTTGAACTGGAGCCAGCCATGAACCAGCAGAATTTTAAAGACATCGCGATGAGCAATTAGCATCGTGTGCCACGCAGGAGCCTTCCATGGGCGCCTGCTACTCAGGAGCGTAGCCGTCTGAACACGCGATCCACTTCTTCAATGACCGTGCCAGCGATCGCGTTTCCGCTCAGGCTGCCTCGCGGGCTGCTGAAGAAAACCGATGAGCGGGAAGCATACCTGACGATGATTCACTGGATGGCACGAACGCCGCGCGGCTCCTGGGCCGGCCACCCCGAGTTCGGATTCGTGGAGTTCTTTCAGGCGGTGCACCAGGACGGCCTCGCAGAAGAAGCGCGCCTTGCACTTGCCGACCAGACGGTGGCCCGGATCAACAGGGTGCTCACAGACCTTGGCCTCACCCGCTATCAGGCGTTTTCATTTCTGATTGAAATAATCAGGAAAACTGCCACGGAGCCTGAGCATAAACTGCTGTCGCTGAGCGACGAGGCCGGCCGAGGCGTAACTCTCCTGCTGCGCGAGGCTGAAACTTCACAAACAGTGAGATTGCCCCTATGAACACCGGCGCCGCAGAGATCGACCTCAAGCTTCGCGACGATTTTTATCGCTACCTTCGCGAATACGGGATCGAATCCACACTCATCGACCCGGTGTTGGCCGTGCTGTTTCGTACACTTGCCTCGCAGATTTATCAGATGTCTTCTGATACGGACCGCATGCGGACCGCACTGCTCGACGAACTACTGCAGGGGCTTGGTTTCGAGCGCCGCTTCGCTCATCCGGCGCAGACGGTCCTCCGCTTTCATTCGCCCAGCGGCACGACCCATCTGCGCGCCGGCACAAATCTTTTCGGCGAACCGGACAGCGGCGGCCGGATGAGCTTTCTCTCGGACTACGGCATCACCGTCTCGCCAGCGCGCATCGCTGCCGTCTTTGTCTATCAGCCGCCCGAGCCCGAAGCTTTCGCAAACGACACTCGCACGGGCGAGCTTCGTTTGCTGAGCGGAGTCGAACTGCCCGAGGACACGCTGCGTGCCGGCCCCGCCTACGGCCCGATACCTGCGGCTCTCGGCAAGTACCCGGCCATCTACATTGCCATTGAGCAGCTTGGCAGCGGCCACCTCTCACGGCATGGCCTCTTTCTGCAGACCAGCCCCGAGGCAACGCTCTTAAACACGCAACTCGCCACCGAGAACTGGTGCGTGGCTTCAGCGGACGGCAGGTTTGGTGCGGCCGGGGTTCTACGCCCGCGACCAATCAACGCGGGCCAGCACCGGCTCGCGTGGCTCGAAGGCGAAGACACCGAAGCTACAAAGCTCTCACGCAGCGAACTGCCTTCGTTGCCCGGCGGCTTCTGGCACAGTAAGTGTTTCGTTTTACCCGCGATGCAACCACAACACACCGGTCTTTGCGAAGCACCCCTGGGTCTAAACGCTCCGCTGCGCATGGTCTTCGAACGGCCTGCGTTATTCCTCGCACCGCGCGCGTGGCTGCGCATCCAACTCGATTCTCATCTGGAACCGCTCCACACCGCAATTTCGACTGTCCTGCTGCATGCGCAGAGCGCCTCCAATGTCCATTGCTGGAACCAGACCGTGCGCTTTGCCGAGCATGGCACAACCATCCCGGTTAGTCAGGAGACTGGCGCCCGCTCGTACCTCGTCTCGCCCCTTTCCATTACTGGCCAGGGCGGCCAGAGCTACCTGCCTGAGTTTCACCCTTCGTTCCAGACCGGCGTTGGCCGCTATCGGCTGCGTGGCGGCTTACTTACCCTGCTGCCGGGCAAGCTTGCAGGCGGCGAGCCGGAAACCTACGCAAATGTACGGCTGTGGACGACGACTGGCTCCACCGGCAACAAGATGGGCGCCGGGCGTCTGCACAACTTTGCCGACGAGCCGCCGGTACGGAATCTCACTGTAGAAAACGTGACCGCGGCGGCCGGGGGCACCGATGGCGAAGCCTTGCACGCGGCGCAGAAGCGCTTTTCCGAGGCTCTGTTGTCGCGGCATCGACTGCTAACCCGCGCAGATATTGAAACTTCGGTCCGCGCCTTTGATCACCGCATCCATTCGCTGCAAATTGATCCTGTGCTCGCGCGCAGCCAGCGCGGATTGCGCCGCCTGCACCGCATCACCGTCTTCACCGCGCGCGAGAGCTTCCACGCACCCGAGGAAGAAGCACGCATTCTGGTCGGCGATCTCGAGCGGTTTCTTGCCGATCGTGTGCCGCTCGATGTCGCTGTCTCTGTGGAGCTGGCATGGGCATGAGCGCCCTGGCGGTTTCACCCCTGATGCCAGACTTTGCCAGCGGGAGCGCGGGATTTGCCCATACGGTTGACTCAGCCGTGTCTGTGCTGGAGTCGCTCGGCATCTCGCCATCGCGGCTTACGCTGCGCATGGCAGGCGCCGGCCGGGCGCCGCTGGAAGTCGTGCGCCAGTCGCCGCAGCCTGGCGCGGCGCTTGGCGCTGCCGCGCGGGTTACCCTCTGGATTTCCGGCACGGGCCTGTTTGAAGCGCTGCCCATGCCGATGCGTGAGTCGGGCGGCGAGTTGGAAATGGGCACGCGCGAGCTGGCGCAGCTCTTCGACGATCCCCTTCAGAAGGCGTCCCAGTGGCTTCGTGCCGGCTCGCCGTTCTTTCAGGTAGCGCCGGGAAATCTCGGTGCATGCCGTCGCTGGCTTGCCCTTTTCGGTATCGACACGGCAACGTGGCCCGACCGACTCTTGTACCCGCTTGCCTTAGTGGCTCCCTCACTGGCGCAGCTTGCCGGCCAGCAAGCCGGTATCCAGCTTGCTTTTCAGGTCCTGTTCGGCTTGCCAGTGCTTCGCTGCGAGTTTCGCCGAGGCTGGCGCAGGCTCAGACGGCCTCTGCAGTCCCGGCTCGGTACAAAGGCGTTTCGCCTTGGGCACGATCTGCTTCTGGGCGATCGCCAACTGGATGCTGATCGACTCGTCGTGCATCTCGGTCCGGTCTCGCTTGATCGCTACCGGGAGTTCCAGACTCAACAAGGTCAGCAGCTGTTACAGAAGACTACAGATCTGGTCATGAGCGCTTACCAGCCCTTTGCCCTGGTGTGGCATGTGGAAGACGAGCGCCAGGCTCCACGGCTTGGCAACTCCGTGCGCAACAGCCGGCTGGGCCTCAACTTTCATCTCGGTAAAGGAGTCAATGCATGAATCCCGAGGATACCCGGTGCAATGCGGTCAACTGGGAGTTTGGAATGCTGGTCACCCCGGAACACCTGCTTCGTCAGGAACAGTTTCTCGAGGCCTCGCTTCTGTGGACTCTAAGGTACACCGCCGATCAATTCGGTCTGATTGGTGGCGGTCCGCGACTGTCGGAAAGTGAGTTTGGCGCCCTGCGCAACGACCCGGTCATCACGATCGCGGAAGACGAGTTGAGTCTGCGCGTGATCGTGACACAGTGCCGGGGCATCACTGTCGCCGGCACACCGATCGAGGTAAGCCCCCAAGCGCCACTTTACGCTGAGTTCGCAAAAGATACTCTGGGCGGCATTCGGGACATGCGCGTGTATATCGCGGCCTCTCCGCACGCCTACGGTACGGTGGATGGTGCACCCGATGAGAACAATCCCGATATGCAAACGGAGCGGATTCGCAGCTGCCAGATCACACTGCACCCGCACGCGGACGAGGCAGAGCACGCGATTGCCATCTGCAGACTTCGACGCAGCGGCGATGCCGTGGCATATGAGCGTGACAGCTCGTTCATCCCGCCCTGCACCAATCTCACCGCCTACAGCGAGTTGACGGGCGCATGGCGCCGGATCGTCGAGCAGCTCTCCCTGCTCTCCACACGCTTTATCGAGCTGCATCGCGCCATGCAGGAGTACATCGAGATGGCGCGGGAACGCGGCATCGACGGCTCGATGGATGCCGATACGCTGGAGTTCGTGAAAAGCATTGTGCCAGCAATTGAAAACTGCCTCTTCGACTGCCTCAACCCGGTGCAGACGCCGGCGCAGTTCTTCGCCACCCTGCGCAAGTTTCTGCAGGGCGCGGCTGTCAGTCTGAGTCTCAATCCACCTGTGCAGCAATACTTCGACGCACTGAAAAGCGCGGGCGAAACTGAGTATGTGCCCTTAATGGAGCAGCAGAAACTGCTGCTGAAGAGCCACCGGCGCTGGCGGGTTGAAGACGACCTTGGACTCGAGGTTCGCACCGTCATCAAGGCGCTCAAAGGGCTGCGGACACTCGAAAGCGCGCTTGAAGGCAAGTACATTGACTTCCGCGTGAGCCCGTCGCTGGAAACGATGAACTTTGTCTTTGACCGCGGCGGAAGCGCGCTCTACAAGCTTGCGGCCAAGCCCGCGAGACTGCAGGGCTTCGGCGATGAAATGACCTTCTACTTTGCGGGCATTCGGCTCGAAGGTCGGGAAAAATACCGGCTCGTGCTGACGTCCGAGCTCGATCACGAGTTTCTTGAGCACACAAACCTGCCTGTCGAGATCCGCATCAACGAGGGCAGCGGCTCTCGGCGCGAGCCCATTCGGGGCATCGCGCAGGTTCGGTTTCCAGCGCAGCGTAATGTTGAGTTCGACTTCGACGCGCCGGATGTTGCCACAGTTACAGATCTGCGTGTTGCTGTACCCGCCCACAGCAATGCCAGGACAGCGCTGCTCTTTGTCCGGCACCGCTTTTATGCGCAGGTTGGCGGCGCGACGAGCCGTAACGCCTCCGCCAGCCTGGAATCGCGGGTTGAAGCACCAAGGGTCGAGGCGCCAGGAGGCAGCACACTGATGCCTTCGGCCCTGGAGGTTCCAGCGCACGTTTTCAAACCGCCGCTGCAGCCGGCACACACTCCGCCAGTCGGGCGCGGGCCGGTACCATCTGCTGACAGCGAGGCACCACAGCCCCGTCGACGCCGCCTGATTGAGAGCGACTCCTCACAATCATGAGCCGGCGTCGCGATCTGCACGCACGTCTCTGCGCTACCTCGTCGCTCACGCAGCCACGCAGAAAGGACAGCTGAGCTTTGATGCCGATCGCTTTCTGTAGACGAACTCGATCTGTAAACCGTTCAGCGCAGCTGGCCGCTTGCCTGCTAGGTCTCTCCGCGCTATCAAGCGCCGCAGCCGCAGTTAACGCAGTGGAGGCCGCCGACGGATGGCTTGCACTGTTCGACGGCAGCAGCCGCTTTGGCTGGACGACCGAAGCAGGCAACTGGCAGTCGAGCGGCGACGTGCTGGCAAGCGATGGGACTACGGAAAGCCGCATCCGCACCGATGCCGCGTTTGGCGACTTCGACCTGAAATTCGAGGCCCGCTTTACGGGCGTCCCCGCCACGCTCACCTTCCGCAACGATCCGCAAAGCAAGCCGGCACAGCCGGGCTACGCCATGTCGCTGGCCGATGCAACGATCAGCGGCGGCGCGGCCCCGAACGCAGCCTGCGCGACTCCCTCCTGGAACCACTATGAAGTTCGCGCCGAGGGCACGCATCTGGTCACGCTGTGCAATGGACAGAGCGTGACAGACACCACGAACGCGAAGAACCGTATCGGTTCGATCCAGTTCACCGCGCCTCGCGGCACACACCTTGAGCTGCGCAGCATCCTGCTCAAGCCTCTCGATCTCGACGACAGCTACAATCACGCCAACCTCGACGGATGGAAGTCGGTCGCGGCGCCGGCCCCGCAGAAGTCCTCGGGCTTCAAGATCCCCATCCCGGGTCTGTCCGGCAAGCCGAAGCCGCCCAAGCCAGCGGTCTGGTCGGGCAGTCCGGCGATGCACGGCGAGGGCGGCGAGGGGCAGCTTGAAACCGCCAGAGTATATGACGACTTCATCCTGCAGTTCCGCGCGAAGACCTCTGCGGCAGAACACGATGGAGAACCAGCTGCAAGCCTTTTCTTCCGCAGTGAACCAGGCAAGTTCAAGTCAGGGTATGCGCTTGACCTCGACGATACAAAAAACGCGCATGGAGGAAAGTCCTTCGGAACGGGTGGCCTGATTGCTCTGCAAAAAGCCAGGGCGGTAGCCGTGCCTGCCGGCCAGAGCTTTACCGGTACGGTCATCGCCCGCGGGCATCGGTTCTCTGTCTGGATCAATGGCGTCGAGGTCACGGATTTTTATGACTCACGTCCCGAAGGTGCCTTCCACTCGGCTGCCGGTCCGCTGGGATTTCGGCTCGGCAGCGAGCACGCCGCGCTCGATCTGCAGTCGGTGACTGTGGCAGTTTTGCCCAAGGGCCCTGAGGCACCACCCCCGGCACCGTTGGCCAGCACGCCTTCAGCATCGGGCGCGGCTGCCGGCGCTCCCGGTGCGGCAGCAATGCCGGTAATGCCAGTGATGCCGGGCGAGTCGCCGGAAGAAAAGGCGCAGAAGGCACAGGTTCGTCAGCTGACCGTAGACGCGCTGAGTACCTCCACACCAGAAGATGCTGTGCGCATCAACAAGCAGATTCTGGTGCTCGATCCGAGCGATATGCCGGCCCAGCAACGGCTCGACAAGGCGCAGGCGCAGGTCGATGCCGCCAACCTGATTCACGAGCACACCCAGCAGACGCAGCAGGCCTCGACAGTGAAGAACAGCGCGACGCTCGCCCGGCGCGACGCACTGCTGCATCAGACGCAGGACGACCTTCTGCGCGGCGATCCGAACCAGGCGCACGACCACTTGAACGACGCCGAACGACTTGGCGCGGCGGGCCCCGAAGTCGATCGGCTGCAGAGCATAGTGGGCCAGCGGCTACGCAATCGGCTTCTGCTACGGCTGGGCCTCGGCGGAGGCAGCCTCTTTGCGCTTCTGGCCGCGGCGATCTACTTCTGGCGCCGACGGCGCATGTCGGTGATTGCGCTGCTGGTCGCTCTCGACGGGCCGGACAAGGGCAAGCGCTTCCTGCTCAACCAGGAGGTAACCCACATCGGCGCCGTCGCCATGGATGGCGGAAAGAAGAATGAAGTTTTGGTCCGCGATCCCGATCGACAGGTGTCTCGCTTTCACTGCGAGGTACATAAGCGAGGCAACCTCTGCTTCCTGATCGACCTCGACAGTTCCAATGGCACGTTTCTGCGCAATCGCAGAATCGAGCCAGGAGTCGCGATGAAGCTGCGCAATGGCGACAGAATCACACTCGCACGCTCGGCCTCCTTCGATCTGCACCTTGAGAAGCATCGGACACGCTGAAACTAGGTGTGCGGGTTCCTGCATTCGATGGATCGGGTCGAGCCTGCGCGCTTTGCTGGAAGCGGTGGAGATACAGGTACACCACGGGCGTGATGTAGAGAGTAAGCGGTTGTGAAAGCAGGAGGCCGCCTGCGATGGCGATTCCGAGTGGACGGCGCGCCTCGCCGCCCACCCCGCTGCCAAAGGCGACCGGCAACGCGCCAAGCAGTGCGGCCATAGTGGTCATCAGGATGGGGCGCAGCCGCTGGACGCAACCCCATCGAATGGCCTGCTCCGGCCCGAGGCCTGCGCTGCGCTCCGCGTCGAGAGCGAAATCAACGATCATAATCGCGTTTTTCTTCACGATGCCGATCAGCAGGATGATGCCGAGAAACGAGTACAGGTTCAGGTCCTTACCGCAGGCGAGAAGCGTCAGCAAAGCGCCGATACCTGCCGAGGGTAGCCCGGACAGAATAGTAAGCGGGTGGATGAAGCTTTCATACAACATCCCGAGAACCAGGTAAATGACAAGTATGGCAATGCCTAGCAGCAGCCCAAGGCCCTTGAGCGAACTTTGGAACTGGGCGGCGGTGCCCTGGAAGGCAAAGCTCAGAGTCGCGGGCATGCCGATCGCCTCTGCAGCCGCGCGGATAATACCCGTCGCGCGTTCGAGCGAGACACCGGGCTTGAGGTCGAACTGGAACGTTACGGCAGGAAACTGGCCGATGTGGTGCGCACTAAGTGGCGCCACGGCCTCGGTCGTCGTTGTGACGGCGGAAAGCGGCACCAGGTGGCCCACGTTCGATAGAACGTACAGGCTCTGGAGAGCGTCCGGATTCTGCTGGTACTGTTTCGCGACCTGAAGAAGAATGTCGTACTGCTCAGAAGTCGCGGTGATACCACTCGCCCGGCGGTTTCCATAGGCGTCATAGAGGGTGTTTGCAATTTTTTCCGGGTCCACATCGAGCGACCTGGCAAGGTCGCGCTGGATCGCGATATTGAGCCGCGGCGCGCTCGCCTCGAGATCGCTCGACACGTTTACAAGCTCCGGCAACAAAGCGAGCCTGGCCTGAAGCCGCGGCGCCCATCGATAGAGCTCCTCCGCGTCCGGGCCCTGGAGCGAGGCCGCGTACTGCGAGCGCGTTTCATCCTGGCCTAGGTTCAGAAAGCTGTCTTGCCGCAGATATACCTTGAGTCCAGGAATGGCGCTCAGCTTTGCCTGAAGCCTGGACATGATGAGAGCGACATTCGGTCTGCGCCTGTCTGCGGCGAGGTTGACATGGAACCAGCCTGCGTTCTGTGCTTCGATCCCGGAGAGGTTACTTGCCTGCCAGGGAATCTCCGCGAGCAGCTTGTTGACCTCCTGCCCGTACGCCACCATGCGCTCGAAGGAGGTGTCCTGCGCGGCTTCAAGACTGCCCGAGAACGAACCAACATCGACCGCCGGCAGGAAGCTCTTCGGCACGACGAGGAAGAGGTAAGCAGTAAGCGCCGCGGTCACGAGGTTAAACAGGAGAGCCATGCGCCGGCGTTGCAGCACCCACTCGAGTGACCGCAGGTAGGTCTCTTCCAGCACGGCATAGCAACGCTCCGCAGCTCGCGCGAAACGGCTTGTGGCTTGCCGGCGCGCCGTGAGGAAGCGACTGGCCAGCATGGGCGTAAGCGTGAGCGCCGTAATGCCGGAGAGCAGGATGCTGACCGAGATAGCAACGGCGAACTCCCGCAGCAAGCGCCCCAGCACGCCGCCGAGGAAAAGCACCGGCAGAAACACAGCCACAAGCGACAGGGTCATCGAGATCACCGTGAAACCGACCTCGCCCGCCCCGTCGAGCGCGGCTTCCACACTTCCCTTCCCCATCTCGCTGTGGCGTACAACATTCTCAATGACCACGATGGCATCATCGACGATGAAGCCGATCGAAAGCGTCAGGGCCAGCATCGAGAAGATATCGACCGAATACCCCAGCAGCCGCATGGCGATGAATGAGCCGAGAATGGAGATGGGAATGGTCGCGCTCGCAATGAGAGTGGACGAAAGCGTGCCCAAGAACGCAAAGATGACCAGCACGACAAGGCTCACGGTGATCAGCAGCGTCCGATTCACCTCGGCAATCGAGTCGCGCACAATGTCTGCCTGGTCTGCCACCTTGCCGAAGGCAACGCCCGGGGGCATGCTGTCGCGCAAGGAGAGGATCACTTCCTTGACGTGATCGGCGACCACGACCGTGTTCGCGCCGGGCTGTTTGCGCACGGCGAGAATGACACTGCGTTGTCCATTGATCCAGAACGTAGCCTTATCGTTCGTAGAGCCGTTGACCACGCTTGCCACCTGATTGAGCCGCAGTGGCGCGCCGTTGCGGTAAGCAACTACAAGCTGTGAGAACTCCGGCGCGGAGCTGAGCTGGCTGTCCGTTGCAAGCGAATAATCGCGCGAGTCCCCATAGAGCGTGCCAGAGGGCATATTAGTGCTCCCTGCGGTCAGCGCGGTGCGGAGCTGCTCAAGGTCGAGGCCGTAGGCAGCCAGCTTCGCAGGGTCTGCCTCGATACGGATCGCGGGCCGGTCCGGGCCGTACACGGCGACCTGTGAGACGCCGTTGACCATGGCGATGCGCTTCGCAAAAACTTCTCTCGCGAACTTCGCGAAATCATCGAAAGAGATCGTCTTCGAGGACATTTCGAGCCACAGAATCGGATCTTGCGCCGGGTTCACCTTGGAATAGGAAGGCGGCGACTGCATGGCGGATGGCAGGGCCCCGGCTGCGCGCGCGATGGCAGCCTGAACGTCCTGGGCAGCGGCATCGACGCTGCGGTCCAAGTTGAACTGAAGCGTGATGTTGGTTTGGCCGGCAAGGCTGGTCGAGATCATGTGCTCAACCCCGGGGATGGAGGAGAACTCAGTTTCGAGCGGGGTTGCAACCGTAGACGCCATGGTGTCAGGATTGGCGCCGGCCAGGGCTGCTGACACTCGTATCGTCGGGTACTCGACCTCTGGCAGACTGCTTGTAGGGAGCGAGAAGTAGCTGAGGACGCCGAAGCCCGCGAGTGCTGCTGCGAGCAGCGTCGTGGCAGCGGGGCGACGGATAAAGAACTCGGTCAGGCGCATGGACGCCCGTGCTGCCCGGGAGTGCTTGTCATGGCTGGCCCTTTTCTTCAATTGGCGCCCCGAGCAGCGCAACCCGGGAGCCTTCAGTCAGTCGCAGCTGCCCTTCAGTGATTACGAGATCGTTCAGCCGGATGCCGCTGCCGAGTACCGCCTGCTCCGCTCCCTGTGGCGGCTTATAGGTGCGCAGCACGGTCACGGGCGCGACAATAGCCTTACCGGAATGCGCGAGCCACACGTATTTGCCGTCGAGCCCGTTCTCGATCGCGGACGTGGGCACGACCATGCGCCCCGGATCGATGCGCAGACGCAGGCGCACCGCGACAAACTCACCGGGCCAGAGCGCTTCGCCGGCATTTGGGAATATGGCCTTGAGCCGGACGGTCCCGCTGGTTCTGTCGACCGTGTTATCGATAAACATCAGCCTGCCTGCCGCAGCCTGCCCGCTTCCTGCGCTTGCTTCGACCAGAAGCGTGCCGATACGGTTCAAACGTTGTACGTCAGCCAGGCTCTGCTCGGGCAGTCCGAAGCTGACGGCGATGGGGCTCAGTTGCATGAGCGTGACCAAGGTCGTCTGGCTGTCCTGCGCCAGATTGCCTGCCTGTACCAGGATCGCTCCTGCGCGTCCCGCGATCGGCGCGACCACGTCTGTGCGCCCAAGCTCGAGCCGCGTCTGGGCCAGCCGTACGCGGTCGGCCCTGGTGGTGCCCGCCGCTGCCTCCATCGCCGCCTGGTCAGAGGCGAGCGCCGCGTGCGAGGTGTCGCTTGCCGTCATGAGTTGATCAACCCGCTGCCCGGAAAGCACCCCAAGCGCACCAAGCTTTTCGGCGACCCCGGCGTCCGCCCGGTTCTGCCGTTCGGCGGCGCTGTCCCGGGCTGCCACTGCGCGCGCCTGATCCTCCAGAGCGGCATCGCGCGCCAGTTCCGCTTGCTGCCCGGCTGCCTGCTGCTCAAGCGTTTGCCGGTCGATGCGGAACAGTAGCTGCCCTTTGGCCACGGTCTGCCCTTCGGCAAACGCCACTTGCTCGATCTGCCCGGCAACCCGCGGCTTGACCGCCACGTTCTCCAGCGTCTCTACGTTGCCGACAGCGTTGACCTCGATAGGCACGTCTCGTGAAACAGCCGGAACAGCACGCACGGGTATCGCGTCCGCCTCCTTGGCGTCCACCTTGGCCGCGGCTCGGGTGCACGCGGAGAGCGGGAGGCACAGCCCTGCTGCGAGAAGCGCCTTCAAGCCGTACTTGTGTTTTCCAGTCATCACGGAGCCAGTCTCTGCGCTGCCCGCGTCTGAAGCCACAAGCATGCAGCAGAAGAAGCGGCCGCTGCAGGCAGCACGGGCAAGTGCGCAGGGAACGACGGCGCAGGCCTCGGGCGCATGGTTCCAGCCAGCTTGCTGCAGAAAAGTGGCTCTTTGCTGCAAAGGAAGAGAGGGTTTGGAGTGCCCGGAGTAGGATTCTGGGACAGTGGCCACACCGAACATCAAACGGGAGCATGGGGCGAATCTCGTAAACGCTTCCGGGCTTCCAGCCTCGCTCTCCCTAGAGCTGCGGCGGCAGAAAAGGACGTCCCATGAGCGCGATCGTCTTCACACCTCAAACGAAACAGCTTCGGCGGGCAGGCGGAGGCGGCGCAGACGCCCCCTTTCCCAGCGGTGGTCGAAGC
The DNA here is from genome assembly GCA_965276605.1 of Acidobacteriaceae bacterium. Classification (GTDB taxonomy): domain Bacteria; phylum Acidobacteriota; class Terriglobia; order Terriglobales; family Acidobacteriaceae; genus EB88. The sequence goes on from OZ255619.1 coordinate 4,105,084, forward strand.
ATCCATGCCCCTGCCGTAATCTTCGGTACCGCCTCCCTACTTGCTCTCGCTACAGCAAGCGAGTGCCATTCCATATGGTATTTACCGTCACTTCTTTACGGAGCCGTGCTCTGGCTATGGTGGGCTTTAATTGCAAGCGCTTTGTGGAGCTTCGGCCGACGGCACTCCGCGCTTACCAACTTGTCCGTAAAGACAGTTTCCTTGCACCTACTCCTTGGTTCAATGCTGGGCCTCGCGCACCTTCTTTTGCTTGGCAGCCTCGGTTTCACAGTTGCCGGTTGGCATGCACACGCAACTCCATTTGCCGTTCTCACCAGCCTGCTTGATCTGAATCGCTTCGGCATGGAGGTGCTTCTCTACGGCTTTCTGTTCGGGATCACGGGCGTCATTCGCGTACAGCTCCAGTCGCAGCAAAACGCGATCCGCTCGCTTGCGCTTGAAAAGCAACTTTCCGCGGCACATCTGCGCACCCTGCAAGCGCAGATGCAGCCGCATTTCCTCTTCAACACACTCAATGCCATCACCACCCTGGTTGAACTCGGCAGGCAGGCGCAGGCCTCTGCCATGCTTGCGCACCTAAACGCCATCTTGAAGACCACCCTCGAACAGGCTGCTCCTGAGAAGATCCCTTTGTCCCGGGAACTCGAAGTGGTCGAGAATTACCTCGCAATTGAGCAGGTGCGTTTCGCCGACCGGCTCCGTGTGAGACTGCAGGTCGAGCCCGGCGTTCTCGACGGACTGGTGCCTTCCTTCCTGCTGCAGCCCATTGTTGAAAACGCGATCCGGCACGGCATAGCAAACGCTGAAGACGCCGGGCTTGTGGAAACCTTTGCCCGTCGCGAGGGCGCTACGCTGCTGCTGAAAGTGCGCGATACAGGCCGCGGTGCAGGAATACGACCCGAACGCGGCCTTGGCATCGGACTCGGAAACACGCGCGAGCGGCTGACGCACTTCTACAATGATGCCTACACGATGGCGGCCGGCCCGCTTGCCTCGGGTGGCTTCGAAGTATCTATCGCTATCCCCTATGAGCGCGCCTGATGCGGCTCCAGGCGCTCATCGCGGACGACGAGCCTCTGGCGCGCGAGCGGCTCCGTTTTCTCCTTGCCGACGACGAGGAGATCTCTTTGGCAGGGGAGTGCCGCAACGGGCGGGAAACCGTCGCAAAGCTCCAGGTGCAGCGGATCGACCTTCTCTTTCTTGATATCGAGATGCCGGGTAAGGGCGGCTTCGAGGTCATCGAGCAGATAGGCGGCGCGCGTATGCCATCTATCATCTTTGTTACCGCGCATAACCGTTACGCGGTGAGAGCTTTCGACGTGCAGGCGCTCGATTACCTGACCAAGCCGATTGAGCCCGCGCGGCTCCGGGCCGCGGTAGCTCGCGCCAAACAGCACATACAGATGCAAGCCTCTTCGCTCGGCGAGGTGCAGCTGCGGCAACTGCTAACAAGCCTTGCGACCGCGGCTGCAGCAAAGGAATATCCCCAGCGCTTGCTGGTGCCTCACGGCGCCCGCGAGCGCTTCCTCCCCATAGACGAAATCGACTGGATCGAGGCGGCGGATTACTACAGTTGCCTGTACGCCGGAGGCAAGCAGTACCTCTTGCGCGAGCCCATCAAGCGGCTCGCTGAAACCCTTGACCCCAGGAGGTTTGTGCGCATCCACCGCTCCGTCATCGTTCCAGTTGATCGCGTCCGCGAAATCTTGCGCGAGGGCCACGGCGAAGGCTCTGTGTTGCTCGCAAATGGGCAGCGGCTCAGAATGAGCAAGACCGGATGGCAAAACCTGCTCGCCCTTAGCAAACGATAAGTCGCCTTGAACAACGCAGTGTAGAGAAAAGGCTTCACAAATGCCGATGGCTGAGACGCGCTGTCTCCACTTCGCTGCCCTTCAGTTCAAGCTCAGTTGACCTTGCCACCGAGTTAGAACTGGGTTCGGGCTTATCAGGAGGCGCAAAGCTTAGTTATGCGTCGGCATACGAGCGGCATCGAGGATGATGCTCGCAACTGGATCTGTGGCCGGGTTAAGCTTCAGTCCGATCTGCCCCTGCAGGGCAGTCATAAGTGAACCCCTCCGATTTGATTGGGCTTCGAGACAATCCCGCCGTCAACCTGGTCCCTCCCTGGACCCTGCGGGCGTCGCACGCCCGGGGCAGCTGTGTGGCCGCTCGTTAGGCACCCGCAAGATTCCCGCAGTACGAGCTCCGACGGCAGCACCAACGAGACGCGTTGTTCCAAGGCCTCGCCGTTCAGCCGTCTAAAGAGCAATCTCGCGGCTTCATATCCAAACCTCTCAGCGGGCTGGCGTACAGCGGAGATACCAGGTGTGAGCATCTCTGCCAATTCGAAATCGTCGAAGGAAAACATGGGAACGTCTCGTCCGGGTTCTTTTCCGAGTTGTTGCAGAGCGCGAATTGTCAGCATGGTGCAGGCCCAGCTTAGGCAAATGATGGCGTCTGCTCTATGCTTTCTGAAACAGGCCGCTGAAAGCCACTCAGTTGTCAGGACACTTTCATGCTCGACCAAACAGGGTCGAGGTTCGAGTGAAGCGCATATTAGTGCTTCACTATATCCCGCAAGACGCTCAGAACAAGCGTAAAGGTAAGGGCGGGCACCGATCGCAATGACACGCCGGAAGCCATGATCCAGCAGGTGTTGAGTTGCATCTCTTGCACTTCGTCGATTGTGGATCGTCACAACATCGAAAGGTGAATCCGGAAAGGGTTGCTCAAAAGTAATGACTCGCAGGCCAGCAGAGATGACGTCACTGAAGTTATCATTCCGGCCATCGGCGGGGGCAATCAACAATCCATCGATTTGGCGGCTTATGAGGTTCTCAATCTCGGAACGCTCCACTTCGGGGTAGCCTCCCGAACTTGCTAACAAAACTACGTGCCTGTTGGCGCGAGCAACCTCTAGCACTGCTTTGACGGCCCTGGCGGTAAACGGGTCGGACACATCCGCAACGATCATCCCGATGGTGGCGGATCGTCGCGCTTTAAGCCCACGCGCTAGCGCATTTGGCCGGTAACCAAGACGGCTCATCACATCCCGGATCTCTATTGCCTTGGCCTTACTGACAGAGGCTCCTCCGTTCAATACGCGTGAGGCCGTTGTAATTGAGTGGCCCGACTCTCGAGCAACATCGGCGAGTGTAGGCGAGTTCCGTTTCTGCTTGATGACCATAGTCTCTCAGGGAAAGCACAAGCCTTTACCACGTCATGACAGATAGATCGCAGGATGCCCTTCACGCACTTACCGATTAAATCTTCTTCGATTTCTGGATACCGGCGCCGATGCAAATACAACCTGCATTAAGAGCCGATGAGCTTCGTGATCAGCCTTAAATCATAGTTGTAGATTTTCGGTGCAATCCCAGCTGTTCAATCCTCCATCCGCTTTCCAGCCGGCGATGTTACCTTCACAGCCTCTGACTTAGCGCTGCTCCCGTTGGTTCCAACTGCGAGGACTGTATAAAAGCCGATTCGCCTCTCTCGGGTGCGGGTTCCGTAAAGCGCGGTGTTGTCAATCCCCTTGCGATTGTCTTCGCTTCCGGCTTGAGCGTGCTTGTGCGCAGGACGCGATACATCCGTGCGCCGGGTACCGGGTTCCAACTCAAGGTCAAACTACCCTCCAGGATCGACGCCTTCACCTCGCTGGGCGCCCCCAACTTCAACGCACTCTCCTTTGGCAGCAGCCCATACACGCATAACTGCCGGTTCCGACGTTCTCTACGCCAAAGCTCGCCAGATAAACCTTGACATCCGGCATTTCGAATCGAGTCGAGAGGTTGCACGGTCTCACAAGGCCTGCGCCAACCTGTCCTGCATTAACTCTGGTCCAACCTATTCGGGCTTGCCTACCGTTTTGTCTTTGTATGCTTTCTGCATGATGAAGAAAGCTTGCTTCTTTCTGCCGTCTTCCGATAAGAGGCCCTTGCGGTTGTAGCCATCCTGGAGTTTGGGGATGTTGCGGGTGGTGGAACGAAAGTCGATGAGTATCCAGGGAGTAATGCCTCGGAGCTGAGGGATCTTCGCGAACATGGTCAGCTGATGCCTGTAGACATTAGCCTGCTGCTCCTCGGTCCAACGCTGGTTGTCCGGGCCATGATTTCCGAGCTTGGCCTCGGCTCCGAACTCGCTCATGATGATGGGCTTTTCAGGGAGCGTCCAGTGGATGTTATCGGCGTCCTCGGGCGCACCGCCATACCAGCCGATGTACTCGTTCACACCGACAACATCCAAGGCCTCAGTGAAAGGATCGTTCAACGTGCCGGTACTGCCTTGGATGTGCTCTGAGTTGAGCGCGGAGGTAATGAGGCGAGTGGAGTCAAGCCTACGGGCTTCCTTGACGAGGCCGGTAAGGAAGTTGGTGCGAGTCGGATTGTTCCCGGTTTCGTTAGAGACGGACCACAGAATGACGGAGGCTTTGTTGCGGTCGCGCCGGATCATCTCTCTCAGCATGGAGATGTCCTTCGCGTAAACTTCGGGCTTATCGAAGGAGATGTGTTGCCAGTTAGGGATTTCGGACCAGATCATGATGCCATCGCGGTCCGCAGCGCGCTCCATGCGCTCGTCGTGGGGATAGTGACAGAGGCGGACGAAGTTCACATTGAGGTCTTTCAGATAATTGAAGATAGTGGCAACATCCTGGTCGTTGTCGGCCCGGCCGCCGCGGATTGGAGCTTCGGCATGCGCATTAACGCCTTGAAGGAAGACGGCCTTGCCATTGAGGAGGATGCGGGTTCCATCGACGCGGATGTCGCGGAAGCCTATGTCATCCGTGAGCTTGTCCAGTTGCCCTCCTGAGCCTGACGAGAGGGTTACTTTGTAGAGCTTGGGGGTCTCTGGAGACCAGAGGGTCAGCTTACTGGCCTTTACGGTGAAAGGAGCTTGGCCGTCAGCTTCGGTCTTGAGCCTGGCGTGAACTCCGGCTTCTGGTATGTCGAGGGTCACGGTGGTTCCGGCGGTGGCGTCGAGGACATGGATGTAGCCGGTGAGTTCCGTGTTGCCGGGCTGCCAAGCGGGTCCGTGCACCAGATGGACGTCGTAGTCGTCGATGAAGGCTGTGGGGACGGTGACGAGGGAGACATCACGGGTAAGACCGCCGTAATTAAACCAGTCATAGCCAACAGACGGGATCCCATCGACCAGGCGTGTCGCGTCCACGGCGATGACGACAAAGTTGGAGCCGGGGCGCAGAACACTGGTAACATCGCAGTCAAACGGAGTGAAGCCGCCTTCGTGGTCGCACACCCTCTTTTGGTTTACCCAGACGTGAGAACGGTAGTTAGCTGCACCAATATGGAGAAAGGTGCGGGTACCGGGCTTGGGCTGAGCGTCGAAGTATCGCTGGTACCAGACAACGCCCTCGTAATTAAAAAGCTGCGCGACCTGGGTGTTCCAGTCACCAGGAACTTTGAGGGTGGGGGCGGTCGAGAAGTCGTATTCTTCATTATGCGGGCCGCTGTCGATATTGGGGTGAGTATTGAGCGCGTAACTGCGATCGTTGATGGCGCCCGTGCCTGTGTAGAGGGCTCGGCTTGGAGACTGATCAACAAGGTAGTGCCAGTCGCCGTCGAGGTTGGTGACAGTGCGGTGATCGATGCCAACGAGCAGGGTCTGGAACGGCTGCTGCCCAGAAGCTGAGAGCATAAGCCCCAGGCAGGCAAACGCCACCGCGACGTTCCGCGATATCAAGCGTAGAACAGGTGCATCATTCGAGAATCTGATCACTTTAACCTATTTCCGGGACTTGGCAGTACACCAGAAGTGTTTGTCTCGAGAGTATCTTACAAGATCCCGTAAATCTCACCGCTGCCCACTTCCCTGCTGCAAGGGGAAATCCCTGGGAGGGGGCAGGACACGACGACTGCCTGATTTGCGAGGCCAACCCGGTAGACGATTACCTTTCGCAGACTCGGCCGCCCAGCTTTCGATCAAACTCGACGTGTTGCCAGTTCAATTTAGCGCTCAGTACGAATATTTGAGGGAGAACTGGAAGAATCGTGAGTTGGGAGTATCGTTCTGGAAGAAACGATAGCTGCCCGGAGCGATCGTAGATCCGGTCGGACCGTCGTTCCCTCCAGTAATCAGGAAAGCTGGGGCGTTGAACACGTTGAAGATGTCCGCGCGCGCTTGCAGCTGCGATTCCCGGAACAACGGAAACGACTTAAACACGGACATGTTCGTGCGGTTGTAACCCACACCAGGAATCTGATTGTCGCGGTCTCCGAGGAAAGGCGCAGCTCCTGAAGCAGTCGTGATCGCACTCGTCACAGCGCTGGCCGGCAATGGGTTTTTGAATGCGCAGGGATTGAACCAGGCCTGGAGCGTGTGCACCTTGGTCGGGCAAGTCGGGATCAAACCGGTATTAGGGTCGGCAGGCCAGTTCAGGCTGGGATCACGAGAACCGCCGCCCTTAAACGGATCGCCGACCAGGATTGCATTCTGGCCGAGGTTGTTGACAGTTGTAATATTGGCTGTTCCTACGGTGAATGGCTCGCCGTCCTGAATCTGCTCTGTCAGGGTAGTCTGCCATCCGCCGAAAGCCTGGGTGAGCGGGCCATTCCCGTTCAGGTAACGCTGCCCTTTTCCAAATGGAAGTGCGTACTCTCCACTGAAGGTAAAACGATTCCTGACATCCTCGGGACCATTTGCGAAGCCCTGGCGAGTCCCGAAGATCGGATAGTTTGCCGGTCCTCCTGCGCTGGTGAAGTTATCTTGCTGCGCAATCGCGGTCCCTGAGTCGGTCATCTGATGCGACCAGGTATAGGTCGCAAGAAACGAGAGATTGTTGCTTATTCGCTTCTCGAGTTTCGTTTGCAGCGAATGGTAGGCGGACATTCCGTCATTTATCTGCAGTGTGACGCCTACATCGCTGAAGGGGTTCTGTGCATTGCCCGTGCCACAAGGCAGGTTTGTCGGCGTATTGTTTGACCCGGCGCTGTTACATTGTGGCGTGATGACAGGCGAGCTGTTGAAGTTCGGGAAATTAGACTCATGGCGGGAAACCTCCCCGACATACCCCATCGTCATGGTCAGCGTATTGGTAATTGCATGCTCAAAGTTGAGGTTGAACTGCTCGGTGTATGGCGTGCTGAGATTGTTCGAGATACCTCTCAGGCCGGGCGTGCCACCAAAATTCGTGAGGCCGCCATTGGCGATGAAAGGACCCAGACCTGTGGCGAGAGTAATACCATCGGTCAAACACCCATTGCTCGCTATGCAGGAAAGATTGCCCGGATTGGTAATCGTTGGCGTGGAGGTAAACGGGAAGTTCAGTCCAAGGTTTGGAGCGAAGCCCACGCTTTCTATGCCCCCGAAGAAAATGCCGAAGCCGGCGCGTATTACACTCCTGTCATCGAGCTTGTAGGCAGCGCCGATTCGAGGGGCCCAGCTAAGGAGCGGGTAGTCGATTAGATACCGATTCGAGCTGTACTGGATGGAGATGTTGTCTTTTGCGAGTACGCTGGTGAAGTTGGCAGGAAGGGGGGTATTGCGGCTTTTCTCCGGAAGAACATATACGCCGGCGCTGTGCGACTGTCCCTGCTGACTTGCCGTTGGATCGTAGGTTATACCCTGGGTCGGATAGAAGTTTGCCTGGTTATCGTGACGCTCGTAGTAAGGTGACTGATTTTCAACTCTCAACCCGAGATTCAGAGTCAGCCGCGGGGTCGCCTTCCAGTCGTCCTGGAAATAGGCAGAGCGGTCCCAGCGTACATCAATGACAGGAGAAGCCGTCGTTATGGATGCATTGTTCTGGTTATCGGAGAGGAAATCGGCAAGACCCGTTCCGGTATTTGGAATGTTGTACGCGCTGGAATAGTTGCCGTTATAGGTATAGCTACCATGACCATTAGAGGGCTGCAGCGTGCTGAACTCAATGCGTTGTATGCTGACACCGGTTTTGATCGAGTGGTTCCCGAGATTAAAGGTGACGTTGTCCAGCGCCTGCCATACATTTTCATGTTCGTCGGAAGGGTAATAACTCGGGGCACCGAAGCTCTGCACGCCAGAGCCGACAGAGGTCTGCGGTAAGCCGCCGTTCAGAGGAGTTTCGGGAACGCCTCCCAGCCCGATCGAGGCGGCAAAGCCGAGGTTCTGTGCGTTTGGCTGCGTGTAGTAGAAATGTCCGTAGTTGTAACCGAAGCGGAACTCATTGATCAGTCTCGGGGAAAACACATGCGTTTCGCTTAAGGCAAAATTGTCGCCAATGTTCACCTGATTGCCATCTGAGCCGAAGCTGCCTCCATCCAGGATGGGACCGAGCGGCGACGGGTAAGCCTGGTATTGGTGCACATAGCTGTTGCGTACAAACGCCTGATCGCTAGGGCTTACGTTATAGTCTACGCGACCATCCCATTGAATTGTATTGTCAATGTTATTAATGGGCTGCGTGTAGTTATCATTCAGCAACCCATTTGGCGCGGTGTTCACCCTGTTGGGCAAGGGATATAAGTTGAGAATTTTCTGCGCCAGGGGATTGATCGCTGTGGGGCAGAGCACGTTCAATACGCCGTTGCAGCTCTGCTGGTAGGGGCTCGCTGTAGCAATGGTCGCACCCTGATTCTTCACATTCGGGTTGGGCCCACCAGCCGACCTTTGCTGGTATAGGTACTGCGGCACACCGCCGGTTTGCGCGGGGTTCAGCAGTTCGGTAAAGTTACCTTGCCGCTCCAAAAGAGATGGAACGGTGATGATCTCGTTATTTCCGTTCACAATGCGGTTCGCTTGAAGGTCGCCGAAGAAGAACAGGTGATTCTTTTGAATCGGGCCGCCCAGGGTTCCGCCAAACAGGTTCTGCCTGTACTCGGGAAGCTTGTCAGTCGGCCCATCAAAGTACTGGTGCGCGTTAAAAGCATCGTTTCTCGCGTACTCCCAGAGAGAGCCGTGGAAGCTGTTGGTTCCCGATTTGATACTCGCGTTCAGAACCGCGCCGGAGGAGTGTCCAAACTCCGCGCTCGAACTGCTCGTTTGAACTTTCACTTCGGACAGAGCATCGGGTGGCGGCTGAACGGTAAAAGACGCACCGTTGATAAAGTCCACGACGTTTACGTTGTTGTCCACGCCATCAAGAATAAAGTTGTTTTCGTCCGACCGGGAGCCGCTTGCGGCAAAGTCACCGGTGCCGGCGCCCCGGGCTCCGGAAGGCGGCGCGGCACCGGCCGCGAGTTGTGCGATAAAGACCCAGTTCCGGCCAGCCAGGGGGGTGTCATTCAGCTGCTGCTGAGTGAATACCTGGTTGACAGATGCCTCTTCCGTTTGTAGTTGGGGCGGAGCAGTGTTGACGGTAATATTCTCGCTCTGCGCGCCGGGCGTCAGCTTCAGATTGATATTCAGGCGCTGCTGCGCACTGAGCACAAGGTGCTCCTGGGTCACTACCTGGAAGCCGGGGGCATTTGCGCTGACGCTGTAACTACCGATTTTTACAGGAGAAAAAAAGTATGTTCCATTGCTATCGGTCTTCGCAGTCAACACAAGCCCCTGATCGGTATTGGTCAGGGTTATTGCGGCATTGGGCAGAACCGCGCCGGAACTATCGGTTATGGTTCCCTGTATAGCTCCCTCGTCCTGCTGTGCATAAACGCACACACTTACCGCAAGCGAAGCGGACAAGATGAATGCCGCGATACCGCTTCGCTTAAACCGAATTAACCTCATTGTGTCTATAACCTCGAAAGAATCTACCCGGTGGGTCTGTTATGTGATTTCAGTTGCTGCAAGACGAGTGCCTTGTGTGCTTGAACCCACCATCTATAATGTGACGAATTATAGGTAGCGGGATGCTGAGTCGACATCGTTAGAACGGGTAGTTGTCGAGTACTGCTTTCGGGTGACTTCGATAACGCAGCCAAAGCTGTATCTTTTTGCGGCGGCTGCGTTCTGCAGCACGCTGAAGGCTCATGTGGGCACAATGGCAGGTCAACTAAGACCAAGGCATCCAACGGAAAAGACCCGGCATGAAAAGTTATCGCTGGCCTAGTCGTAAGGTCTCGATACTCTATGGATTGGGAAGTCTAAACCGATCGGGTTCGGCAAGGAACATTGAGCACCTTGAGCAGGGCAAATCCGGCCGACGGCAGCGCGCGCGAACGCCAAAAACTGTTTTCTCCAGCATATCTGGCAAGTGTTTTGAGGCTTCTCAAGAAGCCAGCAATGCTGATACGAAGGCCGACCTGTTGGCCTGGAGTGGCAACCCAGCTCAGCAATCAAATCTAAATAGCGATGCCACCACGGTCAACGGCTTGTGTCTGGAACGGATAACTCAAGCGTAAGTTTCGACTGACCTACAGAGTCGTCGACTGGCTCAGCAACTCTTGCGTTGGCCGGTGAGCTTAGAGTTCAAGAAAACCGCGCCGTACTGCTATAGCTACAGAATGGGCACGGTCGCTCGCGCCAAGCTTATCCATAATATGCCGCAGGTGAGCTTTGACTGTCTGCTCGCTGATAAACAGTAGTTTTCCAATGTCTTGATTGCTATTACCAGTGGACACGTGCTTAAGGATTTCACTTTCTCGCAAGGTGAGCGGCTGCTCAGAGAGGTAAGCAGCGAGCTGGGTTGCCACGAGCGGCGGAATGCACTTCTCGCCAGCGTGTACAGTGCGAATGGCATCGAGCATCTCGCCGGGGATCATGGTCTTGAGCATGTAGCCACGTGCGCCGGCGGCAAGGGAGCGCGCAATGCTGGCGTCGCCCTGAAAAGTGGAAAGCATAAGCACTCGGGCGCCGGGGTCGCTGGCACGAATGGCAGCGAGCGCTTCGATTCCTGAAATATCAGGCAGACGAACATCCATCAGAGTTACGTCGGGCAGGTGCTCATTGTAGGCGAGGATACCCTGTTGCGCTGTAGAAGCCTGGCCGATGAGGCGCATGTCTTCCTGAGTATTCAGGATAGCGGCAAGACCTTCACGGAATGCTGGATGGTCATCAATGCTGAGAATTCTAATCATGGAAGTGAGTCCGCTCTCCTTGGATTAGGTACAGGATTTGACGTGGTTAGCCTGTTAAAGGTGAAGGTGCCGGCGCCAGGTCGAGGGCGGTTGCCGGCGCGGTGAGTCGATGTAGGCGATGTCGCCTTGCAGCGAGATCTCGACGACCGTGCCGCAAGGAACATGGGGAAGTATACGCAGGCGGCCTCCAATGGATTCCGCGCGCTCGCGCATACCAGTGATGCCCCAGTGGCCGTGGCGTCCAGACTTTTGCGTTTCTTGGTCAATACCACAACCGTCATCACTTACGCTCATGAAGAAATGAGCAGGCTGGTACACAATATCAAGCCGTATAGTATTAGCACCGGAGTGCTGGACAGCATTGGCTACAGCCTCTCGGGCGATCTGCTCAACTTCAACCTGCACCAGTGGACACAAATGAGTAATGATGCCGGCGCTATGGATTTGAGGCTGTACATCGGCTGGCAAATCCATGTCGCGCAAGGTGAGAGCCAGCATGGTCTCAAGCGACGCTGGCACTACTGAGGGCGAGCGCAGGTCTTCGAGAGCCTTCCGGCCCTGCTCAGCTATTTCACGCAATCGCTGGGAGGCATGGCTGAGAACAGAGGAGATGGCGGCATGAGCGGGAGCCTGTTGGGAGGCGGCATACATCTGCATGGAGACGCCGAGCATGCCTTGCAGTAGCGTGTCATGTAACTCACGAGCAATGCGCGTGCGCTCCCGTAAACGCTCCTGCAGGCGAGCATTGATACTGGCGCTGACTTGGGCGACGCGCCACCTGTGCATCTGCCAGATGCAGGTGGCAAGGAGTAATGCGACAAGAGTCAGGAACCAGCCGGTTTGATAGAAATACGGGACAACTCTTATCGGTAAGTCACTGTCTACTGAGATCCAGTTACCATACCCATCAGAGTTGGCAACGCGGAATGTATAGCTACCAGGTGGAATGCCGGTGTAGGTAGCATCGCGGAGAGTGCCGGCTTCAATCCATTTCTTATCCCAACCTTCAAGCCGGTAGCGAAAGCGTATGCGGCCGGGAATCCGAAACTCCGGGACGGTGTATCGGATTTTCAGGCGGTGGCGACCGGCCGGTACTGTGAGCGAAGGAACGAGGGCGGCATCCTGATCGTCAATATCCACTCGATCAATAAGGATCGGAGCTAAAGGTTTGGCCTGTATCCCGCGGGGATTGATCGCTGCCAGTTCCTGCAAAGTTACAAACCAGATGCTACCTTGCCGGGAGCGAAAGACGGAGTTGATGCGCACCTGTGCGCTGCGAAAGCCGTCGCCCATACCGAACACCACCGGGATTGCCCGGGGATGGTTTCGAGGAGCAAGCAAATCGGCTTTGTTGACCCGCACTATGCCCTGTTCGGTGCCGAGCCATAAGTGGCCTTCTGTATCCTCAGTAACTCCCTCGATGACGTTGGTAGGCAGGCTGTCTCGCTGTGTGAAAAGCCGCACCGGTCCGAGCGCGGGAGGCACGTAGATCAGCCCGGACTCGGAGCTCACCCATAAGCTACCGTCGGCTGAAGGGTATATCGAGGTTATATTTGCGCAAGGGAAGATGTGCGTAACAATCCCATTGTGAATACGATTGAGCCCGGAGATGGTGCCGGCCCAGACATTGCCGACTGCATCTTCTGCGATGGCAAGAACGTTGTTGTCGTCAAGGCCATTCGCCGTGGTATAGGAGCGGGGCGGACCGTGGGCTGCATAGGCAAGCACACCAATTTCCGAACCGCTGACCCAGATCACGCCGTCATGATCGATCAACATGGAGCCGACCGAAGACCAGGGAATGTGAGGCAAAGCTCGCTCTAATGTGCCATCGCTGAGCACCGTGTTACCAAAGCTGTCGCCGAGAACCAGGCCGCGACTGCTGCGGTTCGTGCTATGGACCCAGATCGGAATGGCGTGCTTGCCATGCACAGGGTTTGCCGCCGCGTTGTGCCCTGGGTTCTCCCTTTTCACAGCCGCTGATTCTGTGCCCAGAGGGACCAGCGTTCCGTCGCGTACATGGAACAGGCTATCATCGCGGCCAAACCAAAGCTCGTTGTTCGGGCCTTGGGATCTCTGCATGTTAAGGGTCGACCTCGGCAGGCCTTCGCCAGTGCTGTAAGAAGTTACCGCACCGTCACTAAGCTGGTTTAGCCCGTTGATCGCGCCCAGCCAAAGGCTGCCATCCCGCGAGCAGTACAGCAGGTAAATCTCGTCGCTGATTAGTCCCTGCGCAGCCCGCAGCCGCTGCACGCCACGCGGATTGAGGCGGAACAGCCCTTGGCCGGTCGAACCTGTCCAGACGGTGCCGTCCTGGCCGCTGGGATCAAATGTGAGCAAAGTTGCGGTGGCCAGTCCCGGCACCCGGATGGAAATGAAGCGATCGGGCGTGTGATAAGTGAGACCCCCATCGCCAGCGATCCAGACCTGGCCTTTGTGGTCAAGTGCAAGCGCATAAACCCGATCGCCAGCCAGGCCGTCATCGCGGGTAAAGCGCTTCAACTTCCGTTCCTGATCGAGCGCGAACAGGCCATGAAAGGTTGCGACCCAGAGCGTGCCATGTGTGTCCTGCAGCATAGCATTCACGTCCTGAATGCGCCCGGCGATGGGGCTCGCATACCGGTAAACTGTCTTACCGTCAAAGTGAAACAGCTCACTGCGCCAGGTTGCAGCCCAGACTCCTCCGGTTGGGTCATGGCCGATCCGCCAGATTGAAGTGGCGGGTAGACCATCCCTGCTGGTGTAGTTACGAAAATGCCCATTCCGATAGCAGGTCAGTCCGCCAGCGCTGCTGATCCATAGGCTGCCATCGCGATCCTCGGCAAGGCCGGTGATAGAGTCGCTGGGAATCGAATCGGGAGTACCGGCTCTGTAGAGCACAAAACCGGCACCATCAAACCGGGCCAGGCCACCTAGCGTGCCAATCCATAGAAACCCGTCGCGGGTCTGCAGCATGGCGCGGATCGAGTTTTGAGGCAAGCCTTGTTCGGAGGTCCAGGTACGCAGCATGTACTGCTGAAGATTCTTCGCGGGGTCGAGCCCGAAGGCATGCAGGGTGAAAAGGAAAGCGAGCACGATCCCGAGAATCGCCGCGCGTGTGCGACTGCCGCCTGGCTGATTCGTTTGCGCGTGCATGGCTGGATGGCCGATCTCATTCAAAAACAGCTGTCTGTGCAGAAGCATATCCAACTTCCGCTTAAAGCTATATCGCTTGAAAGAGGTACAGCGCAAGCAGCGTTTTGATCGATGCGGCGATGGTCCTAGCGCTCTACCATGATCAGATAAGTTTAGGTCTAATGGCTGCTGCTGAGTGCCTGAAATTGTTCAATATAGGTATAGCGCAAGCGTGGTGGCTCTGGTTCACCCATGAAAATTCCCCCGCACGCTATGCTATATCGGCAGCCCCAACGGCAGATGCGGGCAAATGGAATGTTGAACTGGAGAAGATCAGGAATGACAAGAACGTCCCGACGCGCGATCCTGAAGACCGGGCTTGCAGTGTCGGCGGGGGTGCTAGTTCCGGGACGGATTGTCGCCGGAGAACCGACTACCGTACTTGCGGTAGGGAGCGACCCGCAACTCACCCCGGCGCATTCGGCTCTCTTCGCATCCTTTGCCGGCTCGGGCTCTCCTCGGCAGCGGGCGCTGTCCGACTTTGACTGGCGGTTTCATTTTGGCAATGCCGCGGATGCGATGCGGGATTTTGGCTTCGGTGCCCCAAGGCGGGAGCGCACATTTGCCAAAGCAGCCTTCGTGGCTCCCGTAGCCGAGAGCGACTTCGATGACAGCACATGGCGCACACTAAATCTTCCGCATGACTGGGCGACGGAACTGCCTTTCATCGGCAGCGACGAAAACCCGGCGCCTCTATCGGGGTGCGTCCCTTGCAGAACAAACTCGGTATTCACCCTCGAAATACCTGAACCACATCATTAAAGCCGGTTAAAGCAGCCAGTTTAAACCGTAACCGCACCCAGCATTCGGCTGATGCAGGAAATACTACGATGAAAACGATTACTGCGGAGATCGGGTGTCGGAAATAATGCGCAGCATCCAGTCTGGACACCACCTAACCCGCAAACAAAGCGGATAGAATAAGCTCCGCTCCCTGGACCGGCTCTTGAATGGTTCCGGATGGCCAGCAATTACCCAAAATGAAAGTGCATTTCAGTAGGTAAATGCCGCATTGCCACCCCTCTTGGAGACACAGAATGCTACGACGCGACTTCATCAAAACAACAGCCTCCCTCGTTGCTGCCTCTACACTGCGCACACCCAGAGCATTCCCGGAAGATCACAAAATCCCGCAGAGGTCCGTGCTTTCTCTGAATCGTAACTGGCGTTATCACCCCGCCAAGGTTGATGGAGCGCATCTACCCGATTTCGACGACGCGGAATTTGAAAAGATAGTCATTCCTCACACCAATGTGCAGTTGCCGTGGCACAACTTTGACGACAAGGAATACGAGTTTATCTCCACGTACCGGCGCCGCTTCCGGTATCCAGAGGCTGCGAAGGGAAAACGCGTCTTCGTCGACTTTGAAGGATCCATGACCGCCTCCACCGTCTGGATCAACGGAGTTTCGCTCGGTGAATACAAGGGAGGCTTTACACCCTTTTCTTTTGAACTCACACCCCATCTCCGGCCCGGCAGAGACAATGTGCTCGTCGTCCAGGTCGACTCCACGGAGCGCGCGGACATTCCACCCTTTGGCCATGACATCGACTACATGACCTTCGGCGGGATCTATCGCGAGGTCTCCCTCCGCATCGTTTCGGCCGTTTACATTGACAACATCTTCGCTCGGCCAACCGATGTTATGAGTGCAAGCCCAGCGATTGAGGTGGACTGCATGCTTGTTGGACAGACCACGGGCGCAGCACTCACACTCGAGGTGGAACTGCAGGATGGCGACAAAACGATAGCAAAGGCGACTCAACCGGCGAAGATCGAAGGTGCAGGGGACCCGAACGCTTCGCTGGATCCTGCGACGAACGCGGCCGCCGATGCAAGCACCGAAACATCGACAGACCCGGCGCGGTACACCATCTCGCTCAAGAGTCTTGGTCCCATCAAGCTCTGGGATTTGCAGCATCCTATGCTGTACACCGTACAGGTCCAACTTCTGCAGGGCGGCAAGGTCATCGACAGTGATACGCGTCGTATAGGCTTTCGCGAAGCAAAGTTTACCGAGCAGGGCTTCTCATTGAATGGAACGATCGTCAAACTGCGGGGCCTCGATCGCCATCAGACCTTTCCCTTCGTGGGACAAGCTATGCCGGCGCGCGTGCAACGCAAAGACGCCGATATTCTGCGCAAGGGTCTACATTGCAACATTGTCCGCACATCACATTACCCGCAGTCTCGCCACTTCCTTGATCGCTGTGACGAGATAGGCCTCCTCGTGCTGGAAGAAATTCCCGGCTGGCAGCACACCGGTCCCGAACCATGGAAGCAGATCTCCATCGATAACGTTGGCCGAATGATCCGGCGTGACTGGAATCATCCATCCATTATCCTGTGGGGAGTTCGCATTAACGAGGCCTCAGACGACCATGACTTCTATATCCGTACCAACGCGCTCGCACATGCGCTAGACTCCACGCGCCAGACTGGCGGTATCCGCAACAATCGCCGGTCGGAGCTCCTCGAAGATGTCTTTACGATCAACGATTTCGGGTTTCCACTCAGCGAGCCAAACCACCCCCTCTATCTCAATACCGAATTCGTCGGCCACACTTATCCAACCAAGACCACTGACGACGACGAGCGGCAGCGCGAACATACGCTGCGTCACGCCCGCATCCACAATCAGCTCGCTTCCGATCCCCGGTATGCCGGCGGCATCGGCTGGTGCGCGTTTGACTACAACACACACGCCAACTTCGGCGCCGGAGACCGCATCTGCTATCACGGTGTTGCCGATATCTTCCGCGAGTTGAAGCCAGCTGGAGGCTTTTACAAATCACAGTGCGATCCTGCGGAAGAAGTCGTTCTTGAGCCCGCATTCCACTGGGCACCCAGCGATGAATCAGGTGGATTTACCAAGGCGGTGGTCTGCTCGAATTGTGAGCACCTCAAGTGCTATATGCGCGAGAGTGGTCTCGAAACAAGTCCCTGGAAGCTGCTTATAGAACTTGACCCAGACCGCACAGAGTTCGAGCATCTGCCCTATGCGCCTTTTGTCTTGGACTTACGTAAGATCGACTACAGAGAGCTTGGCTTTCGATGGGGCGATCTTCGCATCGATGGTTATATCAAAGGCAAGCAGGTGATCTCTAAATCTTTCTCAGGCCGCGGAGTCGACAGAAAGTTTACGATCCTGCCTGATGAAACATCTCTGCTCGCCGACGGTGCCGATACCACTCGAGTGGTTCTGCGAGTTACAGACGAGTTCGATGCAATTCGCACTTACGCGAACGACCCCATTCTCTTTACGATCGAAGGCCCGGCACAGATCATTGGCGACAACCCCTTCTCGCTCATCGGCGGGACGGGCGCCATCTGGATTCGAGCCAAGGAGCAGGCAGGAACGGTTCGCCTCACGGCCAAGCATCCCCGCCTCGGATCGCAGTCAGTCGAGCTTACCTTGCACGGCGTTCCAGCCGAAGCCGTCTAAGCTATAGCCTCGGCTCTCTACTTTGAAGATCCCTGGAGCAGGCGCTCGCGATCTGGGCGCATATCTTCTCCGCTGCGAGCATATGGATAAGACCCAGTCATGGTGCCGTCCCAAAGAACAGCGTTAAACGTCGTACTGTCCAGATGATCCTCGACTGAAAAGTCCATGCCCTGCGTGTGTGCGGCCCACCACGCGGGGCCGTGGCGGGGATGCGTATTGCTCGCTGTTGCGGCGTCGAATCGGTCAGCCTCTATGGGTAGCTTTGTAGGCTTGAGCGCTGCAGAAGCACTGGCCTTGTAGTCCCACGTCCCTTGTTTCGGGTCGAACAAGTCCACCATTGGCAGGGCCGATGCATCGTTCAAGTTCAGGTGCTCTGTTCCAAGAATCTCTTCCATAGTGCGTATCATGCTGACAGTGTTGTAGCGGGTCGAGTCGACGTATTTGTGCTTCACATAGGGTCCAACCACAAAAGCGGTACTGCGATGGGCGTCGACATGGTCGGGGCCATTTTGCGAATCATCTTCGATAACAAAGATCAGGGTGCTTTTCTTAAACCTGCTATGCGCGATCTTTTCGACAACGAGGCCGACAGCGTAGTCATTGTCCGCAATCTGCAACTCCGGCGTGTTCACACCATCGATGGCTGTCATGAAGTTTCCAAAATGGTCATGCATGAGCCGCAAAAGAGTTAGACTTGGAATCCTACCAGCTTTGCTGTTCTCGTCAAACTCGCGCTCCCACTCTTTGAAACGATAAAAATCAGGGAGAGAGTTATCAAAACCACGAAAGTACGGGTCGGTGTGCTTCTTGAGAGCTGGACTTGTTGCATACGCAACAATTGTGTGGCTGCTTTCTGGATCTTTGAGCAATGGAATCTGGGAACTGGCGAATTCCGGCTTTAACTGGTAACGAGCGAGATCGATAAAGAAACCGTAGTTGCGCACCGTCAGGTGCGCGCGCAGGGCCGCGTCCCAGAGATGTCCTGCGCTTTCCTCTCCGTCCGGTCCATCCGGCGCCGCGGCGTCTCTCTGTCCAGGCAGCAGGTCGGGGTCGTTGGGGGTAAGCGGATTTGCCTTGAGTCGCTCTTGTAGATTGCCGTAGCCTATATTGATATTCCGGTTAGTCCCTTCACTGTCGTAGGACAAGCCTCGGCCGCCGTAGTTCACCATGTATTGCTTTTCAACCATATCGGTGGTGCGCGCCCCGGTAGACCAGGCCCAACCGTCATAACTCACGTTTGAGGTATCGTAGAAGTTATCCAAAGTGTTGAAGCTTCGGGCCATGCTGTGAAAGTTAGGAGTAAACCGCTCAGGAAACTGCGCCAGACGGGGATCCCCATTCCCCACTTCAAGATCACCCAGCACCTGATCGTAGGTTCGATTCTCCTTGATGATATAAATGACGTGCCTGATCTTGGCATGAAGGAACGCAAGCGTCTGCTTTTCTTCTGGAGTGAGAAGCCGCCGAAAAGAATCGTTCTCGATGACCTGCTCAGTCAGGCGCTCTAACTCACTACTGTCTGGAACTGAAAGAGTCTGAAAGCCCGCCTTTGTCAACTGCAGAGCGTACTGGTTTGCAGCTTTGCAATCGCCATGCGGCAGCGCGGTCGCGTTCCCTGCACAATTCAGAGGATTTGGCCCATTGCCGCTTTTTCCATTGACAACATAGAGAGACTTACCATCGGCACTCGTGCTCACAGAGTTAGGATAGAACCCAGTCGGAATGAGACCCGCAACAGAGCCCTTACCAGCTATGCCGCTCAGTCGTACAACGGCTACAGCGTTCTCACCGCCATTTGTGACATAAAGCGTCTTTTCATCAGGTGAGAGGGTAAGGCTGTTCGGGTTTGCTCCCTTGTAGTTCTTCTTGTTGGGGTATATCGCAGCAGGCGCGGTGATTTGGATCTCATCGACTACTGTGTCAGCTGACGTGTCAATTACTGCGACGGAGTCGCTGTTATCCTGCGCAACATAGAGGCGGGACTGTGCTTTATTCATAACAATTTTGCTTGGCTGGCCGGGCAGCTTGATTCGCTTTGTCACTCGAGGCGGTCCGCTTAGGCTGACCACCACAAGCTGGCGATCGCGAATGCTTGATAAGTAGGCCGTGTCATTACCTTTGATGGCTACCCAGAATGGGTACTCGCCGCCCGCGCTCCCCTTCGCACTGCCCAGTACCTCGCCCCCCACACGCAAGCCAAGTTCGCTGCCAAGCGTCCAACCATGTTCGCCGGCGTTCAGGATGCTGATTGAATCGTTCTCATAGTTCACAACCACCAGCTTCTTTCCATCGCTGGTAATTGCGATGCCCGCTGCTTCCGGCTTGACATCGAGACCAAGACCGCCTCTGTTATCTTTTTCGGGATTCGCCCTGGCGAGATGACCGAGCTTGATTGGAGTTTCGGACTCTCTCCACAAGTCCGATTCAAGCCGGAAAACGTGAACGTTGTCGTCGTCTCCGCCCGACACATAGAACTCACGCCCATCCGGGTGAAAAGCGATGCCACTGTAAGTATTTGGTACGGCAATCGCCTGCTTCTGTATGGGGATCTTGCCTGAGATATCGAAGACAAACACAAACTCAGTCGAATCCGTTTTATTCTGCTGACCGGCGTTCGGGCCCGACGCAAAGTTGATGCGGTTGTAGCCACTGGTCAACACCAGCAGCGTTTTGCCATCAGGACTGGTCACTGTTGTTTCAGCCTGGCCCACAGTGTAATCCGGGTTGTCAGCCAAATGAGGGTTCAATGGCTCAAAACGCGATCCGCCGGGCAGCAAGGGGGTAATCCGCTGCCCTGTGCTGAGCACCTCCGGACCACCCCCGTCTTTCTGTGCAGTTGCGCCGGTGGCGGCGAAAAGCAAGAGGAACAGACAGGCACAAGCAGCACATGTGCCACAGATTCCTGTATGTGGATGCATCGCAACCCTAGAGAACATGTCCTCAAAATTACATATATGTTGGTGAATGTAGGATGAACAATTCTCCCAGCGATCGAGCTTGGCTGCTTGACCTAACGCCGCTCTCTTTGCTCAAACGATCTTCATGCACTTATCAGTCGAGAATCGTTGTCAGGCTTGAGCCTCGACCTCCTCTTGCGTGTCTCCTCCCGAATCGTGCTCAAGAAGCGAGAACAGTGCTACGCAGACGTAAGCGACTAGCGGAACAAGATAAGACATGGCAATGCTGTGTGCCCGCTCAGAGATTAAACCCATGGCCGGCGTCAAAATAGCGCCGCCGGCGATCGCCATCACAAGCAGCGAGCCTCCTATCTTCGTGTTGCGTCCGAGTCCTCGCAGCCCCAGCGCGAAAATGGTGGGAAACATGACGGACATGAAAAAGCTGGTCAGGAAAATGGCCCAGAGTCCAAGCCAACCCGGCAACAGAACGGCCACACTCAGCAGCAGAATGTTACTAGCGGCGTAGGAAGTCATGAGCCGGGCGGGATTGATCCTTAGCATGATCCAGGCAGAGGAGAAGCGGCCGATAGCAAAGGCAAGCAGCGTACCTGTCAGGAACAGTCCGGCTAACTTTTGCGTTTGGTGTGCATAGGTCTGCACATACTGGATGAAGTAGCTCCAGGTACCAACCTGTGCACCGACATACATGAACTGCGTTGCAACAGCGAGCAGGAAATGCCGCTGCTTGAAGAGCTCTGCAAAACTGCCCCGGCCTTTCCCGGGCTCTTCCGTCTCCGCCTGCAGAGTTGGAAAGCGGGTCAGTATAAAAATCGTTGCGAGCACAAAGGCGACACCTGCAAGCGCCAGATAAGGGCTCACGACGCGCAGGGTCTCCGCCCGAAGATAGGCCTCGTATGTCCCATTCGCTTTGCTGGCCGCAATTCCTGCGGGAGTCATTTCAACGCCGGAGAAGATGAACACTGTGCCAAGCAGGACACCTGTGATGGCTCCCAGCGGGTTAAAAGCCTGCGCGAGATTAAGGCGCCGTTCAGAGCTAGCCGGCTCGCCAAGCTGCGCGATAAAGGGATTGGACGCGGTCTCAAGGAAGGCCAGTCCACTCGCCATCACAAACAGCGCGACCAGGAAATAGGAGTACTCGCTGGCCAGGGCAGCCGGCCAGAAGAGCAGGGCCCCCGCTCCGAACAGCACCAGCCCAACCACCATACCGGTCTTGTAGCCCGCTTTGCGCATAAGCAGCGCAGCCGGCATTGCCAGTAAAAAGTAGCCCATGTAGAAGGCTGACTGCACCAGCCCCGCCTGGAAGCGCGTGATGGTGAACGACTTCATGAACTGGGCAATCAGCACGTCATTCAGATTGTTAGGTATACCCCACAGGAAGAATAGCGAGCTGACCAGCAGGAACGGAGCCTTATGCCCAGCCGCAATCAACGGTTGGCCGGCAGTGGCCTGACTTGCTGCGGATACGGGAACGCCCGGGCGGGAAACAGGGAGCATGCAAGCCTCTCAAAGAATAATGAAGCCTATGGGTAGGATTAGTCGAGACTCACCATGATTTTTGAAATGCTGGAAGGAGCGGCGCTCCACACTTGAATGGCCTCGTGGGCCTGCTCCAGCGGCACCAAGGCGCTTACCGCGTCTTCTACGGGAAACTGCTCCCCGCTCCAGCATCTGGATGACAGCATGGAAGTCGGCGGGCAGCGTATTCCGCGAGCCCAGGATATCGAACTCATCCGCGCAACAGAAGATCGCCCGGCGCCGGGGTTGGCGCCGGGACCACTTCGACTGAAACGCTGCCCGGCTTCGTCATCACGAGTGCCCGCATGGCATTTCTCCATCCGCAACAGCCGCGCCATGTGGTGCTGCGGTCTAATCCTCGTTTCCCTGTTTTAGCATCCGAACGTCTTTTCAAAAGGCTTGCCGATGCCTAAAGGCAACCTTTCCGGCGAATAAGGCAAGCAGTCGAGCCAAAAGTATGGCAGCAAAGGGAACCCTTGCTGCCATACTTGCATTCTTAAACCCTCTCAGAGAATAGCGTTGATGCCGTTCTGTTTTAAACCCTGAGATGGGGTCCTGAGGCCATTTATCGACGCAATTGATGGCTTCAGGCCAGCCGGCTGACTCGAGCCATTTCCAGCACCAACTCTGGTCCCGTTTATCGGCCGCACGGTGTTTTGCGCTTGCTGCGACTGTTGCTGATGCATCGTTACAATGATGACCTGCGCGGCCGCCTTGCCATTACACCGGTAGGAGTGCGGCGTACTTGCGTCAAAGTACACCCCATCTCCGGCTCCGACAACATTCACCTTATCAGCGTGCCGGATTTCCAGCTCACCTTCAAGCACATATAGAAACTCGAATCCTGGGTGCACATGCGGACGTACTTCACTGGCCTTTCTCAGCGGCAGGAACTCCGCAAAGTACGGGTCAAGCTGCCGGTCAGGAACCATATAACCCAGACTTTCAAAAAAGTAGGTTGGATCATCTACACCACTCTGGGGTAACCGAGTTCGCTCACTCTTGCGGTGCACGCGAAACAGCGGCTGTGGTTCCGCCTCAAAGAAGTAGTTCAAATCCTTGCCAAAAACAATGGACACGCGCGCAAGATTACGCAATGTGGGAACAACGCGGCCTGTTTCGAGCTGAGAAAGAAAGCTCGCGGAAAGACCGGTCTGTCGACCCAGCTCAACCAGGCCCATTGAACGTTTCAGACGCAAACGTTTGATGCGTTCGCCAATATGCTTTTCAGCAATGAATGCCTCGGCGCTGGCTGGGTCAATAGAGCCTTTCTCCTCAGCCGGAAGCGCAGGGATGGAGGAGATTTCCGGATCGGACAGTTCGGCTTTCGCGATGATTTCTAACATGTAGAAGGGTCCTCCCGGACCAGGGAAACTGAGGGTTAATGCAAGCTGAGATGCGGAAACAGAGGGAGCTGATTGATTATTTTTCTTTGTTTCTCCTTATCTTCGCTACTTGTTTCTTCGAAAGCGCAAGGCGGCTGCAGAACTTCTTTGTACTTGAAGGGAACGTTAGCGGGTAAACGGGATCAGCACTACCCGGACTGTCTGGCCACGCATCCTAAGAAATAGTCAGATATATGCACTAGCGCTGGTCCGCACTATTCCACTTCGCCGGCTCCCACATTTTGACGGCTCCATCTGCAACAGCCGAAGCGCTCCAAGACAAATTACTGAGCAGTACCCGAGGACTCTGCGATGACTCAGCCCCCTGCCCCCGAGTATTCGAAAAATGACGCACAGAAGAGTGCGAAGAAGCGACCCGCGCGGCTGTTGATTACTGGAGCAAATGGAATGATCGGCCATGCTCTACTGGCTGCGGCACATGCCCAGGGGGCCGAAGCGGTGCCTGTGCAGCGGCCACTGCAGGACAGGAAAGATGCGGGGCTTGCGCCGGCAAGCCCGGACACCATCCTCTGGGAACCCGGGGCGGCCCAGCCGTTCGCGGACCTGGAGCAACTCGAAGGCTTTGACGCAGTGGTGCACCTGGCGGGCGCGAACCTGTCGGCGCGCAGGTGGAGCCCGGAATATAAGAAAGTGATTCTGGAAAGCCGAACACAGCCGACCGGCGCGCTTGCTCTCACTCTGGCTCGTTTGCGCCAGCCTCCACGCGTATTGCTGTCGGCCTCGGCAACCGGGTTCTACGGCTCGCGCGGCGATGAGGTGTTGACCGAGGAGTCGGCAGCGGGAAAAAGCTTCCTGAGCACCACGTGCGAGGCATGGGAGAACGCGACGGCCCCAGCGGAGTCGGCCGGAATCCGCGTCGTCCACCTGCGCTTTGGCGTCGTACTGACCCCATTTGGCGGCGCGCTGAAGCAGATGCTGCCAGTGTTCCGCGCAGGCCTGGGTGGCCGGCTGGGCAGCGGGCAGCAGTGGACAAGCTGGATCGGCCTCGACGATCTTTTAGGCGCTGTGTTTCACGCGCTGGACCATGAGGAACTGCGCGGACCGTTGAATGTAGTAGCGCCCGAGCCGGTTCGCAACGTCGCGTTTACCCGGGCGTTGGGCACCGCACTACGAAGGCCGGCAATAGTGCCGGCACCAGCGTTTGCCTTGCAAGCCGCCTTTGGAGAAATAGCGGATGAGGCGCTTCTGGGCAGTTGCCGCGCCGTACCGTCCAGGCTCCAGGCCAGCGGGTTCCAATTTCAGGAGCCCACGATAGCCGGGGCTCTCAGGAAAATGCTCGCGCAGCCCGGACGCGCCTGACGGTCCCCTCCCGCCGCCATTTCCGGCGGCGCGGATGCTAGGCTTGGCTTGCAATGATGCCTGTTCGCCGCGCGGCGGCTCCGCTTAGCCTTCTTCTGCTGTGTGGGTGTGGAAACATCGGGTCCCCCCTGCCGCCCTCCCTTATGCTGCCGCAGCCAGTCACGGACTTAACGGGCGGCCGGGTAGGAAACACCGTTACGCTGCACTGGATGATGACACGCCGCACCACCGACCGGGTTGCTCTCAAGGGCGACCAGCGAGCTTTGGTATGCCGAGCCCCTGGCGCCAGCCCTTGTCAGAAGGCGGGCGAGTTGCTGCTGGAAGCCGGTAAACCGGCACAGTTTATCGACCGGCTTCCGCCGGATCTCCAGAACGGTCCGCAACGGCTGCTCCGGTACGAAGTACGGCTGAGGAACCATGCGGAGCAGGATGCAGGGGCTTCCAACCCACTCTTTACCGCTGCCGGGTGGGCGCCACCGACAGTGCGCGCGGCCTCTGCCCAGGTGACGGCAAAAGGAATCGCCGTGCAGTGGCAGGCTCCGGTCCAGGTTCCTGTTGAGAATGCAAAACCGATGCCTGCTGCCCACTTGCTAGTCCGGATCGAACGAGATCGCGTGCTACGCCCCGGAGAAAGCGAGAAGCCCGGCAAACAGGAAGTGCAGGCGGGAGTGCCCCAACCCCTGGAGCAGACGCTGGAGGCGCCCGAGCACAGTCCTTTCCCGGCAGCCACCGCCTGGTCTCCTGACCACATTCTGGACGCCGACGCCGCGATGAACCGGAGCTACCGCTACACGGTGCAGATGGTGGAACAGGTGACGCTCGAAGGCCACGCCATGGAGCTAAGCGGCCTGCCGGCGCAGACCGATCCCGTAGCCGCCAAGGATGTCTTTCCTCCCGGAGTACCGGCAGACCTGGCCGCAGTGGCAAATGCCGAAGGCGGAACCGTCGACCTGGCCTGGAGCGCGGATGCGGACCAGGACGTGGCAGGGTATTTTATCTATCGCCGGGTAAGCGACGCGAGTGGCGCACCGGAGCGTGTGAGCGGCGCCGCTCCTCTCGCGACGCCCAACTGGAGCGACCCGAACGCGGTAAAAGGAGTCAGGTATGCGTACTCTGTTTCGGCTGTGGATAGAAGCGGAAACGAGAGCGGGCGCTCGGCGGAAGTGGTCGAGGAGCTGCCGCAGTAAATGAGCGAAACAGCCGGCCGCAAAGGCGGTCCCTATTTGTACGGAACGTCGGGCGGCGGCGGCAGATTGCGATCCTTGAGCCACTCCATGCTGATGGTCCGCTTGGCCTTCTGCGGGGGCATGTCGTCGAGGTCCGGCATAAAGATCTGCAGCCCAGCCTGGGGCGTCATGTGGGTGATGCCACTGACGAGCTGGGCCTGGTAGTTTGCCAGGTCAAGGTCGAACCATGGGTCTTTCGAAGCGTCGACCATGATGAGGTCGACGTGATGCATGGTGAGCTTGCCGAAGTCGATCGTACCGTCGGAGAGCTGGAGAAAGTTGTGCCACTGCTGCTCGCGCGTGGGGTCGCTCTTGGCGTCGCCGTAGATGGCCTCGATCGCCTGGCCCTGCTGGTCGGTAATCAGGCGGACGGCGGTAAGCTCACCGCGAATATGGGGGGGCGGCAGAAGCACCTGCGTGTCGAAGATGACGTCGTTGCCGGCGATCTGCACGCCGGGTGTGCCGGAGTGGATCAGGCTGGCAAGCGTCATGTGGAAGCCGCCCAGTAGACCCTTGAGCGGAATCTTGAGCATGTCGAGCTTGGAAACATGGAAGTGGATGCGGCCATCCGGCGTAACGGAGAGCGTACCGGCCAGTTCGACGGGTAGCGGAACAAGCTTGTGCGCGGTGCCGTGCAGCTGGATCTGGCCATCCTTCTCGACCAGCGAGATGTGGGTCAACGGCGCATTGGGAATGGCGCCATTGTTGAGAAACTTCGCCAGGTCCTGCAGTTCGACATGGATAACACCCTTGTGAATGTCGAGCACGAACGAATCGACATCGTCGAAGGAGGGATTGCGACCGGCTTGGGTGCGCACCATCTCTCCACGCAACCAGAGAATATAAATGCGGAAGCTGGGACCTTTGCGCAGCAACAGGTTGTGAGCGTAGACAAGCGTGGGCACTACGGCCGGAGCACCGGCAGCAGCCGGGGAAGGCTGGCCCGAGAGTGCGGCCCCACTTGTAGGAGAAGCCCCGGCCGGAAGCGCTGCAGACCCGGCGGCTGAACCTGCAGGTCCGGCAGTCCCGGGCTGGGGCGAGTACGCGCGCCAGCCAGCCCAGACCAGGGCGGCCGCAATGGCAATCAGGACGCAGAGCAGGAAAGCAGGGCGGGTGCGCATACGGTTCCACTCTATACAAAGAACGCCAAAACGGTGCCGGTATCGCCGCGGCGCATCCTAACCCGAAGTGACCCAGCAGCGTGGCGTCGCCCGGCAGCATCCGCGCGCTAGCGGGGCTGAGCATCCGACACTGACATGACATAATTGCGGGGAGCGCGCAGGCAGGCTGCCTGGACGTTCCGCGTCCGCGCAGACAGGCGAAAAAAACTGGCAGCTGAGCGCTGCAACCCATGCAGGTGCTTGGGGAGAAGCGAAGCGAGCGCCAGCGCATCCAACTAGATGTATGCGTTTCGAGGGTTCTCCTGCGGGAAAGCTTCGGGCGCGCAAAAGGGAGAGAACCGATGGCCCAGACAATGCTGGAACAGTTACGCAAGATGACAACCGTCGTCGCCGACACAGGCGATATTCAGGCGATTGAAGACGTCAAGCCGCAGGATGCGACCACAAACCCCACCCTGATTACCACCGCAGCAGGCATGCCGGCCTATTCGCAGATCGTCGATGACGTGCTGCTCGCAGCCAAAAAGAAGCTCGGGGATGGTGCCTCCGACAAGGATGTGGCCAACGAGGCGTTCAAGCACCTGGCTGTAGCCTTCGGCCAGAAGATTCTGGCGATCATCCCGGGCCGGGTCTCGACCGAAGTGGACGCGCGACTGAGCTACGATACCGAGAAAACCCTGGAGCAGGCACACCAGATTATCAAGATGTACGAAGATGTCGGCATCAAGCGCGAGCGCATCCTGATCAAGATCGCCTCGACCTGGCCGGGCATCCAGGCGGCGGAAAAGCTGGAGAAGGAAGGCATCCACTGCAACTTGACCCTATTGTTCGGGCTGCACCAGGCCGTCGCCTGCGCAGAAGCAAAGGTTACGCTGGTTTCGCCCTTCGTCGGGCGCATCCTGGACTGGTACAAGAAGGACACCGGCAAGGACTACCAGGGCGCAGATGACCCCGGCGTGCACTCAGTGACCAAGATTTACAATTATTTCAAGAAGTTCGGCTACAGGACGCAGGTCATGGGCGCGAGCTTCCGCAACATCGGAGAAATTGAGGAGCTCGCAGGTTGCGACCTGCTGACCATCTCACCGAAGCTGCTGCATGAACTCGACGAGAAGCAGGGTACGCTTGCCCGCAAGCTCGATCCGGCGAACGCGGAAACTGAGCAGATCGAGAAGATCCAAATGAGCGAGAAGGTCTTCGAGGACATGCACGCGGCAGACCGGATGGCTCATGACAAACTGAAGGAAGGCATTGAGGGCTTCTCGGAGGCGCTCGAACACCTGGAACAACTGCTGGCCAAGCGGCTAACAGAGCTGGGCGCAGGCGAAGCGAAGACAGTCGGAGCGCGCTGAGCCATACCGAGGATTGGGTTTACTCGGCCTGGGTTTCACAAAAAGGGCGACCCCACGGTCGCCCTTCTGTTTGGGCTCGCTTTCGTAAGCCAGTGTGCCGTGTGGGCCGGGTCAAACCCCGGCTTTGCCCTCGCGACCAATCTTTTCACCAGGTTTTCTAAAGTTCATGGCCTTGCAGCCGGGCTTGTGCGATGCTGGGTCGACTTTTCCAATGCCGGCTTCTACCAATTCGACCCCTACGCTCTGGCAGTCTATCCGCGAGGCTCTGCGAGGCAGCCACCAGGACTACACGGCCGGCAGCATGAACCGATCGATCCTCCTGCTCGCCATCCCGATGGTGCTCGAGATGGTGCTGGAATCGCTGTTTGCCGTAGTCGATGTTTTCTGGGTAAGCCGTCTCGGCGCGGACGCGATTGCGACCGTCGGGTTGACGGAGTCGGTGCTCACGCTGGTATTCGCCGTCGGTATGGGGCTGGGCATGTCGACGACCGCCATGGTGGCGCGGCGTATCGGCGAAAAAGACCCGAATGGCGCGGCGGTCTCGGCAGTGCAGGCGGTGTTCCTTGGGCTGATCGCCTCCCTGCTGCTCGGGCTTCCCTTCCTGCTGCTTGCACCGCATCTGTTGCGGGCCATGGGCGCCACACCAGCCATCATCGCGAGCGGCGCCAACTACACACGCATTGCGCTTGGCGGCTCCGGCATCGTGCTGTTGCTGTTCCTCAACAATGCAATCTTCCGCGGGGCCGGCGATGCCGCGATTGCGATGCGCCTGCTCTGGGTCTCCAATATCCTCAACCTGATCTTTGACCCGTGCCTGATCTTCGGGCTTGGCCCCTTCCCTCGGATGGGGGTTACCGGCGCGGCATTGGCCACCTTCAGCGGTCGCGGCATCGGGGTGCTGTACCAGTTCTACCGGCTCGGCAAGGGCACTGAACGCCTGCATATCCTCGCGCGACACTTGCGCCTGGAGGGTGCGGTTCTGTGGCGCCTGTTGCGCGTATCGCTCACCGGTATTCTGCAGTTCCTCATCGGGCAGGCGAGCTGGATCGGGCTGGTGCGCATCGTGAGCCTGTTCGGCGCGCCGGCGCTGGCCGGCTACACCATCGGCATCCGTATCGTCATCTTTGCAATTTTGCCCTCGTGGGGCCTGAGCAATGCGGCGGCCACGCTGGTTGGCCAGAACCTGGGAGCGGGACACCCGGATCGCGCCCGCAGCGCCGTGTGGCGAACCGGCTTGTGGAACATGGCGTTTCTGGGCTCCGTCGGTCTGGTCTTTATCGCATTCGCACCCTGGATCATCGGGCTTTTTACGAGCGACCCGGCTGTGGCTCCGGTCGGGGTTCACTGCCTGCGCATCTTCAGCTGCGGCAACATCGCCTTTGCTTACGGAATGGTGCTGCTGCAGGCGTTTAACGGGGCCGGCGACACCCTTACCCCCACCTACGTCAACCTGTTCGGTTTCTGGCTCCTTGAGATTCCGCTGGCATGGTGGCTGGCCATGCACTCGTCCCTGCGCGTCGATGGAGTCTTCGTATCGGTTGTCATAGCCCAATCGTGCATTGTGCTGGTGAGCATCGTGCTTTTCCGGCAGGGCCGTTGGGCGCGGCAGCGGATCTAGTTGTGCAAGGCAGGGGACTCGGATACACTTAAGGCTCGGCTTTGAGTTTGTCTTTACTCACCTCCAATTGGAGCCCGTTCTGCTGGATTCATAGCGCAGGGCGTTTGCAACAATAACCGGGACTGTGTCAGCCGAAATCATCTTTACGAGTCAAGGCTCGGCTTGGAGTTCGATCATGGCGCAGATTTGTGCAATTTGCCAAAAAGGTCCGCAGTTCGGAAACAACATCTCACATGCGCACAATGTCACGCGCCGGAAGTGGAACGTGAACCTTCGTCCCGTTCGCGCGAAGGTAGTGGGCGGTTCCAAGAAGATGCGCGTGTGCACGTCATGCATCAAGAGTGGCAAAGTCGTGAAGGCCTGATCGCGCCTGTTTACCGGTACAAACGAAACGCCCCGCGACCAATCGCTGGGCGTTTTCTTTTTCATTCGATAGAAAGTTGCTGTTCTTCCGCGCCTACTTGCCCTCGAAATTGAGTGAGGCTGAGTTGATGCAGTAGCGCAGACCAGTGGGCTTGGGTCCATCGGGAAAGATGTGGCCCAAGTGGGCATCGCAGCGAGCGCAGGTAGCCTCAATGCGGCGCATGCCATAGCTGCTATCTTCGTGGGTCGTGACCGCGTCTTCACTGACCGGGGTCCAGAAAGACGGCCAGCCGCTGCCGGACTCGAACTTCTCCTCAGAGCGAAAGAGCGGGGCATTGCAGGCAACGCAGTGGTAAACGCCATCAGCATGATTCTGATACAGCACGCCGCTGAAAGCCGGCTCGGTACCTTTCTGGCGAGTGACGTAGAACTGGTCCGGGGTGAGCAGTTCACGCCATTCCTGCTCAGAGCGCTTAATTTTTTCTGGACGGATAACTGGCTTGGTCTCTGTACTTGCCATGGTGTACCTCTCGCAATTGGATGAAGGAAAGCGCCCCGCGACGCTTGTTTTCACTTTTCAGGCCGCGCGATGACCTCGATTTCCACACGGGCATCGCGCGGCAGCCGCGCCACTTCCACCGTAGAACGGGCTGGCGCAACAACCCCGGAAGGCGCCAGAAAGCGTGCATAGACCTCGTTCATCGCGGCGAAGTCGTTCATATCCTTGAGGAAAACGGTTGTCTTGACCACGTCAGTGAGACTGCAATCAGCCGCGGCGAGCACCGCTTCCAGATTACGGAGAACCTGCTCTGTCTGCTCTGCGATCCCGCCCGACACCAACTCACCGCTGGCCGGGTCGAAGCCAACCTGGCCTGAAGTGTAGACAAATCCTTCGATGG
This sequence comes from Acidobacteriaceae bacterium, assembly GCA_965276605.1. Classification (GTDB taxonomy): domain Bacteria; phylum Acidobacteriota; class Terriglobia; order Terriglobales; family Acidobacteriaceae; genus EB88. The sequence goes on from OZ255619.1 coordinate 4,136,373, forward strand.
CGACAGCCTGCGAGTAGGGGCCGATTGCGGCGGGGGCTTTGTGGCTGCTGATAAGCCGCTTTCCATTCTTGCTCATGCAATTATTGTGCCTCGGTGCAGCCCGGATGTCTCTCTAGGGAACAAACGAGCATCCGAATGCGTAACTCATAATTGGCAATTTTCTGTACACAATCGCGGATGCTCTTCCGGGATTTCATAGCCTGCCGTCTCGACCCCTTGCGCCGGCGACCTGAGAAGTGTTGTTTTCAAAGGGCAAAGCACATTTCAATGTTTGGCCACGCAATTGCCATGTTGTTCGCCAACGAGACTTCTTCTTGTTGGAGGGCAGTTGATGCAGTTTTTCGCACGCCGGTATGTGCAGCACCGTGGATCGTTCCAGAGCAGGGCCGGGGCTGTTACGCTGGCTGGTTCATTGATGGTAGGGATGGGGGTGACAACGCCTGCTCTGTACGGTCAGGCCGTTTCAGTCAACGGTGGGTCGATCCAGGGCACGATTACAGATAGCTCTGGCGCTGTTGTGTCTCACGCGCAGGTGGTCATCACAAGTCCTCAAACCGGTTATAAGCGGTCGATGACAACCGACGGTGCCGGGCTCTTTACGCTCGGCCCGGTCAATCCGGGCGAGTACCAGGTGGCGGTAACGGCCCCGGGCTACTCGACGCTGACGGTGAGCACGGTGGTAAAGACAGGAACCGTCACTAATGGCAACTTCAAGCTGCAGGTGGGCGCCAGCACCGAGCAGGTGCAGGTAAGCGCAGGCGCAATACAGATCAACACCGACCAGAGCAGCGTCTCGAACGTGCTGACGAGCAAGCAGATCGATACCCTGCCAATCAACGGGCGCAACTTCCTGGATCTGGCACAGCTGGAGCCGGGCGTGCAGCTACAGAGCGGCGAAACATTCGACCCGACCAAGGCCGGCTACTCGGCAATCGGTTTTAACGGCGCTTCCGGGCGCACCACGCGCATTCTGCTGGACGGCCAGGACATCACAGACGAGACGGTCGGCACAACGATCTTCAACGTGTCGCAGGGCGCAGTCGACCAGTTCCAGATCACGCGTGCGAACAACGGCGTATCGGGTGAGATCGGCGCCTCCGGACAGGTGCTGGTGTCGACTCGGACCGGCACCAATAAGTACCACGGTGAAGCGTTCTATAACTTCCAGGACAACAATGCGGGTTTCGCTACGATCGAGGGACAGAATGCGCCGTTCCAGCGCAATCAGTTCGGCGGCAGCATCGGCGGCCCGATCCTGACGGACAAGCTGTTCTTCTTCGCGAATGCGGAGCGCATCAAGCAGGATGAGTCAAGCCCGGTGCAACTAGGCAGCATCTTCCAGAGTTCCATCGGCGCAGCGAACCCAAACGTACCGGCGCCTTTCCGGGAAACCTACTCCACGGGCCGGCTGGACTACAACGCACCCTACGGTGTGCACCTGTTTGCGCGCGTCAACTACGATGTAAATTCGGCGGTGACCAGCGGCAACAGTTCCTACGACATCTATGCCAACCGCGACAACACACCGGGGATCGCGGGCGGCGTGGACTTCGTGACGGGCAGCTTTACGCACTCGTTCCGCGGCTCATATGAGAAGTTCCACAACCTGATCGGCGATGCGACGGGCTCAGGCGTGTATGTGGCCCAGCCAGGTGCGCTGATTGAATACGATTCAGCGGGTTTATATACGGGCCCGAACGGTTTGGCGCCCCAGTCCACCTACCAGTCTGACAAGCAGATCCGGTATGACGGTACGTGGACGAAAGGCAAGCACACCCTGGACTATGGCGCCAGCCTGAACGATATTCTGCAAGGCGGCTTCGCTTCGTTCAACGGCCTGGCTCCCGATATCACGGTCACGTCGGCTTCGCTGATCGGGCCCGATCCGAGCGATCTGCTGAACGGCTACAACGCTTCAGCCGGCGTTGCGATTGGCAATGGGCTGGGTTACTACACCAACCTGCCGACCTTTGACGCCCCGGCGGGCGGCTCGCAGGACTACCGCGTGGGCGCGTATGTAGGCGACTCGTGGAAGGTGACGCCGAAGCTGGTAGTGAACTATGGCGTGCGATACCAGCGCGATACCGGCAGGACCGACAATGCAATCGATCCGATTCCCTGCTCGGCGATCAACACGACAAATTTTCCCACTCCGCCATGCAGCGGCAGCCAGCTGATCCTGGACCAGTTTGGGCCGGGTCTGGGCGACCGCATCGGGCAGCCCAACTTCGACTTCAACCCGCAGCTTGGCTTTGCCTATACGCTGGGCTCCTCTGGCAAGACGGTGGTGAGCGGCGGCATCGGCATCTTCCGTGAGAACACGGTCTTCAACGCGGTCCAGTTCGACACGCCCTTCAAGCTGGCGACCGGCCTGTTCAACAACTATGACGTGCCGCTGTGCGGCGGCTCGTACGCGATCAACTTCCCCGGGCAGAGCGCGCCTGTGACCTCGTACGGGGGCGAGTCGATTCAACAGATCTGCCAGGATCCGCTGAAAACTTCGGCCGCGAAGTTCGCCGGGATCGAAGCGGCATTCCAGCAGGCGTCAGCGGCAGCCGGCCCAGCCGCGAATGGCAGCTTCATCGGCAATACGCTGGCAATTCCAAGGGGTGATTCAGCCTACTCGCCAAACTACAAGACGCCCTACTCGACCCAGGTCAACTTCAGCGTGCAGCAGCAACTCACCCGCGGCACGGTGCTGACGGTTAGCTATCTCCACACGGCGACGGTGCACGTTGCCCAGACCATTGATGCGAACCATGTGGGCGATGCGAAGTTCTTTAACAAGGCAGCCGCGCAGAATGCCATCACTGCGGCGCTGGCCAGCTGCGGAGTGCAGGGCCTGGATGAAGCCATTGCCTCCTGCCCAGGATTGCATCCGGGCGGCGGCGGCCTGACGATTACCGACCTGTCGGGTACTGGCCTGGACTCTGGGAATGTAGTCCTGGGGGGCTCGCCGGCTGAGGGCAAGGGTCTGACATCAGACACGGGCGCGGCGTTCCCCGGTGCGAACCCGGCAGTCGGCAACGGCTTCTTCGCGTTCCCCGCCGGACGCTCTGGCTACGACGCGTTGCAGGTGAACCTGCGCGAGCAGAAGGCGCATCCGATGCCGGGGCTTGCTGACTCGAATTTCGAGGCAAGCTACGCGCTGGGACGGACAGTGTCGACAAGCAGCTCCGGTTCCGATCAGTTCTTCGGATCGAATGCGTGGGATTACAACAATCCGACCCAGTACAACGGATACTCTACGCTGGATCACCGGAACACCATCTCTTTCGGCGGCTCAGTCACGGTGGCCCATGGACCGCAGATCGGCTTGATCGGGCATATTTACTCGGCGACCCCCTCCAACCTGCTGCTTGACAACACATCGGGGAGCGCCGGTCAGATTTTCACCTCTGACGCAATCGGAGATGGCAACCGAGGTCAGCACCTGCTCCCGGAAACAAACCCGGGTTCCTATATGCGCAGCGTCAATGGTGGAAACTTGCAGTCGGTGATCAACAACTACAACGCCAAGTATGGGAACCAGCTATCGCCTGCGGGTCAAACGCTGGTCAGCAGCGATTTGATTTCCGCTGCACAGATGAAGGCTTTGGGAGGAGTTCTGCAGCCGATTGCCAACGTTCCGCAGGGGAAAGCGATCGAGAACCCACCCTTCCGCCAGATTGACGCGAGCGCTTCCTACCCCTTCCACCTGCACGCGATTTCGGAGGACTTTACCCTGATTCCCGGAGTGGCGATGTACAACGTAGCCAACCTGGGCAACTACAACCCTCCCGAGTTCAAGGCCGCGGCCGGTAACGGAACGCTGCTCAACACTGCGGACGCCGGTCAGGCGAATGCCTTGAACGGGCCGAGCGACTTCTCGGTGAAGAACCAGAACCGCATCTCGCGCGGGTCCGGTACTTTCGACGCAGGCGGTCCCCGCTCGACCGAGTTCCAGTTGAAGCTGCAGTTCTAAAAGCGTTAGAAGCAGCCTGGACGGGAGGAGCTCAGGCTCCTCCCGTTTTTACGCTCCAATGTATGCGCGTGCCAGAGTGCACGGCATTTGCGCTTAAGTTGATTGGATTGCGCCAGTTGCGCTGCAGCAAGTTACTGGTCTCAAATAGCAGATAAGCCTGCCGGATGCAGTCGGCATCCAACTGCAGATCGATTTCAATGGCTCACAATAGAGACTTGCTGCTTTCTGAAAGGTGTGACATTTCGTGATTGCTCTGGTTCTGCTCCTTTTGTTTCCTCCTGCTCTCGCATCGAGCTCATCCTCCACGCTGACTGGCGATTGGACGACACCCAATCAGTCAGTGGTTCGCGTCTTCACCTGCAGCGCCGACCAACTCTGTGCGCGGGTGGTGGCAGTAGGCCCGAAAGGCAAGCCACCGATGGATGTAAACAATCCGGATGCTTCGCTTCGCAAGCGCGCGATCTGCGGACTGACTATTGGTACGGCGTTCACACCGGATGGGAGTCAGGCCGCAAAAGACGGCAAGATTTACGATCCGGAGTCGGGCAAGACCTACTCCGCGCAGATGCAGGCCTCCGGCGACGAGCTGAAGCTGCGCGGGTTTATCGGCATTTCGCTGCTGGGACGGACAGAGACCTGGCATCGCGCCAGCAGTGGGGGTGCGGGGTGCAGCTGAGGCCCGGAACGGCTTGGCGAACCGCGCCTCGCTAGCCTTCGGCGAGGTAGAATGCTCGGGGATTAATCAGTGCAAAGGTGTTGAGCCAAGCGGCGCACCGGCAGTACCTACCCTTGTTCCGGGCCTGCCATATGGCTCCGGCTTAAGGGTTGTGTTGAGCTGGCACTTGTGCTCATGCCTGGTGCCTACTTGGAGCATAAGGAGTTCGAGCTTCTGGTCCTGCTTTTCCAGTGCGCTTGAAAAAATCGGCACGCTGAGGATTGTGCATAAATGGCTGGCTGCAGGAATAGGTGTAGTCGAAGCCCACCGGTTTGAGGCCAAGCGGGAAAAAATGCTACTGATCCCCCAGTCGGTTTGCACTATGATACGGCTGACATGGCGTGGCTCCCCGCTCTCGTATCTTATTGCCGACACTGCCTTGGCGGCAGGCGGCGTATTTGGCGGGTATTGCTACAAGTCACGTGTGTTACCGCAGAACTGAGTGCCGGATTGCTGCCTGCTCAGGAGAGTTCCTCACTTACGCTGCATGCTTACGTAAACCTGATGCAGATTCCGGTGCTCGTGCTGAGCCCAACCCAAGAGCCCATTACACTGGTTGCCAGCTCCAGATTCAAGGTCAGGCTGGATGAGGGCCCCTGGTTCCGCCCCACTCATACTCGCCTGGAAGGCGGCGACCCGATTGCGCTCGCCATTCTGCTCGACCGGAGCGGGAAGAGTGGAAAACTTATGCCGTGGATCGACAGTGCGATCGCGGAGCTTGCGCCACGATCGTTGCAGCCACAGGACCGTGTTTCCATCTATGCACTGGATTGCGCACTGGTGCAGTCCCTAAATAACGTGCCTGCAGAGGCCGGCGAATTGAAGCGCGGAGTCGAGGGTGCGCTTTCATCCGAGGGTAGTGGGGCACGCCGCAAGAAGAATCCCGGCTGCAAACAGGAAGTATCCCTCTGGGACACACTGGTTTATGTGACTCAACAGTTGAAGCAGCTGCCGGGGCGTCGTGTGATCCTCGCAGTGACCGATGGGCAGGATAAAGGAAGCCGCAACACATGGAACGATCTCAGGCGTTTTGCCGCGGGTTCGGGCGTAGCTATCTTTGGCATGAAGGAGCCTGTCTACACTGACTCGGGTTGGCCGGGTTTTGCCCACGGACGCTCTGAAGACGCCTTCGACACGCTGTGCCAAATGACTGGCGGACTGGTGCTGACAACCGGAGAGGAAAATATTTCGGAACGGCTGAAGCGATTTACGGCGATGCTGCGTGGGCGCTATATCGTCGAGTTTCCACGCGCCAGCAACACTACGGCGGGATTCCATGGCCTGGATGTCGCGATCGAGAAGAGCAACGCGTTCATTCGCGCCGCCGGTATCTCGGTACCGGTCGCCGACCCGCGCGTGCTGGCCGATCCGACGACAGTTCCTTCAGACCCGTCGCTCGCGCCGGAGATGGGCAAGCGTCGCATTTTGGGGGTGCCGCACTGAGCCTCTCGATTCAGAAAAAACAAGTCCTTTGCGTGCGCAGGCCGGTGAGCCTGCCTGAACACTCAGGATGATTCCTATCCCATGGCGAATCGATATCACCCTGTTTTCTGCTTCCTTACTCCTACAGTTTCGACGAGCGCTGCACATCGCGGACACCGGCGATGCGGCGCAAACCCTGCTGCAAACGCTCCAGGTGACGCAGGTCCTGCGCATCGAGCGTCAGCTCGATCAGCGCACCCTCATTGAGGCCCGGGCGCGTGTCCATGGAGCGGATGTTGGTGTTCTCCTCGCTCGCGATCGCAGTAATGTCCTTGAGCATGCCGGGGCGATCATCGCAGATGACGGTGAGCTTGACCGGATAGGTGGCGCGGCGAGTCACCGGGTCAGCGCCGGCGCGGCCTTCGCGCGCCCACTCAACCGAGATGCGGCGATCGGACTCGTACAGCAGGTTCTGCACATTCGGGCAGGTGCGCCCGTGCACCGCCACACCCTTGCCGCGGGTCACGTAGCCGATGATCTCTTCGCCGCGAATGGGATTGCAGCAGCGCGCACGGTATACCAGCAGCTCGTTGGAGCCTTCCACCTCAAGCGTATCGGCGGCAGCGTTCGCATGGAGCTGCAGTCGCCTGGCGTTTTCGGCGCTGGACGGCAGGCCGGGGTCGTCAGGCGTGGGCTGCTGGTGCAGGATGCCAGGCGCGAGCCGGTTGAGCACCTGCCGCGCGGAGTACTTGCCAAAGCCGATGGCGGCCATCATATCGTTCGGCGTCGAAACAGAGTAATCGGCGGCCAGGCGCGCGTAGTCAGACTCCTCAAACTTCGAGAGCGCAATCTTGTACTTGCGAGCCTCACGCTCCAGCAGCTTGCGGCCGATCTCGATGGCGCGCTCGCGCTGGTGCTCGTTGATCCAGTGTTTGATCTTGTTGCGTGCGCGCGAGCTCTTGACAAAGGTGAGCCAGTCGCGCGAAGGCGTGTGGCCGTTCTGGGTGACGACCTCGACGATGTCGCCATTGCGCAGCTTGGCGCGCAGAGGCACGATGCGCCCGTTGACTTTCGCAGAGACGCAGGAGTGGCCGACCTCCGTGTGGACGGCGTAGGCAAAGTCGAGCGGGCTCGCATCTTTCGGAAGAACCACCACCTTGCCCTTGGGCGTGAAGGTGTAGACCTCCTCGGGGTAGAGGTCGATCTTGAGCGTGGAGATGAACTCGTTGGGGTCGGTCATCTCGCGCTGCCACTCGACCAGCTGGCGCACCCAGGCGAGGCGCTGCTCGTCGCGCGCGGTCACGGGCGAGCCGCCGGCCTTGTATTTCCAGTGCGCGGCGATTCCCTCTTCCGCAATGCGGTGCATTTCCTCGGTGCGGATCTGCACTTCGAACTGGTGGCCGGCGTCGCCCATCACCGTTGTGTGCAGCGACTGATACAGATTCGGCCTCGGCATCGCGATGAAGTCCTTGATGCGGTTGGGCACGGGCCGGAACAGCGAATGGATGAGGCCGAGTACCGCGTAGCAATCGCCAACCGAGCCAACGATGACGCGCAGGGCGAGCAGATCGTGCACCTGGTCGACCCCGGCGCCGGACTCAGTGAGTTTCTGGTGGATGGAGTAGAGCCGCTTGATGCGCCACTCGACGCGGGCCGCGATACTGTTTTCGGCGAGCTTGCCGGAGAGCAGCGCCTCCACGGTGGCGAGGAAGCGCTCGCCTTCGGTCCGGCGGGCTTCGATCGCCGCATGCAGCTCGTCGAAGCCGTGGGCGTCGACGTAGCGAAAGGCCAGGTCTTCCAGCTCGCCGCGCACCTTGCCCATGCCCAGGCGATGGGCGAGCGGGGCGTAGATGTCGAGGGTTTCGCGCGCAATGGCGGCCTGACGCTCAGGCTTGAGGTGCTCAAGCGTGCGCATGTTGTGGAGGCGGTCGGCGAGCTTGATGAGCACCACGCGCACATCTGTGACCATGGCGAGCAGCATCTTGCGGACGCTCTCGGCCTGGCGGTCTTCGCGGTTGGCGAACTGGATCTTGTCGAGCTTGGTGACGCCCTCGACGATATGGGCGACCTGCTCGCCAAACAGCGCGGTGATTTCAGGCGTCGTAACCGGAGTGTCTTCGACTGCATCGTGAAGCAGCCCGGCGGCGATGGCGGTCGAGTCCAGCTTGAGCTCGGCGAGCACGATGGCGACCTCAAGCGGGTGCAGCACGTAGGGCTCACCCGAAGCGCGAAGCTGGCCGCGATGGTGCCGCAGGCAGAACTCCCACGCTTTCCGGATGATCTCGGTGTCGTCGGTAGGCCGGTTGCGGTGCACCGTCTCGATAAGCCGATCGTAGCGAGGGCCGGTAAGTGCGGCGGTCTGCTCGTCGTAAAGAGCGAGAACTTCCTGAGAGTATGCGGCGGCCTGTTTCGGGAGCGCAGCCTGCCTGCCGGGCGCCGCAGCGCGACGGGGTAAGTCAGGTTGGGCTGGAATGGTTTGCGCGGGCGCCATAACTGATTATAGGCAGGTCGCGCCGGGCCTACCACGCGGGCGGCTTTCTCAGCACCAGCAGTCGCCAAACGTGCGATGTTAAACTTCAGCTCTGACGCGAGGCCACTCCATGGCGGCATCGACACAAACCCCCACAATCTCCATTGAAGAGTACATGCGGACGATCTACCATCCCGATCGCGAGTACATCGATGGAGAAGTCCGGGAGCGCAATGTGGGCAAGTGGGAGCACTCGAGAATTCAGTACTGGCTTGCTGCATGGTTCGGCAATCACGAAGCTGCCTGGAACATTATGGGATCGACCGAGCAGAGGACTCACGTGGCCACGCCCCGGGTCCGCATCCCCGACCTGGTCCTGGTGAAAGCTGGAAAACAGCCGGATGTTCTGGTCGATCCCCCTGTTCTGATCGTAGAAATTCTCTCGCCCGACGACAGCTACTCGGAGATGCGGGAGCGCATTGGGGATTACCAGAAGATGGGTGTGGGCACCGTCTGGATCATCGATCCAAAGACGCGGACTGGCCAGGTATGCGCGGGCGATACCTGGACCGCAGCAAAGACCCTCACGGTGCCGGAAACGCCCATCTACGTCGAACTAGATACGCTGTTCAGCTATCTGGACCGGCCTGCGGACCCGGCCTGAACGCGAGTACGAGCGATCCCTACGATCTGCGGAGGTTCACGGACGCGCAGAGCGGCGTGTATGAGCAGGCATGCGCAGAACTGCAGGCGGGAGAAAAACGGAGCCACTGGATGTGGTTCATCTTCCCCCAGAGCGCCGGGCTGGGCTCAAGCGCGATGGCAGTGCGCTACGCGATCGGCTCACGCGAAGAAGCGCAAGCCTACCTGGAGCACGGGGTATTGGGAGCGCGACTGCGGGAGTGCTCGGGGATCGTGGCGGGACTCGAAGGGCGCACTGTCGAGCAGATCTTCGGGTATCCAGACGATGTGAAGTTTCGCTCGTCGATGACGCTGTTCGATTCAGTCGCGCCGGAGCAGGTATTCGCCGAGGCGCTGCAAAAGTACTTCGGCGGAAATCCCGACACGGCCACGCTGGAGCGGCTGGGAAAGTAATTCAATCGCGACCCGGCGAGCAATCTACCGACCGGTTCGGCGCTCAGGCGGGTATGAGATTGCGCTCGCGGAGCAGCGCGAAAAGGTCAATAAACGAAGCCAGGGTGGGCTGGTAGCCGGCGAAACCGAGGGTGCGGCTCCGGCTCATGTCATTAACGCATTCGATCTCGCGGCCGAGGTCGCCATCGGTGTGCCACGCGGAAGAGAGCGCATCGAGGTCGGGCTCGGCCAGGCTATGCTTCCGGGCCAGCTGTGCCCACCGGTCCCGCGCCCCGGCGAGCTTCGGGGTAAGCGGATCACCGCCCTTGGGCGGCCCCTCTGGGCTAACGCCGAAAGAAGCGGCGAGCTGCGGCCACAGCCAGCGCCAGCGGAAGACATCGCCGTTGACGATATTGAACGCGGTGTTTGCCGCGGAGGGTGTGATGGCGGCCCAGGCCAGGTGATGCGCGAGCAGCCGTGCATCGGTCACATCCGTCAGCGAGTTCCACTGGAAATGCGAGCCCGGAAAGATGAACGGCTCGCCCGACTCACGGCAGAGCGCGGCATACACCGCTAGCGTCACGCCCATGTTCATGGCATTGCCATGGGCGAAGCCGATGATGGTGGCTGGGCGGTGCACGCTCCAGCGGAAGCCGCCGTGCCGGGCTGCGGCAAACAGAATGTCTTCCTGCGTGTAGTAGAAGTTCAGCCCTGGCAGGCGAGGGTTGTCTTCGCGGAAGGGCGTTTCAGCCGCGGTCTGGCCGTAGGCCTCAAACGGCCCGAGATACTGCTTGGTACCCGTAACGAGCGCGGCGTGCTCAAGAGGCGCCTTGATCTGAGCCAGGGCGTCGAACAGGTTCTGCATCATGGCGCCGTTGACGCTCACGTTTTCTGCCTCGGTGTCATGGCGCAGCCAGGTGCAGTAGAAGATGTGCGTCGGCGCAGGACCGGCAATACTCTTAAGGGCGCCGGTAAGTGCTGCTTTGTCGAGCAGGTCGGCGGCTATGGGCTCGATGCCCGGATGGCCAGCTTGTCCAGCGCCGGGGCGCCGGGCCAGTCCAAGGACGCGCCAACCCGTTGCGGCCAGATGCTCGGCAAGATTGACGCCCGTGATGCCGGTGCTGCCTGCTACCAGAGCCGTGCGTTCCACTGGGACTCCCTCCGGGTCATTCTGTGTACCCTGCAGTTTTGGATGAGCGCAAATCGACAGAGATGCAGGCGCGGTTTGGGTGAACCCGCTATCGAAGCGCAGGTGCAGTCGGGATACACTAAGAGTTCACTAAATTTCAACCGGGAGTGACAGCCGCCTCTTGAGACAGACCTACACCGCCCGCCTTGCGCGCAAGCTGCTTCTTTCCGATGTCGCGCAGTGCTACCACCTTGAGTTTGCCGCCGACGATCTGCCGAGCTTCGCGTTCAAAGCCGGCCAGTTCGTTTCCTGCCTGGCGGAGGACAGCACTGGCAAGCAGCAGACCCGCGCCTACTCAATCGCCTCCGCGGCCCGCGAGAACACCTTTGATATTTGCGTTAACCGCGTCGAAGGCGGCTTCTTCTCGAACCTGCTGTGCGACTTGAACGAGGGCGACTCCGTCAAGTTCCACGGACCGCACGGGCTGTTTACCCTGCGCCAGCCGCTGGTCGATGGCGTGTTCATCGCGACCGGCACCGGCATCGCCCCGATGCGTGGCTTTGCCCAGTGGCTCTTCCCGGAGAATGGCCCCGACCGCAGCGAAGGCAAGGACTTCTGGCTGGTGTACGGCACGCGTTATGAGACTGATATTTATTACCAGGACTTTTTCGAGCAGCTGGCCAAGAAGCACTCCAACTTCCACTACGTAGCCACGTTGAGCCGCGGGCAGGAAAGCTGGAAAGGCGAGCGCGGCTATGTGCAGGAGCATGTCGCGCGCCTGGTTGCCGCACGTTCAGAGCAGAAGGTGCTAGTCGGTGCGGGCGATGTGCCGGAGACCGCCGCGCGCGACTCCAGCCCGAATGGTCCCTTCGATATCCATGCTTATGTCTGCGGCTTGAACGACATGGTCTCGGCCAGCCGCGATCGGTTGGTCGGCATGGGCTGGGAAAAAAAGCAGGTCGTGTTCGAACGCTACGACTAGAGACGCCTTTTGCCTGCGTGCAGGCTACTTGCGGCGGCGGGGCTGGTTCTCAGGCCGGGAGAAGAACATACCCGCGGCGAAGAAGATGACCGCGACGGCTATCGCCCCCAGCGTGTGTCCGGGTGCATGAAACCTGAGTGAGAGCGCTGCGACAACCAGCCAAACCGCGGAGCCCAGGAACCAGATGCCATAGGTCCATACCGGCATATCTCTTTGATGCCATGCCGGGCGGACGATTCGCAAGTGCTGCCGTAAAGTTGCACGTTAATGCGGCGAATTTCAGGTATGCCGAGCAGCGGGCCCGGATTGGGAGAGCGTGGCTGAGGCTGTTCAAAGCGCAACAAAGACCGCTCAGCCGGCATCCAGCCCCGCTTTAAGGCACGGGACGGTTCTATGGCTGCAGGCTGTCACGCTCACCTGGATGGCATTGGAGTGCGGGATAGCGCTCACTTCCGCGGTGAAGGCTCACAGCGCGGCGCTGCTGGCCTTCGGCGCAGATAGTACTGTGGAACTGCTTTCGGCAGGAGTAGTGCTATTGCAATATGTGCCCGGTTTCGCGCTGGGAGCCAGGCGTGCCCGCTCCATGGCGGCGGCGCTGCTATTTACGCTTGCTGCGATTGTGGTTGTAAGTGTGGGCGCCGGGTCGCTCTTCAGTATACGAGCAGAAACCAGCCGCGCCGGCCTGGCGATAACCATAGCCGCCCTGCTTGTGATGCCGGTACTTGCCTGGCTCAAGCGACGCGAAGCATGGAGAGTCGGGGACGCTGCGTTAGCAGCGGACGCCGTGCAATCGGCTACCTGTGCGTATCTGGCGCTGCTCACGCTCAGCGGTCTGGCTGCGAACGCTCTGATGCACATTGCATGGCTAGACTCTGCCGCGGCGCTGCTGGCGGTTTCGCTCCTGGTCCGCGAAGGTCGCGCAACACTGCGAGGCCAGGGCTGCAGTTGCGGCTGAGTCTTGATCCTCCCGGGCCTCAACTTCAGCATGCGTGCGGTATACTCAGCCGAGCGGAATCTCCGCCGTATAAACGCAGGCGCGTAGCTCAGTTGGTTAGAGCGCTACCTTGACACGGTAGAGGTCGCTGGTTCGAATCCAGTCGTGCCTACCATTCTAAGTGTTGCAAAATGAATGGTTTGCGAAGCGCTTACGAAATGCGAAGTTGGGGAAACAGGGAAACAGTAGGGACACAGCGGCATCTTTGTCTGATTCCGACGCCCTTACAAATGAGTTGGACGGCCATGTGTCAGGATGGCTCTTCATCATGTTTCCTTGTACCCATCCGCGCCTCGTGTGGAGGTAGCGCGCCTTCCAGTCTATGTCTTCCCAACTGAGAACGTTGATCTCAGAGCGGCGTAGTCCCCGCAAACCTGCCCGTAAATACGGGCGAGCCGAATCACACAAGCCGAAATCTCCAATCGCTTTCGGCTAGTTTTCCGGGTCGGGTCAAACCGAGAGAAACTCCAGATTCAATTGGTAGAGATTGCCGGGGGCAGGTCAAACAGCTTTCAGCCGGGCTTGTTCAGAGTATTCTTAGGTACTGTCCAGACGGTGAATCGCAGAGCGGGCGCCCGACGCCTTCTCGCTGTATACGCCGGCAATGTAATGACCCGCTGCGCGCGCACTCTGCTCAATCTTCGCTTGACGAATGAGGTCCTGCTGCTCGGCGCTGACACGCAGGTAAACGCGGGCGACTTTCATGGGATCAGCCAAGGTGGCCACACATTATCTGGCCCACTCAACCCTCTCGGCGAAGAATGCTCGTTACCGGGTCTATTTGGCCACATCCTACTTGGCTATTCATCTTGGCCGCTTAACCCGGTTTTCCGTTCCACTGCACTTCAAACCCCTGGCAGGCGCCAAGTGCAAAGGTTGCCAATGCGGCTTTGCTACAGTGCAAGGGAGAGAACTTGCCGACGCCGTGAACATCCCTACCCAGGTGCCTGAGCAGAGCGACCGGGCACACTGCCGGTTAGCAGGTATAGTTTTCCGGGCTGCATTGGCAGGATTTCTCCTTGCATCTTCGCTTGGGTATGCGGCGCTCAACCCTGAGCCGGCCGCACAGTACACGCGGAAGCTGTGGCGAGTGCAGGACGGCTTGCCGGAGGATACGGTACAAGCGCTAGCGCAGACCGGGGATGGTTCACTCTGGATTGGAACAACGGGCGGACTCGCACGGTTCGATGGTTCCAGGTTCACGGTCTTCGGTGAGAATGCCACCCCTGGGTTCGCGGCAAACAGTATCTTCTGCATCCTGCCGGCGGCCGATGGTAGTTTATGGCTGGGAAGCGAGGGGTCGGGGCTACTGCACTTTACGCATGGGCGCGTGCAGGCGTACGGCGCGGCGCAGGGCCTCACGGACGGCTTTGTCCGCAGTCTGCTGATGGACGAGGCGGGCACACTCTGGGTCGGCACCGACAACGGACTGTTTCAAATAAAGGTGCAGCGGCAGGGGAGGCCTCAGCAGATTCGGCGCATAGATGGACAAGGCTCCATGCGGCCGATCGCGGTGCACGCAATCACCGAAGACCGGCAGCACCGGATCTGGGTGGGCGGATCGCGCCTGGTAGTGTTTCGCGATGGGCGTCCGCAGGATGAGCAACTGCCCGGCCTGTACAGCCAGAACCGAGTCAAAACCATCCTGCAGACCACGGACGGCACAATCTGGGTGGGCACGGTCGGCGGACTGGACAGACTCGCCGGCAACCGCTTCGTTCCTGTTGCGCAGATTGCAGGCACGGTGCGTACTCTGCGTGAGACGGACGATGGAGCGTTGTGGATCGGCACGATTGGCCACGGTTTGTGGACTTACCGGTCAGGGAGGCTGGTCCATGTGTCGACTCCGGGATTGCTCCCCAGCAAGACGGTGCTGAGCATTTACGAGGACCACAGCGAACAGGTGTGGGTGGGGACCCAGGACGGACTGGTGCGGCTGAGCAGTACGCCGGTGCGGGTATTGTCGCTGCCGAGCGAGGCCGACTCGGATTTTGGCACGATATCGTCGGACGGGCCGGACAAGGTGTGGGTGGTCTCCTCCGGGCTTTTTCAAGTAAGCGGAGGCGTTGTGCGGCGGTATGCGCTGCCGCTGCCCGGATCGACACCGGTGCGCAATGTCTTTCGGGATCGTGAGGGCGATCTTTGGGTTGGGACCGACGGAAGCGGGGCTTTCCATCTCACCGCGCGTGGTATCAAGCACTACTCAGCGCCGGGGCAGCTTACAAATAATTTTGTGCGGGCCTTTCTCGAAGGCCGCCGCGGGGACATCTGGATTGCCACCGACGATGGCTTGAATCATGTAATTGGCTCGGGGGTGCGGAAGTACGATGTGCGGGACGGCCTGGCGTACTTCAGTACGCGCTGCCTGCTCGAAGATCGCCGCGGCGATCTATGGATCGGCACGGACCAGGGAATCAGTCTTTTTCGCGGCGGGAGATTTGTTCACGACTCCGTGACAGAAGCATTGAACGGAGAGAAGGTCTGGTCGCTGCTGGAAGACGCGGATGGATACCTGTGGATCGGCACGCGCAACAATGGGCTGTTTCGGCTTCGCGGCGGCACCCTTGCCCACTTTACGACCGCGCAGGGATTGGTAAGCAACAGTACGTACGGGATGGTCGATGACGGGCGGGCCCGCTTGTGGTTGAGCGGCCCTAACACCCTTTCCTCCGTACCGCTCTCGCAGTTGGACAACAGCCGAGTCGCTGCAGGGCTGCATCTGGATGTGACCACGTATGAGATGCCCTTTGGCGCCGAGAATACCCAGTTCTACGGAGGGCGTCAGCCGTCTGGATTCGTGGATGGGCAGGGGCGTGTGTGGTTTGCGAGTAGTGAAGGGGTTGTTTCCGTGGCTCACACGGACAGCCGGCCGCATGACTTGCCCGCGCCGCGTATGTTCATACGGGGTGTGACCGGAGATGGGCGCTCTCTTCTGGTAAGGGACGGTGCAATCCAGGTGCCAGCGGGCGTTTCCCGTCTGGATGTGTCGTACGCACCCTTGATGTTGCGTCCGCAGAACTCCATCCGCTTCCGTTATCGGCTGGAGGGCTACGACAAGCGATGGAACTATGCCGGGGAGAGCCGCACGGCTTCCTATACCAATCTTCCAGCGGGGCAGTACCGCTTTGACGTATCCGCCTTCGCGGTGAATGATGCTTCGCTCACCGCGACAGCCTCCGTTTCGTTCATGAAAGAGCCGCATATGTACGAGACATGGTGGTTCCTGACTCTGTGTTTGCTGCTGCTCGCCGGCACTGCCTGGACGATTTATCGCTCGCGGATTCGCGGTTTGCGGCTACGCTTCGAGGCGGTGCTGGCCGAGCGCAGTCGCGTGGCTCGCGAAATGCACGACACGGTAATCCAGGGATGCACGAGCATCTCCGCATTGCTGGAGGCGATTGCGAGCCGCGATGCGGAGCGCGAGGAGTCGCCCGAGTACGCGCTGCTCGGCTATGCGCGCATCCAGGTACGCACCACGATCCATGAAGCGCGAGATGCGGTGTGGAACCTGCGTCATGGCGAAGAGGAGGAGCACGATCTGCTCGCTTCGCTTTCCACGCTGGCAGGCAATGCGAGCCAGGAGTTTGGGGTTTCGGTCCTTTGCCGCAAAGAAGGGCGGCCTTTCAACATCAGGGGCTCCGTCGCGCATGAGCTGCTGATGACGACTCGGGAGGCGGTCTACAACGCGGTGCTGCATGGCCAACCTCAGGAGGTGGCGATACGCGTGGATTTTGCCGCGAGGGAGCTCCGCATTCAGATTGCGGACAATGGAATCGGGTTCGATCCCGAGGGTGCGCTGAAGGAATCCGGGACGCACTACGGCATTCTCGGCATGCGCGAGCGCATGCTGAAGCTGGGAGGGCGCCTCCACTTGCGGAGCGCACCGGGCCGCGGCACAGAAGTGGAGATTGTGTGGAAGCGGCGGCGCGATACCGCCGCGCGCATCCCGGAGGCGAGAGCGTGACACCGGGCGAACCCATTCGTATTCTGGTCGTCGACGACCATCCGCTGATGCGCGTCGGCATCGCGGCCATCATCGATGCACGGCCGGAGATGACGGTGGTGGCCCAGGCCGGCACCGCCGAGGAAGCGATCCGGCTGCACACCCTGCACCAGCCTGATCTGACGCTGATGGACCTGCGGCTGCCCGGCGGCAGCGGCGTGGAGGCGATCCGCCGCATTCGGGCATGGTCGCCCGGGGCTCGATTTGTGGTGCTGACGACCTACGACGGAGATGAGGATATTCACCAGGCTCTGGAGGCAGGCGCGCGCGGGTACCTGATCAAGGGCATGCCCCACGAAGCCCTGATCGAGGCTCTGCGCAAGGTGCATGCGGGCGCTCGCTTTCTGCCCTCCCCGGTAACCCGCGCGCTGGCGACGCGCACGCCTGACAGCGAACTGAGCCCGCGCGAGCGTGAGGTGCTTTCGCTGCTGGTCAAGGGCAGAAGCAATCGGGAGATCGCCGACGAGCTGCGCATCAAGGAGGCTACGGTGAAGTCGCACGTGAGCGTCATCCTGATGCGCCTCGAGGTAACCGATCGGACCCAGGCTGTCGTTAAAGCTCTGCAACGCGGTCTCGCACACCTATAGCCGGAGTTTGGCAAGCTGGGCGGACCGCATGATTCCGTCTGCAGGGAAAATCAGCGCAGTCCGACTTTAGGCGGATTCGCATTGTTGCGCTGAGTGACTAGTGTCCATTTCCGGGGGAGCCCGCGGGCGGCACCAGCAGGACGACGCGAGCAGGACCTGGAGCCACGATGAAAAGCAAATGTGCAGTGCACGTTCTGGGAGCGGTGCTTCTGGCCGGCGCCGGGTGCGCCTGGGCTCAGCAGCCGACGGAGCCGATCGACCGGACGCCGCAGGACGGGCAGGTTTACGCCTTGATGAACCAGGCGACCGGCCTTCAACTCACCGCGACCGGCTCCTCCGGCGTTGAGGGGGCGACCCGGAGCCTGGGCAGTTTGCCCCAGCGCTGGGCGTTGGCGCGGCTCGACGATGGAACGTGGAAGCTGGCGGATGTGGCCACAGGGCAGTGCCTGTCAGAGAGCGTGCGGCCAGGCTCCGTGCAGGCAGCCCCTTGCGGGCTATCGCCGTTCCAGCACTGGCGATTGAGCGAAGCCGCGAACGGTTACTGGACGCTTGAGGGTGCATGGCCGGGCCTGTTGCTGAACAGCAGCAGCGGGAGCCAGGTGACCGTCAACCGTCCGGCGAGCGGGAGCGCGCAGCAGGCGCAGCTCTGGCAGCTCCGTCCGGCATTCTGGCGCGGCGCCGACGTGGCCGAGCAGGAAAAGATGGAGGCGCTCCGCGTCAAAGCCGGGCTGCCCTGGTGGAAGGACGCCGAACAGCCCGAGGACATCCTGAAGATCCTCAAAGATCATGGCTTCAACTCGATTCGCCTGCGCCCCACGTCCATCCCGCCCTACTATCCGAATCAGAATCCCAACACCTGCACCGGCAACTCCTGCTACATCGAGACGGATACGCAGGAGCTGGACCTCGCGCGGCGAGCCCGCAACCTGGGTATGAGTCTCGAGCTGACCTTGTTTTTCGATGGCGGCAGCTCGCTGTCGATCCCCGGTTCGTGGGCGGGAGAAACACAGGCGCAGCTTGCGGCCAACATTTACAGCTACACCAAGGCCGAGCTCGAAATGTATCGCAAGGCCGGCCTTATGCCGGATATGGTGAGCGTCGGCAACGAGGTGGACACGGGCTTTCTCGGCGGCCCGGGCTATTACCCGTATAACCACTTCGCGCAGTTCGCCGCGATCGAGAAGGCGGGGCTGACGGCGGTCGCCGATGCCGCAGCCGATCCTGCGCTGGGCAGCGCGCTGCCGGCGCCGCTGACCTGCATCCACATCACGCCCGGCTACGACATGACCAGCTTTTTCGAGAGCGCGAACGCGAACGGGCTGCAGTACGACGCGATATGCCAGAGCTACTATCCCATCTACCACGGCCCGCTTACCGACGCGCAGGCCGCGGCTACCAACCCGCAGCACCAGCCGGTCGAGGCGGACATGCTGCTCAAGGCCGCGCAGATGCTGGGCAAGCCGATCTACATCATCGAGACCGGCGAACACTATGAGAACGGCTTCGGGTCGAACGATCCGTGGTATGCGCATACGCCCGCGGCCCAGCGGCAGTTCCTGCTCGACCTGGAAGGCGTGCTGCACAGCCTGCCCGGCAATCTGGCGATGGGTATGGAGTACTGGGCGCCGAATGATGTCGAAATGCCCGATGGCGGCGGTCCATACAGCACCTTCCAGAAGGACTACACCACGCCGAACGCTCTGTTCGCATGGGAGGGACTGGGGCTGTTCGACAGCGCGGACCCGAATTACCTGACGGATGCGAACGCACCGAACTACTCGACCGCGCTGCCGGGACTCGACGCGGTGGGCGGCAAGGAAGATGCGACGCTCCAATACAAGCTCGTGAACCGAGCGACCGGTCTGCTGCTGGGTGCAAATGGACAGCGGGTCGGCGCGGGGATCCTGAGTCTGTTGAGCAGCTTCGACGGGATTGTCGACACGCACTTCCAGTGGCGTATCACCGGCAACGGCAATGGCGCCTTCACCATCGCCAATGTGCACGCCGCTGCCGGTGCGGGCGTGCTGGACGGCAGCTCTGGCAGCACGGTTGTCGATGCGAGTGCGAATAGCTCCTCTGGGCAGGCGTGGGATGTACGGACAGCGGGAGGCGGATTCTTCTATCTCGTAAACCAGGCCAGTGGCGCTGTGCTTGCGGTAAACGGCCCGGGGATCGCCAAAGAAGTGCCTCTGGCCGGCGCCACGTCTTCGGCCGAGTGGGCGATCACGCCGGTTGCGATCTCGACTGGAAAGTGAAGGACATAGAGTGCGGATATTCGCGGTTCGAGCAAGCGTGCTGTTGTTGTGCTGGAGTGAGCTGTGTGGGGCGCAGGTGCATCCGGCGCTTTCCGGAAAGGGCGTCGCGAGCGTCCTGCGAGTCGATGCGAGCGCGTCTGCTGCGCCGGTACAACCGGCGGAGTACAACGGGGGAACGAACCGGGCCCCCGACGGACGGGTGCTGGGCGTCATGGACCGCTACCTTACGCTCGATGGAAAGCCCTGGATTCCGGTGATGGGCGAGATGCACTATGGCCGCGTTCCGGAGGCGGACTGGGACGCGGATCTGGCCAGGATGAAAGCTGCGGGCGTGGATGTCGTCAGCACGTACATCATTTGGATTTACCACGAAGAGGTGCAAGGCCAGTGGGACTGGAGCGGCAGACGGGACCTGCGCCGCTTCGCGCAATTATGCCAGAAGCATGGCTTGCTCCTGATGGTGCGTATTGGGCCGTGGGCGCATGCGGAGACGCGGAACGGCGGGCTGCCGGACTGGGTCATGCATGCCGGGCCAACACGACAGATGGACCCGAAGTTCATGGCGGAGACGGGCGACTTTTATAACCAGATCGCCGCGCAGTTGCACGGGTTGTTGTGGAAGGATGGCGGCCCCGTGGCTGGAGTGCAGATCGAAAACGAATACGCGCGGCGCGGGCCGGGCGAGGGCGCGCCCTACATCCTGGCGCTGAAGACGATGGCGCGCCAAGCCGGCCTGGACGTGCCGCTCTACACCGTGACCGGCTGGGACAATGCAGTTGTACCCCCGCGCGAGTTTCTGCCGGTATTCGGCGGCTACCCGGCGGCGCCCTGGAGCGGCACGACAGCCAAGCTCGCGCCGCAGGAGGTCTATGCCTTCCGCTTCGGCAGCCGGGTAAGCGGGACTATGGGCATGATCGGCGCACAGGCGGTTGCCGGCGAAAAGGCTCCTGCGGCGAGGACGCCGTTCCTGACGGCGGAGATCGGTGGCGGCATTCAGGACACCTATCATCGCCGCCCCGTGGTGAGCGCGGAAGACATTGCAGCGATGGCCCCGGTGATGCTGGGCTCCGGGGTGAACGGCTACGGGACCTACATGATGGTGGGCGGCGAGGATCCCCAGGGTAAGCTCTCGACGCTGCAGGAGTCCCAGGCGACCGGCTATCCGACGGATGTGCCAGTGAAGAGCTATGACTTCCAGGCGCCCATCGGCGAGTTCGGACAAGAGCGCCGTTCGCTACGCCTGTTGAAGGAGTGGAACTACTTCATGCAGGACTTCGGGGCCCTGCTTGCGCCGATGCCGGCGTTTGCTCCGGCGGACCGGCCGAGCAGCCCCGCAGACCTGAGCGTGCTGCGCTGGAGCGTGCGAACTGATGGCAGGGCCGGCTTCGTTTTCGTGAACAACTACGTGCGTGGAGCCGAGATGCCGGCGAGGCACGGGGTGCAATTTGCCGTATCGCTCCCGGAAGGGCGCACGGCGAAGATCCCGGCGCGGCCAGTGGATATTCCGTCCGGAGCGTTTTTCGCGTGGCCCTTCGGACTGCAGCTGGGAGGGGGCGTCGAGCTCCAGTATGCGACGGCGCAGCTGATGGCCCGTTTGCCCGGAGAGGTAGGCGCCGGTGCGACTGACGTGCTGTTCTGCCTGCGTGGCATCCGCTGCGAGCTTTCGCTGCGCGGCCAGGGGCTTAGAGTGCAGGCGTCTGCGGGCGTGCGCGTAGAACGCTCGGCGGACGGAGCATTGGTGACGCGCGAACCGGGCGCAGCGGATCTGTCGACCATCACGGTGCGCGGCAGTGATCCCTCGGCGGCGATGCGACTGGTGTTGTTGAGCCCGGAGGCGGAGGAGGACACGTGGAAGCTGCCGTTCGCCGATGAGCAACGCCTCCTGCGGACCGAGGCGGACATCTGGGCGGATGATGACGGGCTTGCCCTGGCGCAGCTGGGCGATCCGGTCTTCCACTTCACGGCTTATCCTCCCCTGCCCGCGCCTCCTTCCGCCGGCGTCCCGGTCAGTACGGAGCCGGGCGGCTTTCGCGCGGCTCTGCCGCCGGTGCAGATGGCAGCCGCTGTGCGGCCGGAGCGCGCCGCAGCCACAGCGCCTCCGGTCCGTCTGGGACCGGCGCTGCCCTGGCGGCCGGTAGGCGTGGCCCAGGCCCCGGATGACGCGGTCTGGAACGCGGACGCGGCCAAGTGGCGGGTGAGCCTGACCCCGCAACAGATGCCGGGCGGTGTAAGCAATGTATTTCTGCGCTTGCGATATGTCGGCGATGAAGCGCGGCTTGCCGACCCGAAGGGCGCGCTGCTCGACGACAACTTCTGGAACGGGCAGCCCTGGCTGGTGGGACTCCGGCGATTTGCCAGCCAAGAGGGCACGCTGCCCGATCTGCAACTACAAATGTTGCCGATTCGTGCGGACGCGCCCGTTTACCTGCAGGAGGAAACGCGATCTGTGCTGCCGCCAACAGGCCAAAGGCTTGAGTTGAGAAGCGTGGAGGCCGTTCCCGAGTACCAGTTGCGCATTCGCGCCCCAGCGGGGGAGGGCAGCACCGCGAAGTAGAACGCCGCCCAGCACAAAACGAACGAGAGCGCTCGATGCTGAAGCGCCACACCACCAATCCCTGGATCACCTTTTTGGAGGCAGCAATGAAAACACGCAACCGGCATCACACTCTTCAAACCCGCGGAACGCGCAAGGCACTGGCCGCCTCACTGTTTACCGGTTCGCTGCTGCTGGTCTCAGCATCCGCCGTACTCAACCAATCCGCCCCGAACGCGCGCGCGCAGACAACCGGCGCGACCTTGACCGGCACCATCACCGATCCGAGCGGCGCCGCGATCCCCGGCGCGCATCTCGTGCTCCACAACACGGGTACCGGCGCCGATCGCCAGCTCGACAGCAATGGCAGCGGCGAGTACACGCTCAACGCGCTGCCTCCCGGCGAGTACACGCTCAACGTCACCCGGGACGGGTTTCGAACCTATCAGCAGCAAGGCATCGTGCTCACGGTGAGCGAGCAGGCTACCACGAACGTGGTGCTCCCGGTTGGAGCGACAGAGAATACCGTGACCGTCACGGCGAACGCCTCGGTCATCAATACCACCAACGCCGAAATCAGCAACGTCGTGAACGAGCGGGCCATTTCGCAACTGCCGCTCAACGGCCGCGATCCCTCGAGCCTCGTGCTGCTGTCGCCCGGCACCACCAACGTGCTGAACACGGGCGGCGGCTACTTGCAGAGCGGCTTTTCCTTTCCAACAGAGACCGGTGCCTCGGCCGACGGTGGACGGCAGGGCAGCACTTACTACCTGCTAGACGGCGTACCGAACGTAGACGCGTATCTCGGCCTTGCCGCGCCGTTCCCGAACGCGGACGCGACGCGCGAATTCCGTGTCATCTCCAATAACTTCGACGCGCAGTATGGATTTTCTCCGGGCGCGGTGGTCAGCATCGAGACTAAGTCCGGCACGAATAAGTTCCACGGCGGTGCTTTCGAGTTTTGGCGCAATAACGACCTGAACGCCAAAAACTGGTTTACCGGCCAGCTCGACACGCTGAAGCGCCACCAGTTTGGCGGCTATGTCGGCGGGCCTATCCTGCGCGACCGGCTCTTTTTCTTCGCCAATTACCAGGGCACACGCTCGGTTGCAACCGGCGCCTCCAACACCACCTACACGCCGACCGCCGCCATGCTCAACGGCGACTTCAGTGCGGTGCCGCAGCACCTCCGCAATCCAGCCTCTGGCCTGCCCTGCGACTCTGTGAACGGCGGTGCCGGCTGCTTTGCAGGCAATATCATCCCCCAGGCGCTGCTCAGCCCGGCAGCGCTCACCATCGCGCGTACCGGCCTTCCCCTCGGGCAGGTCGCCTCGACCGGACAGGTGAATTACACAACCGGCAAGATCATCAACAACTTCGACGAGTTCACCGGCAGGCTCGACTTCGACATCAACCAGAAGCAGCGGCTCAGTGTGCGCTCCTTCACCGACTATTTCCAGCAGCCGGCAGGCGACGTCAACGGCAACATACTTTCGGTGCTCCAGCTGAACCCCTATGCCGATATCTTCAACTCCCCGATGGAGTACTACAACAACATCGTGCAGCACACCTGGACCATCAGCCCGTCGCTGCTCAACAGCATCACGGCTTTCTGGTCGCAGATGTCCTCGCACAGCTCCGCGATGACTAATGACTCCAGCGGCCAGCCACTATGCCTCTCGAAGGTGATCAACGTGAGCGAGCCCGGATGTTACATCGAGGGGCTCAGTGTCACCAACGGCTTCGGTACCGGTTATACGGAGCCTTCGAGCGAACTGCGCACTACCTACGGCCTGGTCGACAATGTAACCAAGACACTCGGCAATCACACGCTTTCCTTCGGCGTAAACGCCTGGCATCAGTTCTCAGAGCAGATCACGCAATTTCCCGCGCAGCCCATCGTGAGCTTTTACGGCTCGTTCACCAACTTTGGTCTCGCGGACTTCCTCCTCGGGGACGCCGGCGGCTTTACGCAAGGGGCGGGACTGGTGCAGGGCGTGCATGGCTGGCAGCTGGGGCTGTATGCGCAGGACCAGTACCGCGTCCGCCCAAATATAACTGTAACGGCTGGTCTGCGCTGGGACCCGAATATCGCGCCTCTGGTGGTCGGTGGCCTCGGCTCCGCATTTATCCCCGGCCAGCAAAGCGCGATCTTCCCGAACGCGCCGCTGGGCTTGAATTTCCCTGGAGACCGCGGTGTGACCGCCAGCCTGATGCCGCGATCCTATGGCTACTACGAACCGCGCGTGGGCATTGCATGGCAGCCGCGCTCGCTGCCCAATACTGCCGTCCGCGCCGGCTTCGGCCTGTTCGACGCGCCGCTGCCTTACTCCGCCTACGGCCATGTTTCAGAGGTGGAACCGTTCAGCCCCACCTACACCTTCTATGCAGGTGCAGCGCCGATCCCCTTCGCCGATCCCTGGTCCGCGTTTGCGGGCACCGGCGGCAAAAGCCCCTTTCCCCCATTCTTTTCACTCGCGAACAAGCCGGCGGCCAGCAGCACCTTCACGACCCCGACCACTATTCCGACTATCTTCTCAAATAACTACCGCTTAGGCGTTACGGAAAGCTGGAACGTTTCGATCGAGCAGCAGTTCTATTCCAACTTTGCCCTGCACCTCGCCTATGTCGGCAGCGAAAGCTATCACCAGACCGAGGCGATCGACCAGAACCCCGGCTTCTACAACGCCGATCAAAACCTGAACCAGGCACGGCTGCG
Source organism: Acidobacteriaceae bacterium (assembly GCA_965276605.1). Classification (GTDB taxonomy): domain Bacteria; phylum Acidobacteriota; class Terriglobia; order Terriglobales; family Acidobacteriaceae; genus EB88. The sequence goes on from OZ255619.1 coordinate 4,161,220, forward strand.
CTATCCCAGCTTCGGCCAGATCCTTACCGACTTCAGCAATGGAACGGCCACCTACCACGCGCTGCAGGCAGGCATTGAGAAGCGCCTGTCCCACAACCTGCAGTTCCAGTCGAACTTCACCTGGTCCAAGTCCATCGATCTCGCGGCGAGCGGCAATATCGCTTTCGGCTCACCGGAACTCGCCAATCCCTTCGATCTGCGCTTCAACCGCGGCATTTCATACCTCAACGTCCCCCTGATTTCGATCACCAACTTTGTTTACTCCACGCCCGAGCTGAGAGGTCGCAGTCTGCTGGTGCGCGAACTGCTTGGCAGCTGGGAGGCGACCGGCATCGTGACGGCGCAGTCAGGGTCGCCGTTCACGATTGCGGGCGCCAGCGGCAATAACTCAGGCGCTTTGCAGTACGGCGACCGCGCGGACCGTGTACCCAATCAGCCGGTCGGGGAGCACCAGGGCAGCCGGCAGAACTGGCTGAACCACTACTTCAACCCCGCCGCCTACATCAACAACGCACCGGGAACCTTCGGCAACTCCGGCAAAAACCTGCTGACCGGGCCCTCTGTCGTCACGGCCGACCTGGGCGCCGACAAGAACTGGGCGATTCGCGAGGGATTCAATCTGCAGTTCCGCTGGGAGGCCTTCAACGCGCTCAATCACCCAAGCTTCGGCCTCCCGAACAACAACGTTGGATCGGGGAATTTCGGCCAGATCACCAGCATAGGAGCCGTGCCGCCGCGCGTGATGCAGGGCGCCCTGAAACTCACGTTCTAAATGGGGCACCTCAAGAAACGGAACGTAAGTCGAAATGCCGGGGCGCAAGGGTAACGAAAACTGGGCCTCGTGCTTCTGTCAAAGCTCTACAGCAACATAGGCCGTTTTTATACCTCGGCCGCAAAGAACGGGACCGGCACAAGAGCTGGCGGCCTGACGAGAAAGTTAAGCGCGCCTGCTCATGGCCTTTAGGGTGCTGTTCGCGCCACAGTTCCAGAAGCAGCGGCGGCTAGCCTGAGGACGGTTGAGTTTGCTTAGGCTGAGATATCAAGCCCTCTTGACTACTCTGGATTTCTCGATGCACCGCCGCCGTCGTTGTGGCGCGCCCGTGTAAAACCTGACCCACGATGTCTCCTGCTCTTTTCTCGAAGCCTTTTGCACTATCAAACGCCGGGACTTTACAGCTAAGGGAGCGTCGCGGCTGCGTTTTCAGGATTCCAGCCGTCTTCGCCGGCGAGAAAGCGTTCCGGTGAGAATGCGGCGGTCTGCTTCGGACTGAGGCGATGTGTCCAGCCAGCGCGGGCGCCTGTAGCGGCTCCTGCGCCTGTATTGCCAGACTCGGCGTAGTCGGCCTGCAGCGGCTGCTCCCCGGCATGCCATGGTGACCATCCAGCAGGATCGAGCTCTGTAGGCAACTCGGTAGCGATCACCGCCACGCGAGACCAGCTTCGCCAGGGACGCCCTAGAAAAAACTTTTTGCCCTGCAGCTCGTTGCTGGTCACTCGCGAGTGCCACAGCACGAACCCAGTCTTCTCGAGCGCAGAAGTACGTGACTGCGCCATGAGGTAGCCTGCGGTCTGCTCATGCACCTCGCTGCGGTCGAAGACGGCTGCCGCGTTGCCGAAGATAAAATCCACACCGCCTGTGATGTAACTGTCAAGGTAATATTGCCGTCCGAAGTCAGCGAACAGCGTGTCTTGAAAACCTACAAAACGACAGTGCTTGAATACGGCTTGATCGGAGCGGACGGCGATCGCCACGGCCTGCCCTGTAGGGCCGGCCGTATTGGCAAAACTTACCCCGTCGGCCTCAAAGCCTGGAGCTTCCACATCCACGGTTTCGGTAAAGAAAGTGCCGCCTGCACTGCGGGCATTCTGTGCCGACGTGATCACCACTTCCGCAGGGTCTGCCGGGTCGCCCAGAAAGGTAGTTCGCGGTCGATTCGCGGTTACCATTACCCGCTCCGCGTAGCTGCCAGGCGCAATGTGCACCACCAGCCTTCCCCCAGGGCCCGGCTGCGGCGCGTGGTCCATCGCCATCTGGATCGTCGGAAAGTCTTCCCTGCTATCAATGGTCCCCTGGCTCGCATGCGAAACGTGCACATGCACATCCTGCGCGTGTGCGCTCGCGAGTGCCAGCAGGCATGCCACTATCCACACATTGCTCACTTCAGGTTGCCTGTCACGCCAGCCCCCAGCTTTACAGCAGGTCCAGGCGTGTCGGCATGCACGGTAAAGGCGTGCGCGGTCACCTCCGCATATTGCACACTCGCCGGACGCTGCCCCGTAAGGCTTACCCGAGTCAGCGACAACCCGGTTATCGGCGCTTCCGGCAGCCCAGCAATCACTGCTGTCTCCAGGGCACCGATCGCTGTTACATTGGTCAGCGTTATGTCGTGGAAGTGCGGCGTCAGTCTTCCGACCGGTTCAGCCACGATCGCATCCGGAATCTTCGGGTAAAACATGCTGATCAGCACTGGCGTCTTCACATCCCGCATCGTGATGTTTCTGAAGACAAGATCCGATACGTCCGCGCCCCGGTCGCGATTCGACTTTACTCGCACGCCGTTGTCTGTACCTGTGAGGGTTACACGCTCCGCCAGCACATGCTGTACGCCGCCTGCCAGTTCACTGCCTATCGACAGCCCATGGCCGTGCAGAAAAGTGCAATCGCGAATCGTGATGTCATGCGAAGGCGCGTCTGGCCCAGGGGATCCAGGCTGCCCGCTCTTGATCGCCACATCATCGTCCCCTGTATCGACCGTCACATGTTCAATCAGCACATGGCTTGATGAAAACGGATCAATGCCGTCCGTATTCGGCGCATCCGCAGGCGCCCGTATCGTCATATTCCTGAAGGTCAAATCGTCTGAGTAGTACGGCACAATCTGCCAGAAGGCTGAGTTTTCAACCGTCACGTTCTCTACCACCACATGCTGCACGTGGTCGAACACCATCAGCCGCGGCCGCAGGTATTTATCATCGTGGCGGTGGCCCCACCAGCTCTCACCCTGCCCATCGATCGTGCCCCCGCCACGGATAGACACCGACGACGAATCCTTCGCGCTCACCAGCGCCTGCCTCCCCGGCGCCTTGAACTCCGTTACTTCCGGATAGTCCGTATGGTCAGTGCTGCCCTTGAGAGCGGTGCCGCTCGCGATCTCCAGCGTGATCCCCGAGCGCAGCACGATTGGCGCGGTTAGAAATACCGGCTCGCCTGCCAGCAGCACAGTACCGCCGCCAGCCTTAGCGCAATCTTCGATTGCCGCCTGGATCGCCGCCGTATCTTTCGTCAACCCGTCGCCCTTGGCCCCGTAGCGATGTACATCGCACGTCTTCTCCGCCTGTGCCGCGGCCGCCATAGCCACGCACAGCAGCGCCACACTGCATGGTCGTCTCAACATCCTCTGCTCCGTTGCATTCAAAACCGGAAGAACCCGGCGAACTGATACACCCTGGGCTGGTTGGCCTGCGACAGGATCTGCGCGAACTGCGTACTCCTCGGATCGGTGCTCGGCGCCGTATACACCGGGTGGTTGAGCATATTGATCGCCTCTGCTCGAAACTGCAGTGTTCCCAGCCGGCTCACACCGAATTCGCGCTGCACGCCTACATCGGCCTGGTTCAGATTGTCGGAGCGCAACGTGTTGAACCGCAGCGGGAACGTTCTGATCTGGAAGCTGCTGGCCTGCACGTTCGTGCAGATCGCCTGCGTCGTCGTCGCGCATGTGCCGGTGTGGTTAGCAGCGCTTGCAGGCGCTGCTACGTTCAGCCATTTTGAAGTATCGAACCAAGTGCCGATCCCGCTCCCGGGGTCCACCGTCTTCTTATACTGCCCGCGCGTAAAGTGGCTGTCGCCGCCATTTACACCCAGGTAGGTATCGTTTCCCTGGAACTGAAGGGGTGTTCCACTTTGGATCTGGTACACCGCCTGCGCCTGCCAGCCACCAATCGCCTGCGCCAGCACACCACGGCTACTGCCGAGGAAGCGTCGTCCCCGCCCGAAAGGCAGGTCGTAGATGAAGCTGCTGGCCAGGCGCAAAGGCCGGTCATCGATCGAAACGCCGTACCAGGGCGTTGTATCGGACGTGTTCAGGTAGGTCGTGCCGTCCAGCGTTCGCGACCAGGTGAACGCGCTTGTAAGGGACAAGCCATTGGTGAAGCGCCGCTGCACCTGCACCTGGGCAGCATGATAAATCGAAGTGCCCCCAAACGAATAGGCGTTGATGCTGGAGAACTCCGGGTATGGGCGCTGCAATTGTGAAACCTGTACCTGCTTCGATGCCAGATTGTTTGCCGCGCCAGACCCGATCACTTTGTAAAACGGATTTGTAACGGAGTTGCCTTCGGCTATCGAGTTCGCCTGGTCGAACGCATTCGTGACCCGTGACAGGTACTGCACCGGGATCGCGTTATGCTCCAGACCGCCTGTATTCACTCCCGTCGAAATCTGCGAGATTGGCTGGTGGACTCCGTGATTGCCGACATAATCGACCGAGACAATCCACGCGCCAAGCTGCCGCTCGAATCCCAGGCTCCAGCGCTGGTTATACGGCATGTGCGGGTGCGGATCGAGATAGAACGCTGACTGCCCAAGCGCTGTGGAGGTACCCAGGCTGTTCCCGGAAACAGGCACCAGTCCTCCCGGAAATGGATTGGCAAGAGTCGAGGTAAACTCCAGGCCGCCAGCATTGGTAAACGTCGGCGCGGCCACGTTGCTCGTCGCCTGGAAGCCCTGCTGCGGGACGTAAAACGTAGTGGTTGAGCCGCTGTTGCCGCCTGAGGTGTAGTAGGTCTGGATGGAATCAAAGAAGATGCCGTAGCCGCCGCGCACGACCCAGTTTGGCGAAAAGGCATACGCAAAGCCCAGCCGCGGCGAAAAGTCGTACTTGGGCGCGCTGTACGGCAGGTGCCCCGAACCCGTGCCCGCGAAAACCAGCCCGCCGACCGGGTTGATCGAGCTCGGCAGCAGTGCGTTTGTTCCCGCTATCTTTGCGTAGTTCGCGATGCCCGGCGCGGTGCTGTTGTTGGTCGCCGCGAAGTTGAAGCCCACAACCTCCTTGTTGTTGCGTTCCGCTAACGGCGACTCGAGCTCGTAGCGCAGCCCCGTGTTCACCGTCAGCTTGTCGGTTGCGCGCCAGTCATTCTGCACAAACCCCGCGTAGTAATCTGAGCGCACCGCAAAGTCCGAGTTCTGCACCTGCGAGCCGCTTGAAAGCACACCCTGCTCAAACTGCGCCACCGCGAATCCGATCCCGCTCGGAATGGTCGAGGTCGTTCCACTATCGGAAAAAGTGCCGCCTGAGACGTACTGCCCCTGCTCGCCCTGTGCCGAGATCGAGTTCGTCAGATATCTGCGGTACTCAAAGCCAGCCCGCGTAAAGTTTGTGCCCGTCTGCCGCGCCAGCGTCACATTACCCATCCATATGTCATCCTCCGAGCTCACTGAGGCCTCGGTCGTCCCTGAGGTATAGCTCGTCAGATCAAACCGCGGTAGCGAGTCCGCGTTCTTCGGCAGCCCGTCTGTCAGGTACGAAGCCATACCGATTGTCGCTGGTGTCACGGCGCCTGTGCCGCCGGCCACATTCGAACGGATAAATCGCGTATACGCAGCCACGGCCGTCAACACCGTGCTCGGCGTCAGCGCGTTCGTATAGCCGATCACGCCGCCCTGGTTGCCATAGTTCAAAATCACGCCCGAAACAGGAGGAAACCAGTTGTTTTTGGATTGCGTCCGGTCGCTGTAGATCACGTGCCCGTACAGGCTTGAGGTCTCGCTTAGCTTCAGGTCCACCCGACCTACTTCCGCGTCGTAGCGGTCCGGCTCCTCAGCGTTGTAAACATAGTTGCCCTCAGCATTCGGGGCCACGTTCACGTTCGGCATTGGATAGAATGCCAGCGCTGCCTTGGCTATCGGGCTGATGGAGCCTGCGGGCAGTATGTTGCCCGGGATGCACTTGCGGTTGTAATTAGTGTTGTTCGCGACGGTGGTCTGCGCGACAGCGCTGGTCGCATCGAAGATTTGGTAGGCGTTCGGCGTGGTCAGTGTCTGGGGAGTTGTGCAGGTCTGCTCGCCCTTCACATTGCCATACGCCAGCAGCGCCGAAAAGTCGCCGTTGCGCTCGGCCGCGGTCGGCACCGTCAGCACCTGCACATTCGGCGTGCTGAGCCGGCTATGCTCAAAGCCGAAGAACCAGAACGCGCGGTCGCGTAAGAACGGGCCGCCGGCATCCACGCCTTCGCGCACATAGGCAGGTTTGCTGTTGGTCGGGCTTGTCGACCACACGTTGGCGTTGATCTTCGGGTCCTGGTAATAGCCATAAAGCGTTCCATGGATCCGGTTGGTTCCTGACTTCAGCGAAGTATTCACAAAGCCTCCCGAGGAGTGGCCCTCGGTCGCATCGTAGTTCGCCGTATCCAGCTTGTACTGCGCAATCATCTCGGTCGAGGGTGTAAACGCAGAAAAGCGGACCTCCGTATCCGGGGCACCGTCCAGCTTGTAGTCGATCGAGTTCAGCGCAGAGCCATTAATCGAAACCTGCGCCGTCGTTCCGTCATACACCCGGATATTCGGGTTCACCCCGGAGAAGCTCACGCCCGCCGCGAGAAATTCGAGCGCGTAGGGGTTGCCATATACCAGCGGCAGATCGGTAATCGCTTTCTGTTCGATGACCATGCCTAAGTTGCCATTCGTCAGATTCAGCTGCTGCGCCTGCGCCTTCACTTCCACGTTCTGCGCATTGTTGCCCACCGGCAGCTGCACATCAGTTTCCACCGTCGAGCCCACGTCGATCTGAATATGCGTGTTCGAAATATTCTCAAACCCCGCATGGTTTACCGTCACCGTGTACTTCCCCGGGTTCACGCCGATAAACGTGTACTCCCCGGCGCCGTTTGTTTGCGTCGTCTGCGTTACCCCGTTGTCTTCGTTTTTCAGCACGACCGTTGCGTTCGGCAGCACTGCGGCAGCCGGGTCGGTCACCTTGCCGGTTATACCGCCGCGATCCGTCTGTGCAATAAGGACGGGCGCCGCGCAAAGCGGTGCCATAAGGCTGAGTGCAAGCAAGGTGTGCTGACGACGGTTCATAGGAGAGCCTCGCAAAAATGAAAATGCCGGAACCGAATCGTCGGCCTACTGGTCTGACCAACGCCAGGATAAAATCGGCTCAGGTCAAGATCTCACGACAGGCGCTCTCACTCTCCAGTCCCGCGCCGGATAGTATGTTCAGCTGTAAATAGCTGTCAACAAGGTATTTTCATGCTTTTTCAGGGCGCGGATGTATCGCAGGCAGCCATCAGGCGTTGCCGGGCAGAATAGCGAGTGGCTAGACCTCCCAGTACAAGGACCGGCTGCAGAGCGCCTAGCCGGGCCTGCCAGCGCTCGGTAGCCACCTACTTTGAGCCGCCTGGATTCCATCCGTCAGCGCCGGCGAGGAAGCGCTTCGGAGCGAACTGCTCGGCCTCCGTCGGCGAAAGCTGGTGCGCATGCGGTTCACGCGCTGCCGGGCCGGCACCGGGACCGCTCGATCCCGCTTCGGCGAAAAACGCGGTTCCCAGCGACTGCGTTTCGCCTGGGTGCCACTCCCGCCAGCCCGCCGGATCGATCTGCGCGCCCATCTCCGTGTGCAGGTACACCACGGTTGCATACGGTCGCCAGGGCCGCCCCAGCCAGACATGTTCCACTCCCGGCGCGGCCGTCAGCCGCGACCGGTCGATCACAAATCCCGAATCCTGCCCCGTGTAGCTCTTGCTCTGCGCCGTAATCACTCCGCCATTGTGTGAGGTCGAATGCAGCTCGCAATCTTCGAACACCGCCTTCGCATCGCCGAAGATGAAGTCCACATTGCCCTCCACGTAACAGTGTGTAAAGAACTGTCGCGCCGGGGGGCACACCCGCATTTCTCCTGTTCCCGTGCAATCCCTGCTCGCTGCATACAGCGTGTCCTGGTTGCCCAGCAGCCGCACATTGCTGAACAATGCGCGGTCTCCCGTCACCATCAGCGCCACCGCCTGCGAACCTTCCTGCTGCTGCGCGTGCGTCCGATTAAAGTCGTTCTGGATCGTCAGGTTCTCCGCCTTGAAGTCGTCTCCTGTAACCGTCACAGTGGCAGAGCGGCCCGTTCCACCAGACGTCCCCGCGCTTCTGTCCATCACAATCACCGCTGCCCTGGCATCCTTGCCGGTACCGCGCAGCTCCACGTGCGGCTTCGCAATCGTCACCGCTTCCCGATAGGTGCCGGGCGCCAGCAGCACCAAGGCTCCACTTGCAGGTGCCGCATCCACAGCGTTCTGCACTGAGGAAAAATCCCCGCTCCCATCCGCCGCCACATACAGCGTCCGGTCTTGAGCCGGCGCGCCGGTCGCCTTCTCCGTAGGCAGCCCGGGGAAGGGTACAAACCTTGCCTCGCAATCGAGTGGTCCGGCTGTTCCCGCACTTCGGTGCACCACCACATCCTCGCCCTCCGGGGCCATGTTCCCGCCTGCCACCGTCAGCTCCGCATCGCGCGCCGTTACCCGCGTTCCAGCCGTGTTGTCGAGGAATACATTGCGCAGCGTCAGCCCCAGCTTGTGCTGTGTGTTCAGCCCCAGCAGCGTATCGCTACCGCCTCCCAGCACCCGCACATTCTCAAGCGTGATGTCGCGATATTCAGGCAGCGCAGTTCCGGGCAGGTTGGTATAGTGCGGCGTAAACACCAGAGGGTTTTTGGTATCGCGAATACATACGTTGCGATACGTAATGGCATGCACCAGGCCGCCGCGGCTGGGGTCTGACTTGATGCGAATGCCATTATCCGCGCCATCGATCGTCAGATCGTCCACCACCATATGGTCCACGCCTCCGTTTGTATTGCTGCCGATCGACATGCCGTGCCCCGTATAAAAGTGGTTGTGCAACACGGAGATATTGGAGGCAGCACCGCCGGGCCCCGACTTCACCGCAACATTGTCGTCGCCCGCACGAATAGAGCAGTGCGCAATCGTCACGTTCCGCGTCGACCCCGGGTCAATTCCGTCTGTGTTCCGCGCGGTCTTCGGCGTCATGATGCGCACACCCCACGCTGTAAAGCCGTCGCTCCCATTCACCGCTACATGGAACCCCGGCGAATTGCGCAGTGTCACGTTGTACAAAGTAAAATCCCGCGCCCGCCGCACCACGATCATCCATGGCACGCTCTGCTGCGCGTCCGTAACCTTCGCCTGCTGCGCAAGCTCCCACCAGGACACTTTTTGCCCCAGCAGGGTGGCGCCCCCGCGTCCATCGATCACACCTGGACCCATCACCCCGCTGTGCTCCGTGTCGTCCGCCGCGATCAGCGGCCGGCAGCCATGCCCCTTCTCGTTCACCACTCCGCAGCTGCCCGGAGTCAAGTCATACAGGCGTGGATCTCGTGAGCCCACCAGCACCGCGCCCGCATCCACCACCAGCGTCACGCCCGTCCGGAGCGTGAGAGGTCCGGTCAAGAACGTCGTACGCGCCGCATCGGCCCGCAAAACCACGGCATGGCCACGGGCGCAGCCGTCAATCGCGCTTTGAATTCTCGCCGTATCCAGCGCGAGCTCCTGCTCCGGCGCAAGGCCCAGCTCACCCACCTTCAGCAGCGCAGGCACAGCCACACAACTCGGGGGCACCCGAGGCTCGCTCACCGGCCGTGTATCCTGCGCCTGTGCCGCCCCGGGTGGCAGCAGCCAGAACAGCAAAACAGCCCAGGTCCATTGAAAGCGAGGCATTGCGGGTCTCCCTCCATCGGCACAAAAACATGGTCCTAAGCTCACCAGCCGATCCTGCTCTTGTACCCCAGTGGTCATACCACGCTGCAAGCTGCCTTGACCAGAACAGCCGGGAGTTCCGCTCTAAAAGCACCTTCGTTACCGCTGCCACGCCTGCTCTACTTGTACCGCGGCCCGTCGCGCCTGCGTGCTGAAAAAAAGCTGCTCCGCAGCACACTGGTCGCACTTGGCTGGCTCCTCTTCATGACCGGAGCGAACCGAACAATCGCGGGGGAGCATGTGGTGATCGGGGCGCGGAGCTCTTTCGAGAAGCGCGCGACAGGCGCCGCGCGTGCGACTCATTTCCTGCCTGGATCGAGGAGTTGCGCTGCGTTGCGTTCGGCCGTTTTCGTCTTCTCCGCCCACGCTTCATAGGTCAAGCGATCCTTCTGCTGCAACCATTGCGCCTCCGATAGGACCATCAGGCTCTGGCGATCTATAGCGGGAAAGCCGGTGCCCAAGGCGTCCAGACCCCCTTCGCGATCCTCTCGGGCGACGCCGGGGGCGAGAAAGACATCCTTAGCCTTGCTCCAATCGCTGACATGGGTGGTCGGGGCCGACGCGATGGCCGCCTGATCCCAGAAAGCAAAGTGCAGTTGCCTGGCCAGCCAGGCGACGCCCTGCCGGTCGACCCAGGAGGGACGATGACTGATCCCGGGGTAAACAATCGTCGTAAACATCTGCGCGGCCGCCGGGGAGCGCGGGCCTACCAGCGCGAGGGCGCGGGCCCGAATCCCCGCAAACCAGGCGGGCGGATGATGGGCGATATCCATCACCGTATCTTCCTCGCCGTTCATGACCAGCATGGGGCCACGCTCCGCGTTCATCGCATACAGAATGGCGCCCCGATCGCCCAGCGGCAGCAGCGCCTTGTAGGGCGGCATCTGGCAGGGCAGCGGATTGTCATCGAAGTAGCCGCCCGGGCCATCGTAGACCCCGCCTCCACTGACCAGCACTGCGTGGATGCGGGGGTCGATGGCGCCTGTGATGCCGACGATAAAGCCTCCCATCGAATAGCCGGCAACAGCGATGCGAGCGGGATCTACCTCCGGAAGGGCGGCAAGATAGCTCACTGCCTGCATGACGTCTACCTGCATCAGGCCAGCAAGCCGCTGGCCCCAATCGGTGCGCGGGAGCGGCGCCGGCGGGCTTACCCAAAGGTCGTGAGCGCCGGCTTGCGACGCCCTGCTGGCGTTACGCTCCCCTTCCCCAATTGGATCGTAGGTGACGACCACCGCGCCGGCCCGGGCGAAGAGCATGCCGCTGTAAAACGCGTACCAACTGAACTTGTCTCCGCCATGGCCATTCACGATGACGATGCCGGGCAGCTTACCCTTCCAGCGTGCGCCGGCCGGGTCGGGGCGATAAACGATAGCCGGCACGGCCATTCCGTCCGCAGTGGTGTACGTGACTCGATCCGCCAGAACCCCAGATACAGGAGCAAACGTGGACCATACTTTCGCATTTAGGGCCGGGAGCACAGCCGGGATGAACAGCTGGCGATGTATCTCTTCTCTCCAAAGGATAAGCCGCGACGCTTGTTTGGCAGGCGTCAAGGTTTGGGCCGGGGCCAACTCAGGCGGGAGCGCCCCACTGCCCGCCTGGGCACGCTCAGCCTTGGTCGCGCGCCCGTCTGGATCGGGCTTAGGGACAAGAACGGTCTGCGCCATAGCCCCGGAAAGAAGGCAGGCTAGAAATCCCCAACCGAGTCTGCGGCCGAAGCGCAAAGGAGCATAGTGCGGCTCGGGCACATGTCTCATTGGGACATCCTCTCCATACAAGCGATTTAACAAAGGGGCTTAGGAAGCAAAGGGGGTTGGGGAGGTTCCTTTCTGAGGAAGGTTAGCCACACTTTGTAGAGGTCATGGTTTCTGTGATTAAAGCGGACCTTTGCTTCCTTCAGATGCAGGTAGAAGGTGGGTTGGGAACGCCGCAGCACCTTGCCAGATGTCGTTTGGCCAGACTCCACAAGCTCTCGATGCCGTTGATGTGGTTGATCTAGCAGGCGAACTCATTGTCTCTATGCTCGACCCGGAAGTGCTTGTCATAGTCCAGGTCGAACCAAGCCGTGATAGCCGGCCCATCCATCGGTGGACTGCCACGCCCGCTCCTGCATCATCTCGGCCAGATCCCGTTAGCTGATCCCGTGCTTGCAGTACCGCCGAACACAGAGCAGAATGATCTCGAAAGGGAAATGGCGACGCTTGAACATGAGCCATCCTAGCGCCTCAGCCGCTTTGCTCCCGTTTATTGCAACAGAGCCGGCTCAAGCACCAATCGGCTCTTCCCACTATCCCCGCAGCCCCACCAAAGCCTGTAAGATACTTTCCACGTGAGGTACTTGTGTCCTGTTTGCAAAGGAACTCTCTCTTCGCAGCCATCGCCGCGTTTGGCTTCGCCTCCGTCATGCGCACCGCCCCGGCGCAGACCATGACCGCCCCCGACATCACCAAACAACCCACCCTCTATGTGGTCCCTTACGCTCATCTCGACACCCAGTGGCGTTGGGAGTTCCCCCAGGTCATCAGCGAATATCTGCTCAAGACCATGCGCGTCAACTTCGACTACATGGATAAGTATCCTCACTATGTCTTCAACTGGTCCGGCTCCAACCGTTACCGCTTGATGAAGGAGTACTACCCGGCCGACTACGCCCGCCTCAAGGGCTACGTCGCCAAAGGACAGTGGTTTCCAGCCGGCTCTTCTGTCGAAGAAGGCGATGTCAACCTGCCCAGCGCAGAGTCCATCTTTCGCCAGGTCCTTTACGGCAACACCTACTACCGCAGTGAGTTCGGCAAAGCCAGCGCTGAATACATGCTGCCCGACTGCTTCGGCTTTCCCGCATCTCTGCCCACCATCCTCGCCGCTTCCGGGGTCAAAGGCTTTTCCACGCAGAAGCTGAGCGCAGCCTGGCAGCCGGCCCCGAAAATCGGTGGCCCCGACTCTCCTGAAAAGACCCCGGAGGGCATTCCCTTCAACGTAGGCAGCTGGATAGGCCCGGACGGCGAAAGCGTCCTCGCCGCCCTCAATCCCGGCGGCTATGGCAGCGAGATCAACTCCGATCTCAGCAAGGCACCAGGCCCGGTTCCCGAGCCTACTGCAGGATCGCGCCCACGGAGAAGGCGAGCTCCTGAGACCGACTGGCCAGCGCGCATCGACATCGATGGCAAGGCCACCGGCGTCTTCGCCGACTATCACTATGTCGGCACTGGAGACATCGGCGGCGCCACCAACGAAGAATCCGTAAAGCTCCTCGAAGCAACCGTAACCGGTGGCGAAGCTGTCCTCCCCACCGCCTTCATGCCCACTCCCTCCGGCGCCACCGGAGAAATCGTGACCTCCGGAACTCCCGTCCGCATGGGAGATGGTCCAGTCAAGGTAGTCTCCGCAGCCGCCGACCAGATGTTCCTCGATATCAAGCCCGACATGCAGGCGAAGATGCCCACCTACCACGGTGATCTTGAGCTCATCAATCACTCCGCAGGCTCACTTACCTCGCAGGCTTATCACAAGCGATGGAACCGCAGGAACGAAATCCTGGCCGACGCCGCTGAGAAGGCCTCAGTCGCCGCCGCCTGGATGGGCGGACGCCCTTATCCTCAGCAGCAGATGAACAACGCATGGACCCTCGTCATGGCCGGCCAGTTCCATGACACCGGCGCTGGCACCGCAACTCCACGGGCCTATGAGTTCGCTCAGAATGACGACATCATCGCCTCCAACCAGTTCGCCGATGTTCTGAGCAGCGCAACCCAGTCGATCGCCTCTACTCTCGACACACGCGTGAAGGGAACGCCGGTCCTCGTCTACAACCCGCTCAATATCGCGCGCGAAGACGTCGTCGAAGCAACGGTTCCTGGCAACGTTTCCAAGGGAGTTGAAGTCTTCGGTCCAGATGGCAGCCAGGTTCCCGCCCAGATGGACAATGGCAAGGTCCTGTTCCTCGCCAAAGTGCCCTCCGTCGGCTATAGCGTCTACGACATTCGCCAGGGCAAGAAGTCAGAAAGCTCCAAAGAATTAAAGGTCACTGAATCCTCTCTCGAGAACGCCCGCTACAAAGTCACGCTTAATGCAGCCGGAGACGTGAGCAGCATCTTTGACAAGTCCATCAACAAAGAGCTCCTCGCGAGCCCCATGCGCCTCGCCATCAGCAACGATGCCCCCAAAGATTGGCCAGCCTGGAATATGGACTTCGACCAGGAGCAGGCAGCTCCCCGCGCGTACATCGGCGGTTCAGCCAAAGCCCGCATCGTCGAGAACGGTCCCGCCCGCATCGCCATTGAAGTCACCCGTGAAGGGGAAGGTTCCAAATTCACCCAGACCGTTCGCCTCTCCGCAGGCGACGCCGGCAATCGCGTCGAATTTGGCGAATCGATCGACTGGCGCTCACTCTCTGCCAACGTCAAAGCAGTCTTCCCACTCGCCTGCGCCAACAAGCTGGCCACCTACAACTGGGAAGTCGGCACCATCCAACGCCCTGTCGCGTTCGACCGCCAGTTTGAGGTCGCGTCCCATCACTGGATCGATCAGACCGATGAGTCCGGCACCTACGGCGCCACCATCCTCACAGACGTCAAAAATGGTTCGGACAAGCGCGACGACAGTACCATTCGCCTCACTCTGCTTCGCTCCCCCGGCGGCGCCTCCGAGATGAAAGGCGCCTACACCGACCAACTCAATCAGGACTGGGGCCACCACGAAATCCTCTTCGGCCTCGCGGGTCATGCCGGCGACTGGCGTCAGGGTCGCACCGACTGGCAAGCCTATCGCCTCAGCACCCCGATGATCGCCTTCAACACTGAGAAGCATGCTGGAACCCTCGGCCGCAGCTTCTCGCTCGTCACCGTCGACAAGCCCAACATCCGCATCCTCGCTCTGAAAAAATCAGAACTGAGCGACGAAGTAATCGTCCGCCTTGTCGAGCTCGACGGCAAAGCCGCTGATAACGTTAAGGTCAAGTTCGCTGGCCCTCTTGAGGCGGCCCGTGAAGTCAACGGCCAGGAACTTCCCCTTGGCTCCGCGAGCGTCGTTGACGGCGCCCTCGAGACCTCCTTCAAGCCCTATCAACCGCGCACTTTCGCCCTCAAGCTGGGCGCAGCCACCGTGCATGAGGCAGGCATCACCTCGCAGCCCGTAACGCTCAAATACGACCTCGCCGTCGCCAGCAATGACGACACCAGGTCTGTGGGCGGCTTTGACAACCAGGGCGACGCGCTGCCCGCTGAAATGCTTCCCGGCGAACTCAAGATGGACGGAGTCGGCTTTACGCTTGCCCCGGCCGCAACCGGTAAGCCCAACGCTGTAGTAGCCAAAGGCCAGTCTATTGAACTGCCGGAAGGCAACTTCAACAAGGTTTATATCCTCGCTGCCTCGGCAGACGGCGACCAGCGCGCCACCTTCAAAGCAGGCGAGACTCCCGTCAGCCTCACCATTGAAGACTGGGGCGGCTTCATCGGCCAGTGGGATACGCGTATCTGGAAGCCCAAGCCAGATTTCGTCACCGAGGGCGGCCGCTTTGGAGCACCAGAGCATCAGGTCCCTATCCGGAAGGACTATGCCGTTTCCGCCAACCACCAGACCTGGGATCTCAAGAGCTCCGGCTCCCACGACTGGTCCCCCAAGTATCCAGAGGACTACCTCGGCCTTCGTCCCGGCTACATCAAGCCAGCAACCCTGGCCTGGTACGCCTCTCATCACCACAACGCAGAAGGCCTGAACGAGCCTTACCAGTACAGCTATCTCTTCGTCTATGCACTCGATCTACCCGCTCATGCCAGGACTATCACGCTGCCTGAGAACGCCGGCATCCGCATCATGGGCGTTTCAGTAGCCAAAGATGAGCCAGCCGTAATCCCAGCCCAGCCCCTCTTCGATACCCTCGGCATGACCACCAAAAGCGACAAGATTGAAGCCGCCAAACAGTAAGCCAGCAAGTGATGAGCCAATAAGTGGCGCTGTTGCATAAAGCGAGCGCAAAGCGGTTGCCGCAGTAATTTCCTGACTCATTGATTTCTTGCATAAGCTCTGGGCTGATGAGCAGCAAGGGGCAAGGTAGCAAAGCGACGATGAAGGCCAGGATCTGGTATGCGGCAGGTAGACGCTCGGACTAGTTTTTAGCTCGCTTCGTTGAAGTCCTGCTGCTAAAAAAGGCATATGCACGGTCGGTACGCGCCAGGAGAAACCGTTGAGATCGAAGAAGTCTGTCTGGGACGCTGATCTGTTGTCGCGCCGCACTTTCGTTTGCCTGGGCGGATCGGCTGCCGCCGGCGCCGCTTTACCATCGGCTCTGTTCGACGCTTTGCAGTCACCATCAATTGCGCATGGCACCTATCTGAACCCTGTGATTCGCGGCGATCATCCGGATGCCGGCTCGATCCGCGTCGGCAATGATTACTATCTCACCCACACCACGGACAACTACAGCCCCGGCCTGCCGCTGTGGCACTCCCGCGACCTGGTGCACTGGAAAGCCGTGGGCGCGGCGCTGGACCAATACTATGGAGCCGTATGGGCGCCGTATCTATGCGTGTACAAAGACCGCTTTTACATCTATTTCCCCTGTGACGGCAAGCTGCACGTGGTGCATGCAGAAAGCCCGCTGGGACCATGGAGCAAACCGGTTTCACTGGGGCTGAACGGCATCGATCCGGCCCACATTGCCACGCCCGATGGGCGCCGCTACCTGTACTCGGCGGGCGGCTCCTGCACGCAACTCTCAAGCGACGGCCTCTCTGTGCAGGGCAAGTCGAAAAAAGTAATCGACCCGTGGCCGATTCCGGATAGCTGGCGCGTAGAGTGCTCCTGCCTGGAAGCGCCCAAGATATTCTTCCGCGACGGCTACTACTACCTGACGGTCGCCGAGGGTGGTACATCGGGGCCGCCGACCAGCCACATGGTGCTCTCGGCGCGCAGCCGCGACGTAGAGGGTCCGTGGGAGTGGTCGCCCTTCAATCCCATCGTACACACTTACAGCAGCACCGAAAAATGGTGGTCGAAGGGGCACGGTCGCCTGGTGGAGGCCGCTGACGGCTCATGGTGGATGACGCTGCATGCGTATGAGAACGGGCTCCGCACGCTGGGGCGGCAAGTCCTTCTTCTGCCGGTAGAGTGGACCCCCGACGGCTGGTACCGGGTACCTGCCGGGGTGTCTGCTGGGGAACCCATCCGCAAGGCTTTGCTCGATCCGGTGTCGTCTGAGGAGGTACCGCCAAACGGATTTGCCGGGCCGGCGCTCGACCCTGAGTGGCAGTTCTGGAAAGGATATGACCTGGCTCGGGTGCGACTGGACGATGGCGCTCTTACGCTGGCGGCGCACGGGACCAGCATTGAAACGACTTCCGCCCTGACGCGCGCGGCGAAGGATCGCGTCTACACGATCGAGGTGGACGTCGAGGTCGAGCCGGATTGCGAGGCGGGCCTGCTGCTGTTCTACAACAGCGCCCACGTCTGCGGGCTGCGGCTGAACCCCCACGCGCCTGCGCCGCGCGGCACCACGACTGTACATGCCACGCGCGCGACCCTGCGCATAGTGAACGAAAACGAAGAGGCAGACTTCTTTTACCGGGTGGAGAACCCGCCAGGAAATGCCGGCTGGACCCGGGTGCGCGAGTCGCTGGAGGTGAGTTACTACAACCAGAATGCCCTGGGCGGGTTCCTCGACCTGCGGCCCGCGCTGTACGCCTGCGGCACAGGTTCGGCCACGTTTCGCAACTGGCGGTATGTGGCGCGGGCGCTGGAAACCATATGAACGAACGGACCGCGATGGGCGGAGAGTGGAAATGACAGGAAGAGTACCAGTAAAGTCTCTGGCTGCAACTTTGTTCATTGGAATCATGGCGAGCGCCTGGGCTGCTCCCAGGCCGGGCTCCCTGCACGGCGATGCCTGGGTGGGCACCTGGTCGGCTTCTCCCATGTCGCTGCCCGTCGGCGTGACCGAACCGGCTGCCGGTGATTCAACTTATAGAAATATTCTGCGAATCAGTGCGGGAGGTAATGGCGTCCGCGTGCAATTGACCAATGAGTTTGGCGCAACGCCTTTGGTAGTGGATGCGGCCCACATCGCCGCGAGCGCAGGCAATGGAGCGGTTGAACCAGGCACCGACCATACCCTGACCTTTGGAGGTCGCCCTGCCGTCACAATCCCAGCGGGTGGCTTTATGCTCAGCGATGAGGTCGCGATGCAAGCAACGGCGCTGACAAGTCTGGCCGTGAGCGTCCACGTTGCTGATCACTATGTATCCACACGTAGCTGCCACTTACTGGCTGACTCCACCAACTACATTGCCAAGGGCGATCAGACAGCTGCGACGACGCTGGAAAACGCCAGAACAATTGACTCCTGGTGCTTCGTGAAAGGGATTGATGTACGCGCGAAAGCAGGTGCCTTCTCCGTCGTGACCCTGGGCGACTCCATCACGGATGGGTATCGGTCGACGCCGAACGCCAACCGTCGCTGGCCAGACGACCTGGCAGAGCGACTGCAGACAGCTAAAGCGACGGCGCAGGTCGGCGTGCTGAACGAGGGCATTAGTGGAAACCGTCTACTGCATGACGGAGCAGGACCCAATGCCATTGCGCGCTTCGACCGCGATGTGCTGGCGCAGACAGGGGTAAAGTACATCATCGTTCTGGAGGGCATCAACGATATCGGTTGGGCCGCTGCACGGCACTCGCAATCCGAAGCGGTTTCGGCACAGGATCTAATCGAAGGTATAACGCAGCTCGTCGAGCGTGCCCATCAGCACGGCATCAAGGTCTACGGAGCGACCGTGACGCCCTACGGCGGAGCAGGCTACTCTTCTCCGCAAGGCGAGCAGATTCGTAGCGCGCTCAACACATGGATCCGAACCGGCAACATAGTCGACGGGGTCATCGACTTCGACAAGGCTACACGCGATCCGGCCAACCCCGTACGCTTTCTGCCCGCCTACGACTCAGGCGATCATCTGCACCCGAACGACGCAGGCTACAAAGCGATGGCAGGCTCGATCGACTTAGGTATGCTGCGCTAAGTGCTGGAGGATTTTCGACACCGGCTTTGCTCTTGAGCATCCTTACTTTCCTTTTAGAAGAACCACGCCAGCTGACAGCTGTTCTCCACCAAGAGTCGTATCTGGGAGAGTACCTTTAAGGTAAGCGACTTGCCGTTATTCGTCCTACTGGCATGCTGCAAGGGAAGCACCGCGGGTCGATTCCGCGACGCTCACTATCCATAGGCTATCTTAGAACTGTATGCGGCCCGAGAGCTGCAGTACGCGAGGCGCCCCGTTCATTGCCGTCAACTGGCCGAAGTTACTCGGAGCCGTGATGTTGGTGTAGTTCCCGTAAGTCCCATAGTCCAGGTCGTCAAAGTTTGGATGATTGAAGACATTGAACGCATCCGCACGAAATTGCAGTTTAAGGTCCTTCGAACGGATAATTGCGAAATCCTTGGCAAGCCCGGCATCCGTGTTGAAGAACTGCGGTCCACGAAGAATGTTACGGCTGCCGATGGTAAGCCCGACCGGTCCCGAGAAAGCCGCTGCAGCTGCCGCGGGGTCGGCAAAGACATTCAGCGAACCGTTCGAGTCCTTGTGAATGTTGCGTCGAATGGCGTTGGTATCACCGTTGAAGATTGCCGGCGCGTTGTTGGCGAAACCTGCGACAAAGGCGTTCGACAACGGTGACCAGGCCTGCCCGCTGTGCCAGGAAGGAATACCGCTCACGTTCCAGCCCCCGATCACCTCATCCACAGCTATCGGCAGGTTGCCGCCAAAGCTGCGGCCACGGCCAAACGGCAGGGCGTAAGTGAAATCGCTGGTGACATAGTGTGTAGTGTCGAAGTCGGAGTTACCACGGCACTCGCGTGGGTGCACGGCGTCGCAGACAAAGCCGTAGCCTCCCGTTGCGACCCCGTTCGCAACGAGCGAGACATTGTCAATGGAGTGAGCCCAGGTATAGTTCACGTCAAACTGTAGCCCGTGGCTCAGGTTCTTCTGCAGTGTGACGAGCAAACCACCATAACTCGAAAATCCCTTGTTCGTGTAAATGGTGTTTTCGCCAAACTGGGCCGCCATACCGACGTTCGGCTGCAGGTTCGGAGCCAGGGCCTGGATAAAGTCGGCGAAGTCTCCCTTCGATACCAGGGAAGCGTTCGCATACGCCGCTGCGGAGGTATTGTTTGGCTGCGAGCCCTTGTACCCGGGGGGCAGTTGATGTTCGAACCAGGGCTCCGCAGGCAGATTGGCTGGATCCTGACCGGCGCGGACCTCACGCTCGATATTGGACATTGCCTGGTTCATCGTTTCTCCTGAAGCAGCATCCGTAAAATCGATTAGCTGACTGGCGTCTGCCTGCGCCAACAGTCGGCGGCCGAAACGGCCAACATAGCTGATCTTGAGGATGGTCGAACCGGGAAACTGGTGCTGCATCCCGAAGTTGAGCAGGATGGAGTAAGGCGTCTTGAGATGCGGATCAATTGCCTCGTTAAAGAATCCCTGCTGCAGCCCTGTCGGGACTCCATCGACCACCCAGGGTTGATACGGAGCCTTGGGAGTCGCAGGAGATATGGCTAGCGGAGCTGCGGCCAGTCGGGGATCGTTTGCAACAGAACCGGTTGCATCGGAGTTGCTGCCATTGCTTACCGTAAAGTTCTGCTGGAACAGGTAGGAGAACTGCGTCTGCTGGTACTGCACGGCATTGATGACAGTACGGTCATAAACCAGGCCGATGCTGCCGTTAAAGACGGTCGCCTGATCAAAGCCCGGGTTGTAGGCAAAACCGAGGTGAGGCGCAAAGTCAAGCGGGTTAGCCTGATAAAAAGACGGTCCATGGTTCTTTGGACCCCCGAGGACATACGTGACGAAAGGCAGCACGCCATTGCCGGAAGTACCGGCTGCGCTTTGCGCAAGCCGAGCGGAGAAGTACTGGTCGAAACCTGTGGTCTGCACGGTCTCGAGTCCCTGCGATTCATACGGCACCGTAAAGTACTGATAATTCAGTCCGGCATTTACCGTAAGCTGCGGGGTCACCTTCCAAGTGTCATTGACGTATGGCTGCATCTGGTAGTACACAAACTTGCGCAATGCGGCAGAAGGCTGAGGCAGCACGTTACCTGACACGTCATAGTTAAAGGTGCTGCTAATGCTGGCGATGCGCCCCAGAGAGGACACAAAGGCATCATCGAAAGCCTCTTCTGCTGTGGAGTTGGAGGGCAGAAGATTAGCCGGCTCCAGCCCTGGCGTGCTGAAAGTGTGTCCGCCCAGGCCGATCCCGTAGCTGTTATAACCAAGCTCCGTACTGCCCGTATAGTGGATCCATTTGAAGTAACCGCCCATCTGCAGCGTGTGGCGCCCCAAGGTCCAGGTAAAGCTATCATTCACCTGCGAAATATTGGTATGGCGGTACTGCGCATTGGAGGGGCTGGCGTAGGGACTGTCCACCAGTGTCGGGGTGAAGCCGTTCCCGAAGCCCAGCTGATAGATGCCTTCGGGGTTCGAAGGGCGCGGGAAGTTATAGTCCTGGACTGTGCTGCCATATGTTAGTTCGTTCGTCTTGGTATCACTGATCTGCCAGTCCATGCCTGCAGAGTAGCGATAACTGCGATCGATGAACTGGCTCGACGGCGGGTCGCCGGGGAACTGTTCGTCCCCGTTGACCTGGTTCTCACGGGAAAAATTGCCTATACCAAAGAACCGGATGCTGGGACTGAAGCTCCAATCCACCTTGCCGGTGTAGTTGGTCCGATCGTCGGGACGAGGCGAGTTGAAGCGAAAACCGGCCGAGTTGATGCCATCGCCGAATGCCGGATCGTTCGCCGCCGGGTAGCGGCTCGCGAATAGAGCGAAGATCTGCGGGCTTTCGCCGGTGTGTGCCGGGTCAGCCTGCTGTACCTGCGCGGGACTCAGCGACGAAATACAATTAGGCGCTGTGTTTTGACGCGCAGCCCCGGTGCAGCCTGCGTTGTCATTGATATAGGAGACAGTTCCAGCCGCAAACGACGGCAGGGGAACGGTGCGTTCTACAGTTTCCTGCTGCGCAATACGCGAACCTAAGAAATTAAAGAAGAAGAAGAGTTTGTCGTGCTTGATCGGGCCGCCGACGGATCCACCGAACTGGTTGCGCACCAATTGCGGCTGCGGGACGCCTGCGTTGGCATCAAACCAGTCGTTTGCAGTAGTAGAGTTATCACGGTGATACTCATTGATATTTCCGTGCCACTCGTTCGAGCCGCTGCGAGTGACCAGCTGAAACTGACCACCGCCTCCCGGACCGCTATCCGCCGTAAAGCCTGCCGTCGTGCCACGGAACTCCTGAATGGAATCAATAGGAGCATTTCCGGTAATCGACGCGAAATTGCCTGTCGCAAAGTCGTTTACATCCAACCCGTCGATCGTGGTGTTCGTCTGATCCGTACGCGCGCCCGTCGTCGCGCCACTCGACGTGATACCAGGCTGCAATGTAAACAGAACGCTCGGCGAAGTACGGTCCTGCACCGGCAAATCCTGCAGCTTCGAAACTTGAAAGTTGTTCCCGATCGTCGCGTCGGTCGTATTGAGAGTTACGCCTGCCGAATCTGAAACCTGGACTTCAACCGTGGAGCCGCCCGCCTGCAGCTTTGCATTCTGTGTACGCGAGTTTGCCACGTTCACATAAATGTCGTTGACTTTGAAAGGAACGAACCCTTCTGCGTTGAACTCGATTCCATAGCCGGGGCCTGGCGGCACATTTGCTACGCGGTACGATCCTGCAGAATCTGTCTTGACTTCGTAACGCACGCCCGTCGACGCATTGGACAGAACGACCGCAGCACCCTGAATGATGGCGCCTGAACTGTCGGTGACAACGCCATTGACGGTTGCCGTGGTCTGCGAGTAGGCCACCAGCGGCACAGCTGAGAACACGGACAGGAGCAGTGCTCCGCGGGGTATACGACGCATCGTCAGGTACTCTCCTCAAAGAAGGCTTGATCGAACCTCGGCGGCGCTCGCGGTTTCTCCTGCTGAGGCACCCCTGAGCGCTCGAATATAGAGGTGATTAGCACGCCGCATACCAAACAGATTGAGTCGCATTGACGTGCTGATTCCTGACGAGGCTCTGTGCTGTTCTATGACTTTTGGAAGGCAAGTACACAACCTGGCACGGGAAGGCGTATACATCAAATAATCCGCCGGTGCCCCTCCCTGCCAGGCGAGCCTCTTGTCGGGTCGCGCCGGTGCTCAAGAGTGAACGAGAATGAACCCGTCCTCGGCTAAGCTTCAGCACTCCGCAGCCTTGCGTCAGAGCGTTTCCACTGTAATTTCCTGGGATTTGCAACCTGCGGGGCCGCCAATCTACGCTCCTGACAGCTGCTTACTAATTCTTTAGTGATTCGTCCAAGTTGCAGTGTCAAATCCGCGCCAAAGGCCACTCCATGCCTCCTAAGAGCTCCATCACGCTTACCGAAGCAGAACTCAGACTGATGAAAGTTCTCTGGAAGCAAGGCGAGATGGCAGTCGCCGACATGGTCGAGGCTGTCTCAAGCGACGGGCCCCTTGCCTATACCTCTGTGCTCACAACCATCCGTATCCTCGAGAGGAAAGGCTATGTGCGTCACCGGCAGAAGAGTCGAGCCTTTCTGTACAGCCCCCGCGTCGCCGAGCAGGAAGCAGGCAGGTCAGAGATTCGTCATGTGCTCAAACGATTCTTCGGCAACTCGCGGGAGCAGCTTCTCCTCTCGTTGCTGGGCGATGGCGAGGTAAGCCTTGCCGAGCTGGAGCGCCTGAAAGATGCGATCGCGAAAGCGCCGAACGACTCGCCGGAAGAGAACTAACCCATGACACCGTTTCTCCACGATGTGACGCTGTGGTCAGCCGCTGCCGCCGACGCCCTGCTCGCTTCCGTCTGGCAAGGGCTCCTGCTAAGCACCTTGATTGTTGTCTGTTTCCGGTGTCTGCCCAACTTCCCTGCGGCCGGCCGTTCGCTGGTCTGGATGAGCACCTTTCTGCTCACAGTAATGCCGCAAATCACATCGTTTTTTCCTGACCCGCTCGCCCTTCCACAGCGCGGGCGCGGAACGGTTCTTCACATCGACTCGGTCTGGAGCCTCGCCCTTGCGGCCGCGTGGGCTTTACTTTCACTCGCTCGAGGCACACGCCTCCTCCTCAGCGCCTATCGCTTGCACAGCATCGCGGCAGAGGCCACACCGGTGGCCTGTATTTCGGGGCCTTTCGCATGGCGCGGCTTACGCCGTCCGGTCGCGCTCTGCACATCGCTCCACGTGGATCGGCCCAGCGTGATTGGATTTTTTTCACCACGCATCCTGCTTCCCCCCACCCTGTTCCAGGAGCTCTCCAACGCAAATCTCGAGCAAGTTGTACTGCACGAGATGGAGCACCTGCGCCGCAGAGACGATTGGACGAATCTTGGGCAAAAGCTGATTCTGGCATTGTTCCCGCTCAACCCCGTTCTACTGTGGATCGAACACCGCCTCTGCATTGAGCGCGAACTCGCCTGCGATGACAGTGTGCTGCGCTCGACAAAGGCTCGCAAATCCTACGCCGCCTGTCTGGCCACGCTGGCGGAGCACTCGATCGTAAGCCGGGCTGCATCGCTTGCACTCGGCGCCTGGGAGCGGCAATCCGAACTGGCGCGGCGCGTTCATCGCATCTTGCGTCACACCGGCCCCGAAATGGCAGGTAGCCGGACGGCAATCCTCATGAGTCTGCTGGTTGCCGCAATCATGGCTGGTTCGGCGACTCTGGCGCGCATGCCTCAGCTCGTACGCTTCTCCGCGCTACCCACGTCGGCGCAGCTGGAGCCATCCCGGGCCCCCTCGCCGATGCCCGAGCCAGCTGTTTACAGATCCAGCGCACCGCCCGAGTTCCTCAAGGCGATGCTTCTGAAGCCGCAAGCCTCCCGAGCCGCCGTCACACCTGCTTTACGTCGCGCCTCCTCAGGCTGCCGCCGCGTCAAGGCCCAGGACAAGCTACCACTCCTGCTGAGAGCCGATCTTGGGGCTCCTGCAGACAGCAGTGTTCAGGGACAGTCACGGACCCGGTTGGTCGCTCGATCTCGCGACCTGCAGGTGAACCGCCCTGTGGCCGCCGGAATGAAAGTTATGCAAGTCTCGTACGCAGCCATTCCTCTGATAAACGGCTGGCTTATCATCCAGCTCTAAACCGCGAGTAAGTCAAAGAGACAGAAGCAGCAATAGTCATGTCCTTGTTAACTAATTCTTTAGTATTACAGTGAGCAGTATTGATCGCTCCATTAGAAGTTATCCATCCTGACACAAGACAACTACGAGGGTTGAATCGATTATGAAAATCTCATTTGCGCGGTTCCAAATACTTCATCCTGGTTTTGCCTTCACGGTCCTCGTGGCATTTGCCCCTTGCCTCGCAATCGGCTGTGCGAGCGCTCAAAGCGTACAGAGCCACGATCAGACCACCGACTCACGGAATGCGACTCCCCTTACCATCGGCAATGCGCCCAATCTTTCGACGACTTTCTCCACAATTGCGAAAGAGGTCGGTCCCGCAGTGGTTAACATCAACACAGAAATCTTGCCTCATCCAAATGCTCATCTAGGCGATCGAGCAGATACGCAGAATCGCGGTAGCGGCGATGACAATGGGGGCGAAAAGAGTGAAAGCCCAAACAGTGGCATGCAGGACTTCTTCAATCGGTTCTTTGGGGGAAACCCAAACATGGGTGGCCAGAGCGAGCCCGAAGAGGAACGCGGTCTCGGCTCCGGGTTCATAGTGGATACTCATGGCTACATAGTGACGAATAACCATGTTATCGACAAGGCGGACCGCATCTACGTAAAGCTGACTACGGATCCCCCAAATGACCAGGGACACCGGGCCACTGTCGTCGGTGTGGATAAAGAGACCGACCTTGCCGTGATCAAGATCGACGTCGGCCACCCGTTGCCAACCGTCAAACTGGGCAACTCCGATGCGGCCCAGGTAGGTGACTCGGTCGAAGCAATTGGCTCACCCTTCGATCTCTCTCAGACCGTAACCGCTGGCATCGTCTCGGCAAAGAACCGTAATATCATGGGCAGCATTGGAGGACAGTACAAGCATTACATCCAGACGGATGCGGCCATTAATCCGGGCAATTCCGGTGGTCCTCTACTCAACATGGATGGCCAGGTTATCGCCGTCAATACCGCTTTGCTGACCCAGTCCAACGGCTATATGGGTATCGGCTTCGCCATGCCGTCGAACACCGTTGTCGATGTTTACAACCAGCTCATCGGGCCGGAACACAAGGTGATTCGCGGCTCCATCGGTATCTCCTTTCAGACCATCATCAACAGTGCCGTAGCCAAGATGTATGACGCCGGCTCTGGCGTCCTCATCAGCACAGTCGTGCCTGGTAAGGCCGCTGCGAAAGCAGGCCTGCTGCAAAACGATGTCATCGTTTCCATTGACGGTAAGCCTGTCAAGGATGGCGACGATCTGGTCAATATCATCACTCCGCGACGCCCCGGGACCACAGTCTCGATCGGCTATCTGCGCCACGGAAAGCAGATGACAGCAACCTGCGGCATAGATCTCCGCACCGACCAGGAGACTGCCTTGAATGGTCCGCTGGGCAACAGCAGACCCGAAGCCCAGCGCAGAAGACCAAGCAGCGCCATTCTGGGACTGACCGTAACAGATCTTCCTGAAGACGCACCGACCACTCTCCACGGCGTCATCATCCGGTCCGTAACTCCAGGTTCCTTCGCCGATGAACTTAACCCGCCGGTTGGGCCCGGTCTGGTGATCGAAAGCATCAATCGCAAACCGATCAGGAACAAGGCGGACTTCGATGCCGTTGTCTCTACCCTGCGCTCCGGAGAAGATGTTGTTCTGCAGGTCGCCGCTCCGAATCGCCCAGGCGAAGCTGCCCTGACTGGAGGCGTGCTGCCTTAGTCGAATCCCGGTCTCTGCTCCGTGCGGGATCCGTACTCTGGGGTGGATCTTGAACTATCCGCCCCAGTCACACCGCCTTCTCGTTTAGGGCGAGCCATTCGCATCTGCTATTAGAAAAGCACGCGTATCTGCTGCGGCGTAGCTTTGTTTTCAAAGTGGAGCAGCAACGTGCGCCCGCTGCGTTGATACTCAGCACGATCGATAAGTTTGCCGTTCAGCGTAACCGCTCGCACATCTCTCGCCACAACAATGCGAGCCACAGCCTCTGTCTGATCGATACCTTCTGCTTCAAAGTCAAGGCTGTGGGCAGATGCATGTTCCTGCGTGATCCTGGCGGAAGCTGCAACCACCCGCGGGGTTGAAGATTTGAAAAAGTTAATGTCCAGCAGGAGTGCTCGTGTACCAGGCTTGATGGTCATCTGTTTACTCTCCGCCAGCCCGGGATCGAAAAGATTGATTAGGTCGCCGCGGATAGAAACTGGTTGCTCCTCTGATGATGCGGCGTTCTCACCAAGCCCTGCTGCGATCACATACGGGCCGCGCCGCAGGACGAGCGAATGTGTCTCGTGCAGTGGCAAATGCACGGCTTCGGCAGCTGTGTGGAGAAGCGCCAGCAACTGCGTGGCTCCGGTCTGGCTATAAGTCAGGGCAGACGGGCTTTGCGGCTCATAGAGCACAAACCCCTTCCCGACCGCATGCAGCCCAGCGGCATCTGGTGAGATACCCAGCACCTGAAACAGCTGCTGCCGCGGGTTGGCGAAGTGTAGACCGCCGGAGTTCCACCAATCACTAGCCTGGCTGTAAGGATCCTTGTCATCGTCCACAACCATAAGTGCTCCGCCAGCCCTGACCCAAGCCGCGAGCGCATTGTGGAATGCAGGCGACGGCGGCTTCTGGCCTTCGTAGGTGAGCAGCAGGACTCTGTATGGCTTCAGAAAGCCTGCGGCCGACGTTTTGCTGTAACTGCTTTCTATCTGCACCGGTTCTACCGGCATCCCGTGCATCAGCAGCGGAAGAGCAAGCCCGTAGAACTGCCCGAGGTTTGCGTCGGAAGGCTGCGGAGCCGCGCGCTGAAACATAAGCGTGTCTGAGACAAGCACGCCGATACCCTGCGTACCGGCCACCTCCCAGTGTGTTGCAGACGCCGACTGATCCATCTCTGCCAGCGCGTGAAAAACCGCCTGCAACTCCGTCGCGTACTCTTCCGGGATCACGGTCTTGGGCGGATCGGGATTCGAAGACGTTGGCTCCTCCGAAGGCCGCGTCGAGTTCGGCCCGAAAATCCGCTCCGGCCACGGGAGCACCTCGTAGCGCGATACTGATGGCTGCAACAGTGACGCAACCAGTGTGCTCTCCCAGTTGAGCCGGTAGTCGGTCCAGGAGTGGCGTGGGTTATCTTCAATTGGATCGTTGAGATACCAGATCGGCTTACCCGAGGAGCGTGCTATGTTCTGTAGCGCTCCATATTCGAGAAACGCAGTCTCGAACGTCCGCTGTGCAAGCATTCCCTCATACTCGTTCGGGGTCCTGGCGGTGCCTGTCCATACTTGTGCAATGTAACCATCCGCGCCCACGTCAAGCAGCGACGACTCAGGGCTGACAATCTCCCACTGCGCATAGTTAATCAACGAGTGCGTCGCAACGTAGCAGGGTACATTGCGGTGATGTAGCTGCCCGTAAGCTTTGACTGAGTCGAACACCTGCGCAAGCGCGCGACGGTAGAGAAAATACTTCAGTTTGGAGGCGCGATACTGCGCGTCAGGCGAGCTGTCAGGAGCCTGCCAGGGCTCATGATAGAACTCCTGCCACTCCTTCTTGAAGCTCTCGCTCCATCCAGCTCGCGCCCAGAACTCGGGCTCTTCCAGATAGATAGCCTCTGCCCCGGCGTCGAGTGCCGCCTCCACCCCCTTCGCAAGATACTGGCCATAGGCAATGCTGGGCGCAACATAGGGAACCTCTCGTCCGCCATGGAGGATCAACTTGCCGCTCTTCTCCTGCTGCGTTTCGTTCCAATGCTCTTTCCCGTCGAAGTCTCCCCGAAGGTAAGGTGCATAGCGCCCCCATGCGACACCCGTCATGACGGTGACGCGATAGCCGTGCTGCCGCCAGGACTGGATGCGCGCAGCTGTCGTTTCATCCAGACCGTACACCATAACCGTGTCGGCGTTGATGTTGGTACGCGGGGACCACTCACGAGAGGTTTGAAAGATAAGCCGGCCCGGTGGCGCTGGCGCCGCGCCGGAAGATAGCGTCTGAGGTCGGGCAGCAAAAGCCAGGACAAGAAATGCGGGCGCTAAGCCTGCAAACGTCTGATGTTTCATCAACGATTCTTCTCTCTTAGAGCTTCCTCATCAGTTCGGCTGAGACATGGACGGCGGAGCTGCATCGGGAGCACTACCCCACTTCTTATTTGGCTGCGGGCCCATGTTCAGTACCAGCTTTCCACCTTTCGCGATATCAGCATGGCTGAACCAGGGCTTATTCCAGGGCTTCCCGTTTAGAGTTGCAGACTGGATGTACATGTTCTGTTCCGAGTTATGATTTGCCACGATTTCGAAGGTTCTTCCATTACCCATGTGCATGGCTACCTGGTTGAAAATAGGGCTACCGAGAATATAGTTCGGACTGGATGGGTCAACAGTGTAGAAGCCCATGGCGCTCATCACATACCACGAGGAAGTTGAGCCCTGGTCGTCCATACCCGGAAACCCATAGCCTGTCTTGTCACTGCCATACATCTGCCGTAGGATCTTTCGCGTCAGCTCCTGGGTCTTCCAGGGCTGACCGGCCCAGTCATAGTAGTAGGCTGCTTGCTGATCCGGCTGGTTACCCTGCACATACTGCCCGATCACACCGGTGCAGTCCCGGCAGATACCCTTAGGGTTATAGGGTGTGCTGAAAAACTCGTCTAGTTTGGCCGCAAACTTCTCCCTGCCTCCAAGTAAGTTCTCCAGGCCCTGCACATCATACGGCACAAGCCACAGGGTCGCCCAGCCGGAACCCTCTTTCATCATAAAGTTGTAGTAAGGCTCCCGAGGATCGAAAGGCGAAATCCACTTCCCGTCTGCTGTCCTCCCGCGAATGAATCCCACAGACGGATCAAACACGTGCTGATAGTTATGCGCACGCTTCAGAAACATCTGGTAATCATCTTCCTTGCCAAGCTTCCTGGCATACAGTGCCATCGCATAGTCATCCCAGCTGTACTCAAGCGTGGTCGCCGCGCCCGCCTTGCCCCCTGCGTAAGGTGGGCTGGGATTGCCGGGAGGGATAACATCTGAAATCCAGCCGTTCTGCATGTATTCGTCCAGATAGCCTCGAGGTCCGTTCACATCCGTGGCGTTTTTCCGCAGATACTCATAGGTTCCAGCCCAGTCAAAGTCGAGCCCCCGCTCCCAATCCCCCAGGTACATAAAGACGGCATTGTCGCCGTGGAATGAAGTGCCCATGTATCCCGATTCGCGAGCCATGTCTAACTGAGAGCGAAGAATATCGGTCTTCACATCAGGCTCCAGCAGTGTAAGCAGCACGATCTGGTTTCTGCCCGTATCCCAGAACGGCACCGGACCATATCTGTCGTAACCCGCCGTCGCTACCTTGCCGTCTAGTCCGGTAAACTGCTCGCCCTTTTTCGCGACGAGGCGGGGGCTTGCAAAGGAGTGAAGAAGGCATGAGTAGAACAGCATCTTCTCCTTTTCCGTGCCACCCTTCACCTCGATCTGGTCCAACTTGCGGGCCCACACATCTTCTGCCTGCTTCTTCACACGGTCAAAATCCCAGCCCGGATCTTCTGCCTGCAATCTCTCTTCAGCTGCAGCATAACTTTGGCCATGCGCTATCTTCACCAACACCTGCTCGCCCTGTGTCGTGGCAAACTGCAAGTAGGAACCGGAATAGCGTCCGGAGACTGTGCGCATATCCGCTTCGACATCCTTGTCGCCGAGCGAAAATCCCCCGTTTGCCGGAGGAATCTGTCGAAAGGTCCCAAACGCTTTGAAAGGTTTGGAGAACTCTGCGACAAAAAACGTATCACCAAACCCGTCCCTGTGACGCCCTGGCCTTCCACGCTGTAGCTGCCCGCGGACCGTATGGTCGCCCACGATTTCGACGTCCCCACCCACACCCCCTAAATCAAGAAGAATATGAGCCTTGTCGGTCTCAGGAAAAATGAACCGGTACAATCCAGTCCACGTGGTCGCGGTCATCTCTACGGTTGTGTCAAACGTGTTCAGATAGACAGAGTAGTAACCGGGTGACGATCTCTCGCGCGCTTTGTCATATACGGATGCGCTCCGCTCGGGCGGGACTGTCCAATCTCCCACCACTGGCATCAGGGTTGGTCCACTCCCCTCCCCACTTGAAAACCCAACCATAGTCTGGTTTGGATAGTAGTATGGCGACGGAACACCGGCCTGGTATTGGAATGGCAGGTTGGCGTTGATCGGAGCCATCTCAGTGGAACTGTGCGGGAGAACCGCTCCGGGAGATGTGAAGCCAGAGTAGAGCTGCTCTCCAGGAGGCGGCGCGTTCCCGATCAGTTTCTGATCGTCAAGCGGCGCGGTTCCCACCAGCCCGTTCGCATAATCAAGTGGTTTCCTGGTCGCATCCGGAGCACTCTGCGCCTGCCCGCACAACGGCAGAAAACACCACAACAGAAAAAACAGGGTCAGCGCATCTCTGTCTCGCTGGCGCAACATCATTAAGTAGGCTCCTTTAACTGCATGGCGCTCTTGTAAAACGAAAACGCCTCTTTGGTGCACGCTGCGCTTTTCGTCCTGCTAAGCACGCATTCGCCGACTGCCTGCATCACCACTGAACGCGCGCTCCAAGTTGACCGGTTCGAGCCGTGCCGGAAACCCCGGTGATCTGGCCAAAAGTAGTATCGCTGGGGTTTGTATCCGGCGAGTTTGTGTAATGCCGATTGAACACATCATAGAACTCAGCCCGCAGCGTCGCCTGGAAACGATCCCCAGGACCAAAGCCAAACGCCTTCATCAGCGAAAGGCTTTCCGAGGCAGCTCCGGGATTCCAGCGCCAGTGATCGTAGTTGTATGGCGTGTTCCCGAGAGTTCCGAGAGCGGGCGTGGAGAACAGGTTTGGATTGAAGTCCTGGTTTCCCGGATCGCGCGTATTTGTAAGATCGACCTTGCCATGAAAATGGTTCTTCATGTTGTATGCAGTCGCCCCGTTCGCAAAATTATCTCGCTGCCTGTTGTAGAAGAATGGATACTGCGTCGGCGAGTTGACCGTTCCCATCGGGCCTCCGGAGCCGTAACCGACGAACGATCCTACCGTCCATCCGCCGACAGCCTCATCGAGGGCCCGCGAACTGGCGAGCCAGCGTTGGCCGTGGCCGAATGGCAGATGGTATGTCACATAGCCTTCAGCCAATTGCCTCTGATCCGTGTCCTGCACCCAGTGGCGCGAGTCGGGGATATCGCTCCCGCTCTGGTAACCATAGGCGCCGTTTTGTGCGGAAGACCTCCTGGCCAGGTTACTTCCTGTCAGGTGAGAAACCGTGTAGCTCAGATCCGCGTTTAGATTATGTGCGTTTCTCGCCTTCATCTCTATAACAAAAGCATTGTAGGAGCTGACCCCGACCTGCTCATCCGTTTGCAGAACTATCGTGTTGTTGTAGGAGGCAGCCTGCGGAATCGGCGCGATCGCGGAGTAAGCAGGCCCGCTGAATCCGGCGTAAGGATAGGGAACGTCGTCCGCAGCTGCTTGTGCTGCACTGCTGATCGTATCGTTTACATGGCCGGAGCTTAACAGTTTGCTATACGTGTTGAAGTCCGGGTAGTTGATGCCGACAGACTCATTGGAATCATGCAATCCGCCGCCTCTTGTACCCATGTATCGAACGTCTAACAATAGATTGTTCGCTGCCTCGTACTGCAGACCCGCATAAAAGCTCTGAGTATACCCCAGATGCAGCGTCTTTGGGCTGATAGCGAAAGGCTGATCGTAACCAAAACTGGTCTGCGTGATGGTACGGGGCAGCAGTACAGTCTGTCCCGGGTATCCGCTCTCCCAGTTAAACGCAGTCGTTCCTGGAATGCTGTTTGGAACAGTGTTGGTTCCAGTCCAGAACTCCGCCTGCTGAGACGGAAAGCCTGCCCCGTAACCCGAGTTAAACTCACCAAGAGGCACGTAGTAAAGACCGTAGCTTGCCCGAGCGACTAACTTGTCAGTGAGCTGATACGCTGCACCAATGTGCGGAGCGAACTGGCGGAGGGTGTTGTCTGTTTGAAATGTCGAACCAGAGTCTTTCGCGAACGTCCACGCTCCTTTGTAGCTTCCCCAAAGCGGGTTTTGAGCCTGCAGGTCGAAGTTTGTCCAATGACCTTGCTGTTGGTGACCGGCAAAAGTAAAATCCCATGTCAAACCCAGGTTCATCGTCAGCCTACGATTTACCTTCCAGTCATCTTGCGCAAACATCGTTAGATACTTCTGCCGTGGATAAGTAGGATATGGGATGTTCTGTTGCGCCGATTGCACGTTACCGAGCAACATATTCGCGAATGCGCTACCCACAGACGGCGTAAGCGAGGTGTCAGTCGGTCCGCCGGTCACGTTGCTGAAGTGGTACGTCTGGATATTGCCCCCGTAACTTGAATCGAGGCCTTGTAAGTAAATAAACCCGCCGAACTTGAGAGAATGGTCGCCCTTCTGCCACGACACTTCATCCTGGAAGTGGTAGCCGTAGTAGTTTTGGTAGGAATCGACTGTGGTGCCGTTCGACGATTCCCCAACGCCGTTAGAACTGCTGTAGTCGATAAAAGGGAACGCAGCTCCATCTGCATTAAAGCCAAAATCGGCCGCGCTCACCGTTTTGTAGGTAGGAATTTGCGTGTACTGGGTGGATGAGTAACCAACTGCAAAT
This sequence comes from Acidobacteriaceae bacterium, assembly GCA_965276605.1. GTDB lineage: Bacteria > Acidobacteriota > Terriglobia > Terriglobales > Acidobacteriaceae > EB88. The sequence goes on from OZ255619.1 coordinate 4,194,751, forward strand.
GTATTGAGCACGTTCGGGCTAAACGTATAATTATCAATGACACGAGCGATGAAGTTGGGAGTGTTGTTGCTCCACTCTGCGCTAAGCGGGCCAGGACTCGTTGGGCTGCTGACCAGGTTGTTGACCCCACCAGTAACGCTCACCCACTTTACGTAGTCAAAAGAAGCACTAAGATGATTAGTCGTAGGGAAATTTTGGTCCATTTTGATGTCGAAAGATCGCTTTGTCTCACTGGGAGTGTTGCTGGATATGGAGGAGAAGTTGTTGTAGATCCTGCTGCCCAAAGTGGGCGCATAGTATTTCGTGTAGAGTGCGGCGACTGATTGCGACAATGGCCCGATGCGACCACCCGGGATGACATTGCCTTGAAAGGGAGAAGCACACGTCTGCCCGTTAATCACTTTCTGTGTCTGCGGGTCGAAGATCTGCCCGTACTGATACGGCGTACCCGTACAGGCATTGATAAAAGGCTGCCCATTCGCGGGATTTGGGATATTGCCCTGATGTGTACCGCCGGTCAGCAGTTCGCTAAAGTCCCCCGTAAGCATCCTTGCAGTCGGCACTGTCACACTATTGGGATTGAGCGTGTAATTAGTCTGGCTGTAGTACTCAAAGTCCCCAAAGAGGAAGGTATGGTTTTTCCATACGGGACCACCAAGACTGCCCCCGTAATCGTTGAATCGATCACGGGGTCTCGAATTGTTGCGGATACAAGTGCTGTCAGTCGGACTGCAGGACGAGAGGAAGTAGTTGTTTGACCATGTGTTCGCATTGAGCGCTTCGTTCTGCAGGAACTCAAACGCGCTACCATGGATTTTGTTTGTGCCGGACTTTAGTTCAAACAGAAGAACGCCTCCACCCGTTGCGCCCAGCTCAGCGTCTGCATTGGTCGTCTGAACCTGCGTTTCCTGGATTGCTTCGAGACCCGGCGTTGCAACGGCTCCCTGAGGTCCGGCGCCCGCGTCCACGCCGTCCACGTACACCGTATTTGTCCAGGAGTTTGCACCGCCCAGGTAGAGCGTGCTGTAGACCTGGTTACCGGAGATGCCGGACTTAGCTGCGCTGGGCGTCGTAGCAACTAAAAGTTGCACTGCATCGCGACCATTTGTTGCATTGAGCGGCAGGTCCCTAATCGCTTCCTCCTCAAGCGTGTTCGCGACGCTCGAAGTCTGCAGCTCAAGAAGTTGCGGTGCAGCGGAGACAGCAACAGTCTCATCGGTAGAACCAACCACCATGTTTACGTCTAGCGACTGGACCTGCGTCGCCACCAGGTGCACAGACGATTGCGCGTCCTTGAAGCCAGTACGACTCATCTGGATTCTATAATCGGCAATCGGAAGGCCAGAGATGCTGTATGTACCGCTGTCGTTTGTAGCGCCTCCAAATTTCGCCCCTGTGCTAACGTCTGTCGCGGTAACACTGACTCCCGGCAAGAGCGCTCCTGTTGCGTCAGACACGCGCCCAGTTACAGTTGCACGGTCAGCCTGAGCGGAGGCGGTCCCAAGGTATAGAGACTGCTAGCAGCAGAATGACTCCCAGAGCTCTAATCGTTCGTCGCAATGGCCCCAACATAGCCATAACCTCCTGTAATGCTTGGCCTCTATGGAGCCCATGGTGCCGCTCACTGAGGGCATTGAAGGACAACCCCGCGACATCACAGTGTAGCCTCAAGTATCTTCCATCCAACGCTATGAGAACGATTCCAATTCCCGCAGAACGGAAACGTAAAGGTGCTGAGGCAGGCTTGTCAAGTAGACGATGAAAGCCAGCATAGAGCCGGCCCTTGGATGGTTCTCTCCAATACCTTTGGATTGGTGCCCAAGCTTCTCCAAGACTCTCTTCATACGCGTTGCCATTCTGCGAAAGAAAGGCAGCGGTTCGCTCCGTACACGCAACCTGGCTACTCCAGCTTTATCGCCCGCAGTCTCAGCGCGTTCATAATGACGGAAACAGAACTGAAGGTCATTGCCGCGCTTGCGATCATCGGATTTAGCAGCAAGCCGAATCGTGGATATAGCACGCCCGCTGCCAGCGGTAGACCCAGCCCGTTGTAGACGAATGCAAAGAAGAGGTTTTGCCGGATATTGCGCATGGTTGCATGGCTCAACTCTCTCGCGCGCACAATGCCGCGCAGATCTCCTGTCAGCAACGTCAATCCGGCGCTCTCCATAGCCACATCGGTTCCAGTCCCCATTGCGATTCCTACGTGGGCCTGCGCGAGTGCGGGTGCATCATTGACTCCATCACCTGCCATGGCCACAATTTTCCCCTCTGCCTGCAATCTCTTCACAACCGCCGCCTTACCCTGTGGCAGCAGCTCGGCCTCGACCCGATCGATGCCGAGCTGCAAGCCAACCGCATCTGCCGTCGTCCGGTTGTCGCCGGTCAACATGACGACCTCCATTCCCATCCTGTGCAGTGCCGCGATCGATTCGCCGGCCGACGGCTTGATTGGATCGGAGACAGCCAGCACTCCTCCCAAGCGTCCATCGATCACCGCGTAGACTACCGTGCGGCCTTCGCAACGGAGCCGCTCCGCCACACCTGTCATTTCGTCAACGCTAACGCCGAGCTCCTCGAGCAGGGCCGCATTGCCTACTTGTACGGTTTGCCTGTCGACTCTGCCGCCAGCCCCTTTTCCCGTTTGTGACTCAAAGCCCTTGACCCGTCCAAGCCGCAGTCCGCGCTGGTCCGCGCCTTCCACAATGGCCGCTGCCAGTGGATGTTCGCTGCCAGCTTCAAGACTCGCAACAAGCCGCAGCAGCTCGGCCTCTTCCGTGCCCTCCGCCGGGACCACCTCAGTCAGCTTCGGCTTGCCCTCCGTCAGAGTGCCCGTCTTGTCCACGACTAGCACATTCACCTTCTCGAGAGTCTCCAGCGCCTCCGCGTTGCGAATCAATACACCGGCCTGTGCGCCCCGGCCTGTCCCCACCATGATGGACATGGGCGTCGCCAGACCGAGCGCGCATGGGCATGCGATGATAAGCACTGCCACCGCATTCACAAACGCGTAGGCAAGACGCGGCTGCGGGCCCCACACCGCCCATACCGCAAATGTGACTGCTGCAGTTACGATTACAGCTGGCACGAACCAGCCCGCAACCGAATCAGCAAGCCGCTGGATTGGCGCACGCGTCCTCTGCGCTTCACCAACCATGCGTACAATCTGGCTCAGCAGTGTGTCGCTGCCCACACGCTCAGCGCGCATCGTAAAGCCGCCCCTGCCGTTCACGGTAGCCCCGGTCACCTTACTGCCGGCTGCTTTCTCCGCAGGTATCGGCTCTCCCGTCACCATCGATTCGTCCACACTGCTTGCGCCTTCAAGCACATACCCGTCGACCGGAACCTTCTCGCCGGGGCGCACGCGCAGCGTGTCTCCAGCCCGGACCTGCGCGAGCGCAACATCCTGCTCTGTTCCGTCTTCGCGCACCACGCGCGCGCTCCTCGGCGCAAGACCAAGCAGTGTCTTCAGCGCGGTCGAAGTCTGTCTGCGAGCCCTTAGCTCCAGCACCTGGCCCAGCAGCACCAGCGTGACAATTACAGCGGCCGGCTCGAAGTACACATTCACTGCACTCGAGTGCATGCTTAAGGAAGTCGGGACCAGGTGCAGGAGAAGCAGCGCGAAGACGCTGTAGCCGTAGCTGGCGCCGGTGCCCATCGCGATGAGCGTAAACATGTTCAGGTGGCGGTTGACGATCGATGTCCAACCACGTACGAAGAACGGCCACCCTCCCCACAGTACAACGGGGGTCGCAATGGCAAACTGCAACCACACCAGTAGCTGATTGCCGACGATATGCTGCAGGGGCTTGCCCGGCAGCAGTTCGCTGATCATAAGCGCCGCAAAGGGCAGACTTAGCGCAAGGCTCGTCCAAAAGCGGCGCTGCATGTTGGTGAGCTCTTCATTCCCTTCATCGCCCGTTATCTTGCGAGGCTCCAGCGCCATGCCGCACTTCGGGCAACTGCCCGGGCCCACCTTACTCACTTCCGGGTCCATCGGGCAGATGTACTCCGTGTCTAGGGCAGGCTTGGATGGGTAAGCAGCCTTTGATTTAGCGAGATAGGCTTGAGGGTCAGCGTGAAACTTTGCGACACAGCCTTTGCTGCAGAAGTGGTAAGTAGTGCCTTGATGCTCGATGCCTGGCGCTCTTGCGGGATCGACGGTCATCCCGCAGACCGGGTCTGTTTCTGCTGCCGCCTTCATCGTTTCTGACATGAGTCTCGCTCTTTCTCGCCGAAGCCGGCAGCCAAAGGCTTCAACTACTTATGAGTTACAGATGCGGTAGCCCCGCTCGCGGAATCACTGGCCGCAGTTTGCCACTGAGCAAGCACTGGCGGCGGCAGCTTGTGCATGTGGCTGAGGAATGTCGTGATCTGCCAGATCTGCTGCTCACTGTAGGTCTGCTTCCAGGCCGGCATCGCGCTGTAGCGGATGCCGTGCAGCAGGATGTAAAAGTTCTGGTTCTCCGCCATATCGGGCACGTCCGCCATAAACTGCGGCGGCCGCGGGTACAGGGCTTCCGCCAGCGAGGCCTGCTGGTGCGCAGGATCGCCGTGGCAGTTGGAGCAGTGCTTCTGATACATCTGCATGCCGGCGGTCAGGTTCGCATCGGTGGCGGTTACCGGATTGTGCAGCTCGGGAGCGCGGCGATCGATAGCTGCATCCAAGGCAGGCATAGCGATCCTGCTTTCGAGTCTGTCGACCGGGATGTCGGCCCGTGGATTGAGCAGGCCGAACCGCACATACAGAAAACCAGTTATAAGAAAGAGTGCCGCGGCACTTACAAAACCTACCCAGAACTTACGCAAGATATCCTCCTTGACCGGGACGCACTTATTCGGTGTCGCCGCCGTTGGGCAAGTTGATGGTGGTGGATGGAGCGCCGCTCGAAACCGGTGTCTGCAGGCCGCCCTGCAAGGTGTAGTTCTGAAGCGCGGCGCTAGTCATCCAGACCGCCTGAAGTGACTGCAGATAGCCTACCTGGGTTTGGAATAGAGTCCTCTGCGAAACAATCACCTGCGGGTAGGCCTGGGCCATCTGCTGATACTTTGTCAGGTATAACTCATAAGCTCGTTTGGCGCGCGGGATCAACTCTTCGCGGTAGCTTTCGGCCTGGTAGCGTGCCGTGAGATAGGACTGCGCGAGAGGCTCAGCTTGCTGCTTAAGGTAGAGCTGCGTCCTTGTAACATCCTGCCGCGCTCGTTCTATCTCCGCGCTGGCAGCGCCTATGTTGCCCTGGTTGCGATTCCACAAGGGAATGTTGATGCCGGCGCTTGCGAAGCTCTGCGCGCCGACAGACTTGCTGGGGTGTTCAGCTACGGTCTCGCCGTTGTACTGCTCGCCGGCTCGCAGCGTCAGGTCCGGCACCGCCTCCCGCTTCGCATCCTTGAGCCGGGCTTCGGCTACGACCACCTCCTGCTGCGCGCGCTTCACGCTGGGGCTGTTCGCTACTATGTTCGCGACCTGCTCTTCAGCGTTGTAGACCGGTGGGTTCTCGAGCGCTCCGGTAAGTGGAGCGACCGGCAGCTCCGGCCGATCGCTATAAGCTGCCAGCACCTGAAAGCTCTGGATGTACTGACGCTGCGCGGTTACGAAATCGATCTTCGCCTGCTCGGCTTCCACTTCCGCCTGCAAAATATCGGGCGCGTCCGCCTGTCCCACGTTGGCCAGCTGGTGGGCGGTCGCGAGCGCGTCTTCCGCCACCTGCAACAAACGCTGGCGCACTATCACCATCGCCTGCGAAGTAAGTGCGACATAGAAGGCCTGCATCACGTCGTTGTGGACGCGATAGGTCTGCTCTTCCACGCCAAGGCGGTCCGAACCTTTCTGCTGCTCATAGATATCGCGCCGCAGCCCGAGCTTACCGCCCAGCACAATGGTCTGCTGGACATAGCCGCCTTGCTCGCCGCCGCCGTAACTGCCCCCGCGTATCTGCTCGCCCTGATAGCCGACGGACGGGTTGGGATACAACCCAGCCTGCCGAGCCTGTTCGCCGCTTCGCTTTACCAGCTCGCCGGCTTGCGCTAGGGTCGGGCTGGCCTTGTCCGCAGTGGCGATAAATTCGCCCAGCGCCATAGGGTTGCGCTTGCTTACCTCGTTCAGCAGCTCTGGCGCGGGCAGGTTGGTGCCGGTGTGGAAGCCCGGGTTTTCAGGCTCCTGCAACTGCAAAGTGGCATGGGTCTCCGAGCGTACATCGCTGCCCGGTGCGGGCTGCTTGTCCATGCCCGGCATCTGTTGCTGTTCAGGTTTCTGCTCACTCTGTGTTTCTTTCTGCGCAGGCGCATCGCCGGACCGCGGCATCTGCATGTCCCCCGGCATCTGCGTGTTAGGTTTCTGCTGACCGCCAGGCTTTTGTGGACCCATATTCATACCGGGCATGGACTGCTGCGGGGCCGGTTTCGGCTGCGCCGGCTTCTGGGTTGCAGGCATCCCCGGCATGGCCTGCGTTTGCTGCGCGCCAGCCACCTGTCCTGCTCCAAGCAACGCAGCACTCAGGAACACGGCTTTCGTCCTCTTCATTGAGCTATCCTTTCCTCTCGCGCGGTCTAGCTGCGTGCCAGCAGGGTTGCGTAGGGGTCATTCGGCCGGTTGGCCTGCTTCATGCGAGCGACCACATCGTCGTACTTTTCCGGCGGCAGCACGCGGACAAACGTCATCATGCCCTGCATGTAAGGGCTCCAACCCGGTCGCAGCCCATGGTTCTCCGGGATGTGCAGCATCTCGCTCATCTCCATGCCCATCATCGGGCTTTCCATATAGGCGTCCTGCGGAAAGTTGGGGACATCATTGGCATTGGCCGCGATGGCGCTCTTCGTCTGCGCCATGCCGCCTATGCCTTGACTCCCGCCCATCGCCATCATGTTGCGCATCTGCTCGGGGCCCATTTCGATCTGATTCTTTCCCGGCTTCATTTCGGCCATCATGCCCTCCATCGACGCCGTGTTAGCCGGCGCGGAGAGCGGTCCATTGGTGGTGCTCATATCCGCGTTCGAGCCGAAGCCCATGCCGCGGCCCAGACTTGTGCCGTAGTCCTCGCCGCCAGGCGCGCCCGGTTGCCCATTCAGCATGCCCATGCCAGTGTTCATATCGAGCCCCGCAGGCTGGCCCACGCCGCTCCGGGTTATCAGCCCCACGTTCGACGACATCTGGTTCATCATGTGGTGGGGCAGATGGCAGTGCAGCATCCAGTCACCCGGGTTGTTCGCCACAAACTCGATGTTGCGGCTCTGCGCCACGCCCACCAGCACTGTGTTGCCCGGCCACCACGCCGTCTCAGGAATGCGGCCGCCCTCTGTCCCCGTCACCTGAAACGTGTGGCCATGCACATGCATCGGGTGGTGGTCCATTCCCAGGTTGATGAACCGGATCCGCACCCGATCGCCCTGGCGCACCACCAGCGGCGTCGCTGCCGGCCCCGACCTGCCATTCAGCACCAGCCAGTTGTATTCCATGTTCATCGTGTTGGGCACAGTGTTGTTCGGCAGCACCGCATACTCCTGCAGGTGCAGCGCGAAATCCTTGTCGCAGTGCGGCCGGTACGGCTCCTTCGGGTGCATGATGAACGCGCCCAGCATCCCCGCCATCTCCTGCATTGCCATGTGCGAGTGATAAAAGTAAGTGCCTTCCTGGTGGATATCAAACTCATATACAAACCGGGTGCCCGGCTTTACCGGCTCCTGGCTGATGCCCGGCATGCCGTCATAGCCGATGCGGTCTTCAAAGCCGTGCCAGTGGATCGAGCTCGGCTCCGGCAGTTGATTTTCAAAAACAACGCGCACGTGGTCGCCCTGGTTCACCTGGATCGTCGGTCCCGGCGCGGTCCCGTTGAAGCCCCACACATCGATCGTCTTGTTCGGCGCCAGCTGCCGCTTCACCACTTGCGCAGTCAGGTGGAAAATCTTTGTGCTGCCATCCATTGTGTACGGCAGGTCGCCGACATCGGTTGTAATCACAGGGGTGTTGAAAGCCGGGCCAGTAGTTCTGCTACGGTCCGCTTTCAGTTTTTGAGCGGAAGAAGCTGGGGCAGCGGCGTACAGCTTGTCGGTGGCAAACAGGCCCGCACCAAGGCCAAGAGCGCTTTGCAGAAAAGATCGGCGATTCGCCATGTAGCTCACTCCGTAAAAACACGTGCGCTTGCGAAGGAGATATACCGACGCGGAAGGCTGCTGGGCATTGCCCATAGCCGTGCTCCTAAACAGAGCGCGGTTGTTCAACCGCCCTCTCTAGCCGATAAAAACCAGGAACCAGGCAGGAGCTTGCGCGCGGCGTCTAAACGCGAAGCGTAGTTTGTAGCAGTACGAGGGAGGCAGTTCTGGAAGGGGGTGTTTCGACGGGCAAACCATATGAAACAAGCCGTCGATCGAGGACTTCTTTGATGCTCGCAGCGACTGTGTGCCCGGGAATGACAAGGGCGGCAAGCCCACTCTCTTTTGCAAGCTGCGGCGTCTGCGCTTTGCAGATATGGTGGCAGGAACTGGGCTGTTCCATCGCGGCCCGGTCCATTTGCGGCGAATGCACCATCGCCTTCATCGCTGCGGCGGAGCAATGCTGCATACTCGCCACCTGCGGACTCGCCATCCCGGATGCGCTGTTATGACATATCCCGGAAAAGCTTTGCAGGTCGCAACTGGTAGCGCAGGCGACTGAGCCACACGAGAGCGCCAGCAGGAACATAGCCAGCAAGCTCGCGAATGTCGTCCTCAGCTGCATTTCAAAATGCTACACCCTCCCGTACCTGAGAAACGTGACGGGATCAAAGGCGGGTTGCTGCGGGCCGCCTTCATCCTCTCTGCCGCGCCGCCAATCGAACAGCCTGCATGGGAAAATAACGTTGGAAGCAGGAGGCAGGAACCATGTCCACAATGAAGGTGCTTACAGCAGTCGAAGGTCAGCACTTCACAGGCTTTCCGGAAGACGCTTTCCACTTCTTCGCCAGGCTCAAGCGCAACAACCAGAGGGAATGGTTCGCTGAACGCAAGCCGCTCTATGAGCAGACGCTGCTCGGCCCCATGCTCCTCCTGGTGCAGGATCTCGCAGCCGCCCTGCACGCCAAAGGCCTCCCGCTTGAGCCCGCGCGCCGTTCGCCGGTGCATCGCATCTACCGCGACATCCGCTTCAGCAAGGACAAAACGCCCTTCCAGACCCACATCAGTAGCGCGCTCTACCGCGAAGGCGACAAGAAGTCTGACGGCGTCATCTACCTGCACCTCGATGCGAAGCAGCCGTTTGTGGCCGCCGGCTTCTGGCAGCCGGAGAAGACCAGCCTGCGCCGCTGGCGCGACAATCTCGCCGCCGATCCAAAGCCGCTGCTGGAGTTCGCAAAGAAGATGCCGCTCGAACCAGAGGACACATTGCAGCGCATGCCGCGCGGCTACGAGCAGTACGCCGGTACCCAGGCCGAGCCGCTGCTGAAGCTCAAAAGCTTTCTCGTCCGCAAGGATCTGCCACAGTCCGAACTCGGCTCACGCGCCATCCTCAAGCGCCTCGTGCAGTTCGCTCAGCAGGCCGAGCCGCTGCTGCGCTACGGCTGGAACCTGGAGTCTCCTCGCTAGTCTCCTCCAGTCAGAAGTGAATCCTGGAATCGGGCTTCTGGGCAAGAGCCCAATCCCTCAGGAAACTAGCCCGCACCCGCAAATCGTTTGAAGATCAACGAAGCATTGGTGCCGCCAAAACCGAACGAGTTTGTCATCGCGTACTCCATCGGCGTTGCCAACCCCTTGTCGAGCACGATGCGGAAGCCGCACTCCGGCTCCACCTCCCGCAGGTTGGTCATCGGCGGCGCGATCTGGTCGCGCAGCGCCAGCACTGTGATGCCCGCTTCCAGGCTGCCCGCGCCGCCCAGCAGATGCCCGGTCATCGACTTGGTCGAGCTCACCAGCAGGTCCTTCGCAGCCTCACCGAAGACATGGCCGATCGCGCGCGCCTCCGCCAGGTCGCCCAGCGGCGTCGAGGTAGCATGCGCGTTCAGATACTGTATCTGTGACGGTTGCAGATCGGCATCGCGCAACGCCAGCTGCATTACCCGTCGCACCCCGCGACCGTCTTCCGGCGGCGCATTAGTGTGGAACGCGTCAGAGTTCGCGGCATACCCAACCAGCTCCGCCAGGATCGTCGCACCCCGCCGCTCGGCATGCGACAGCTCTTCCAGCACCAGCACCCCTGCCCCCTCGCCGACCACAAATCCATTGCGGCTTACATCCCAGGGGCGCGACGCCGTGGTGGGTTCGTCGGTGCGGGTGGAAAGAGCGCGCATAGCCGCAAAGCCTGCAATCGAAAGCGGCGTCACCGCAGCCTCGGCGCCCCCGCAGATCATCACGTCTGCGTCGCCGCGCTGCAGGATTCTCAAACTTTCCCCGATGCTGTGCGCACCTGTCGTGCATGCCGTCGCCACGGTCAGGTTCGGCCCCGCCGCTCCATAGCGGATCGAGATTTGCCCCGCGGCCAGATTTGCAATGCTCGCAGTAATAAAAAAAGGAGAAACCCGGTCCGGCCCGCTCGAGGTCAGCTTCGTGTGCTCGCGCTCAATCACCTCGAACCCGCCGATACCGCTGCCCACATACACGCCGACCCGCTCCGGGTCTTCAGCCTTCATATCCAGCCCGCTCTGCGACACCGCGCCCTCGGCGGCGACTACCGCGAACTGGATAAAGCGGCCCATCTTCTTCACATCCTTGCGGTCGATAAACTGCTGCGGATCAAAATCCTTCACCTCTCCGGCAAAGTTGCAGGTGTACCCGGTCGCGTCAAACAGCGTAATAGGCGCAATGCCCGGCTCCCCTGCGAGCAGCCCGGCCCAGGTCTTCTCCGTCCCCGTTCCCAACGGGCTTACCAGGCCAATCCCGGTCACCACAACGCGACGCTCAGGGCCGCTCATACACGTTCTCCCTCTCGCGGCCCGCTCCTGTGTCGCTCTCGGCGGGCGCAAGCCATCCTTACCAGCTTACCGCCTGGCCGGGGAGAACCCCCGGAAGACGCCTTCAGCTTATGGACCGGGAGGCTCGCTCCAGCGCCGGGAACGCCACCTCGAACACGCTGCCCTCGCCCGGCTGTGAGTGCACGCTCAGGTTCGCGTGGTGTGCCTCGGCGATCCATCGCGCGATCGAGAGCCCCAGTCCGCTGCCAGCCTCGTTGCTGTCTGAAACCTGCACGCGAAACGCTCGGCCAAAGATCCGCGAGAGATTGGCCGGCGCAATCCCCGGGCCTGTGTCCTGTACCTGCAGCAGCAGCTGCATCGGCGTGTGGCGCAGGTTCACAGCCACGGCGCCGCCCCGGGGCGTGTACTGGATAGCATTCTCCACCAGCACTCCGATCAGCCGGTGCAGCAGCGAGCGGTCGCCTGAGATCCACGCACCGCTCTCCAGGTCGAGCGTCAGCGTCTGCCCCTTCACTTCAGCTTCGGCGGCAAACAGCAGGCAGCGCTCGCGTACCATCCGGTCCAGCTCCACCGGCTCCTGCTTTAGCTCGTGCTGCTCAAAGCCGGAGCGGGCTGCGGCCAGCAGGTCCTCAAGCAGGCGCAGCGTGTGCTCGCACTCAAGCGTAAGCGTGTGCAGCGTCTCCGCATACTGCTGCGGCGTACGTGGTTTGCGCAGTGCCAGTTGCGCGCTCGCGAGCATCACCGCGATAGAGGTGCGCAGGTCGTGCGAGGCGTCAGAGGTGAACTGCGTATTGCGCTCGACCGAGAGCTGCAGCCGCGCCAGCATGCTGTTCCAGGCCTCGGCCAGCGTCTGCAGCTCGTCGCCTGTACCGGGCACGGGCACGCGACCACCCAGGTCTGAAATGCTGAGCTGGCTCGCAATCGCCGTGATGCGGCCCACCGGCAGCAGCGCGCGCCCGCTCAGCAGGTAACCTCCGCTTACCGAGGCCAGCAGCAGAAACGGCACAAACAGCAGGTACGAGGTGCGCACCGTCCGCAAGATGCCGTAGTGCTCATCCACCGTGCCCGCCAGCGTCAGCTGCACTGGCGTGCCCGCAAACCACGCCCGCTCAGAGTAGCTGCGGTAATGATGACCCGCGTAGCGAAACTCGCGGAAACACGGCAGCGCGCACAAGGGCTGCTGCCGCAGCGCGGGCTGGCCTCCCCCGGCAAACAGCAGCCGGCCGCCGTCTTCAGAGCGGACCAGAATCTCATCGCTCTCCGGCGAAGCTTCAAGAAAATGCAGCAGGATGCCCGAGAGCGGGCGCGCCGGGTTGGCATCATGCTCGCTGTTGACGAAGGCCGTGGCGCGCGCCGCGCGGTGCACCATCGTCGGCGCGCGCGAGGCCTCCAGCGCCCGGCCCAGGTAGATCGACAGGAACACGCCGAACAGCGACAAACAGCTGAGCGTGAACAGCGCATACCATAGGCCCACCCTGACACGCAGAGATGACCACTGCACACGCATCCGCCTTAAGCTCTCTGGCTTTCACCCTGCAGCACATATCCAATACCGCGCAACGTCCGCACCATGCCCTCGCACGCAGGGCCCAGCTTCGCGCGAAGACTGTGCACGTGGTAATCGAGGTTGCCCTTGCTTACATCCGCCGCATAGCCCCACACCGCCTCGGCGAGCTGGTCGCGCGTCACCACCTGGCCGGCGCGCCGCATCAGCGCCTCCAGCAACATGTACTCGCGGCGCGTCAGCTCCAGCGGCTGCCCGTCGAGCTTCACCGTCCGCTGGCCCGGCTGCAGCGTAATCCCTCCGATCGCCAGCGCGGTTCCCTGCGGAATCACGCCGCGGCGCGAGATAGAGCGGATCCGTGCCAGGAACAGCTCCAGATGAAATGGTTTCGTCATGTAATCGTCAGCGCCGATATCCAGCGCACGCACCATTTCAGGCACCGTATCGCGCGCTGAGAGCACCAGCACCGGCGTCTGGCAGCGCGCGCGGCGCATCTGTTCGAGCACCGCCAGACCACCCATACCGGGAAGCATCAGGTCCAGCACCACCGCGTCGAAACGGTGCGCCGCGATATAGCTGGCAGCCTGTTCGCCGCTCGCCAGATGCGTCGTCACCGAGCCATCTTCTTCGAGCGCCTGCTCAAGAACCCCAGCGAGCCTTGCGTCGTCCTCCACGATGCAGACCTGCATGTTCCCAGTATTTCCGCAGCTCTGTCACCTTTGGTTAGCACGCGGTGAATAGTTCGTGAACGAGGCCGCCGCCTAAGCTTCCTCTAAGGTTCAGTGGCTTAGATAGGTGCAGTCCGGAGCAGGCATACCGCGTGAAAGGACGCACTCCGCACCCCCACCTATGCGACCACTGCGAACCCTTCCTCTTCTTCTTGTCGCGGCCGGTACCTGCATGGCCGCGCACGCCCAGATCGACCGTGCCGAGATCAACGGAACCATCACCGACCCAAGCGGCGCCGCCATCGCCGGCGTCGCCCTCACCGTAACCCAGGAAGGCACCAACGCAAGCCGTGCTGTCTCTACCAACGATCGCGGCCAGTTCGTCGTCTCCTCGCTACCCGTCGGTCGTTTCGTCATCACCCTCAACAAGTCCGGCTTTCAGGACGCGCGCATCGCAGACATCGACCTCCACTCGGGCGATGTGCGCACCCTGAACCAGCAGCTCCAGGTCGGCTCCCTCAACCAGACCGTCTCGGTTGAAGCCGACAAGGAAGGCGCGCAGCTCAACAAGAGCGACGCAACCTTCGGCGGCGCCATCCAGAGCGTGCAGGTGCGCGAGCTGCCGCTCAACGGCCGCAACATCGCCACGCTGGAGACTCTCGCCCCCGGCGCAGTCGACAGCGGCTCCGGCCAGCAGGCCTCCATCCGCTTCGCCGGCCAGGGCATCGACGACAATAACTACCGCTTTGATGGCGTCGATGCCAGCGGCGTGCTCCGCCAGGCGCTCAAGTCCGGCCTGCGTCTGCAGTTCTCGACCGAGGCTGTCGCCGAGTTCAAGGTCGACGCCGGCGCCTACACCGCCGACACCGGCGGCTCGGCCGGCGGCCAGGTCAGCCTCATCTCCAGGAGCGGCACCAACGCCTTCCACGGCAGCGCTTTTGACTACCTGCGCAACAGCTACTTCGACGCTCTCTCTCCCATCAAGGCCACCGTGCACCCGGTCTTCCAGCTCAACCAGTTCGGCGCCAGCCTCGGCGGCCCTATCGTCAAGGACCGCACCTTCTTCTTCCTCAACTACGAGGGCTTCCGCCAGCACCTCGGCGGCGTTCCGCAGATCGGCTTCGTGCCCAGCGCAGCTTTCCGCACGCAGGTGCTCGCCGCGCACCCTGAGCTGTCTACGCTCGTCAACGCCTTCCCGCAGGGACAGGCGCCGTCCCCGACCGACCCGAACGCCGACTCCTATTCAAGCGTCGTTCCCAGCCCGAACACTGAGAACTCCGGCATGGTGCGCGCCGATCATCGCTTCAGCGACAAGGACTCAGGCTACATCCGCTACAACATCGATGACGGCTCCTCGACCAGCGCGCTCAATGCCGTCGGCCAGGCCAGCACCATCGACTCGCGCGTGCAGAACTTCGCGCTCGAGGAAACCCACATCGTCAGCCCCGTCCTGCTCAACGAAGCGCAGTTCGGCTTCAACCGCAACACCTACATCCAGATCCAGAACACCGGCATCCCGCTCAACATCTCTATCAGCGGCTTTACCTCGCTCGCCGAGAACTACTCGAAAACGCAGGTCGGCCAGAGCTTCTCGGTCAACGACACCCTCACCTGGACCCGCGGCCAGCACACCGTCAAGGCCGGTGCCGATATCCGCTTCCCCCAGTACAACGAAGCCAACTCGCTCGACAGCACCGCCTCCTTCTCGAACGAAGCAGCGTTCCAGGCCAACCAGCTCAATACCTTCCAGCTCACCGCGCCGCTGCCCGACAAAGGCCTGCGCAAGCTGCAGGCCGCCGGCTACCTGCAGGACCAGTGGAAGGCAACGCGCAACCTCACGCTCAACTACGGCCTTCGTTACAACTACTTCTCGCCGTTTCACGAGCTGCACAACAGCGAGAACCCCTTCGACATCGCCGACTGCGGCGGCTACTGCGGCTACGGCGCGGAGTTCTTTCACCCCAACTATCTCAGCTTCGACCCGCGCGTTTCGGTGGCTTACTCGCCTGAGTCGCTCAATGGAAAAATGACCTTTCGTGCCGGCTTCGGCGCCTACCATGGCGAAGACCAGCTCGGCGACGAGGATAGCCCGGTCGTCAACACCGAGCCCTCCACCACACTCACCAGCGGCAAGTCGACCACCTATTCCTACCCGGTCGACCCGGCGCTCACGCCCGGCACCGGCCTCGCGCTGACGCCGCGCTCCATGGCGCGCCACCACCCCGACGCCTACACCGAGCAGTGGACGGCCTCGGTGCAGCGCGCGCTGCCTGGCGACACCGTGCTCACCGCCACCTACCTCGGCATCAAAGGCACCCATCTGTTCCGCCGCAGTTACACAAACCTCATTGACCCGGTCAGCGGCCTGCGCCCCTTGCCGCAGTACCCTAGTGAGATCGACACCAAGTACAACCAGGGCGCCTCCATCTTCAACGCTCTGCAGCTCAACTTGAACCGCCGCTTCCACAACGGCTTCTTCATCGCGGGCAACTACATGTACTCGCACGCGCTCAATGACGGCTCGGTCGGCGCCGGCGAATCGACAGCGGCAGAAAACGTCAACAACTTCGCCGCCGACTACGGCAACAGCCTCTACGACACCCGCCACAGCGGCAACATGAGCTTTGTCTACGACCTGCCCTTCGGCCGCGGGCGGCGCTACATGAACAACAACACGGTCGCCGACCTGGTTGCCGGCGGCTGGTCGCTCAACACCCTGCTAAGCGCGCGCGCCGGGCAGCCGGTCAACATCACCCTCAGCCGCAGCGCCGGCGCGCTGCCCGATGGCAACAACGTGAACCAGCGCCCCGACCGTGTACCGGGTGTACCGCTCTACCTGCCCGGTCGCGGCATCAACGCGTGGCTCAATCCGGCCGCCTTCGCAGTGCCCGCCGCGGGCACGTTTGGCAACCTGGCCACCAACGCGGTCACCGGGCCGCCCATCTGGCAGGATGATGCTACCGTCGAAAAAACCTTCCACATTACGGAGCGCAACAGCCTCATCTTCCGCACCGAGGCCTTCAACCTCTTCAACCGCGCGCAGTACGGTCAGCCCGGGTCAAGCCTCAACGTAGGCAGCAACGGTCAGATTGCGCCCACCAGCAACTTCGGCAAAATCACCTCGACCGTCAACCCAACCGGCCTCGTCGGCACGGGCACCCCGCGCGAGCTCGAATTCGCTCTACGCATCACCTACTAGGAAAGGCCCATATGAGACAAACACTGTTACACATTGCCGCACTCTCATTGCTTGCTGCCGCTTCTACCAGCTCGTTGCTCGCCGCGCGCCCATTGAGCAGCACGCCCCCGGTCACGCTGCTCAAGACCACCTACCTGCCCGACGTCATCGGCGACTTCGACCACTTCGCCGTCGACCTCAAGCGCGGTCACCTCTTCGTCTCTGCCGAGGTCCACCACTCCGTCGAGATGTTCGACCTCAAGACGGGCGAGCACCTGCAGAGCATCGGCGGCCTCAAGACCCCGCACTCGCTTGCCTTCGACGCCGCCAAAGATGAGCTGCTGGTTGCCGACGGCGGCGACTCCGCACTGATCCTGCTCGCCGCAAGTGACTTCCACCGCGTCGACCGCATCCAGCTTGCTGATGGCTCGGCGACCGGCAAAGGCGACTCGCCCGACGCGGCCTACTACGACCCGAAAACCCGCCTCTACTACATTGGCAACGGCGGCGCTTCGGCCAGGCTTGAAGACTCGACCATCTCCATCTTCTCGCCGGCCGAAGGCAAGATCCTCGACGAGATCAAGCTGCCCGGCAACAATCTCGAAAGCATGGTCGTCGACGATGCCCACCAGCGCCTGTACGTCAATGTGCGCGATAGAAAACAGATCGCCGTCGTCGACCTTAAGACCAAGCAGGTAGTCACCACCTGGACCACGCCCGACCTCAACAAGAACACCGCGCTCACGCTCGACCCGGTCGCGGGACGCCTCTTCGTCGCGGGTCGCAACCCGGGCCTCTTCTACGTCTTCAACGTCGCAGACGGCAGCGTCGTCAGCAAGCTGCCCTGCGCCAACGTCAATGACGACATGACGTGGGACCCTGCACTCAAGCGCGTCTACATCTCGGGCTCCGAAGGCCTCAGCGTCTTCCACCAGGACTCGCCCGACAAGTACACCGAGATCCTCAATCTGCCCACCAACGGCGGCAAGACCTCAACCTACGTGCCCTCGGTGAAGCAGTTCTACGTCATTCACCCCAAGACCGATATCGACATCGCGGGTCTGCTCATCTACCGCGTCAACCCGTAGTGCTTGAAAGGAGCAAAGATATGCAGCGCATGAGCATCAATCTTCTTGTCGCCGTGCTGGTGCTGAGCGCCGGTTCAACGGTCGCCCCAGCGCAACAGGCCGGTGCAGCTACAGCGCCCGCCAAGGTCCAGGTCAGCGCCCCCTTCGCGCAGCAGTTGATCGTCAAGGAGAAGAACCTTCATCCTGAAATCCAGAAGCTCGGCCTCCACGCCGTGGCGCCCGGACAGTCGCAGAACGTCATCATCGCGAATAACCTGCCGGAGAAGATCGGCAAGGTCTCCTCCCCGAATGACATGCAGCTGGTCGCTTCCGGCGAACCCAATGCGGTGCGCGTCGAGAAGGGGAGCTTCTGGGACACTTTCGTACCTGTGCACGATCGCACCGGCCAGGTGATCGGCTTTCTCGTCATGGAGGTGCCCTTTGCCACCGCCGCCACACGCGAGCAGGCCATCGCCAAGGGCAGCTCCATCCGCGACGAAGTCCAGCAGCAGGTGCCCGACCTGGCCACTCTCTTCGGACCGGCATCGCAGTAGCGGAGCCATAGGGGGCTTCAGCGACGTTTAAGCCGTCGTTTATACACTAGTTAGGATGCGCAAACCAATGTTTCCCCCCAGCGCAGGGTGCCCTTCCTTTGCGCTGGCGGCGCTGCTGTTGTCGGTGCCGCTGCTTGCGGTCGGCGTCG
This sequence comes from Acidobacteriaceae bacterium, assembly GCA_965276605.1. Classification (GTDB taxonomy): domain Bacteria; phylum Acidobacteriota; class Terriglobia; order Terriglobales; family Acidobacteriaceae; genus EB88. The sequence goes on from OZ255619.1 coordinate 4,212,745, forward strand.
CCCCTGCGCAGGTCGCCGCTGGTGTTCCTGCGCAACAAGCACCCGCCGCCCCCCCATTCCAGGTCACACTGCAGGACGCGATCCTCCGCGCTGAGGCCAACGAGCCAAACTTCGCCGCCGTACGCGCCGAGCAGAAAGCCGCCTCACTCGACCGCGGCATCGCCCGCGCCGCCCTGCTGCCCAGCGTGATCTATCACAACCAGTTCCTGTACACGCAGCCCAACGGGCTGCATTACGCCACAAACGGCCAGCCCAACTTCGTCTTCATCGCCAACAACGGCGTGCACGAGTACATCAGCCAGGCTTCAGTTACAGAAACCATCGGCGTAGCGCAGGCCGCGGCCGTAGGCGTGGCCAATGCCGCCGCCGCGCGCGCCACAGCCGAGCTTGAGGTGGCGCGCCGCGGCCTGGTCGCCGCCGTCGCCGGCCTCTACTACGGCGTCATCGCCAACGAGCGCCGCCTCGCCGTTCTGCAGGCGGCGAAGGATGAGTCCGCAGGCTTCGTCTCGCTCACGCAAAAGCGAGAAGCCGCGAGAGAAGTCGCGCACGCCGACGTGATCAAGGCCCAGCTCACACTCGATCAGCGTACCCGCGACCTCGCCGACGCCACCCTGGCCCGGGACCGCGCCCGTCTCGAGCTCGCCGTGCTGCTCTTCGCCGACCCTCTGACGCCGTTCACGGTCGAGCTGCCCAGCCAGCCAGCCGCTCTACCGGCCATGGCCGACGTGCAGACAGCCGCCAGGCAGCACAACCCGGAGCTCGCCAGCGCCCTGGCCACGCTGCGCCAGAGCGACGCAGAGGTTACGGTCGCCAGGGCCGCCTACCTGCCCGACCTGGGAGTCAACTTCGCCTACGGCATCGATGCCAACCAGTTTGCGAAGTATGGCCGCCTCATCGACAACGGGTCGGCCCTGCCTGCGGAGACCCCTCGCAATCTTGGCTACTCCATCACCGGAACGGTCGATATCCCGGTATGGGATTGGTTCACGACCCAGCGCCGCATCAAGCAGAGCGAGGTACGCCGCCACGCAGTGCGTGTGGCCCTCACCGCTGCGCAAAAGCGGCTCATCGTCAACCTTGAGGAAAGCTACGGCGAGGCACAGACTGCGCAGGCCGCGCTCGCTTCGCTCGAGATAACGGTCCGCGACGCGCAGGAGAGCCTGCACCTCACCGAGCTGCGCTACACCAGCGGCGAGGCCACGGTGCTTGAAGTCGTCGACGCGGAAACCACTCTGTACGGCGCCCAGACTGCCCAGGAGGATGGACAGGTGCGATACGAACAGGCACTGAGCAGCCTGCAAACGCTTACGGGGACTTTGTGAGCACGACCCGCGCAACACGCACGCGCGCGCGGCTGCTCTGTGCAGCATCGCCGCTCCTAGCGGCCGCAATGCTGACTACCGCCGGCTGCGGCAAAACGGCAGCCGACAACACCCCGTCCGTATTGGTAACCGTGCAGGTTGCACATCCCCAGCGTGGCTCCATCTCGCAGCACGTCCTGTCCGACGCCGTGCTTTCGCCGCTCGCGCAGGCTGCCATTTCGCCGCGTATCTCCGCACCCGTGCGCCGCTTCTACGTGCAGCGCGGTTCGCACGTCAAAGCAGGCCAGCTGCTGGCGACGCTTGAAGACCGCGACTTGCAGGCCACGGCGATCGACACCAAAGGCACCTACACGGCGGCCGAAGCATCGTTCCAGAGCACCCGCGGTGCGCAGGTGCCGGAGGAAACAGAGCGCTCCCGCCTCGATGTCGCGCAAGCCAAAGCCACCCGCGACCTCGACGCGAGCATCGTCGACGCGCGCCAGAAACTCTTCGAGCAAGGCGCCATCCCCGGCCGCGATCTCGACACCTCCCGCGCCACCCTGGTGCAGGCTCAGGCCGCCTATGACGTAGCCGCCAAACACCTCTCCGCGCTCGAAGCCGTGAGCCGCAAAGCGACGCTCGAGCAGTCCGAGGGCGCCATGCTGAGCGCCAGGGGCAAATACATGGGCGCGCAGACGCAGGTCTCGTATGCTGAGGTGCGCAGCCCCATCGGCGGCGTCGTCACCGATCGCGCGTTGTTCGCGGGCGAAACCGTTGCCGCCGGCTCCACGCTCGTCACTGTCATGGACACGACCTCTCTGCTGGCCAAGGTCCACCTCGCCCAGAGCGCCTCGCAGCAGGTCAAGGTGGGTGATGCAGCCACGGTCGCGCTGCCCGGCATGGATGTACCGGTGCCCGCGCGCGTCTCGCTGGTAAGCCCCGCGCTCGACCCCGGCAGCACCACGGTCGAGGTATGGCTGCGGCTTGAGAACCACGACGGCGCGCTCAAGGTAGGCACGCCCGTGCACACCGACATGACCGGCCACACGGTCCCCAATGCCCTGCTGGTGCCTGCCGCCGCGCTGCTCACCGCGCAGGATGGCACCAAGTACGTCATGCTGCTGGGCCCCGACGGCGCCGCCCACAAGCGCCCCGTCAAAGTCGGCATCACCGACACCGACAATGCACAGGTAGTCAACGGGCTCGCCCCCACCGACACCATCATTACCGGCGGCGCCTATGGGCTCGACGACGGCACCAAGGTAAAAGTAGGCTCGGCAGAAAGCGACGATGCCAAGCCCGATGCCAAGCCCGATGCCAAGCCTGCTGCAGGCGGCAAGGACGGCGCGTGATCGAGCCCAGCAGCGAGGCCCGCTCCAGCACGCACACCCTCGAAGCCGAGCCGGTCGTCAACCCGCCCGCTCCGCCACCGGAGGAAGGCTTCTGGCTGCAGCGCTTCCGCGCGCCCATCTTTTTCTTCCTCACCGTGCTCACCATCGCCGGCGTCTACTTCGCCCTGCAGCTGCCGGTCTCCGTTTTTCCTGATACCAACTTTCCCCGCGTCGTCATCGGCATCGACGACGGTGTCATGCCGGTCGAGCAGATGGAGGTCACCGAGACCAGGCCGCTCGAAGACGCCATGAACGCCGTGCCGGGCCTGCAGACCGTGCGCTCCACCACCAGCCGCGGCACCGCCGAGGTCAGCCTGCTGTTCGACTGGAACACGAACATGGCCACCACTCTGCAGCTGGTCGACGCCGAGCTGAGCAAGGTCCGCCAGACCCTGCCGCCGACCGCCGTCATCACCACCAACCGGCTTACCTTTGCGACCTTCCCCATCCTCGGCTACAGCCTCAACTCAAGCACCATGTCGCAGACCGCGCTGTGGGAGCTCGCCACCTACCAGCTCAAGCCGCCGCTCAACCGCGTCGACGGCGTGCGCACCGTCACTGTGCAGGGCGGCCAGGTACCGGAGTTCCACCTGGTGCCCAACATGGCGCGCATGCAGTCCGCCGGCGTCACCATCCTCGACCTCGTCGGCGCTGTCAACACCTCCAACATGGTCGACTCGCCCGGCCTCTACGAGGCCAACCATCAGCTCATCCTCGGCCTCGTCGGGGCGCAGGCGCACGACGCCGCCGCTCTCGGCCAGCTTGCCGTCAAGACTGCCGCCAGCGGCACCCCGGTGCGCATCAGCGATGTAGCCCGCGTCGAGCAAAGCACCCTGCCCGTGTACACCGTCGTGACCGCCAACGGTCACCCCGCCGTGCTGCTCAACATCGCCCGCCAGCCCGCCAGCAACACCGTGGCAGTCGCCAACGCAGTCGAAAAGAAAATCGCCGAGCTCCGCAAAAATCTCCCCCCGGGCGTCACGCTCACCCCCTTCTACGACCAGTCTCAGCTGGTCCGCGACAGCATCGCCAGCGTCCGCGACGCCATCCTCATCGGCCTCGCGCTCGCCTGCGTCGTCCTCTTCCTCTTCCTGCGCGATACCGCCGCCTCGCTCATCGCAGGGCTCGTCATCCCCGTCACCATCGCCGTCGCCGTGCTCTTCCTCACCCTCATCGGCGAGAGCTTCAACCTCATGACGCTCGGCGGCCTCGCCGCCGCCATCGGTCTCGTCATCGACGACGCCATCGTCGTCATCGAGAACATCGTCATGCACCGCGACTCGGGCGAAGGCCCGGTCCAGGCGGTGCGCCTGGCACTGCGCGAAATCACCACGCCGCTCATCTTCTCGACGATCACCCCGGTCGTCGTCTTCCTCCCGCTGGTCGCCGTGTCCGGCGTCACCGGCAGTTTCCTGCGCGCGCTCGCCATCACCATGACGGCGGCCCTGCTCACTTCGCTCGCACTCGCGCTCGCCTTTACCCCTGCGCTGTCGCTCGTCTTCCTGCGTAAGCGCAGGCACGCCCCTGAATCGCAAGACGCCGGCCACGAAATCCACGGCCGGCTCATGGGCCGGGTGCTCGACGGCCACGGCCACGCGCTCGCCTGGTCACTGCGCCGCCCCTGGGCGCTCGGGCTTATCTGCTGCCTGCTCGTCATCTGTACCTGGTTCGGTTACAGTTCGCTCGGGTCTGACCTGCTGCCGGCGATGGACGAGGGCGGCTTCGTGCTCGACTACATCATGCCCGCCGGCTCCTCCCTGGCTGAGACCAACCGCGTGCTTGCTCATGTTGAGCGCATCCTCAAGGCCACGCCCGAGGTCGACAGCACCTCCCGCCGCACCGGCCTGCAGATGGGCCTCGCCGCCGTCACCGAGGCCAACACCGGCGACTTCACCGTGCGGCTCAGCAGCAAGCGCTCGCGCGGCATCGACGAAGTCATGGCCGGCGTCCGCGAGCAGATCAATCGCACCGAGCCCGAGCTCGACGTCGAGTTCACCCAGGTGCTGCAGGACATGATCGGCGACCTTTCCAACACGCCGCAGCCCATCCAGATCAAGCTCTTCTCACCCGACCCGGCCCTGCTCGCAAGCGTCGCTCCGCGCGTAGCCACTGCCATCGGCAAGATCTCGGGCGTGGTCGATATCCAGAACGGCGTCGACAACACCATCTCCGGTCCCGCCACCAATTTTCAGGTCGACCCCACCGTCGCCGCCCGCCTCGGCTTTACCCCGTCTGAAGTCGCAGAGGACGCCACCTCCATCCTCGACGGCGTCGCCGCCACCACCCCCGTCATCGCCAACGCCCGCCCCTACACCGTGCGCGTGCGCCTTGGCCCGGAGACCCGCGCCTCCCGCGAATCGATGGAGAACACCGTCTTCAACAGCGCAACCGGCAAGCTCGCCACGCTCGGCTCACTCGCCACCGTCACTGAGCTGCCGCCGCAGAATGAGATCCTGCGCGAAAATCTGCAGCAGCTCGTCACCGTCACCGCCCGGCTTGAGGGCTCCGACCTCGGCACCGCCATGGCCAAGGTCCAGCGCACCGTCGAGTCCCTGCACCTGCCCTCCAACGTCCGCACTGAGTACGGCGGCACTTACCAGGAGCAGCAGAAATCCTTCTCCGACCTGCTCCGCGTCCTGTTGCTCTCGCTCGCCCTCGTCTTCGGCGTACTGCTGATCGAGTTCCGCTCCTTTTCCGCGCCTGTCGCCGTGCTCGCCTCCTCTATCCTCTCCGTCGCCGGCGTTGTCGGCGCGCTGCTCGTCACCGGCATTGACTTCAACGTGTCCAGCTTCATGGGCCTCATCATGGTCATCGGCATCGTCGCCAAAAACGGCATCCTGCTGCTCGATGCCGATGAGCGCTTTCGCGCCTCCGGCATGGGCGCACGCGAAGCCATGGTCGAAGCCGCGCGGCGCCGCCTGCGGCCCATCCTTATGACCGCCACCGCGGCCATCTGCGGCATGCTCCCACTCGCCTTCGCGCTCGGCTCCGGCTCTGAAATGCTGCAACCCCTGGCCGTCGCCGTCATAGGCGGACTGCTCATCTCGCTCGTGCTCAGCCTGCTCGTTACCCCGGTCGTCTACTTCCTGCTCACCCGCAACCGCCACGCCGCCGCCTAGCTTGCAACAAAAAAGGCCCGCGCACCATGCGCGGGCCTTTCTGTTCAAGCAGCGTTATTTCCCAACCACCAGCACCTCGAACGTCCCGGGCAGCGCCTGTGGGCGCCCACGCGGATTCGTCGCACTCGGCTCCGGCTTGGGCCCGAACTGCGCCGTCACCGTGTACGCACGGCCGGTCACCTCGTCGAACGCCATGGTCCTTGCCCCGGGCGCCGTCTTCAGCGTTTGCATTACCACCGGCTTCGCTTCATGCACATCCACAATCGTCATATCGCCGCTGCCGCCATTCGGCGAAAACGCAAGCCCATGCTTCCCGTCGTAGCGGTCCGCATCCGGCCCATCCCCGATCGGCGCCGTCGCCACCACCTTGCCTGTATCAGCGCTGGTAATGGTCATCACCTTGCTATCGCATACTGAGAACAACCGCCGCCCCTTGCGGTCGATCGCGAGTCCCGAAGGGGAGTCGCAGCCTTCCAGCGGATACGTGCCCACCAGCTGCTTCGTCTTCGCGTCCAGCTTTACGATCGAATTCTTGTCTTCGATATTGTCGAAAACAAATCCCTTGCCGTCGGCCACCGGAAACTCCGGCTTGCCCGGCAGTTTAATCGTCGCCACAACCTTGCGGCTCGCCGTATCCAGCACCGAAACATCGCCGCTGCGGCCATTGAAAGCCCACACCGTCTTTGTCACCGGCTCATACGCAATCCCGTCCGGGTTTGTCCCGGCCGGCACTGTGGCCAGTTTTTCGAGCGAGTGCCGGTCGAACACCACGATCGCATTCCCCTTGCCGTCGCTGATGTAGCCGTACTTGCCCTCTGGATCGAGCGCAATCCCGTGCGTGCTCTGCAGCCCCGTGATCGCGCCGACGCTCTTGCCCGTCGTCGTATCCAGCACGTTCACGGTCGAGTTGTGCGCCAGGTATAGCCGGTGTCCCGCGGGGTCTACCTCCAGGTAGTCCCACCCGCCCTCGCCGCCCACGTTCCAGTGGTCCAGCACCTTGTAAGGGCCGCTCTGCGCATGCGCAACTGCGGGAAGCAAGGGCGCGCCCCATGCGGCGCCCAGCAGCACAACACCCGCTACGGGGCGCAAAAACGAACGAAACATCATGCGAAGACTCCAGGAAAGGTAAGGGCTCAACGGCGTCGCCGTCTGCGCCCACAGTATGGCAGCAGCAGGTTAAGTACGACTGAAGAAGCCTCGACCGCAGCCGCGGGGCGGCGCAACGCAAGCAGTGCGCAGGCAGTAGAAAAGGCTCCAGCGTCGTTGCCGGAGCCTTTCCAGATTCATGCCTTGCAGCGTTGCCGGACTTAGACCTGCTGCACACGCCCTCGTGTAACTAGACGCAAAAGGAAAGTAAGGATGACAGCACCTATCACAGCAACGACGATGCTATAAAGCAACCCTCCCGATGCTGCCGCGCCAAAGATATGCGACATGATAAATCCACCTACAAGCGCGCCAATCACTCCCACGACAATGTCCATGATCGCGCCATAACCGCCGCCACCCATGATCTTGCCCGTCAGCCAGCCAGCGATCAGACCCACGACAATCCACCAGATAATCCCATGCCCCATAACTTTCCTTCTTTCCCGGAGCGTCAATGAACGCTGCACACAGTGTGAGTTTGTAACCGGATCAAAAGTTGCCTGAGTTAACCGCCGCCCGGTCAAGATCCTATCGTGATTACCACTATTCGGTTACCCGTTGTCTTGAGGCAAGCAGTGATCGTTCACCCACAAACGCGGCTCCGCCGACATATTGGGTCGGCGAGTCATGGCCGGCTGACGGCAAACAAACCGATCATGCGCATCCCCAGGCACTTCGGCTGATCGGCGTTTTCCATCCGCAGCGGCGCAACGTTTCGCGTTGAGACAGGCTCAAGCAGGACATCGCCCCGCGCACCAGAGGGAGCAATCACTATCACCGGCGTATCTGCCGCGAGCCGAGCCGCGAGCCCTGCTCCCGTTATCCGCACCTGCTGCCTCGGCCACGGGTTCCGCAGTTCAACCCTGTGCTCTCTGCCAGGGGTCACAGCGACCGCCGCAACCTGGCCGCCGCGCACCACCACCCGCACCCGCACCCCATGCTCCAGCGCGACCGTTCCATCCGCGTCCCAGCTCTTTGGCCACGCCGGCGCCACCAGCACCCGCCCCTGCGCATCCTGCTGCACCAGCGCATCTCCCAGCGTCAGCGTCAGCACTCCAATCTGCTCGACGAAAAAATCATGGCTGATAAACTCCGCCATGCCCGAGGGAAACACCTGGTACCGCTCCGTCAACGCCAGCAGCGTCGAGCGCACCTCATCTCCCAGCCCCAGGTGCGCCGCCTGCACCGGGTCATAACTCCAGTCGGCCTCGTTCTTGTTTGCCCGCGCATAAAATGTGCGCACCCCCACGGCATGCAGCGGGTCCGCTGCGTCGCCGGCCAGTGACCCCGTCAGCTCGTAGGGCCACGCCGGCTCCAGGCCGATGTTTTCGACATTGTGGATCGCCGCGCCGGGCTCATAGCTGTCTACAAAGACGGAAGTTTGAGACGCTTTCGCCGCCGCGTCACTCAGCACCACGCCTTTGGCCGACGGTTCCGCCTGCGGCAGCGCCGGCAGGTGCTGCCCGGCCTCGCGCAGCTGCCTGGCAAACTCAGCGTCCTGCCCAGCGTCCGGCCCCAGCACCGCCGCCGCCTGCGCCACATCCGCAAACACCACCCGCATCGCCGCAATATCCGTCAGTGGATCGCGCACATCCCACTGGTTCTCATGCGCGTTCGCCGGCGCCGTATGCAGCACGCCCGCCGCATCGCGCGTGCTGTACGCCAGCAGAAATCGCGCCGCCTCCCGCATCACCGGGTAGTTCGCCGCCAGAAACGCCTTGTCGTCGGTCTCCAGATACTGCCGCCAAATCCACAGCGCCACTTCCGAGCCAGTCGAGAGCGTGCGCGCATTGTAGAAAGGCTTCGAGTCCTCCGCGCAGTTCAGCCCCGGCCCGCTCGTGCTCCACGCCTCGTTCTCATAGCCCTTGCCGTTGAAGCGCATCGTCTCCGGCACGCACGCCCCTGCGCGGCCGCCCATGTGCTGCTTCGTCCACGCTTCCATCGCCGGCAGGTTCTCGCGGTACAACGCAAAGTAGCTGCGATTCAGCTCCGGCAGTCCCGCGCCCAGATTCGCCGCCACTTGCATCCGCAGGTTCCAGTGCCAGTACGCCGAAGGGTCCCAGTGCCGGTCGTCGCGCATCGACGAAAACAGATCGCCAACCCCCGCCTGCGAACCCGGAAAATGGCTGCCCACCTCCGCCGCCGCCGTATACAGGTAGATCGCGCGCAGCTGCGCCAGGTACTCCGCTTCACCATTCGCCGAACTCATCGCAAATGGCGCAGCCCTCTGCCAGAATCCGCGCCACCACTCCCGGTGCGTACTCGCGGGCTCAGCCTCCGCCTTCTGCAAGGTCGCCGCCGCAAAGCCCTCAGCCTCTCCACCCCGCCATGCCGGCGCAGCCACCACCACGCGATACGTGCCATCGCCGCGCGCGCGAAACTTCACCCGCACCGCGACCTCACTTCTTTTCTCAAACCTCACCGCGGCCGCATCCACATGCACCGCCGCCAGCGATCCGAATGTCTCACCGCTCGCGCCCGCGCCACGCTCATCCTGCCAGGTCTCCGCCAGCACTCCCATCCCGTCGCGCACCAGCACTCGCGGCTGCCGCGGCGCCCACAAACGCAGCTCCACCGTCTGCTCCTCTGCCGGATCGGCCCCGTGCACCTCCACCACCAGCGCATCGGTCGCGCTCTCGATATAGGCGACAGCGCGCATGCCCCCACCCTGCTCCACAAACTCGCCCGCCGCCAGGTTCAGAGAGCCCTTGTAATCCGCGGCGAGCGCCAGTTTCTCAAGCCCCGGCAACACCAGCTGCCCCGGGCTCAGCCGCGCGGGGAGCGTATCCGCGCGATTCAGCTGCACCGTCATGCCGTCCTCAGCCCACACCGCGGCGCCCAGCGATCCATTGCCCAGCGGCATCGCCTCACGCGCGTTTCTATTGCTGCGCTCTAGTACGATTCGCGCCTGCTGCGCCAGAGCGTACGAGTCCACCGCAGGTAGCCGGACTGGCGATGCGCCGCGTGCAATCAAAGGCGTCAACAGGAAGACGAACAGAACACGGACAAAAATAGACATAGGCAGCCCCGGCAAGGCTACACTGCGGCCACGGCCCGCGCCCCATCCGCCCGCCGCATCCAGCCCGTCGTCAAGGAGCATGCGCCACATTCCAATTCCAATTCCAATGAGAAACAAACACGCTGGGCAGTCTTCCCCTGTCAGGTCCCGCTTTCTCTTCGCTGTGGGACTGCTCCTGTTGGCCTTCCACCCTGTTCCGGCGCAGCAGCCCGCCATCCCGCCCGTCATGCAGCCGCAGTACGCCCGCGACCCGAAGCAGCCCATCGACCAGGCCTACACCGCGGCCATTGCCAACGACACAACCGAGCCGCGCTTCAACTCTCCCCTCACCGACTACCTGCCCGCCTCCACCACTGTGCCCACGCCCGCCGCCGTGCTCGGCGACATCGCCGGCGCGCCCGGCAAGCTGCCCTACGCGGAAGACGTGGCCAAGTACTTCCGCCTGCTCGAAGCCCACACTCCGCGGGTCAAAGTCTTCTCCATCGGCAAAAGCGAGGAAGGCCGCGAAACCATCGCCGCCGCCATCGGCGACGCAGCGCTGCTCAAGGATCTCGACATCAACAACGGCCGCCTCGCCCAACTCGCCGACCCGCGCCCGCGCGATGGCAAGCCGTCCCTCACCGACGAGCAGGCCGCCGCCCTCGCCCGCCAGAGCTTCCCCGTCTACTACATCACCGGCACCATCCACTCCACCGAGACCGGCGCCCCAACCGCGCTCGTGGAGCTCGCCTACCGCCTCGCTGTCGATGACTCGCCATATATCCAGTACATCCGCCAGCACATGGTCGTGCTCATCACCCCGGTCGTCGAGGTCGACGGCCGCGACCGCATGGTCGACCTCTACAACTGGCACCTCGCGCACCCCGGAGAGACCTATCCGCACCTGCTTTACTGGGGCCACTACGTCGCGCATGACAACAACCGCGACGCCATGGCGATGACGCTCGACCTCACCCAGCACGTGCTCGACACCTTCCTGCACTTCCACGCGCAGGTGCTCCACGACCTGCACGAGTCCGTGCCGTTTCTCTATGACAACACCGTCGGCGACGGCCCCTACAACGCCTGGATCGACCCGCTGCTCGCCGACGAGTGGGCCGCTCTGGGCTGGAACAACGTCGCGCAGATGCAGGACTTCGGCATGCCTGGCGTCTTCACGCACGGGGAGTACGATACCTGGAGCCCCGGATACCTCATGTTTCTCGCCGGCATGCACAACGGCATCAGCCGCCTGTATGAGACCTTCGGCAACGCCGGCGCTGACACTGAGCGCCGCATCCTCTCACCCGAGGAGTACAGCCGCGCGTGGTATCGCCAGAACCCGCCGCCGGCGAGCGTTCTGTGGTCGCAGCGCGACAACAACAACTACGAGCAGTCCGCCCTGCTCACCACCCTCAGCTACTTCGCGCAGAACCGCGAGCACTTCCTCGACAACTACTACGTCAAGGCCAAGCGCTCCATCGCCAAGCCCGCAAGCGCCGGCCCCTCTGCATACGTGCTCGCAGCTGACCCTGCCTACCGCAACCGCCAACTCGCGCTGCTGCGCACACTGGCAAAGCAGCACGTCGAGATCTCGCAGCTCAACGCGCCCGCAACCGTATCTGTAACCGCCAGCGATCATGCCGCGGCCACCGGCGAAAACATCCCCCGTACCACACCCGCCACTGCTTCCGGCACAAACAAACCGGGCATCGTCGGCAGCTCCGGCGCCGACGCGCCCGCGCCACCCGCAAGCGAGACCTTCGCCGCCGGCTCCTGGGTCATCCGCATGGACCAGCCGTACTCCCGTGTTGCCGACGCCCTGCTCGACCGCCAGTACTGGGCCCCCGAAGACCCGCAGAAAACCCCCTACGACGACACCGCCTGGAGCTTCAGCCTGCTGTTCAACGCGAAGGTCACCCGCATCGTCGACCCATCCATTCTGGACGCGAAGATGTCTCACGTAACCGATCTCAACGCATCCGCAACCACCACGGTTACAGATGCAGGCGGTCTCATCGCCGTCAACAACACCGGGCAGATCGGCCTGCTCGCGCTCGCCTGCGCGCTGCCCGGCGCGCAGCTCAGCATCCTCGACGAGCCCGCTAAAGCAGCCGACACGACGCTCGCCGCAGGCTCACTCCTCATCCGCGGCGCCGACCCCGCCAGGCTCCAGGCCGCCCTGCGCAGGCTCGACCTTGAAGCTGTCCCACTCGCCACCGCACCCTCCGCTCGCATGCACCTGCTCTCGCATCTGCCTCGCATCGCCATGATGCACACCTGGCTCTCCACCCAGACCGAAGGCTGGTGGCGTCAGGCCTTCGACTCGCTCGGCATTCCGTACGCCTACATCAGCACGCAGACTGCGAACCGCGAGGCCGACCTCCGCGCCAGCTACGACGTCATCCTCTTCGCACCTGTCACCGGCCACACTCCCTCGCGGCAGATCATCGACGGCCTGCCCCAGTTTGAGAAGCCATACGGCAACCCGCAGCCGTGGCAGACCACCCCGCTCACGCCCAACCTCGGCCGCATTGACTCCACAGCAGACATGCGCCCCGGCCTTGGCAACGCCGGCCTCGATCACCTCCGCACCTTCATCGAGCACGGCGGCCTGCTCATCGCGAGCGAAGACTCCGCTCAGTTCACCATCGACGCAGGCCTCGCACCCGGCGTGACCATCGCGCCCCCGGGCAATCTCAGGCTGGTCGGCAGCATAGTCGGTTCACTTGCGGTTACAAATACATCGCCTGTGCTCTACGGCTACTCCGGCCCGCTGCCCGTCTACAGTGAGTCGGGCCTCGCCTTCAACGTCAGCAACACCACCAGCAGCTCCGGCCACGTCCCCACCGAGAAGAACACCCATCGCGTCACCGGCCGCGGCGGCCCCAACGACGACGACCTCCCCCAGGACCGCGCCCCCGAGCCGCTCCCCGTGCTGCCCAGCGTCCAGCCCTGGCAGCCCGTTCCGCTCAATGAGGAGCAGGCCCGCAACAATCCCTACCTCCTCCCGCCCGCGCTCCGGCCCCAGGTACTGCTGCGCTTCGCTGACTCGAAGCAGCTGCTGCTCTCCGGCCTGCTCGAGAACCCCGACCCACTTGCCGCCCACGCCGCCGTCGTTGATGCGCACCTCGGCCAGGGCAACGTTCTGTTGTTCGCCATCAACCCCATCTATCGCGGCGAGACCATCGGCACCTACGCGCTCGTCTTCAACGCCATCCTCAACTCCGACCGCCCCGCCGGCCCGCAGCATCCCTGATGCTCTCGCAACCGTCATCCGGACCGCCCTCCAATGCATACACATGAAAATGCGCGAACACCAGCTACCGCCCCCCGGCTTTCAACATCTACTTACGTGGCCCGCACGGCTCGAGTTTGATTCTCAGGAGAACCATTGCAAATCACGAGCCCTCCCCTTGCCTTCCATCCCAATGGCCCCGATGCCGCCGGCATCATCAGCTGGGTGCACCTCGGCGACCTGCACCTGGTCGAAGCCGGCGCCCGGAACCACCGCGACCTGCTCGCGCTCGTCACCCAGTTGAACGCCGCATTCCAGCACCACACCAGCTTTGTCTACCTGCCCGGCGACAACGCCGACAACGGCAGCACCGCCGCCTACTCCGCCGCCCGCCAGGCGCTCGACCAGCTCGCTCTCCCCTGGTGCGCCATCGTCGGCGACCACGATGTGCACGAGAAAAGCCACGCCAACTTCCTCTCTGCGTTCTCGCGCGAGCTCTACTACAGCTTCACCGTCAGCGACATCCGCTTCCTCGCGCTCAACGCCTTCGACATTCCCGAGCCGCCCAGCTTCTCCATCCTCCCCCCGCAGCTCGCCTGGCTACGCCAGCAGCTGCGCGACGCCTCTTCCCAGCGCACCGTGCTCCTGCTGCACTGCTACCCGGCTGACCTCAAGCAGGGCCGCGATGAGCTGCAATCGCTCGTACGCGAGTACCGCCCGCTGCTCATCGACATGGGTCACACCCACTACAACGAGATCGCCAACGACGGCCATACCCTCTACACCGCGACCCGCTCCACAGGCCAGATCGAGGAAGGCCCGGTCGGCTTCTCCGTCACCTGCATCGACGGCACCGCCATCAGCTGGCGCTTCTTCCCGCTCGACGCCGACCCCGCGCATCCAGCCCCGTGCGTGCTCATCACCAGCCCGTCCGATGCGCGCCTCCGCACCACGCACTCACCGTTCGAGTCCGGCACGCTTCGCGCCCCACTCCGAGCCAAGGTCTGGTCAGCACACCCCCTCGCCTCGGTCTCCGCCATCCTTGACGGCGCCCCCGCACTGCCCATGCACCCCGTCCAGAACAGCAATACCTGTGAGCTTTCGCCCGACACCCCGCTATCTGCCACCAGCACAGTTACAGTAATGGCAATCACCACATCCGGCCAGACCGCAACCGACACCATTCACCTGCAACACGAGCCCCAGCCATCCCGCTCACTCCACGAGAACTCGCCACGAAGTGGTCATGAAGACCGCTACGCGCTCGCGCCCTGGCCCGAGCACGGCCTGCTCGGCACCCAGCTCGGCCCCAATAAGAACGGCAGGAAGTGGTAAATGTTCCCGCCTGTTCTCGCGCACAGCCTGCTCGTCGCCATCGTCGCCCTCAGCATCCTGCTCATGCTCACGCGCCCCCGCGGCATCGCCGAAGTCTACTGGGTCGGCTCGGGCGCCCTGCTGCTGATCCTGCTCCGCCTCATCCCCCTGCGCCTCGCCGGCCGCGCCATTGCTGAAGGCACAGACGTCTATCTCTTCCTCATCGGCATGATGCTGCTCTCCGAGCTCGCACGTGAGCACGGCGTCTTTGACTGGGTCTCCTCCGCCGCCATCCGCCACTCTCACGGCTCCGCTGCGCACTTGTTCACGCTCGTCTACGCCATCGGTACCGCCGTCACCATCTTCATGTCCAATGACGCCACTACCGTCGTGCTCACGCCCGCTATCCTCAGCGCCGTCAAAAAAGCCAAAGCCGAGCCTCTGCCCCATCTGTTCACCTGCGCGCTCATCGCCAATGCCGCCTCGTTCGTGCTGCCCATCTCCAACCCCGCCAACCTCGTCGTCTTCCAGCAGGGCATGCCGCCGCTCGGGCGCTGGCTGCTCTCCTTCGGCGTTCCCTCCATCGCCTCCATCGCCGTCACCTACCTGGTCCTCCGCTTCCTCTTCCGCGGCACCCTCGCGGGCCGGCTGCACAGCGAGATCGAAGCCGTTCCCCTGCGCACTGAAGGCAAACTGGTCCTGGGCGGCCTCGCGCTCGTCATCGCCACCCTGCTCACCGCCTCGGCGCTCAATGCGCAGCTCGGCCTGCCTACCTGCCTTGCCGCGCTCGCCGTCACCGCGGTCGTCTCCATCCGGGCCCGCACCAACCCGGCCCGGCTCGCGCGCGAGATCAGCTGGCCTACCCTCGCGCTCGTCGCCGGTCTCTTCATCCTCGTCGACGCGGTTGAAAACATCGGCGCGCTCCGCTACACCGGTCTGGCACTGCAACGGTTACAAATGCTCCCCCATGCCGCCGGCGCCATGCTCACCGGCTTCACCGTCGGCATCGCCAACAATCTCGTCAACAACCTGCCGCTGGGCCTCATCGCCGGCGGCACGCTCCACGCTGGGAACGTCACCGGGCACGCCGCCGGGCATGCTCCCGCGCTCATTACCAACGCCGTGCTCATCGGCGTCGACCTCGGCCCCAACCTCTCCGTCACCGGCTCACTCGCCACCATCCTGTGGTTGCTGGCCCTGCGCAAGGAGAACCTCAAAGTCAGCTTCTGGGACTTCTTCAAAGTCGGCATCGTCGCCATGCCCGCGGCACTCGCCGCTGCCATCGGCGGCGCACTGCTGGTACAGCTCGTCGCCGCATAATCTTCATTCCACGGAGAAAGCACAATGGGAGCCATCTGGATCATCCCCTTCATCATCGCCGGTGGCGCGCTGCAGGCCTGCGGCGCCGCCATGAACGGTCAACTCAAGCAGTCGCTCGTCAACCCCTATCTCGCCTCCACCGTCTCCTTCGCGCTCATCACCTTCTTCTTCGCCGGGCTCTTCCTCGTGCTGCCCAACCCGCTGCCCACCACCCGCGACATCGCCGGCCTGCCCTGGTGGGCGGTCCTCGGCGGCCTCGTTGGGGCAGTGCAGGTCTACGCCGGCCTCACCCAGGTCAACAAGGTCGGCGCCGGCCCTTTCATGGGCTTCACCGTCACCGCCTCGCTCCTCGCGTCGCTGCTCATCGATCACTATGGGTGGTTCCGCATGCAGCACCACCCACTCAACCTGGCCCGCGGCCTCGGCGGTCTGCTGCTGATCGCCGGCGTAGCCCTCATCGCAAAGTTCTAAGCCAGATAGCCTCGATCCCAAGCATCGCGAGGGCCACAACTGCCAGCCATGCCAGCTTCACGAAAACCCGCCACGAAGTGGCCGCAAGCCGCGCAGGCGGTTTACCCAAAGTCTTTTCCCCGTAGCTTTCGTCTAAGTGTCTACCATGCGCCAAATTTTCCTGATTCTCTTGCTGCTGCTCGTCCCCACTCTCCACGCGCAGTCGGCGCCCTCCCCGGATGCGCCGCCGGTGAGCACGGCGCCGCCGCCGTCCGATGACGCGCCGCAGGACAACTCGGTCACAACGCTGCGCGTGAACTCGAACCTGGTATCGCTGTACTTCACAGTGCACGACAAGCGCGGCGCACTGATCCCCAACCTGACCCGCGACGATTGCCAGGTGCTCGAAGACAAGAAGCTGCAGAAGATCCGCAACTTCGAGGCCAAGGCAGACCAGCCGCTGACGCTGGGAATCCTCCTCGACACATCAGGCTCGCAGCAGAACGTGCTGCCGCTGGAGCAGCAGACGGGCTCAAACTTTCTGCACCGCATTCTGCGGGATAAAGATGAAGCATTCCTCATCTCGTTTGATGTGGATGTGAACCTGCTGGAGGACTACACCAACAACGCGGGACAGCTTTCGCGCTCGATGAACAAGGCAGAGATCAACACGGCGGGCGGCAATGGCTCGGCCGGCAGCGTGGGCGTAGGTCAGGGCACCATCCCGACGCAGGGTGCGCCCAAGGGCACGCTGCTGTATGACGCGGTAGACCTGGCTTCAAACGACAAGCTGCGGCAGGAGACAGGCCGCAAGGCGATGATCCTGCTCACCGATGGCGAGGACCAGGGCTCGAAGTACCGGGTGCAGGACGCGATCGAAGCGGCGCAGAAAGCAAACTCCATTATCTATGTGATCCTGATCGCGGACCGGGGCTTTTACTCAGGCGGCTCGATCATGCTGGGCGGCTACACGGGCGATGCGCAGATGCGCCGGATGACGGATGCGACTGGCGGCCGGGTGATCGATGTGGGCAACAACGGCAAGAAGCTGGAGGCGGCCTTCCAGCAGATCGAGGACGAACTGCGGACCCAGTATGTGATGAGCTACGTGCCGCTGAATACGGACTTCGACGGCAAGTACCGGGCGGTCGATGTGCAGTGCAAGGGCGATGGGCTGAAGGTGCAGGCGCGCAAAGGGTATTACGCGTTAGCGCAGGGGGAAAGCGCACAGTAATGCTCCGTCGACGGCAGACGCCGCAGCGCGTGTAGACCCGTAAGCTGCCGGGGATCGCTTTCTGCGAATCCCTCGAACCATCCTTCAAGCGGCGAGGCGCCTCCTACTCGCCACGGGGCTCTTGGCGAGTGGCTGGAGCGGAACCCAACGAAACTCGAGGAGACAGCATGCCACGCCGCACCACTTTTTCGTTTGCCGCGCTTGTTTCTGCGGCTGTTCTGGCTTGTCCTGCCGCGCAGGCCTCCCTGCTTCATCCCGTTCCTATTGAAACCGAGTACGACCACTCCACCCACCTTGCCGGCCGTACCTATTCGTGGGGTAGCGTGACGATGCAGGTAACGGCGTATCAGGACGGCGTCAAAGCCATGATCGACAAGAACCTCAAGGCCAGGGGCTGGCAACTGGTGCCCTCCGGCGGCAGCGCCACCATCTTCGCGACCGGGGATATCAGCAGCGAGGCGCAGATGCAGGCGTTTTACAACGGACCAGGCGCGGGCTGGGGTCAGGGCTGGGGCGCGCAAGGCTGGGGAGCAGGCTGGAAGCCAGGCTACGGCGAGCCCACCTGGAACGCTTTAAGCCGTGCGGGGAACAACCTTATCGTCGATATCTTCGATTCGAGCAGCCACCAGTTATTGTTTCGCGGCGTCATGGAGGATGATCTTTCCGGCGTCGAGAAAAAAGATACGAAGGTGCTGCAGAAGAGCTTGAAGAAGATGTTCAAGAAGTTTCCGCCAAAAAGGTAGGGCGTGAACGACCGCTCCATGCAAAACAAGACCGCCAGTAAGCCGCACCACCGGCTTCCCTGGAAAGTTGAGTAAGTCAGGGAAGTTATGCCAAAGCATAACTTCCCTGAGTCGCTTACAGGCGAGAGACTTGCCGCCTTACAGGTTCTTCTTTGACAGATACCAGCTATCTACCTGCAGCCCCGCGCCCCCGCCATTGGTGCGTTTTTCCGCGTCGGCAACGGTAGCCGGGCTGGCCACGATCACCGGGTCGCCCGGCTTCCAGTTCGCGCCCAGCGATACACCGTTCTTGTCCTGGGTCTGGATGGCCTCGAAGATACGCACCAGCTCGTCGACGCTGCGGCCCAGCTGCGGCGGGTAGTAGATGATCGCGCGGATCTTGCCCGTCGGGTCGATGGCAAAGACCGCGCGCACAGCGGCCGTGTCCGAAACCGCCTCGTGGACCAGTCCGTAAGCGATCGAGACCTTGAAGTCGAGGTCGGCAATCAGCGGAAACTGGATCTTGACGCCCGACATCTGCTCCATGTCGCGAACCCATGCGATGTGCGAGAAGACCGAGTCGATCGAGACGCCGATCAGCTGGACATTGAGCCGGTCCCAGTCGGCCTGGCGCTGCGCGAAGGCGATGAACTCCGTGGTGCAGACCGGGGTAAAGTCCGACGGATGCGAGAAGAGCAGTACATACTTGCCCTTGGCAAGGTAGTCGCTCAGCTTGATGACGCCCTGGGTGCTCTTGGCCTCGAAATCCGGGGCCTGCTCAAGGATGCGGGGAATGCGCGATTCGGCGGTGATGCTCATGGGCTCTCCAATATAAGAGGGTGGTCTCGGCTGCGCGCGGCTCGCCGGAAAAGTCGCTAGTTCAAAGAGATGCGGAAAGACCGCGAAGGTTACGGAGCATTCTGCGCCACTTCAAGGCGCATCGTACACCGCGAAGCATCGAGCAGCCTCTGCGCAGCTTTTAATAACGAATAAGAACGAGGAGCGAATGCGGGAGTACCGGTACGTGCTGGTAGACGTATTTACAGACACGCCGCTGCTGGGCAACCAGTTGGCCGTGTTTCTGGATGGCGAGGGCCTGAGCGACGCAGAGATGCAGGCCCTCGCACGCGAAACCAACCTCTCGGAGACAGCCTTCTGCTTCCCACGCGAGGGCGCCCCTGAGGAGGTCGCGGCAGATGGAGTGCGCGTGCGCATCTTTACCCCGGTGGTAGAGCTGCCGTTTGCCGGGCACCCCACCCTGGGAAGCGCAACGGTGCTGCGCTGCGCGCTGCCGGCGCTCCAAGGGGCGGCACAGGTCAAGCTGCGGCTGCCGGTGGGCGTGGTGCCGGTACGCTTTTCCGGCGAGCCGGCGGACGGGGAAGAAACAGAACTGCCGTTCGGTCAGCCGGTGCGCGGCGAGATGGAGCAGCCGCTGCCAGTGTTTGGCCGCCGGCACGATGCGGAGGCGGTCGCAGCGGCGCTGGGGCTGCCGATCGAAGCGATCAACGCGATCGACCGCGACAAGCCCATAGAGACGGTCTCTACGGGCGTCCCGTTTGTGGTGGTTCCGCTGGTCTCGCAGGCGGCGCTGCGTGCGCTGGCGGTGCCTCAGCAGGCTGCGGAGCGCTACATGCGCGAGGTTGGCGGACGCTTCTTTTATGTGCTCGCGCCCGGTACAGACCCGGTGCACTGGTATGCGCGCATGCAGTTTTACGGCCGGGAAGATCCGGCCACAGGCTCGGCTGCCGGCTGCGCAACCGCATGGCTGGTGCACCACGGCTATGCGCCTGCCGGTACCCCGCTGGTGATCGAGCAGGGCGTTGAAATGGGCCGCCGAAGCCTGCTGCACTGCTCGGCTTTGCTGCTGCCTGCAGAAGGCGGCAGTGACCCAGGTACCGCCGGAGTGCGGAAATGGGGCGCGGGCAGTTACGTTCGTGTAGGAGGCAGCACTGTTCTTGTGGCAGAGGGACGGTTTTTCCTTTCTTGATGCACACCCGATCCACAGAGGGGAGGCGCATGGATCGCAGGCGTAGCCGGTTCCGGCTGAGATTTGCCCCAGCGCAAGGGAAAAGTTCCATGTGCTTTCGCTTTCTTTTCACGCTTGCGCCCCGTGGGAGCGCTTCGTACTCTGAGCAAGCACTCAGGAGCCAGACGAACGGCAAGCGGGTGCAACTTTCGCCTTTACAACCACAACCTGAGCCGAACACCAGCGGCGCAGCAACCGGCTTTGCTTGGAAGCAGGCCGCACCCGGGGCTTTCGCTCCAACCGATTTCCCTGAAGCGTTTTTCAAGGGATGAGGGTGCGCGCCAACAGCACACGAAGCCCGGCGCCCTGCAATGCTGTTGTTCCCACGGTCCTGCTCTGCGCCGATTTGCTGCGCGGCAGGGGCGACCAAACGTGCCGAAGAGCGCGGTGGACGGAGTTTTCCCTCCGCCGTCCTGCCTCCGCGACGCGAACGCCCTTGCTGTGCCTCGAAACAGTAGAGCGGCCGTGGCCAACCGAAACCCCTCACCGGGTGCATGCGCCCCATTGTGCCTTGCAGGCGCAAGCGGGATTGCGGCAGCGGGAAGCATAGACGGACTCGCCCGAGCGGCACGCGAGCAGACAGAGGAGCAGACAGAAACGATGCGACCCAGAAAAGTGATTCTCCTTGTCGATGGAAATGAGCAGGCGCTCAGCGTGCGAAAGTTCATGCTCGAAACCCGCGGCTACCGGGTGGTGGAAGCCTGTGGTGCGAACCAGGCGCTGGAGCGCTTCGCCCTGGGCGGCATCGACCTGGTGCTGAGCGACCTGCTGCTGCCGGGCATGGATGGCAACGAGATGGTGCGCCGGATGAAGTCGGAATCGCCGGAGGTGCCGGCGCTGCTGGTGAGCACGACCGTGCGGGAGTTTACGCGAGCCGACGCGGCGGACGCGTTCCTGCCCAAAGGAGCGGTCACGCCGGGCGAAATGGTGGAGCGGATTCGCGCGCTGCTGGTGCGCAAGCGCGGGCCCAAGCGCGCGGCGGCGAACCCCGGCTCACCCTTTGCCGAAGCGACCGGAAGGCACGTCCAGAACAGTTCCACGACGCCCGAAGGCGCGCAGAACGCACGCCGCGTCTGGAGCCATGCCTAGCCATAAGCCCTGCTCGGTCGAAATCCCCTGCCAGCAATTTCAGTCGTTAGCCGAGAGAGGGACCAACGCGCTGACGTTTAGCTGGTCTCTCCCGCGGCCGCCCGAATCCACATGCGCGTTCCAAACTTAAAGCTGCTGAACGCCTTCCTCTCCCCGAATACCCGCGCCGCCTCCAGTGCGGTCATGCTGAGCGAAAGCCGAGAACGTGACTGCTGCTTCGGGTCTTTTGCTCACCGTAGATACGGCACCGCGGCGGCCAAACGGGATCGCGCACAGGATTGGCCTAAAATATTCATGTGACCTCGCCAGACGCGCAACACCCCCCGATCCAACAAACCCCGATCATCGAAGCCGAACACCTGGGCAAGACCTACCGGGCCGGCAAGCTGCAGGTGCCGGCCCTCACCGACGTCTCCTTCGCAGTCGAGCCGGGTGAGTTCGTCTCGATCATCGGACCCTCCGGCTCCGGCAAGTCGACGTTGTTCTACATCCTGGGCGGCCTCACGGGGGCGACCTCGGGGCGGGTGCGGATCGATGGGGTGGACTTCGCGGCGCTCTCCGACGCGGAGCGGACCCGGATGCGCAAGTCGAAGATCGGGTTCGTCTTCCAGAAGTTCAACCTGCTGCCGACTCTGACGGCGCTGGG
The DNA here is from genome assembly GCA_965276605.1 of Acidobacteriaceae bacterium. Taxonomy (GTDB): domain Bacteria; phylum Acidobacteriota; class Terriglobia; order Terriglobales; family Acidobacteriaceae; genus EB88. The sequence continues at coordinate 4,234,742 of OZ255619.1, forward strand.
CAATATCGAGATCGCGCACGACATCGCCGGCTCGGGCGCGCCGCTCGACCGCAAGCGTCTAGGCGAGCTCACCGAGATGCTGGGGGTGGCGGGGCGGCTCGAGCACCGTCCATCGGAGCTCTCCGGCGGCGAGCAGCAGCGGGTGGCTATTCTGCGGGCGCTGGTCACCAAGCCGGCCATCATCCTCGCCGACGAGCCGACCGGCAATCTGGACACGAAGAACTCGGAGGCAGTGCTCGCCATGCTGCGCCACTCGAACAAGACCTTTGGCCAGACGGTGCTGATGATTACCCACAACCCGGAGGCAGCGGGATTCGCCGACCGCACGTTGCACATGCGGGATGGCGCAATGGTAGGGAATACCAGCTCCGTCCGGGTCTAGCGCGCTCTTGCCCGCTAGTCTTATCAAGTGCGGGCTGCCGCTGGATAAGTCACCGCATGAATGGACTAACATTCCTCATGCGACTCAGAGTTATTCCCTGCGCCTTTGCCGGTTTGCTGCTTGCAGGCTCCGCGTTCGCGGCGGACCCGCGGTCCACGCTACTGCTTCACCAGGCTCTGGAGGCACAAGGGGGTGAGCAGCAGTTGCGCGCTCTCAAAAGCGTGCAGTGGGAGGCCACCGGCTACCGCAATGAGCTGGAGGAGTCCGAGCGTCCCGAAGGGCCCTACATCACCGAGTTCGACACGGTCGCCGAAGTGCATGACTGGGCCGGGCAGCGCTACCGCAGCGTCACCGACGCCTCGGTCTATCCGGTGTTCAAGTTCTCGACCGGCACGGTTGCCGATCGCACCGTCGCCATGAGCCTTTCCGGGGAAAGCAAAAGCGCGGGAACGCCGCAGCAGCTACAGCTGGTGCGCGAGCGCGAGGCCTTGAGCCCGGAACGGCTGCTGCTAACCGCTCTCGATGCGCCCGATGTGCATGCCGAGCCGGACACGGTGCTGCAGTCGGTGCCGCAGAATGTCATCGCGTTCCGTCTCGATCAGGCGCCGGTAAGGATTTACCTCAACGCCTACACGCACCTGCCCACCGCGGTCGACTACTCCGGCCCGCTGGCGCGCAGCGGCTACTGGGCATTTCTGGGCGATGTGACGGCCCGCACCTCCTTCAGCTTCTGGTGGCTTGCAAAGGGCGGCATCCACATGCCCATGCAGTGGAACCTCGAAAGCAATGGCCTGCCAGACCAGATGTACGTGATCCGCAAGCTGCAGATCGATGAGCCGGTGAGCGAGGTGGACCTGAGCATCCCTTCGGAGGTTCGCGCGAAGTTCAATCCGGACGCCCCGCCTGCCGATCTCGACCAGCGGCCGCTCGGCGACCCGAAGCAGCCCGCGCGAGAGCTCGCCCCCGGAATCGTCTTGATCGCGGGCACGTGGAACGCGACCTTCGTGCGCCAGGACGCGGGCGTCGTCATCCTGGAGGCGCCGATCTCCTCCGGCTACACGGGAAAGGTGATCGCGGAAGCGCGGCGGCGTTTTCCCGGTGTGCCGATTGAGGCGGTCATTACTACATCGGACTCGTGGCCGCACCTTGCCGGCATACGGGAGTGTGTGGCCCAGGGCATCCCGATCTACGCGCTCGATCTGAACCGGCCGATTCTGGACCGGGTCATTGCCGCGCCGCATACGAGCAAGCCCGATGCCCTGCAGCGTGCTCCCCGGAAGGCTGTGTACCACCTGGTCCACGGCAAAACGCTCCTGGGCGCCGGGGCCAACCGCATCGAGATCTATCCGATCCGCGGCGAAACCAGCGAGCGGCAGATGATGGTCTTCTTTCCGGAGCACCATCTGCTGTACGGTAGTGATCCGTTCCAGACCAGTTCGGATGGCTCGTTCTTCTATCCGCAGACCGTGACCGAGCTGACCGATGCCGTGCAGCGCGAGCATTTGCAGGTGGATGAGTTCTTCATGATGCACATCGGCCCTACTCCGTGGGGAGAACTAGGCAAGGCGGTGGCCGCGGCAAAGACACGCGACACACCGGATGGCGTCTTGTTATGACCCGCTCCAGGCGCGAGAGAGCGTGAACATAGTCTGAGTCAAGAGTGAAGGTAGATCGAAGCTAAACGAGCAGAGGGAGCCCACACCTAAGCAGCAGGATGCGGGCTCCCGGGCTGTTTCCGTTCAGGCGGCAGCGATGTGCTGCATCAGGTCATTCTGCTCGCGCTGGTTTTCGGCGCCGATCGTGAAGGCGTCAAGCGCGCTGGTCGAGAGCGCGTAGCGGATGGCCGCGGCGGGGCGATCGCCCAGGTCGCCCTGGCCCAGGATCTTCATCCCCACAACGCCGACCCCGTTGGCGCGCATCTTGTGGATCTCGGTGAGAACGGTCTCCGGCCCTGCGTCCATGTGGGAGCCGATAGGGTTGAGCCGCACCAGGTCAACCTCGACCCATGACGACGCGGCGGCCGTGCGTAAGGCCTCTATGCTGTGGCAGGAGACGCCGTGGGCTCGGATCACGCCCTTTTGTTTCGCCTCGGCCAGCACGTCCATAATTCCGCGATAGCGGGTCGTCCAGTCGGCCTCGGTAACGCAGTGGATCAGCACGACGTCGATGTAGTCGGTGCCGAGCTCGCGGCGAAAACGGTCGAGGTCGGCGCGCACCCCCGCTGCGTCGCGGGTGTCGGTCTTGGTCAGTACGGTGACCTTGTCGCGAGGCAGCTGCTTGATTGCCTCGGCGACATACGGGTGGCTGCCGTAGGAGTCGGCCGTATCAAAGAAGCGCAGGCCATTCTCGTGATAGCCGTCGAGCATGAGCTTGGTGAATGGGCTATTGCCGCTGCGAGTCTGGTTTGAGGCTCCGCCGCCCCCCATGGTGCCGGTGCCCATGGCCAGACGGCTGGTGCGGATGCCCGTACGGCCGAGCACCACTTCGTCGCTGGCGCTGTGCTTGCGGGCAAGCGGGGCGAGCGCCAGGCCCGAGCGACCCGCAAACAGGGTAGCGGCCAGGCCGGAGGCGGAACGGCGGAGGAAGTCTCTACGCAGCATGGTGGCTCCTTTTGGTTTCGCAAACCATTCCAGTGAGATGCGGCTGCCCGGAACCGGGGTGTCGCTGTTTGGTCAACGGACCAAGTCCATGGAGAGCTCGACATCAAGGTGATGGGTGCTGCCCGGCACGTCGAGCGAGCCAAGCTGGACAGGCTTGAGCGGGGTCAGGATGGCGGTGTTCTGAAGATTGGTCTGGCGGATGACAGGCTGGCGTGTATCCGCGTTCGAGGCCTCGCCAATACTGGACTGCTCGACATGCGAGAAGACCTTCAGTCCATTCGAAGCGTCCTGGAGACCTGCGCGGATGGTAAGACCTACATCGATGTACTGGAACTGGGTACTGACCCCAAATCCGGCCGCGACGGGCACCCGGCTGCCGACTTTCATCTCCGCGGAATCGCCGCCGACAGTGGCAGTCATGGAGAAGTGCTGCACGCCGAGGCGTTTGGGACCATCCATCTCGGTGATGGTGTAGATGAGGCGGTAGGTGGCAGCCGGTGGTTTGCTGGCTTCGGTGCTGGCAGGGGCGGGGGTCTGGGCCCGGAGGGGAAGGCCGCAGACCCCTAGCATCAGAACAAGGATTGCTTTTGCGATTTTCATGCGTGGGCTCCATAGATCGGGATCGGTTGATCTTTCAAACTCTGCGTTCACGGCCGTTTCTGGCCGCTGTTGACGAACTGCTCGAAAGCGACCGCCTCCTGCGCCTCGTGCTGGGCGCGCACCTCTGGGTTGAGCAGGGCCAGCTCCGCCGAATCGCCGGTGCGCGCCACCTGGAGCAGGCTCTTTTCCTCCGCGGTCAACGGCTCACGCGGCGCGGGATAGCTGCTGAGCATCCTCCTTTTTGTATCTGTAGCCGTTACAGTTGCAAAACGCCGGATACGCCGGTTGCTGACGGTTTGCCTTGGATGCAACGGTGACGGCCGCCTATACGTACCGCCAGACAGGCTTACTGGCGAGGCAGGCCCCGAGGCGCCGACACTGAGGTGGGCAAGGACCGCAAGGACCAGCGGCTGCGGCCCAGGCTTCGGGACCAGCAGAAACCCAGCCAGCAGAAAAGCTGCGGCTCCGGCCAGAACTCCGGCCAGGACTCCGGCAGCGACGAGGCGCGGGCGGCACGCAGGGAACGCACCCGCGCGCAGCGACCAGGCCACAAGCCAGTGAGGAGCCAGCCGCCAGAGTGCACTTGGAATCGGCGCGACGGCACGGCGGTGGACGGCCCGCGCAACCCGCTGCTCCAGCCCGGGCTGGGGCGCGGCATCGCGCAGCACGGCCAAAAGGTGCGCCATCTCCGGGATCGCTTCCAGACCGGCGGCCTCCTCGCTCTCTCTGCCATGTCCCCTGTCTGTATCTGCTTCACGGGCTGCGATCGGCTCGACCTCCGCAAACGCTTCCGAGTGTTGTTGATGTTCGCTCAAGCACTGCCTCCTTTCCCGCCTGTTTCGCCGTTGCCTGTTAGGCCTTTGCCTGTTTCGCCCTTGCCTGGTCCGCCCTTGCCTGTTTCGCCCTTGCCTGGTCCGCCCTTGCCTGTTTCGCCCTTGCCTGGTCCGCCCTTGCCTGTTTCGCCCTTGCCCGTTTCGCCTTTGCCTGGTCCGCCCCTGCCCGGTTTACGACTCTCCAGCCGCTCCCGCAGACGCGCACGGGCGCGAAACAGCAGCGCGCGCGCCGCCGACTCGCTCTTGCCAAGCACCGCCGCCATCTCCGCCGTATTGAACTCCTCAATCGCGGCGAGCAGCAGCACATGGCGCTCGGCTTTAGGCAGCCGCTCGATCTCAGCCAGGGCCGCGGCGACCCGGCGCGCCTCATCGATCTGCCGATCCGCGGGCGCGTAGACAGCCGCGACGCTTTCAGCAAACCGCTGATCCAGCTGCTCGGGCCGGATACGCCGGATGCGGTCGAGCGCAAGGTTCCACGCGATGCGGGTGAGCCAGACGCGCATGTCGCGCACCGCCGAAAGGTTGGCCCGATGCTCCAGCACGTGGACGAAAACATCCTGCACCACATCCTCTGCCTCCCCGCGGCTGCGCAGGATCGAGTGCGCGACACGGAACAGGAGCGCGGCATGCGTCTCCACCAGAGCCGTGAGGTCGACAGCCGCCTCGGAACTCTGCGTGGAAGACAAGAGCAAGCCGTATTCCCCGATCGATGCCATGCAATCCTTCTACCTTGCAGACGCGACTCGCGGCGATGCGCTCGGAATTGTTTTATGGGAACGGCGGCGGTTGACCGGGTGGATGGGGTTCGATAGACTTGCGCTCAGTACCCAAGCGGGAGTAGCTCAGTGGTAGAGCATCGCCTTGCCAAGGCGAGGGTCGCGGGTTCAAGTCCCGTCTCCCGCTCCAGTCGCTTCCCTCTCCGGGAATGCGGGGCATACATAACGGCGCGGTACCCAAGTGGTAAGGGAGAGGTCTGCAAAACCTTTATGCGCCGGTTCGATCCCGGCCCGCGCCTCCAGTTTCTTACTTCCCGATCAGCCCTATCTTTATTCCGTGCAGCCTCTCCCGCCCTGCGCGATTCGGATCGTGCGCCGGTGAGACGGTAAACTCGGCTGCGTGAGAGGGAGGCTGCACATTGATTCAACGGAGCAGAGGGACAAACAGGTGGGTGGGCGAGCCGGTTACAAGACGCAGCATGCTTGGCGCGTTGGGCTTGCTGGGCGCGGCCACGGCTGCGCCACGCTGGCTGCAGGCGCAGGGCGGCGCCAGGCGGCTGGAGCTGACGGTACACGGAGCAGATGTGCTGGCCAAAATGCCGGCCACCTTTACCGGGCTCAGCTATGAGTCGGCGCAGCTAACGCGCCCGGAGTTTTTCTCGGCCGCGAACACAGACTGCATCGCTCTGGTGCGCACGCTAGGCAGCCAGGGAGTGCTGCGCATCGGGGGCAACACCAGCGCGTTTACGGCCTGGGACAAAGAAGGCGCGGCAGCCGCCGGCGGCGCAGCAGGGTACGGGCCCGACAAGGGCTCGAAGGCCGCGAAGCAGGTGCCGGGCATGTACCGCATCACGCCGCGCGCGATCGATAACCTGCGTGCGTTTCTCGACAAAACAGGTTGGCAGCTGCTGTACGGTCTGAACCTGCGCCACGGCACGCCCGAGGCAGCGGCCGAAGAGGCCGCGTATGTAGCGCAGGTGTGCGGGGCAAAGCTGCTGGCGCTGCAATTCGGCAATGAGCCGGACCTCTTCAATCATGACGAGAGCGGGAAGGACGCCAAATCGACGCGGTGGAGCTATGACGAGTTCCTGGCGAAATGGAAGGCGATGTACGCGGCGGTGCACGCGCGGGTGCCCGGGGTGCAGATCGCGGGCCCGGACTCGGCATTTGACAAGGCCTACGCGGGCCGGTTTGCAGCAGACACCCGTGGGCGGGTGGGCCTGCTCACCACCCATTACTACGCGGAGGGGCCGCCGACAGACCCGAAGATGACGATCGACCTGCTGCTGCACCCGGGAGAACGGCTCGCCGAAGAGGTGTACACAGCGCTGGCAGCGGCGAAGGCGGCGGGGCTGCCGTTCCGCATGAGCGAGGGCAACAGCTGCTACGGCGGGGGCAAGCCGGGTTTGAGCGATACGTTTGCCTCGGCGCTGTGGGCGGGGGACTTCATGCTGGATCTGGGCCAGCGCGGCGCGACCGGGGTGAACCTGCATGGCGGCGGCGAGGGCGTGTATACGCCGATCGCTACAGGGGAGGACGGCCGGTCGAGCGCGCGGCCGGTCTTCTACGGAATGTGGCTGGCTGGCCAGTTTGCCGGGAACACGCTGGTGCGAACCGAGCTGAAGCCCTCGCCGGATTTCGGCCTGAAAGCGGCGAATGTGACGGCGTATGCCGCAACCGGCGCAGGCGGAACATTGGTAGCAGTGTTTAACAAAGGCGCGCAGCCGGTGGAGCTCGCGCTTGCCGGGATGCAGGGCGGCGAGGTGTTCGCGCTGACAGCGCCCTCCATGGAAAGCACCAGCGGCGTGGTGCTTGGGGCCGGCTCGGCATGGAAGCTTGAACCCACAGAGAGGCTGCGCGAGGGACAGACCCAGGTTGCGGCAGGGAACGCGGTCTTGGTTCGGGGGCAGTAAGAGCGGGCTGAGACAGCAACCCCGATTGCTGTGAGGATGAAGCCCTGACGCGCAGAATGCCGCGTTTCCTGATCTCGGCGCTCCGATTCTGCTCGCCGATTTCAGTTTCCTATTGTCCAGTTCGCAAACAGCAGTCTCGTTTCAGATTGTTGAGCCAAACAAAGCCTCAACCTGCTCGCGAGTAGGAGCGGACTCCATAGCCCCGGCGCGCGTGGTAGAGAGTGAAGCGGCGGCGACAGCAAAGCGCAACGCAGCCTGCAGCGGTTCGCCGCGCAGCAGGGCGGTGGCGAAGGCGGCATTGAGCGTGTCGCCGGCGCCCGTCGTGTCAACAACCTGCACCCTCGGCGCGGGAGCATGCAGCCACTCACCCTGCTCAGAAAGAACGCAGGCGCCCTGGCCGCCGAGCTTCAGCAGGATGTTGCGCGGGCCAAGGGTCTGGAAATGGTCGCAGAGCGTGCGGGCTTCCTTGAGGGTGCGCAGGGCCGCTGCCGGGTGGCCGCCCGCGTACAAGCGGGCCTCGGTTTCGTTGGGCGTAAACCATGCCAGCTGCCGCAGCACCGCGGGTGGCAGCGGAGCGGCGGGGGCCGGGTCGAGCACAACCGGGACGCCTGCCTGGGTGGCGAGCGCCAGCAGTGTTTCAAGAACGTCGAGCGGAGTTTCAAGCTGGGTCAGCAGCATGCCTGCGCCGGCGAGCAGGCTCGCGTGCGGCTGCAGGTGCGCGGGCGTAAGCACATGGTTGGCGCCGGGGGCGACAACGATGCTGTTTTCCCCCGAAGGCGTGATCAGGATAGTCGCGGTGCCGGTGGGCTGCGCGCAGCGGGCGATAGCTGCAGTGTCGACGACGGCGGCATTAAGAGCGTCGAGCAGGGTCTGGCCGTCGGCGTCGTCGCCGATGCAGCCCAGCATGCCGGTACAGGCGCCCAGACGCGCCGCGGCCACAGCCTGGTTGGCGCCCTTGCCGCCCGGGGATCGGGTGACAGCGGTGGCAAGCTGCGTTTCCCCCGGAGCCGGCAGGTGCGGTACGTGCAGGTGCAGATCGACGTTCAGGCTACCGACAACGACCAGTGATTTGGTTGAGCCGGGCATGCGGGTGATCTCCTGAGAAGAAGCGGGCCTCTGCCGCGCCGTCGCGAATTGGAAAGCGGATCCCGGCCCGTCAGTCAGCCTGGGAAAGCCGCCCTGCAAGCACTATGTTAGGCCGGCATGCATGACTGATACGGTCCTTCACTCGCGAGCGCGCGATTGGACGGAGCAGAGTCGAGTTCCTGCATGAGCCTCACTGCTTCTCAAGCAGGATAATGGCCATCCTCATGCGCAGAACTCTGGCGCGAGATCGCTACCGGGATGCAAGTTTTACAGGACCTGAGCAGTCTTACTCCGAAAACGGGTTTGCTCGCACAGATTTTTTGAACAGAGGCGGCGAATCGTGCGTATGGATCTTTATGACAGCTTTGCAGCGTCTAGGAACCGGCTTGGCCTTTGCCGGAGGACTGACTTTCATCGCCGTTTTATATTTCTCGGCGTATTGAGAGCCCGACATCCGCTGGCTTCACTTTCTCCAAAGCTGGATGTACATCGTTTCTTTGGTGCTCCTCTCGCGAGGCAGTAAATGGGGCTGCTTTATCGGGGCTGCTGCCGCTCTCTTCTGGGATTATGTCAACGTTTTCGTCACCACCTTCTTTCGGAACGGTCTAGAACAAGCACACGCCTTATTCCAGACCGGCCACGTAGCGAGGCCCGATCAACTCATTTCAGTACCGGCCTGGTTTGGCAATCTTGCTCTCATTCTCGGTGCGCTACTTGTGTACGTTGCCGCGCCACGCAAGCAGTGGTCCGACGTGGGCCGTCTGCTTTTTGCGCTTGCCGGAACGATGGCATTCTTTGCGGGAGCAATGGTCCTGGCTCAGCCACGCTACCTACCCTTGTTCAAGGGCGCTCTTCATCCACATTGGCGACTCTAAACCCCTGTAAGTAACCACAAGTCGGCTTGCGTTGATCGACCGTCCCGGTTCGGCACCCGCCCTTGCCGCCATTCAGTTTGCTTCCAGGATGAGGACGTGCCTTTTGTGCTCTCCGGCCAGATGCAGGAGCGCCTTGTCGAACGTGGTCAGCACCAGTCCTTCACGCACTGCCAAGCCAAGCAGGTAAGCATCTGTCACCTGATTGTGTCCGTGAATACGCTTCGCAAACGGCGCCGTCAACGTCTGCCAGTCAGCAGTGATCGGCTGAAAATAGTAACCCGGCCTCCGCTTCAGTCGTTCCAGCATGGCCGTCACCTGTTCCATGCTTAAACCGCCCGTCTTTGGCCGTGTGAAGAACCGCAGCACGCCAGCTTCCGTAAAGGCGCATGACGACCATTGCAATCCGGGCGAACCAAACCAGTCTTCCACCGCCGGGTGATGAGCATGGCGCTGGTCCAAAAGGGCCAGCACGACGTTAACGTCCAGCAGGTGTACTGCCTCCTTACTCAAGGTCGTCCTCTGAGAGCTCCTTGACCATCTCAGGTGTGACGACGATGCCACCATCCTGCTTCGTTCTTATCAACAAGCCAAGTCGACTGTCTGTCAGTAACGCCGATGCAGGTTCGGGCGCCTGTTCCGCTCGCCGGAGAAGTTCGCTTATCGCCGCACCGAGCGGGATACCCTTCGCACTCGCATAGGTTGAAGCGAAGGTATAGACGTCAGTATCCAGATTTACGTTTGCCCTCATGGGAATAGTATGCACCGCAAAGCGTATTGGTGCAATATATCGCCTCGGTGCATCATCCGATTTTCCGTGTAATTTCAGGTGAATCGCCCATGGACGAGGATTCGGCCCGCAGGATCAGTTCTGATATGTCGTCTTATCGTCAGCAATCCAGCCAGGTGAAGATCTTCGGTTTCAACCCAAACGGGCCAGGCCAGAGATGCCAATGGGAAAGCCTTTAGTCCAGCGAAAGCCCTGTCTTCGCACTATGGAGACCATTCTCCGGCACAAACGCTACTTAGGTACAAGCGCCACAGCGGCTGGCTCTGCAACTACCGCAAGTGCCCGCGCAGGGCTCTCTACCCTTTCAACGTCTTCATATACTCCGCATCCACCTTCAGCGCTTCCAGCCAGGGCAGGTCCGGGTACGCCTCCTGCTCGACAAACATATGCTGGATCGCGCCCGGCTTCACCACCGCCAGGATCTGGTGATAGTTCGCGGTGCCCCGGCCCAGCTCCGCGGCCGGCGGCGGGTTGTCGACTGAGCTGTGCCCCGCATCCTTCGCAAAATCCTTTACATGCAGCATCTTGATGCGGTCGGCATAGGTGCGCAGGTAGTGCTCCGGGCTGCCGCCGCCCACCGTCACCCAGCCGCAGTCCAGCTCCATCACCACCAGGTGCGGATCGGTCTCCTTCAGCAGCAGGTCATACGGCACCACGCCATTCTGCGGCGCGAACTCCATGGTGTGGTTGTGATATCCGAACTGGAAACCCGCCGCCCGCACCGTCTCGCCCCACTTGTTGAACTGTTCGGCATTGAACTTCCAGTCGTCCAGAGTGAACGAGGTCACCTGGCTCTTGAACGGCTTCTGCCGCGCCTTGCCCTCATCGCGAAACCCGGGAAACGAGCAGATGATGTACTTTGCCGTCCCCAGCTGCTTATGAAAATCGAGAATCGCCTCCAGCTTCGTCGAGAGCTGCGCCGAGGGGTAGTGCGCCGACACGCAGTGCAGCCCCGCCGCCTCCATCGCCGCCTTCACCTCGGCCGGTGATTGGTTGTAGAACCCCGCCGCTTCCACTTCCTTGTAGCCCAGGCCGGCAACCTGCTTCAGCGTGCCCGGGTAGTCCTTCTGCAACTGCTCGCGGACGGAGTAAAGCTGCAGCCCCACAGGCAGACCGAAGGCATTCGCCCAGGCAAAGCGGCCCGGAAGCACCGCGGCGGCAGCGGCAATGGTGACGGCAGACTGGACAAAACGACGGCGGCTGACTGCATGCATGCGGAACCCGATTCTCCACGCCCGACCCAGGCCGGGTACGCGGTTAAGCACGACCCACAAACAATGCCACGCCAGCCCAACAGGTGTCCACGTTACCGGCACCAGGCCAGTTGGCCGCCCAGCCGGCCGCCGGTTGCCCGCTCGGTCGCCGCACAGTTGTCGCACCGCAGCGCCCGGCCTCAGCGCAAGTGCTACTCTAACCCTTGCATTTCTACGTCCAACAAGTCGGCAGCCCCGCGCTTGTCTGTTCGAGATGCATCTAGAAGATTGACTGCAGTTTGCGCCCGCATGTTGACGCACCTGTTCCATTTTTGAGGAGAAAAAGCCTGTGAAGCACGCCGCCTTGCTGGGAGTTCTGCTGGTTTCGCTGGGAGGCGCCGCTCAGGCGCAGCAGCAGGGGGGTGCCATCCCCGATGCTCCAACCCCGCAGGCCTCCAGCCCGAACAGTTTCGGCGACCTCAAGGGATCCGTCCGCCCAGGCTCCGGCACCACCGCCGCCCCCTCGCCTGACGCCCCGCAGGCCCCCGGCGCCAACCAGGCCGCCGGCCAAAGCTCCTCCTCCGCACCCGGCCAGAACGCCGCACCCACCTCCACCCCCAACCAGGCGGAAGCGCCCTACATCCCCCCCGCGGGCCAGGGCCCGGCCGCCACCCTCGTCATCCCGGTCAACGAAGTTATCGTTCCGGTCACTGTCCGCGACAAGAAAGGCGCCATGGTGCCCGCCATTGACTGGCGCAAGTTCCGCGTCTTCGAGGACGGCGTCCGCCAGAAAATCTCCTACTTCACCACCGATCCCTTCCCGCTCTCGGTTGCCTTCGTCGTCGACCAGAGCCTGCCCGCCGACGTCATGAACCGAGTCAACGAGAGCCTCTCCGCCGTCACCGGCGCGTTCACACCGTCCGATTCCGTCGCGGTCTTCGGCTACAACAGCACCCCCAGGATGATCACCGACTTCACCGGCGCGCAGGGCGCGCGGCTCAATGTCGCGCTCTCGCAGGCCAAGGCGCCCGGCCGCGACATGGGTGTCATCTCCCCCGGCGGCCCCATGGATGACGGCCCCACCCAGAACGGCAAGCAGCTGGACCCCAACGTCAGCCCGCACCATGGCCTCGACGTCGGCAACGCCATTATCCCCAAGGAGTACCACCCGCTCAACGACGCCATCCTCGCCGCCGCCACCGAACTCGCCAAGCAGCCGCGCGGCCGCCGCAAGGTCCTATACGTCATCTCCGACGGCAAGGAGCAGGGCAGCAAAGCCTCCTACAAGGAGGTCGTGCACTTCCTGCTGGCGAACCAGATCTCCCTCTCCGGCACCCTCGTCGGCGACTCCGCCATCTGGGGCGTCGGCTACCTCGACAAGTTCCACCTGCCGCTGCTGCCCACCATGCGCGACAATCTGCTGCCCAAGTACCAGATCGCCACTGGCGGCATGCTCGACTCCGAGGTCTCGGAAAACGGCATGCAACTGTCCTTCGCCAAGATTACGAACTCGATCCGCGACCAGTACACCCTCATCTACGCCAGCCACGCCAACCTGCTCGCCAGCCGCTTCCACACGATCGAGGTCCGCATCGAAGGCATTCCCAACCTCGACATCGTCGCCCCCGACGGCTATTACCCCTCTTCGCGCAACGGCAATCGCTAAACCGCCTGCGCGGGCACTCCGTGGTGAGTGGCGTGGTCGTTGCACCGCGCGCGCTGTTGCCCCTCGCGATGGTCGAGACACTCTTTCCCGGACCATCGGGAGGGCCACCCCAAGGTAAACACGCCACGAAGTGGCCGCCAGCCGCGCAGGCGGTCTTCGCCCTACCAGCCTGAGACAATCGCCTGAGTGCCCTCCTCCTCCACCGCCGTCGTGCTCGGCCTGCTGGCCGCAACCACCTGGGGTGCGGCCGACTTCGCCGGGGGCCTCGCTACCCGCCGCGCCCCGCCCAGCCGCGTCGTCCTCATCGCGCACGGCGTCAGCTTCCTGCTGCTCGCCGCCATCGCGCTCACGTTGCCACTGCAAACGCTTGCCAGCCTCCCCACATGGACAATCCTCGGCGGACTGCTCTCAGGCGTTACCGGCGGCGCCGCCCTCATGCTCTTCTACAAGGCGCTTTCCATCGGCGCGATGGGCCTTTCCGCCGCTATCGCCGGCCTGCTCACCGCCGTCCTGCCCGTCGTTCTGGCTATCCGCACCCAGGGCGCACCCGCGCCGCTGCAGATCGCCGGCTTCACCGTCGCCGCTCTCTCCATCGTGCTCATCGCGTACACGCCCGCGCCGCCCTTCACGCCCGGGCCCGCAGCGGGCGCCATCCCGTCCCGGCGAGCCCTCCTGTTCGCCACCCTTTCCGGCGCCGGCTTCGGTCTGCAACTGGTCTGGTTGCATACAGCAGCAGCCGTCGCCACGGCCGCTGCGTCCGCAGACGCGCTCATGGCTGAGTCAGGCTCTGCGCTCAGCCAGACGCAAAGCTCCACCGTCATAAGGCTCGCGCCAGTCCTGTATGCGCTGCTGCTCTCGCGATTCGGCGGCGCCGCCATCGCGCTCGCCACGCAACTCGCCAGCCGCCCGGCCCCCGCCGAACCGTCCCCCGGCGCAAACCAACCAGCCGCACCAGCCGGATCGATCAGGCTCTCACGCCTCCCGCTTCCCGCCCTGGCCGCCCTCGCCGGCCTGCTTGACGCCTCGGGCAACGGCCTCTACATGCTCTCCTCGCTCGCAGGCCGGCTCGACGTCGCTGCCGTCTTGTCGTCGCTCTACCCCGGCGGAACCATCCTGCTCGCCGCAATCTTTCTGCGCGAACGAGCCACCCGCCTGCAGGCCCTCGGCATGGGCTTCGCATTAGTCGCGGTAGCCCTCATCGCCGCGTAGCTCAACCAGAAAAAAGGCTGGCCCCGCGAGATGCGGACCAGCCACCTTGTCATAGAAACGCGATGAAGCGTTCGTTCCACCTTGTAGTTAGAACGAGTAATGCGCAGCAAACTGGATCGTGCGTGGCCCGTTCTTGCTGCTCGTGATCTGTCCGAAGTTCGAGCTGTTTACACTGTTGTTCGGGTTTCCGTAGCTCACGAAGTTAAAGACATTGAAGGCATCCGCACGGAAACCCACAGACTGCGCCTCCGTGATGTGAAAGTCCTTGAACAGCGAACTGTCGATCTGCTCAAAGCCCGGCGCCCGCTGCGTACTGACCTTCGATGTACCGAAGCTGTTCGCCAGCTCCGCACCATAGGCGCAGCTTCCATTGTCGGCCGATCCGCACGGAACCGCCGACTGATCGGTACCGAACCAGTGCGCAACGCTCTGGTTCACAACATTCAGCTTCCGGTACTGGTTGGCCCGGGTGCCACTACCGTAAGCGCCGGTGTTATCGACGTTTGTCGATGTAATGGTAACCGGAAGACCGGAGTAAGCGATGGCTGTCGAGGCGAGAGTCCAGCCGCCAGCCAGTAGGTCGAGCGCACGGTTTGTATTGGAACCGAAAACCTGCCCCCGCCCGAACGGAATAGCATAAGAGCCATTCGCCGACAGATTATGCCGCACATCAAGCTCGGACGGGCCATAGTCGCCATGCAGGTTATAGCCGTCCTGGGTGTAATTCGTTCCCGAGGATCCCGAAGCGCCATAGTTTCCGTTGGTATCAGTCATGGCCTTGGCCCAGGTGTAGTTGACCGTAGCTTGGAAGCCCTTGCTGACACGGTGGCGCATGGTGGCCTGAAACGCGTTATAAGTGGAAACGCCCTCCGTGTCGAAGGTCTCCACTATACCATCCTGCCCGACTAAATTGGCGAGTGGAGACTGATCTGCAACGGGGATCATCGAGAGCGGGGATTGATTCGTAAGTCCCCGCGCGGAGATATCCGCAGCCTGCGCCGTGGTCAGCTGGTTTCCATTGCGGAAATTGATCAGGCGCTGGCCAAGCTCGCCGATGTAGCCGAACTGTAGCGAGGTGGAGTTGTTCAGCTGGATTTCGTTGTTAAAGTTGAACTCCTGCACATACGCCTGCCGATAGTTCTGGTTGTAGGCGGTGTAGCCCGAGGCATCGGTTCGGAAGCCGCCTGTCTCGGCAAAGAAGGTGCCCGGATTGGTCAGGTTGACCGGTGAAGTTGCATTGAACGAGGTCGATGTGACAAACGGTGAATTGCCGGCCAGACTGCTGCTTCCCTCCAGAAAGCTCGTTGTACCATAGCCGCCGCGAAACACAATCCTTGGATTGAGCTGGTAGGCGAAACCGAATCTCGGCTGGAACTCCGTATAGGTGGGCTGGTAACAGGCGGGGTTACCGCACACAAACGAGCCCGCAGGCGCACCAGCCGGAACCCGCTTCGCGTACTCGACCAGGCCCTGCTGCGGACCGCTCAGGATGACATTGGCAATCCGGTTGTTCACTTCGGTGTACGGTGAGTCGAACTCATAGCGGACGCCGAGGTTCAAGGTCAGCCGGTCTGTGATCTTCCAGTCGTCCTGTGCATAGCCGGCCACTCGAAGCTGCCGCTCGCCGAAGTAGCCGTTCGAAAGCGTGATGCTCTGCTGGTTCGCACGGTCCAGCAGCCAGTCGGCGGGGCCATAAGTGGTGCCCGCATTTGGCAGAGCGCTGTTTTGACCCGAGAAGTTATACGCCCCAAGCTGGCCATTGCCGTACTGCGTGAAGTTCTGCTGGTACCGCAAGAGCTGCGCCCCAAAAGTAAAGAGATGCCGCCCGCGCTGTACCGTAAGGTCATCGTGGAAACTGTAGGTGTTGTCGCGTAGCTGCTGCGGCATGGCCGGGTCACCAACACCCGTGAGCTGGTTATTGGAAATCCCCTGGTAGGTAAAGCCGACAAACTGCTGCGGCGCGGGCGTAGGCAGACCGACCACCTGATCGCCATTCAATCCGAAATTCCCCGTTGAGTCCGTCGGAATATTCGAGTCCCAGCGGATGCGGGTAAAGCCGAAGCGAGCCTCGTTGACGATTGCCGGCGAGATCGTGTGCACCCACGTCACGCCGCCGAGCTTGTCGGGATAAGAGTTTGCGATGGGGAAAGTAATCGGCAGCACCGCGACACTGCCGCCCGTGGCCACGCCCTGGGTGTAGAAGGCGGTGATCTTATCCGCCGGACGCGCATCGTACTCAATCTTGACGTCGCCTTGGTCATTCGTCACAAACGAGTTCGTAGGCCCGATGAAGTTATTCTGGTCCAGGCCGTCCGTTGCCGTGTGATTAGGCAAAGGATAATACTGCGGGTGCGCAAGCAGGTACTGCACGACCGGGTTGTTGACAGGGATGCCCTGGTTGCCGGCGTACGGCTTGTACCCGTTCTGCGGGTCGACCAGCTGGATGCCCTGGGCAAGAGCCGCTGAGAAGTCGCCTCCGCGTTCCGCTGCTGAAAGCACGCTGTCCGAGCCCGAACCGCCGTCATGCCGGCGCGTGCCCTCATAATCGACAAAAAAGAACAGCTTGTTCTTCAAGATCGGACCGCCGAGCGTCCCACCAAAGATCGACTGCGTAAAAGTAGGTCGGGCCACACCGGAGAAGTTATTCCCAAAGGTGTTCCCGGTGAGGTCCTGATCCTCAACGTTATAGAACGCGCTGCCGTGGAACTGGTTCGTGCCGCTCTTGAGTACAGAAACCACATCGCCGCCATTCACATTGCCGTACTGCGCGGGCGCATTAGCCGTAATGACACGCACTTCTTCGAGCGCGTCCGGCGAAGGCGCATAGCCGATCAGGTTATTCTGCGTCTCGTCGATGTCGATTCCATCGAGCGTATAGGTGTTGTCCTGCGCGCGGTTGCCGTTCTGCGTAACAATGCCCGAGTTATAGGTGTTGCGCTGGATTGCATTGTTGCTGCTCAGCCCTGTCGGATCAGTCGCGACCGCACCCGGCTGAAACAGCGTGAGCGACGAGAAATTGCGCCCGTTCAGCGGGATCGTCGCAATCTCGTTCTTGTTCAGCGACAGCCCCAGGGTCCCGTCTGATGTATCGAGGATCGGCGCCAGGTTGCCTTGCACCTTGACCTCCGTGCTCGCCCCCACCGTCAGGTGCGCGTCCACCTTCGCCGTCTGGTTGATCTCGAGCGCGAACTGCGGCACCGTCTCCTTGCTAAAGCCCTGCGACGTGACTTCAATCGTGTAGGTGCCGATCGGCAGGAAGCGGATCGAGTACACCCCGGCATTGTTGCTCTTGACCGGCGTCTGCACGCCCGTCGCTGTGTTCACCGCAACCACTTCCGCGTTCGGGATCACCGCGCCGCTTGGATCTGTAACCGTCCCGGTGACAGAACCGGTCGTAGTCTGGCTGAAGGCCGCGGACGCGGCCAGCAACGCGGCAAGCGTGGCAAAACGCGCAGAACGGGAAAAGTGACTTTGCTTGTGTTTCATGGGTGGTGGCCTCTGTTTTCTAAGCGCGTGCCTGGGAGTTGCGGGTGTTGGCTTCGACTGGGGAAAGTACCGGAAACGAGCTCAGGGAGAATTGTCCTGTGAGATGCCGCCAGCGAACGGCACCGCCGGTAGTGAGCTATCCGGTCGAACTCACCCCTGAGCCTACCGAGTGCTTCCGCGCTCCGTCAACAAAAACAGGCTTTTCAATAGGATTTGATCAAAACGGTGATCGTTTGACCTTTCACCGCTTCTCCTAATAAGAAAAAAAGGCAGCAAAACGCCCAAACTGACCAATGTTCAACTCAGAGTGAACTTGGCAAACTTTGGGCGTTTCTTGAGAGCAACAGAAAACTTTAGTGGAAAGCAGAGCTACTTGATCTCGGGTGCGGGCTCCGTCTTTGCCGCTTCCGACTTAACCGGACTTGTTTCCGGGTCTCCCTTGATTCCCTGCTTGAAGCCGCGCAGGCCCTCGCCAAGCCCCTTGCCAAGCTCAGGCAGCTTGCGGGGACCGAAGACCAGAAGGGCGATCACGAGAACGAAAATGAGGTGCGTGGGCGTAAACAGGTTATCCAGCATAAGGGACTGCCCGCTAAACCATGTGCGGGTCTTTCCTCCATCAAGCGCGATTGTCTCATATCCACACCGGAGCTGGGGTTACCAGGGTTTGCACCCTGCGAAAGCTTTTCCGCACGCGCCGCAATCCAGTGGCAGGGTTACGCTCCAGCTTTGTGCAGGCGCGGCGCCAGCATCGCGTAAAACGCCGGAATCCCTTCGCCCGCGCCCATGCTGAGCCGACGGTGCACCTTCATCATTGGGTACAGGCGCGAGCCGTCCACCTCCAGCGTGGGCACAGCGAAGTCACTGCCCGGGTACAGCGTCATCGTCCAGATGCCGCCGTGCAAACGGCGCAGCAGCTCGCCGAACCAGCTACCCCACAGCAGCGTCCACCACTCGCCATTGTCGGCGGCGAGCGGCGCAGGCGCGGGGCACAAACGGTTCAAAATGCTTTCCAGCCGGTGGAGCGAGTCTTCGCCGTAGCTCAGATCCTCATGAAAGTCGGCTTTCGCAATCGCAATCGCCTCCGCGGCATAGCTCTCGATCATCGGCTCCAGGCCGTCCCACTGCCTGCCGGTAAAGCGCTTGCGCGCCTGCTTCTCCCGTTCCATCACCACCCCAGCCTACAGCAGGCGCCCACAGCGCCCATGCGCCGCTGCGGCGCGACAGTGGCGGCAGTGGCGGTGCGCCAAGGGCGTGCGGCCATGTAAAGTGGAGGCTGGTATCCGGAGGTCCCGTTCTTTGTCCTGTTCCGCATTGCTGTCTGCGCTGCCACGTATTGCCCGCTGCATCGCCCGTCGTACCCAGGCGTCTGCCGCCCTGCTTCTGCTCCCCGTCGCTGTGACCTTCAGCCCCGGACACGCTCTGGCTCAGGCTCCCCAGTACCACCCGCCGGTCGTTGCCGCCAACAGCACGCTTTCCGGCGTTACCTATAACAACCGGTATGAGGTGTACGGCGGCTTCGCCTACTCGCATTTCGACGCGGGTCCGTCACTGCTGCAGGGCTCCAATCTCGGCGGTTTCGACATCCAGGGCGCGCGCTTCTTTACCCACAAGTGGGCCGCCGATGCCAACGTCCGCGCCTACTTCGGCACCAGCGGCGCCGCGCCAAACACCTTCCAGGTCCGTGGACCTTCGGTGAGCGAGTACATGCTGCTGGCTGGCCCGCAGTATCGTCTGGCCTCAAACCAGCATGCCTCCATCAGCCTGCATGCGTTGTTCGGCGGCTCGTACGGGCTGTTCGGCAAAGACCTGGGGCGCGACCAGAACGGCAACAAGATTGAGCCCAGCCAGATCGGCTTTTACGACGACCAGATCAGCTTCGGCAGCGCCATCGGCGGCTCGATCGACCTGAACCGGTCGCCACGGCTGGCCTTTCGCATCTCGCCCGATGCCCTGCTGACGGACTACAGCAGCGGCAGCAAGAGCGACTTCAAGGAGCAGTTCGGCATCTCCGTCGGCCTGGTCTATCGGCTCGGCCGCCATATCGACCCGGATCGGCCTGGGGCGCCTGCGCGGCCGGTTCGGTAAGACCGCCTGCGCGGCTGGCGGCCACTTCGTGGCGCGTTCTCGTTGTGGTGTGGATGCGGACTCTTGTGGCCCTCCCGTTGGTCGGGGTTGAGGAAGTTCGATCCTGAGCATCGCGAGGGCCACAAAGGTTCCTACTCACACCACAACGCCACCCGCCACGAATTGGCCGGTCCTTCGGACGGTGCACGAAGTGCCCGCGCAGGCGGTTTTCTGCAAAATTGTTCCACGTGGAACATTTTTGGCGGCCCAAAATTGCCCGAAAAGAGCCATCCTAAGTCACTGCCCGTGAACAACTTACATTGAATTATCAAGACCGCGCAGAGAGTTTCAGCGGTTTGTGGTAGCGACGGGCTGCATGCGGTAGAGGATCAGGTCGTCGCGGTCCTCATCGTCGAAGGCATGCCAGTGCGCGACCGCCTCGAGACGGTAGCCGGCAGCGTGGATGTCTTCGAGCGTGCCGGGGTCGAGCTCGTTCCACTCGGCATACCAGCCCGGCTGGTAGCGCGTGATCCGGTCGGCCAGATCGTCGGTGCCGAAGTCGTCGCAGATGGCCGGCAGGTGGGTCAAAAGGGTGATTTCGTCGCCGGAGATGGAGAGCAGCAGCCGCTTGCCATGGAGCGGGTGCGCGTCGATGTAGTCGGTGATGCCCCGGGCGGCGCGCAGCAGAGTGTACTCAGGATGCAGCGCGAACCAGGCGCTCGCGTTTACGTCGCGGACGAAAATGACGGCGAGCATGGCGACGGCGAGCCCGGAAAGCACGCGGCTGCGCGCAGAGAGCGCCTGCGCGGCGAGGACGGTGACGAAGACAACCGGGTAGACGAGCACCATGTAGTAGCGAGGCTGCGGGCTGTTGTGCCAGCCGGTAAAGAAGATGTAGCCGGCGGCGGCAAGCAGCGAGGCATGCACCAGCGGAGCGCGGCGGAAGAGGCGGGAGAGCGCAAGCCCGAGCCCGAGCAGCGCGAGCATGGTGCAGACCAGCCAAGGGCCCACCCAGAGCAGCCCGTGCGCCGCCCACCAGTAGGCGAGCAGATGGTCATGCAGGCCTTTGGGCGGGGTCCAGTAGTTGGCTGTGAACAGGTAGTGGTAGTCGACCAGGTAGCGGCGTGCGGCGAAGACGAAGTACAGGAGCCAGGGAACCAGGCCGCCGGCCAGCGCGATAGCGAGATCGGCAGCGGTGCGCCGCGGCCGCCTGCCGCCTGCCCGGCACAGGATGACCGCGGTAGCCGGCAGCAGAAAGACCGCGGTCGTCTTGGTGAGCACGGCGAGGCAGCCCAGCAGGCCCACGCCCAGCAGAGCAGCGATCCTGCGTTGGCCACGCCAGCCGCGCAGCTGCAGGGCCAGCAGCCAGCCAGCGAGCACCCAGAGCGTGAGCAGCGGCTCAAGGATAGCGAGCCGGCTGAACGCCCACAGATACATGCTGCCGGCCAGCAGGAGCACGCCGCCCGAGGCCGCAAGCCGCCCGGCGCCCGAGGCACGCAGCACCGCATAGCTCAGCAGCAGGTTGACAGCGAAGACCACCAGCGCAAGGCCGCGGGCGGCAATGGCGGTGACCCCGGCCACCTGGAAGACGAGCCACTCGAGCGCCGGCCACACCGGCAGCGCGACAGCAGTGTTGAAGTCGCCCGGCATGTACCAGTGGCCGAACAGGGTGGCGCCGATGGCGGCTTTGCCGTACCAGCCCTCATCGGTGTACTTGGCGTAGTCCATCCATGGCGAGTTGTTGGGGAAGTCGGCGCGCAGGTGGACCCAGTGCAGCGCCCACAGGGCCGAGATGGCGGTAAGCGCAAGAGCGAACAGCACGCCGGCCAGGGAGCGGCGGCGGCTCTGAAGAGTGTCCATGGCGCTACTCGTAGGCGAGCGCGTCGATGGGGTCCTTACTGGCCGCTTTGAACGCCGGATAGGCCGCGCCCAGCACAGCACCGACGAACGCGATGACGAGCGAACGCACCCACCATCCGGGCGGAACCATGAAGGAAAGCGTCGGGAAGCGGTAGTTGAGAAACGCCTTGATGCCCGCGGTGAACAGGACGCCGAGCAGGATACCGACAACGGTGACCAGCGCCGCCTCGCGCAGAACAGAGGAGAGGATGTAGCCGCGGGAGGCGCCCAGGGACTTGAGGATGCCGATCTCGCGGGTGCGCTCCATTACGGCCGTGTACATGGACTGGAAGATGACGAGGAAGCCGATGATGACGGCGATGGTGATGACGGAGTCGAGCGCCGGGGTGAACGCGGGCAGGTGCGAGGGGGTGACCAGGTCGAGAAACTCCTGCAGCGACTGCACCTTGTACTCGCCGAGGCCGGGCACTTGGTGGATCTCCTGCGCGAGCAGCTTCTGATTGGCTGGATCGTCGGAGCGGAGATAGAAGAGGGATGCGTTTTTCGGGGTGCCGATGAGCGCGCCCAGCGTCTGGATAGGCACGAACTTGCGGCTGCCTTTGCCGTGCGCCACGATACCGCAGATGCGGAAGGGATGACCCTTGACCGGGATGATATCGCCGACATGGTAGCCCGGGGCGCTGCGGGCGGCGATGTCATCGATGAGCACATCGTTCGGTCCCTGGAAGGGTCCGCCTGCGAGGTACGTGAACGGGCGCAGGGCGTTATAGCTCTGGTAGTCGATACCCCAGATGGTCTCGACCGAGTTGACGGTGCTGAGGTCAGTGATGACAGGCGCGGCAACGGCGACATGCGGCAGTTTGGCGAGGATGTCTGCGATCCTGGCCGGAACGGGCGCGCCGCCGACAGCGGAGATGAAGCTGGAGTTGGCCGGCTGCACGATGGTGTCGGCGCCGATGCCGCTGGTCTCGCTGCGGGAGTTGGCCAGGATGCCGAGCATGATGCCGACGATGGACAGGATCATCACCACTTCAACCGCGACGGCGAGCATGGTGACGAGCGTGCGCACGGGGCGATGGAGGAGGTTGCCGACGACTAGCTTGTTCATGAGGAGAGGCCCGCGCGGGGAGTGGCGGCGCGGCGATCACCTGAGTGTAGCAAAGACGTATCCGGCCGCGTTTGCGGCTTCTTCTTCAGCGGCTGCGCGGGAGCGTTGCGGGACCGAACTGGAACGCGATCCCGAATTGGGGTTCGCTTTTCAACAATTGCATATGGAAAGCTGCGGAATGCTTTGACGCGCGCGCAAGAGAGCACTAACGTAGGTGCAAAGGAACCCACCCTCAGCCAGGAAAAGCGAGTATGGGACAGTTTGGACAGGAGCTGCGCAGGGAGCGGGAGGCGCGCGGGGTCGCGCTTGAAAGTATCTCGGGCGTGACCAAGATCAGCGCGCGGCACCTGCTGGCGCTGGAGCAGGAGAACTTTAATGCACTGCCCGGCGGCGTGCTGAACAAGGGCATTGTGCGCGGGTATGCCCGCGCCTGCGGCATGGATGAGGATGACTGGGTGCACCGCTACCTTTCGGCGTACCACGAGAGCGGGCAGATCAAGGACGACGACCAGAGCTGGATCGATTTTGCCGAGAACGTGGGCAAGGCGCGCAAGGGCGAGGAGACGGAGCCGGATACACGCCTGCGCTGGGCCGGGGTGGCGGTGTTCGTGGTGCTGCTGGCGTTTTTCGCGTGGTACGTGGTGCATTTTGTGAGCGCGAAGAGCGCGGCGCTGGGGGCGCCGGTTGGTTCTGTGGCGCTGCTGGCCGGCACTAGCCCGGAGCGGTTGATGCCTTTGGATCAGTAAGCCCGCAGGCATCTTTCAAAACGGTACGCGCGGATGGCGCTCCCGATATGGGATTGACTGGGCAGATCGAATCGAACGAATGCTCTGTTGCTGGCAGGTGTCTGCAGTAGACTCAGGACGGATTTGCGATCCCCTTTGCTGGAGCACCTGATGCAGCAGCCGAACATCCAGATTGGCGACGGTCTGCTCGGGGATGCGCTGCTGGCGTCTGTCGAGGTGGTGCAGGCGCTGAACCAGCACTGGTGGTGCACGGTCGAGTGCCGGCAGAGCTCGGACGAGCCTGTTCCGGTCGAGCGGTTCCTGGGCCAGACGGTCGAGGTGCGCACCTTCGATGAGGACGGGGCTGCGCATGTGCACTTTACCGGCTTCATTCTGAAGGTCGAGCTGCTGACCGAGGTTTGGGGGAGCTATGGCGCCCGTCTGCTTGCGGTCTCCTCCTCTTATAAGCTCGACCTGGCTGCGCGCAAGCAGTATTACGCTGAGCACACGCTGGCTGCGGTGGCGGCCAAGGCCTGCGGCTATGCGGGGCTGGCGGCGCAGGTGCAGGCGCCGGCGCAGAAGCCGCTTAACTATGTGCAGTACGGCGAGACGGATTTCGCGTTCCTGCACCGCATTGTGGACGACTATGGCTGCTGGATGCGGCCGGGTGCGAGCGGACTTGAGATTTTCAATGCCTTTCAGTCGGGCAGCACGGTGGGGTGGCGCGGCAAGGATGGGACCGACGGGCTGATCGGGTTCAAGGTGCGCTCGAGGCTCTCGCCAGCGAGCTACAACGGCTCGCACTACGACCACCACGCGATGGCGAGCGAGACTTACGAGTCCGTGGCAAAGCCGGCGGAGTTTTACCCCTCGGTGGCCTCGACGGTGGGCGCTGTGCAGAGCGTATCGGCGAGTGCGCTGCCTTCAGGCTTTGAGCCGCAGCGGGCGCGCGCGATGACGCTGGACGAGTACCGGCAGCAGCTGGGCGCCGAGGCTGAGCGGTCCATGGGCGCGAGCGTGACCGGCACTGGCGACAGCCGCAGCCAGCTGTTGAAGGCCGGGGACACGGTCGAGATTGAAGGCACGCTGGAGCCGGGCGGCGTGTACGGGCTGACGCGGGTGGAGCACCGCTGGCGGCCGGAGGGCTACTCGAACACGTTTGAGTGCACGCCGTGGAAACAGTATCGCAACCCTCAGCCGCCGGCGCAGCGCGACTGGCAGGGCGTAGTAGCGGCGCGGGTGGTTGAGCACAACGACCCGAAGAAGATGGGGCGGCTGCGGGTGCAGTTTTTCTGGCAGGGGGACGGAGCGACGCACTGGGCGCGGATGGTCTCGCCGCATGCCGGGCCGGATCGCGGGTTCATGTGGATGCCGGAGGTTGGGGATGAGGTGGCGGTGGCCTTCGAGGATGGCGATCCGGAGCGGCCTATCCTCCTGGGCTCGCTGTGGAACGGGGTGCAGCAGGCGCCGCGGGAGGAGTTTTTCGGCTCGGATATTGCGGCGAACGACATCAAGCGGATCGTGACCAAGAGCGGCAACCGGCTGCAGATGGTGGACACGCCGGGGCGCGAGACGGTGGTGGTGGCGACACCGAACCATACCTCGATGGCGATGACGGAGAAGAGCGACGCAACCGGGCGGGAGCTGGTGGCGCTGCACTCGGATGGGGATATTATGCTGTCGGCGCCTGCGGGGCGGGTGCATTTTCAGAGTAAGTACTTTTCAAGGGAGGTGGGGGATGAAGCGGCTGCTGCGCTGATTCCGGCAGCGGCAGCTTCGAACGCAGCTACAGGGCTTTCTACACCAGCTCCGCCAGCTACAGCGATTGCCGCAAAGCAAGATTGCGCTTACTTGAAAAACGATTCTTTGCGGGTCATTCCTGGCTCGAAACAGTTTGATCCTAATCGTAAGCCTTACCAGCTTGGCCCATCCTCGAACATTTCATATGCCTTTCCCGGGCACCCGGCTGTTCCGGCGACCTTACAAACCGCCACAATCGGGGGACACCCCGTAAAGATCATTCGATCAGTGGCTGATCCAACTGACAAGGCAACTAGTCTGCCGACGAACGACGAATTGGCACACTCACTGGGTGCCGTGCCCCAGACTCAATTGAACATGATTCAAAGGGTCGTCGTCAGCCCGGACCGCAACCCAGATGATGCAGTTTACGGGCAAAACTATGGCATGGCAGGCTTTCGTTCTGAGGCTACGTCTGGAGTAGATGGTAATGTCCATTTCTACCCTGTTTCGAAAGGCAGTCCTATGGCGCTGGATGAGACACTCGTCCATGAAACAGGGCATACCTTTTCGAAAAAAACCTTTGGCGCGAATGCCTCTACCTGGAAAGAATGGCCTGCAGCTATGACGGCGGATGACCGGGCGCCTTCGCAATATGGTGCAAAAAGTAGAGATGAAGATTTTGCTGAATCGATGGTTATGTACACGGCCAGCAAGGGAACACCATGCGAAGATGCTGCAAAGATTCTCTATCCACACCGATACGCCATTTTAGACCAGATCATGCACTCACGACCGGCAGCCACTCGATAGTATCTACGGAACCCTCCTTTCTAAATTCGCTAGAACATTCCTCTTACAAGCAGGATAAAGTGATCAACGCGACACGATGCCTTGCGACGATAGGACAGACTTTGGTGTTAACTGGCTTGTTGTTTACCTCCAGCGGATGCCACTCTAGATCAACATCTATTCATCATCAGGAAACAAAGGTCAAAACGATGCCAGAAAATGAATCGAAGAATTTCCCTCCTCATCCAGGAACGATTCGCATCCATTACGAGTGGAATCAGTCTGATCAAATCCTCAACGCCGCAAAGCTGCCGGATACTCGTCGGTTCGCCTACTATGACAGTGCCGGTCAAGAAGTCGATAACGCAAATCTCGCGCATTCTCGCGTGCCAATACAGGAAGAAGAAGTAATCACGCTCGATGCAAATGGTAAGTCGGTGGAGCCGAAGCATGCGATCTTTTGCTCTATCATGCAGTATGGTCCCAACCACAAATACCTGCGTGAAATTCAAGCAAGCGGAACTCCTCAGCCTTAACTCTATGATGCAACCAGTTCGGTCGATACATGATGCTTCTTAGCGCGTAAATTGGGCAACGCTGCCTGAAGTGTCGTCGACCGTTTGCATCATTCGGCGGAAAGCAACCGGCCGCCCGTAACGATGGAGCGACACAAGATCAGCACGGCGATAGAGAGTCTTGAAGGTCGAAAATGCCAGGAATCGGCTGCCATATCAAAGGCTCCAAGACTCGCTGCGGAACGGGATTCGGAAGGCGCCTTGGCAAGAGTTCTTTGGCGCCGACATTTCGCTACAGGCAGCTATGAATATTTTACGGAACATGCAGAGCAGCATCGCTTTGCTGGGATATCTGTTTTTTACTTCGTTTGGCTGCAAAGGCAGTTATGTGAATGAACAACAGAGACACACGACAGCGGCAAAAAAGACGATGACTGCAATAGCTACTTTAGAGCCGAAGGCTACGAATCACCGCATTGACATACATCTCACAATCCGCAATACCTCCGCGAGGGCTTCATTGAGAGTCGAAAAGTGGCAGTTATTCCAGCCCCAGCTTTCGCTGGGAAGCCTTGTGGAGCTTACCTGCGAAGGCAAGTCTGTTGCTTATATCGGCCCTATGGCAAAGCTAGCCGCCTCGAAAGAGGCCGACCTTCTCCGGATGAAGCCAGGCGCTACACTGACTGGAAACGCGGAAATCACCAACCTGTTTGCTTTTTTAGACGGTAAGCATGTCTACCAGGTTAGTTATGATGCATTTATCAAGAGTGTCGGCGATGCCGGCGAAGACACAGGACTGCTTGAGATCAAATCTGAGCCGGCAACTTTTTCTTTTGACAAGTAGCTTTCCCAGGCAGCATCGGCCTGAAGTACTCTTTCCGAGTTGAGCGTATACAGGTAGTCTTACCCACACGATGATGTTTTCCGGCATGGAACCGCGCGGCGTCGCTGCCATGATTGCATTGGCTGTTGGGTTTGCTCTGCTGCTCGCGATTGCGCTGCGGGCGCGGCGGTCCCGATACCCGGCTGTCCTGTGGACGTGCGCGGGGTATATGGCGCTGCTGCATGGGGTTTGGATCGTGGGGCTGCTGACCAGCCGGCTGTTCGAGAGCGGGTTTGCGACGCTCGAGCTGCTGACGTTTCCCTGGAGCATCGCGGTGATCACCAATATGACGATGGCCGGCTTTGGCACTCTGCCTGAGCTGCTGTTGAACTACGCGCGCTTTGTGCTGGGCTTTGGCGGTCTGCAGTGCCTGCTGCTGACACTGTTTGTGTGGGAGCTGAAGCTGCGGCCGCGGCGCCGGGCTGCCGGGGGGCGTCGGCGGGCTGGCGCTGCTCAACGCCGGTAAATGCCGGGCCGGCTCTGCTCCAACTAGTTCCGCTCAACTTCGGTCAAATCGAGCCAGATCCGATCAGCTCCATTGGCGGACGGTCTGCGCCGTTCGGCCCTGTCAACGCGCCGTTTGCGTCTTGTGAGCGCGGATGGCTGGGGCTGCTTTGCCCCGCGCTGCGCGGCTCAGGTAGCATGGAAAGCTGGCAGCGGTCCGGGCCGGCTTCCTGCACCGATGCCGCTGGCCCGCCGAGTCTATTCACGTGTTTCCGGCATCTCTTCTCGCTAAGAGAACGAACGCCTGGCGACCGGAAGGGACCGGTCCCGCGCGCCATCCGGAGGAAGTACCCATTGCCAGCACGCGATAAGATTCTCTTTACCTCGGAGTCGGTCACCGAGGGTCACCCCGACAAGATCGCCGATCAAATATCCGACGCTATCCTGGATGCCTGCCTGGAGCAGGACCCCTACTCGCGCGTCGCCTGCGAAACCCTTACCGCCACCGGCCTGGTCGTCATTGCCGGGGAGATCACGACCAAGGCCTATGTCGACTTTCAGACGCTGGTGCGCGGCGTAATCAACGACATCGGCTACAACGATGCCGGGTTCGGCTTCGACTCCAACACCTGCGCTGTCATTTCCTCGATCAACAAGCAATCCGGCGACATTGCCATGGGCGTGGACACGGGCGGCGCCGGGGACCAGGGCATGATGTTCGGCTTTGCGACCAACGAGACCGAAGAGCTGATGCCCACGCCGGTATCGCTCGCACACAAGCTGGCCCGTCGGCTGAGCGAGGTGCGCAAGAGCGGGCAGCTCAACTACCTGCGGCCGGACGGCAAGAGCCAGGTCACGGTGGAGTACGACGCGAACAACCGGCCGGTCCGGGTGGATGCGGTGGTGATTTCGACGCAGCACGCAGAGTCGGTCACGACCGAGAAGCTGCGCGCCGACATCCTGAAGGACGTGATCCAGTTCGTGATTCCGGCGGAGCTGCTGGATGCGGACACGAAGTACCACATCAACCCGACGGGGCGCTTTGTGATTGGCGGACCGATGGGGGACACCGGGCTGACCGGCCGCAAGATCATCGTCGATACGTACGGCGGGATGGGCCGGCATGGCGGCGGCGCGTTCTCCGGCAAAGACCCGACCAAGGTGGACCGCTCGGCGGCGTACATGGCGCGGTACATCGCGAAAAACATTGTCGCGGCGGGGCTTGCAGACCGTTGCGAGGTGCAACTGGCGTATGCGATCGGCGTAGCCGAGCCGGTATCGGTGCTGATCGACAGCTTCGGCACGGGCAAGCTGCCGGCGAACGAACTGCAGCAGCTGGTGCGTGAGCACTTCCAGTTGACGCCGAAAGGCATCATGGAGTCGCTCGACCTGCGCAAGCCGATCTACCGGCAGACGGCTGCGTATGGCCACTTCGGCCGTACGGATGGGGATTTCGGCTGGGAGAAGACGGACAAGGCGCAGGCGCTGAAGGAAGCGGCTGCGAGCAAGGAAACGGTGGGGGCTAAGTAAGCGACTATTCAGTATTTCTTAGAACAGCAGAAGGGGCCGCTTACGCGGCCCCTTCTGCTGTCTTGGCCATTGGGTACATATCGCAACGAGTGCGACATCGGTAGCACCAAGGCTCACTACAATTAATGTAACTGCTTCCTGTGCCTTTTTCTACGTTCTACGCTTTCCTGTCCACTCGCTTCTCTGTCACTATGGCAATTTCTTCAGTAACTCTTAACATTCTATTGGCAAATGCTTTCCGTCCCTGTCATAATGCCGGACAAACATCGCTGGGCACAGACCCGGCGGGAGCGTGCCATGAGTATTCGGGTTCCACAGGTTTCCCCTTCCCAGATTTCTGCCCTGGTCGCAGACCTTAACGGCCGCGGCTTCACCTCCATTCCCAACTATCTTCAGGCGGGCGATCTGGCGCGGATGCGTCGGTTTGTGCGCGCGGCCATGGAGAAGTCCGGCAACGAGTACATCGGCTTCGGCGGTCCGGATGAGGTAGCCGGCTCGGGGCTGGAAGAGCTATATCACGAGCCGCTCTTTGTAAAACTGATCCGCGACCTGTACGAGCGCGGCACCGGCAAGAAGGCGCCGGAGCAGGCTTTTTACCACGTGCTGCGCTGCCTTTCAGGGCAGAGCGGCCAGAAGCATTCGCTGCAGTTCCACTATGACTCCTACGTGGTGACGGCGCTGATCCCGATCGAGATACCGAAGCAAGGCAGGGCCGGGGACCTGATCATGTTCCCAAACACCCGCAGGGTGCGGCCGGCTTATCTGCTGAATGCGGTGGACAAGGTGCTGCTGGACAATCCGCTCTCGCAACGGCTGCTGCGGGCCTCGGTGCGGCGGCAGGTGTTGAAGCCGGTCCGCATCCACATGCAGCCGGGGAACCTTTACTTTTTCTGGGGGTACCGGTCGATCCACACCAATGAGCCGTGCGATCCGGACAAGGTGCGGGCGACGGCGCTGTTCCATTATGCGAACCCGCACCA
Source organism: Acidobacteriaceae bacterium (assembly GCA_965276605.1). GTDB lineage: Bacteria > Acidobacteriota > Terriglobia > Terriglobales > Acidobacteriaceae > EB88. The sequence goes on from OZ255619.1 coordinate 4,264,729, forward strand.
GAAGGCCAGCTGAATCTTCGCTGGCGCGCGTGAAAACCTGCTGGACTGGATCGGCGGGGTGCGGGTCCAGTCAGCGAGGGATTGCGGCTTTCTGCTGTGTCTTGAGATCCCGGCCAAGCGACTCCAGATCCCGCTCGGCGTGGGACTGCCGCAGATAGAGGTCGAGCTCCTGGTAGCGGCGGGAGACTTCCTCGTCGATCGCCAGCGGGTAGGGACCGTAGGCGCGCGGCAGACGCCGCAGAATATCGGTGCAGGCCTGCTCGACGAGATGCCGCACGGTGAGCGCGCGGATGCGGGCTTGGACCACGCTGCCGGGGTCGCCGTCGATCTCCCGGCCGGCTAAGTCAAGGTAAGAGCCAAGCGCCCAGACGGCAGAGTGTATGGCGCCCAGGTGGGCCAGGGTGTGAGGGTCTTCGCGGGACTGCTGCAGCGCGTAGTCGAGCAGGCCGGCCGCGCCGCCTGCCCAGCAGGCGGCTGGTCCGCAGGCGCCGTGCCAGAAGCCTGGCCGGGCTACATACCAGCCCGGGCCGCCGAGGACTTGATCCGTGGGGACGGGCACCTGGTTGAAGATTGCGGTGGCTGTTGCGGTCTCCTGAAAGGCCTGCGTCTTCCAGACGGAGGTGTCGAAGCGGATCGAGGCTGCGTTCGAGCGGAGGTCGACGTCGAGAAGCAGCTGCTCAGAGGCGCCCGCGGTGAGCAACACGCGATCGACGAGCCCGGCGCCGCTCGCGAACATCTTTGTGCCGCTTACGGTGAAGCCGCCGTGGGCTCCCGAGAGCGTGAGCGCCTGGCCCGGCTTCTCGGATGCCCAGACCCCGTAGAGCGCGCCCGGATGGGGCTCGCGGCCTGCTTCCGCCAGAATCGCAACCGCATCCCAGTGCGCTTCGGCGAGGCGGGCGAGCGAAAGATTCTCCCGGCCGGTCGCCATCAGGCGCTTGTGACGCAGAGGTGTCTGGCCGGCGCCGGGCAGCGGCAGATCGGCCGCGAGCAGCGACCGGAGCCGGGCGAGCAGGGCGTCTTTCCCGTCGCCGGTCACGCAGCTGTCTCGTTGTGGGCGGCGAGCGCCTCGGCAAACCCGCGCGGTGCGCGCCCTACCCGGCGGCCGCTGGTCAACACGCGGAGGCGGCTGGGGGAGCGCCGCCGCGTGGTGACAGCGGTGAGGCGGCTCCACAGATCGTGGTCTTCAGCAGTGGCAAGCGTGCCCCAGCCGCCGGCGCGCAGGTAGGCGTCGGCGCGTACTCCGAGGTTGGCGCCATGTACGTGACCATGCGAGCCGTCGGGGGAGAGCAGGTACGTCTCTCGAAAGCGATCGGCCACCTGCGCATCGTGCTCCTCAAACGTATCGACATCGACTGTGCCGGCAACGGCCTCTACGTTTTCCGCGGCAAGCGCGAGCTGGTCGCTCAGCCATGTTTCCGGCACACAGCAGTCGGCATCGGTGTTCGCGAGCCAGCAGCGGGCCCAAGGGTGACTTGAAGTCTCGCGGTAGCGCGCGAGGGCTGCTTGCGCCGCGAGCGCCCGTGCGTGGCCGACGGCACCCACCTGCGTGCAGACCACGGCGCCTCGACCCTGGAGCATGCGGCGCGCGATGTGCCGGGTTCGATCGATGGAGCAATCGACGGCGACCACGATGTCGCAGGTCACGGAAGCGGGCAGCAGCGCCTGGGCGGCCAGCACCGAGCGCAGGCAGCGTGGTAAAAGCTCTTCCTCATTGCGGGCCGGGATCAGGATGCCGATGTGCCAGGGTGCGTTGGTCATTGGCATACCTTGGGGAGCAGCTGGAGCCGGACCTGGGACCGGGTCCAGCGATCGAGGCGAAAGCCGGCGTGGCGCTCGGCATGCTCATGGGTCAGCCCGTCGAGCGTGCCCAGGACCGAGTGCACCTGGTCGCCGCTCAGGATGTGGTCCTGGGAATAGCCCAGCCAGTGCGCTGCGAGCAGGATGCCGGACGGCTGCAGCCGCTGGATGAGGCTGGCGGCGAAAGTGCGCAGCTGCTGCTCGTCGAAGTAGTAGCCGATCTCGCTCAGCACGATGAGGTCGAGGGATTGTGCGGGGATGTGGCGCGGGGCCGCTCCACAGGCGATGGTGACGTTGGGCAAACCGCTGCAACGCTTGCGGGCGTGCCGGACCGCGGTGGGCGAGATATCGACGGCGTGGACCTGATCGCAGAAGGCGGCGAGGCGCGCGGTAAGGATGCCGATGGAACAGCCGGGCTCGAAGGCAGACCTGTACCGCCGGTGGGCAAGCGCATGCACGACCGCGTCGTAGCGGGCCTGCTCGTACTGGCTGGTGGCGAATGCCCAGGGATCCTGCTGTTGCTGATATTTCTGCTCAAAGAATGGCTGGCTAACAGGGTTGATTTTCATGCGGGCAGGAAGACCTCAAAAGGGCGCTTTGCCGGCGCGAGCAGAGAGGGGGGCAGGATTGGCTCACCGGAAGGGTGGTGGAGCTGCGAGCGGTGGCAGAGCAGCGCCTCGTGCCTGGCGAGCAACAGTTCGCGGTCGAGCGGGAACGCGCGCAGGGGCAGGCCGCGCAGCAGGTCTGGCGTGCCGCGGTGCCAGGTCCAGAAGAAATAAGAGGTAAGTTGCGCGCCGGTCTGGTGCGCAACCTGCTCGGCGGCGCGCCCGCAGGCTTCATGGTCGGGGTGGAAGTCGCCGCGCCACGGAGCCACAATGTGGGTATCCGCCGAGGCGAGCGGCAGCAGTTGCTGGACGAGTTGCTGCTCGCATGCGGAGATACCGCTGTCCGGCAGAGCGAGTCGCACAATGTCTTCGGCTTGCACGCCGAGGCGAGCCAGAGCGCTGGTCTGCTCGCCGATACGCAGCGCGGCGAGTCCGGGGCTGTCGGGATAGGCGTTCTCACCGTCGGTCACGGCAGCGACGGTGACGACTGCTCCACGCGTACGCTGCGCGGCGATGAAGCCGCCGGCGGCCAACGTTTCATCGTCGGGGTGCGGAGCGATGACGAGCACGGGGGCCGCGGGCGGATCCCAGAGGGGTAGCGACGCGAGCACGCTCATCCATGCTGCTTCCTTGGCGACGGGAACAATCATAGGGAGGCCACGCCGGGTAGGATGCCTCAACGATGGCGGTCGCGGTTAGAAAGAATTGGGCGCGCGAAATCCTAAGTTTTCAAGGAAGCGCAAAGTGCGTGCGTGCTGCCTTACCGCTTTGCGCCAGCCGCTCGGCGGCGGAGCTTCGGAGGCGGTGCGGTTGAGTCCCTCAAGACCAGGCGCGTTTGGAGTTTGAGCAGGCGACCGTGTTGCTTTTGCAGCAACGCCGAAACGACCAGCCGACTTAGCTCGCTCCGGGGGACATCGACCGTGGTGAGGGGCGGGTTCATGAAGCGGCTGAAGTAAGTGTTGTCAAAACCTACGACCGACACATCCTGGGGTATGCGCAGGTTGCGCGCCTGCAGGCCGCGGTAGACACCCATTGCGACCAAGTCAGTCGTTGCCACGACCGCCGTGAAATGGACTGCGGATGCGTCCGCAACGGCTTGCTCTCCCGCATCCGCGCCCGGTCCGGGTACATCAACAACATGCGTCCGCAGACCGTGGATGGCGCAGGCGCGGACCGCCATCGCGAAACCCTGGTCGCGCAGCCGGTGCGAGAGCAGCGGCGGCCCGCTGGCTTTCTGCGAGTTGCGCACGAACAGGAGGTTGCGGTGGCCTAAGTGAATCAGATGTTCCACGGCGGCACGCATGCCCCCGCGGGAGTCGACCCGAAGAATGGAAAGCGTCTCCGCCGGCTTGCCTTCATCCAGGAACACGGCCGGCACACCGCTGGCCAGTACGAGCTCTCTTGAGACCGCATCGTGCTCCGATGTCAGCACGGCGAGGCCGGCGAGGCGTGCGCCGAGCAGCTGCTTGACTGCGGCACGCTGCTGCTCGGCCAAGAAGTTAGTCGCCATGAGAGAAATCTGATAGCCGTGTAGTGCCGCTTCCTCCTCCACCGCCTGCGCGGTTTCGGCGAAGAACGGGTTCTGCAGGTTTGAGACAACGACACCCAGCAGCTGGGTCTGCCTGCGGGCAAGATTGCTGGCGTAAAGGTCGGGGCGGTAGTTGAGCCTGGAGATGGAGGCCTGCACACGTTTGCGCGTGGCCGGGCTGACGCGTCCGTTGTTATTCAGCACGGCGGAAACGGTGCCGAGCGAAACGCCGGCCAGCGTGGCCACATCCTGGATTTTGGGCCTTGGCTCCTTGGCGGAGCGCTGGGCTTCTTCCGGGGCCGGTTGAGGAGTGCGAGGCTTCACCTGCTCAGGATACTGCGCTCGCGGGAGCGGCGCTTGACAGCGATTGCTGGAACACGCGATGCTTTGATGAAACGTTTCACCACTCTGGATTTTTCCATCATTCTCGGAGGATCGATCATGACCGTCGCGTCCGAAGTAAGCCTCGATCGTTTGCAGCATGCGCTCAATTCGCCATTCCAACTTACCCGGCAGCAGATCGATTTCTACGCGGAGAACGGCTATATAAAGCTGAAATCGGTGCTTGCCCCCGAGATGCTGGAGCACTACCGGCAGATCATCGGCCGTCGCGTTGCCGAACTCTCAGCAGACGCACTGCCGATGGATGAGCGTACGACTTACGGCAAGGCGTTTCTGCAGATCATGAACCTGTGGGCGCACTCGGCTGCGGTGAAGGAGTTCGTGTTTGGCAAACGCCTCGCGCGCATTGCGGCGGAACTGATGAGCGTCTCAGGGGTGCGCGTGTACCATGACCAGGCGCTCTACAAGGAGCCGGGCGGCGGCATTACCCCGTGGCATGCCGACCAGTATTACTGGCCGGTGGACAGCGACAAGACGATCACGGCGTGGGTGCCGCTGCAGGACACACCACAGCAGATGGGGCCGCTCGCTTTCTGCGAGAAGAGCCACCGGTTCCAGATAGGCCGCGACCTGGAGATCGGCGAAGAGAGCGAGATGACGCTGAAGGAAGCACTGAATCACTTCAGCATGGAAGATAGCGCCTTTGCGCTTGGCGATGTGAGCTTCCACGCGGGATGGACCTTTCACCGGGCCGGAGCGAATACTACGGAGCGCCCCCGGGAGGTAATGACGGTGATCTACATGGACGAGAATATCCATTTGACCGAGCCGAAGAACAAGAACCATGTAATGGACATAGAGCGGTGGGCTCCCGGAGTGCATACGGGCGATGTGCTCGACTCGCCGCTGAACCCGGTTCTGTACTCGAGCCGGGGAACGGACGCGCAGACTGCTTGAGCGTTCCGACTGTCCCTGCCGCGGAGCGCTGCTTGCCGTCAACCGGAGTGGTGCTTGCACGTAAGTGGGACGCCCGCCTAGTCGGATAAGTTAACGTCTGTTCCGGCACTTAGCGCGATCCGAATGGCAGTTAGTGGGAGTAACCGGATGCTTGAGATACATGCAGCCGTAGGCAGAGGCGACGGCACATTCGCAGTGGAGACGGTTGGGCTGGACGAGCCGCAGCAAGGCGAAGTGCTGGTCGCTATCCGGGCGAGCGGCGTGTGCCATACCGATTGGGACTCTCTTCGGTGGGAGCGCCGCATCATCCTCGGCCATGAAGGCGCGGGCGAAGTGCTGCGCGTGGGCGCGGGTGTGACGACATGCAAGCCCGGCGACCGCATCCTGCTGAACTGGGCCATCCCCTGCGGCGCGTGTTTCCAGTGTGAGCGCGGCAAGGAGAATATCTGCGAAGATCGCGGCACTGTACCCGACGGGCGATTCCACAATAGTGCCGGGCCGATGAATGCCTCGTTCTCACTGGGTACCATGGCGACCCACGCGCTTGTGCCGCAGGCTGCGGTGCTGCCGCTGCCCGATGCAGTGCCGTATGATGTTGCAGCGATCATGGGCTGCGCCGTGATGACCGGCTTCGGCTCTGCTGTGAACGCGGCGAAGATAGCGCGCGGCAGCATGGTTGTGGTTCTCGGCTGCGGCGGCGTGGGGCTCAGCACGATCCTGGGAGCGCTGTACTGCGGGGCAGGCCGCGTCCTCGCGATCGACGTGAACCCGGCGCGGCTGGAACTTGCGAAACAGTTCGGCGCGACCGAGACGCTCTGTGCTGACAGACACGACCGCGGGTTGATAGAAGCGGCGAAAGAGGTAAAGCGGCGCAGCGGCGGTCGCGGTGCCGACTACGCGTTCGAGTGTACCGCTGTTCCAGAGCTCGGGGCCGCGCCGCTCGCGATGGTGCGCAGTGCAGGAACAGCGATAGGTGTCAGCGGCATCGAGCAGGTTGTGCCGGTTGATATGGAACTGTTCGAGTGGGACAAGGTGTATGTCAATCCGCTGTATGGCGGGTGCCGCCCGCAGCGTGACTTCCCTCTCCTGATAGACCTCTACCTGAAAGGTCAGCTGCCGCTCGATGCCATGGTGACCCGGCGCTATCCGCTCGAAGATCTCGCGCAAGCCTTCCGCGATATGCATGCCGGTATCAATGCAAAAGGAGTGTTGGTCTTTTGAGCAAGGTAGAAAGTGAAATCTTTCGCACCTTTGAAATCTCCGACCCGATGCACGAGCGCGATGGTCTGCGGCTCGCAACGGTCAAGAGCCACGCACTGGGGCGTCGCGGCGACGTGACGCTCTGGGTGCCGCCTGGCTACCGCGTTGGTACTCTGCTGATCCTGCTGCACGGGGTGTACGGCAGCCACTGGAGCTGGACCATGCGGTGGCCGCGAACAGCTCAGCGCGAGTTACTGGCTCAGCTTAAAGCGAGAGAGTCTGCCGCCACTGCGGTTTGATTGTGGAGTTGATGACGGCCTCATCGATGGCAATCGCGCATTGCACCGCTTGTTGAACGAGGCAAGCATTCCGCATGAGTACGTCGAGTTTCTTGGTGCGCGTGACTGGCCTTACTGGCAAGAGCATCTCGCAGAGAGGCTTCGCCATGTGGACCGGCACGCCCGGAAAGGAAAAAATGGATGAAGCACATAGCTGCCTTGATGCTGTTCCTCCTTACTCCTGTAGCCTTCGCTGAAGGCCCGCTTCAGACTGCGACTGTTCGCGTGGATGCTACACGGGTTGAGAACCACATCAGCCCGCGCATGTACGCCTCGTTTGTTGAGATGATGGCGGAAGACGTGAAATGGGGTATGACGGCGGAGATGGTGCACGACCGATCCTTCGAGGAGGCGCCTGACTATCTAGGCCTTCCTGCTGGGTGGCGGCTTGAGCCAGACGAGCGCAACGACAATGTCGGCGCGATCAAGTTCATGCAAAGCACCGCAGAGGCTTACCCGAGGACCAATCAAGCAACAGGCGCACCGGAGCACTCCTTGCGCATCGCGCTTGCGCCTGAAGATATCACCGACACAGGCCGCGGTTTCTCTCAAGGGCATCTGTCGGTGCGAGCCGGACAGGCCTACCAAGGGTATTTCTGGGCGAAGATTCCTGATAGTGGTGGCTACACGGGGAATGTAGCTATAGCGCTTGAAGAAGACAACACCGATGGCCCGACTTATGCGAAGGCTTCGGTTATGAACCTTCGCGGTGACTGGCGCCAGTACGCGTTTACTCTCACCTCGGCACAAACTGATCGCTTCGCGAAACTCAGTTTCCTCTTCAATGGCCGAGGCGCGTTGTATTTCGACCAAGTATCGTTGGAGCCCGCGAACGCGCTTACCCAGGTTCGCCCGGACTCGGAAGCGATGATAGGCGGTCTGCATCCATCGTTTATGCGCTGGCCCGGCGGCAATGTGGCACAGGACTACCACTGGCAGTGGGGCATAGGTCCGCGCGACCTGCGGCCTACATGGGTCAACAAATCCTGGAGCAACGCACCGGAGCCAGACGATCTGGGTACCGATGAGTATCTTGCACTCTGTACGCGTCTGCACATTGAACCCTCGATTACGGTCAACGTTGGCGGTGCAGGTGCAACGCCTGAAGAAGCAGCCAACTGGGTTGAGTATGTGAACGGCCCGGCCACAAGCAGGTACGGCGCGATGCGTGCAGCGAATGGACACCCTGCACCGTACGGAGTAAAGCAGTGGGAGCTGGGCAACGAAATCTTCGGCGGCTGGGTGCGAGGCCACGTAACAGCCGAGCTATACGCGCAGGAGGCTGTGCGCTACGCAAGGGCCATGCGCGCTGTCGATTCTTCCATTCAACTCATCGCCGTTGGCCTGGGCGTTTACCCCAGCAGCGACGCCTGGAATGCCGCGGTGCTGACAATTGCCGGCGCAGATATCCAGTACTTAGCCATCCACGACTACACATCGCTGTCGCAGAACGCGCATGCATCCGATCCAAGAGTGGTGATGATGGCGCGCGCCGGGGCGTTTGAGGCTCACTACCGCCACATTGCCGACCTCGCGCGTCAAAACGACCCTGGCCGCCATATCAAGCTGATCGTGAACGAGTGGAACCTGTTTTATGGTGCCGATGTTATCCAGTCGATGAAGGGCGCCGTGTACGCCTCGCGCATGATGAATGGCTTTGAGCGGGACGGTGATGTTGTCGAGGCAAACTGTATCTCCGACCTATTGAACGGATGGGTAGGAGGCGTTATCCAGGCCAGCCGCGATCGTGTCTATGGCACTGCACAGTACTACGCTCTTAAGATGTACAGCGATCATCTCGGCACAGATCGCTTAGCGGTTGAGCTTACCTCACCCGAGTTGCAAGCAGGTCTCAGCGCGGTCGATGGTGTAGCGACGCGCTCGGCCGACGGTTCCAGACTTTTCGTAAAACTCTCAAACGCTGATCCGAGGCAGGCAATTTCTACTTCGATTGATCTATCCGGCTTCCCGCACAGCTCCCATGCCGAGCTCACACTACTTACTTCCATCGACCCGCGCCGGCGAAACTCCTTCGAGGAGCCGAATGCGGTGATCCCCGTCGAGAAGCAGCTCCGGTGTGGGCGTGACTGCAAGATCGTACTTCCCGCTGACTCGATTGCCGTGTTGACGTTTCATAAAGCGGACTAACGGCAGTGAAGGTGGAAAACGTTTCCGTGGATGAGGACGGTCGCCTCGCGTAAGCAAGTCAGGCTCTGGCGATGTTTCAAGTCAAAAGCCGTTAATCGATCGAATAAACCCGAGACGATCAGATTTTCCTAGACAACGCCTCTCATTTGATCTAGTTTGTGCCCACAAATGAATTCCGGCTGGGAACGATCCGGACCGGAGCGAAGATGCCGCGCTACGTCTTTCGATTCCCAACGATCTGCTGGCTTCTCGCACCATCAGCAATCGGTAACTCCAATAAGCAGGAGTTTGAATCGCCCGCAAAAACATCTCTAGTTACCCCTGCTCTCTCGCGCTTCTTTGTCGAGGGAACAGCTTCTAGTGTCTGTGTTTTGGAAGGCGAAAAGCTCAAGGCCAGAGATGCCTCTGGATTTCACTGCAGGAAGCAGGAGAAAACCATGGAAAGCTCCGCGTGGGATCAGGAGTTAAAGCCGCATCACCGCAATGTTTTCTGTAACGGGCATTACGATGCTGACATCGCAGAGCGTTAACGCAGACAGGGCGGCTGTTAACAGTTGCTCGTACACCGTGTACCAGGCATTCACCCTCAAGCTACGAGAACGGCTGCTGAGGACTGCGCCGAACACCTCAGTCACCTTTTCTCTTATCTACCCGTGATTCTACTTGTAAGGAAAGGTTCCTACCCATGCGTAAAACAGCTTTCAGCACCATCCTCCGTGCTCTGTTTGCAAGTGCAATCATTACCGCTGCCTGCTCAGCGGCACACGCTACCGCATGCGCTGCTGCCTGGAACGCAAGTTCGGTATATACAGCGGGACAAACAGCGAGCCTTGGCGGCGAAAATTACACCGCTGCTTACTGGACCCAGAATCAGTCGCCGAGTACAAGCAGCGGTGGCAGCGGCAGCGGCGAACCGTGGGCCACAGCCGGGATTTGTACTGGTTCAACAACACCGCCTCCGCTTCCACCGTCTAATCCGACACCCGCTCCCACGTCCCATCTTTTTGCGCCATACGCCGACATGAGTCTGACCACCGATGAGAATATCGTTGCTATCCAGCAGCAGAGCGGGTTCAAGGCTGTGTCCCTGGCCTTTCTCGATGCTACAAATGGCTGTTCCGTCGGCTGGGGCGGGCTGGGTGGCACCCTGCCTACGGACTCCCTGCCCAACGGCACCACCATTCAAAGCATCGTGCAGTCTCTGCAATCAGCGGGTGTACAGGTAATTCTCTCGTTTGGCGGCGCGAACGGGCAGGAGCCAGCGCTTCAGTGCACCAGCGCTTCGCAACTGCAGGCACTTTACCAGAGCGCCATTGACCGGTATGGCGTCACGATGCTTGACTTCGATATTGAAGGCGGCGCTGTCTCAAACCAGGCATCGATTACGCTTCGCGATCAGGCGCTGGTCGGCCTGAAAGCAGCGAACCCGAGCCTTGTCATTTCCTACACGCTGCCGGTGCTGCCGACGGGACTGGTTTCTACTGGTGTAAACATCCTGAACAGTGCAAAGGCTGATGGATTGGCGCTGGATCTAGTCAATGTTATGGCTATGGATTACGGTTCAGGCTCGGATAACGGAGGAGACATGGGAGCCGATGCCGTGGATGCGGCTGAAGCTACCGAGGCGCAACTACAGACGGCCGGCCTTACCGCAACAACGATCGGGATTACTCCGATGATTGGTGTCAATGATACCAACACCGAGATCTTCTCGCAGGACGATGCGCAGACGCTGCTGAACTTCGCAAAGAGCAGCGCCTATGTATCCAGGCTGGCTATGTGGTCACTTGCCCGCGACAATGGCGGATGTGCAGGGCAGGATTATGCCTCTCCCACCTGCAGCGGCTTGTCGCAGTCGGCATACCAGTTCACGGGCAGCTTTAGCGCGTTCTGACAAGCTCCGGCGAGCGACTTGCGGCACCAGCAGATTGTTCGCCGGCTCTTGAGCACATGTCTAATTGCATGGTAGATCAGAACCAGTTTTCCTAGGGCAATTGCCGAGAACCGCACACCCGAGCATAAGTCACGAAAGCATCTGGCAAGTGGAGCACAATTGCTTTCATGAAATAAACGAGCATTCCAGGATAGATCCAAGTGATGCGATTGATATGCTTAATTATTTTCGGAAGCTGACTCAAGAAAGATGTCCCAAGCCGAACTTAGCAATGTTCCAGTACGAGTTTATCTTTGAGGTTACATGATGACTATCAGAACGCAGAAGCTAGCTCTCTCGAAGCTGTCACTCTCTGCCGTTGCCTTTGGCGGCATCGCGATGTGCCCAAATGGCTGGGCGCAAACAACCCCCAACTTTGGCCCTAACGTCACGATCATCACACCGAGCATGACGCCGTCCGCGATTAACACGGCACTCAACCAGATCAACGGCGAGGCGCAGTTCAGCAGCAATCGTCATGCGGTGCTGTTTATGCCGGGAAGCTACGGCACTGCAAGCGACACGGTTTCGACCCAAGTTGGTTTTTACGAGTCGATTGCCGGCCTTGGCGCTACCCCGGGGCAGGTAACGATCACGGGCGGCTTATCTGCGGACCAGTTAATCGACGGCAACATGACGCAGAACTTCTGGCGCTCTCAAGAGAACCTGACGGAAGTGCCCGTTGGGGGCCTGGTGAACGGCACGCTCGACTGGGGTGTGTCCCAGGGAGCGTCGTTGCGGCGCATAAGCGTGCAGGGCAACCTGGCATATGTCAATTCCGGATCGATCGGCCAGACCAATCCCTGTGCCGAAGCGAGCGGCGGCTTTACGGCAGATGTCGCTGTCTCGGGCAATACAAATCCGTGCTCGCAGCAGCAGTGGTACACGCGCAACAGCTCGCTCAACGGCTGGACTGGCTATGTATGGAACTTTGTGTTCTCAGGTGTGCTGGGCGCACCGGCACAGTCCTACCCAGGCGGCCCGAGTGGTGGGGTAAATGTGACGGCGGTCGACACAACCCCGGTGAGCCGCGAAAAACCATTTCTTTACGTGGACGGAAGCAGTAACTGGTACGTATTTTCGCCCGGATTGCAGACAGCTTCGAAAGGTACAAGCTGGTCGGGCGGCGGCCTTGGCGTGGGAACTTCCATACCGATCGGCTCTTTCTTTATCGCGCAGCCTTCAACCACCGTGGCAGCTATCAATCAAGCCCTGGCTTCCGGCCAGAACCTGATCCTGACTCCGGGGGTATATCAATACAGCCAACCTATCACCGTCACTAATCCCAACACTGTCGTGCTGGGCATGGGCTTCGCCACATTGGTGCCTCAGGCGGGGAATGCTGCTATCACGGTGGCAGACGTGGATGGCGTACAAGTAGCCGGACTAATTATTGATGCGGGACCGACCCGATCGCCTGTTCTCTTTGAGGCAGGCAATGCCGGATCTGCGAACGCAGGCCATGCTGCAAATCCTACATCGCTCAACGACATCGTGATCCGAATCGGCGGGGCTGAAGTGGGGAGCGCTGGAACGGGTCTTCAAGTGGATAGCAATAACGTCATCATTGACAATTTGTGGTCGTGGCGAGCGGATCACGCTGCCAGCGGTGTCGCAGTGGGGTGGACAACAAACACGGCCGATCACGGACTCGTGGTAAACGGGAGCGGCGTGACGGCTCTAGGCCTTGCGGTGGAGCACTACCAGAAAGAGCAGGTGTTGTGGAACGGCAATGGCGGCGAAACGATCTTCTATCAAAGCGAACTGCCGTATGACGTACCCAACCAGAGCTCGTGGATGGACGGCAGTGCGAATGGCTATCCTTCTTACGTTGTCGCACCGACGGTGTGCACGCACACTGCCTACGGCCTAGGCATTTATTCCTACTTCAACCAGGGACAGCCAATTGTTGAGGACAATGCGATGACCGTACCGAATGTCACGGGAGTTGCAGTTACCGACGTGGGCTCCGTCTTTCTGAACGGAAGCGGCCAGATCACGAATGTCATCAATGGCGTAGGGACGACGGCAAACAGCGGCGATTCCGGAAACCTGCAACCAGTTGCCTCTTACACTGGGAGCGGAGCCTGCAGCGAGGCGGACAAGCTAAAGGCGCAGTAGACCTATTGATCTGCCTTGACTACCCTATAGAGCAAATGCGCCCAACAGAGTTAGGCGAGTTCCTTAATGGAGTCCATTTGCTCCTCATGGGTGTGTTTACTGTAGAGCAGCTATTTCTGAGTTGAAGTAGTTGCCGTCGGGGGGTGGAGAAGTGGAAAGCGCGAAGCGGTTTCCACTTCTCCATGCCCCTTGTTGTTTGTCATCCGGGTCTGCGGCGCCGGCGGTCGGTAGCCCGGCGAAGAGTGTGGCCGGATAGTGTTGGAGTGGACGCGCCAGCGTTCGGCCAGTACGCGCAGTTCTTTCATTGAGTAGCAGATCTCTCCGTTGAGCAACTCGTCCCTGAGCTTGGAGTTGAAGCTCTCGCAGTAGCCGTTCTCCCACGGCGAACCGGGTTTGATGTATAGCGTCTTTACTGCTGTGTTCGCCAGCCATTTCCGTAAGTCTTTGGCTATGAACTCAAAGCCATTGTCTGATCGAAGATGTTCTGGAACTGCTTTCAGCACCATGGCGTCAGCCAGCGCAGAGATGACCCTGGCACTGGACCAGCGGCGTTCCGCTCGCGCGAGCAGGCTTTCGCGCGTGTGTTCGTCGATCAGGTTGAGCAGGCGCACACTTTGCCCGTCGTGTGTCCGTGCGCTCACGAAGTCGTAGCTCCACACATGGTTCGCGCGCATGGGCCTAAGCCGCACACACGATCCATCGTTGAACCACAACCGGCCTCGTGGCTTCTGCTTCTGTGGAACCTTCAGCCCTTCGCGACGCCAGATACCGCGGTCCCCGGCAAGCTTGCTTGCTGGGGTGGAGATACGCTCCACACGATCTTTGCCCACCCGCCAGCCAGCTCGCTTGAGCAACGCCGTGATCCGGCGATACAGCGGGGTCCCCGGCAACTTCGTTGCTGCTGTGCATGAGCTGCAGCGATACGTCGTCGCTCAGGGCTTAAAAGTTTCCCGAGGCAAAGTCCTTCAATACAAGCTTATCCAGTCTCAGATTTGCTACCAGGCGCTTCCGCTTGGAGTCCTCCTGCTCCAGCTCCTTGAGCCGCTTCGCCTGGTCCATCTGCATCCCGCAATACTCCTCACGCCACCCAAAGTACGTCTGCTCTACGATTTCGGCTTCCTTCGACGCCTGAGCCGTCGTCTTCCCGTTCGCTACGGTCACTTCGATCTGCCGCCGAAGATTCACCACCTGCCCTGGCTAGTTTAATCAAACGATGACCGCTTAGATGCCATTTCGGCAACGTGATTTTGAAGCTACGTGTAAGCAGTATCTGCCTTCCCTCGCATTCATGAAGCAACTGATGGAGAAAACATCATTAGAAAAGATCGACGATGGGAGGAAAGGTCAGTAACAGGCTCAGGCCCAGCAGGACCAAAGCAATAGTGTTGGTACGCCCCGCAGCGACACTTCTGTTTCGCCACCGCCATTCCATAACACCCCAGGTACAGAGCCATACAAAAATGGCCGCCGTGGTAACACCGGAGAGAGGCCCTGTCGGTTTATAGAAAATGAGGCTGCTCTTAACAGCGGACGACTTGTCTCCAACGAAGGCCAGAACCGCCAGAGCAAAGGAGCCGACACCCGCCGCAAGAATGGCGGCTGCGCCAGAACCATTCGTCAGGGCAGGAGTGTCGGGCGAAGAGACAACATGATTCGACGGATTCATTTTTTTGCTCTCTGGCTGAGTTGAATGGCGTGGCCGCCATTGATCGGCGCGCTCTTGTTAATCATTGCGCCGAAGAAGCTGGCGATACCCGCCGCAACGAACGAAGCCACGGCAAAGCAGAGCACTACAGTACGAAGCTGCCGGTGATTTTTGAAATCGCGGCCATACTTGATGAAGACGAACGCGACCATGGTGATCGAGATTGGAGCAAACCAAGCGACGTGTTCCTTCCACTCCATCCCGAACGAGTGCCAACCGACGGTGGTTGGACTCGACATCAGCAGGCGTTGCGGAAATGCCGAGAGATCAACCGTTCCTGGCGGAGCTGCCGCGCGATACCACGGATAGATAACGTAAGCTCCGGTGAGGACGGCTGCCCATGCAAGCACCACCATTGCGATGAGATAGAACTTTAGAAAACGCTCCTGGCCCGAAGTTGACTCGGATGACGTTGACGAGGTGGTGAAGCGATACAGCTCCACGAGCGCACCCGAACAAGCCAGCAGATAGAGCGCACCGAATCCCATGCCGTGTATCAAAGTCCAAAGGGCGCGTGCTGTAATTTCCATTTGCTTGTCCTCTCTTACGTGTCGTCTTTAAACATCAGTTCCGTCACTCAAAATCCATTTCGGCTCTTCGGCCCCTGCATCCAGTTGCTTCTTGCCGTGTCCTTTTTGTCGTCTTTTCCCCAGGTCCAATACATGCCCACGTAAGCGTAATTCTCGGTCTGGCCCGCGACGGAGTGCCCGTAGCAGAACAAAAACTGCTCGCCGGGGTGATGCTTTAAGTGGTAGTAGCCGCCCGCATCGATCAGAGTTGAAGACTGGGTCTGAGGCGTGGCGAAGCCCTCGCGTCCATGCGCAAATACCTCGCCACCCAACTCCAGCCGCTCGCCGAAGGCGTATTTCAATAGAAACGCTCCATACGGGAAGTTACGGTACTGAGTCTGCGGGACGATCGTTTCGCCTGCGCCGCCGTCCAAGAGCCAGTGGCCAATATTTTTTTGCAGCCAGAGAGGGGCTTTGTACCAAACCTTCCCCACGCCGAGTCCTTTGTCATAACTTCCGGCAGGGAGCTCAAACATCGTAAAGGTGCCAATCTGGGGAAGATGCTTCGATTCTTTGATAATGGCGAGCTTCACACCCAACTCCGTGTCGATGAGGCCGAAGGCGCTTGGGCCTGTTCCGCCGGGTAGGTAAATGGGATTGTTCGATGGCGCAATCACGCCGAAGGGCAGGATCGCATGCAGTTGAACCCTAGGAATGGCGCCCCAGTTGAACTCAAAAGCCGGTCCCATGGCATCTGTTTCCACAGGTGTCCCATCCGTACTGCCGAAGATGTAGAACTCGTAATGATGCAGGTCGACCGGGACTGGATCGTCAGTTTGAAACGGAGGTCCCTGTGCCCACATTCTTGACGCAGCGAGCAGGATGAAGAGGAGGCACAACACTAGACTTAAACATTTGCCTATCATCCGGCGCCCTTTTGTGCACTCTAGCGAGAATCATAAGGTCCCTTACATATGTCGGAACTGTACACCTTAGAACCGCAACTTAGCCGCGAATTGCCAGATGCGCGGCGCCGCAGCGCTGGTAATCTGCGAGACGCCCGTGTTCAGTGTGGTGAGATTGGTCCTGGGAGTGGAGAGATTGACATTGCCAAATGCGTTGAATGCCTCGGCACGAAAGCGAAGACTGGCGCTCTTTTCGATGGCGAAGTCTTTGAACAGGGCAAGGTCCGTATTGATATTGCCCGGACCCACCAGACCACGTTGCTGCTCGTTGCCATAGGGCCCCGTCGGCACAGCGAACGCCGCGGGGTTGATGAACTCCTGGATCTTTTGCGCGCGCGACCCAGAACCGTGGAAGTATGGACTGCCCACCACATTCGCGCGGTCATTGTCTGTTCCATCCAGGTTGGTATCCACGCCCGAAGTGACGGCGAAGGGGACACCGGAGCTGAAAGAAGTGATGCCGCTGAGGTGCCATCCGTCGATCGCTTCGCGACCCAATGCTCCAAAACGCTGGACCTCGGGAAGCAGGTAGGTATAGGAGGCGACAAAGCGCTGCCGGAGATCGATGGCCGCAGGCCCAAAGTTCCGAGCAATGTCAGAGTTGTCAACATTCGGGCCGGCATAGCCGAGCGACTTACCCCATACATAGCTCATCCGGGTGGTGAACTTTCTTCCTATACGGCCTTGCAGGCTCGCCTGCAGACTGTTGTAGGTTTCATTGTCGACGTTATCGTTGAGCTCGATTGCGCCGAAGGTGTAGCTTTTCGGCGTCGGCTGATAAGGCCGTCTGGCGTTGAGGCCTGCTGTCGTAGTGGCTGCGCCGGGCGAGTAGATGGGAGCGTTGATATCGTGCTGCAGGTAATTCTTACGTGTGGCGTTGCCGACATAGCCGATGTGAATAGCGAAGTTTGACGTCAGTTGCTGTTCGATATTCAGGTTGTACTCCTCCACATAGGGAACGGAGCCGCCGCTGGTTGGAACAGCAAAGATTGTCGTTCCCGAGACAAACCTGGGGCTCGCCGAGTTATAAACGTAGGGAAAAGGATCGGGATTGGGAGCGTACGGGGTAACCAGGTTCGGGGTCTTGTTGGTTGTAATGCTGGCGACAAAAGGCTGCTGCAACTGCTGCCCGGTTTGTATTTCTGCCTGGTCGAAGTAGAAGATTCCGTAGCCGCCGCGCAGGCTGGTGCGACCGTTGCCGAACAGGTCGGCGGCGAAGCCGACGCGCGGCGCGAACCGAGTCCAGGAAGTGGCGTATACGCCGGCTGGTATCCCCGGGTCGCCCTGGTAGAGCAGGCCCAGAGGGGCCCCCGGCACGACTTGGGACTGTACATTGGCGGCAAAGGTGCCAAAAACTCCCTCGCCCGGAAAGGGTGGAAAAACCTCCCAGCGCAGGCCGAGGTTCACATTGAGGCGGGGCCGGATCTGCCAGTCGTCCTGGATGTATAGCGAGGGATCGTAAGAGTACTGCCGCTGGATAGAACTGCTGCTCTGTAGCAGGCTGTTAGCTTTTCCCTCAAGAAAGTCGGCGAGCGCATTGCCGGTGGCGCTGCCGGTAAAGGTAAAATTCGCGCCTGCATTTTTGTTGCCGTTTGCGGCATATTTATCCCACACATAGGAGCCACCAAATTTGATTGCATGCTGGCCTCGGGTCAGACTGATCGTGTCGATTGCACCGAAGGCCTGCTGATCGTTGTCATTTGGGCCAGCGTTGGCCGGTCCCATCTGCCAATAGCCGTTAATGACAAATACAGGAGGGGAAAAGATAGGACCGCCCTCCGCCGCCTGGCTGCCGAGATCGGCCAGGAAATTATTGCCGCCGACATTGGCCTGAATATACCGGTTCTGGACATAGAAGGCGCGAAATGAGTTGACTGTGTTAGGCGAGAGAATCCATGTATCGCCCGCCACGATATTGTCCTGATTTTCGGAGTCTGCCAGTCCAGCGTAGCTATAGATCGCATTACCTCCGGCACCCGGCACATTCTGCGTTCCGCGTTGGGTAAAAAACAGCAACTCGATGGAGTGGTTCTGAAATCCGTGGTAGTCGACGCGCGCGGTGCCCTGGTTCACCGTGTTGTCGCCGTTCGACGACTGCTGCACCGTGCTTTTGCCATCCGGATTTTCAATGGGGACAAACTTAAGGAGGTTGACTGCAACGGGGTCGAACGCCGACGGGCAGATCACCCCCGCTACTCCATTGCAGCTGACCTTGGGAACAATTGTGCTTTGTCTAAAATCTCCGGCCCGTTCCAGGGCCGTGGCCGTGACAATGGACGTTGAGTTTACGACGGCTGGCGTATGAAGGATAGTGCCCTGATAGTCGACGAAGAAAAATGCGTTCCCGTTCTTTAGAAGCGGACCGCCCAGATTGCCGCCGAACTGGTTCTGCTTGAGCGCTGGAACGCTGGTCTGGAAGTAAGGCTTGGCCTCGAACATGTCATTGCGGATGTAATCGTAGGCTTCCCCGTGAAACTGCTGGGTGCCCGAGCGGGTGATCGCATTGACCACGGCGGCGGGGGTACGCCCGAACTCCGCGTCGAAGTTGCTGGTGATCAGGTGGAGCTCCTCCAGCGCATCCGGGTTGGGCACCGCGTTGCCTCCCGACTGGTCCTTGTAAACGTCGTTGTAGGAGCCGTCGAGATAAAAGCTCACCATATTCGCCGGCAATCCGTTGACACTGAATGTCGTGCCGTCCAGGTCTCCGGTCAATGACGCGGCAGAGTAGTTCGTGACTCCGGGCACCGTTGCCACCAGACTATACACATCCCGGTTCTCAGAAGGCAGTTGCTGCAGCTCCTGCTGCCCGATCGTCGTCGCAATCTGAGCCTCCCGGGTATCGACCATGGTCACGCCCGCGGCGACACTTACATTTTCCGTAGCGCTTCCTGTAGCGAGCTGAAAGGCTACGTGTACATTGTCATTCGCGGCCACCCGAACGCCTGTCTGCGTCTGGGTCTTGAACCCCGTAGTCGTTGTCGATACGCTGTAGTCGCCCGGATCCACGGTCTGGAAAGTGTAAGCCCCTGACTGATTGGTGATGGCCGTTTGTGCAACTCCGGTCGCGGTGTCGCGCGCAGTGACCGTGCAACCGACGATGGCCGCGCCGCTCGGGTCTGCGACTGTCCCGTAGATGGTTCCGGTAGTCGACTGCGCGTACACGACCAGCCCGGCCGCGAACATCGCGATCCCCGCCAGGACGCCTAGGGCTGTTTTCATGACATGTCTCACAGTGGCCTCTCATATGGATTCAGCAGGAAGAATGTAATCGGTATCACAACATAGTCGCCGAGGTGGAGCGTTGTCAAAGAAAATTGGAGTCCGGGCGAATTTCCCGGCTCCCTCCGGCGCGCAACCGGAGCTCGCCCTCATCCGGAGTGGTGGATTGATTGTGATTGACAACGATTACACGGCGCACCTATAAACGGCCTGCCCTAAGTACATCCCGTTGGAGGACGCCTTCCATGAACTCACATCCGGTAACAACGAGATTTCTTTCCTCGACTGCGCTGGTCTGTCTTTTTGGCCTGTGCGTCTCGACGATTGCGTATTCACAGGGCGCCTCTACGGGCACACCCACCGCTGCGTCCTCGAATCCCTATGCTGTTGCGGGTGAAAGCTTTCTCGATCAGCTTCAAGAGGCGTTCCTCCAAGGCAGCATCCACGCCAACTCTAATCTGCCGCTCTATTCAGAGAGCATTAACCCGAACGCTGGAACCCAGAGCACCCAGGTCGCATTCTTGTTTACTCAGGACAACATGATCCGCGCCCTCTCCTGGGGCGCACAGGTGGACCCGGGCCGGTTTCAGCCGCTTCTTTCCACGGCAGTCGACCAGACCAACTGGTACCAGGGCGGCGGGTGTGGAACCGGCTTTGGCACAACCCGGAACGCTACCTGCTTTTACGACGACAATTCGCTGCTCGCCGGCACTCTGATGGACGCTTACCTGCACGTGTCTCTTACGCCGGATGTTTACCAACACGACCTCGACGCTCTGAACTATGTATACGGGGCCGCCCTCCAGGACCCTCACGGCGGCGTCCCACAGATCCCCGCCAAGCTGGGGCAGGGGCTTTACTACATGAATGTTGTGGTCCAGAGCAGTATGGCGGCCCTCAATCATGGAATCCGCTTCAACGATAGTTATGAGGTCGGCGTCGGCCGCGCGTACTTCAACCAGGTAAACGATCCGGCTCTCGGTCTTATCTCGAAAAGCGGTCTATTCCTAGGCGGCACGCAATTTATCAACGGAGCCTGGCAGCCGAATCAAGCGGGTCCGCTTGCAGGCGAGTCGGCCAACGTGACGGACCTTGCATTGGGACTCTACCGGTACTCAGGTGACCCGGCCATGCTCCGGTATGCCGAGAACCTGGCGGACCTGGTGGTAGCGAAGTGGGTTGCTCCCAGCGGCGCTGTGTCCCAGAGTGCCGCGAACGGCGGCTATGCTATCGTCAGCATGCTATGCCAGCTGTATCAGCAGGATCATAGTGAAAAGTATTACAACGATGCGAAAAGCATCATCGATTTTCTGCTCAACGATACTCGTGACCAGGCGGGATACTTCCCCAACGGAACAACCGCCTCCGGCGACTGGAACAATGTGCGGACCGGCCAGGCTCCGGACGCCACCACCACTCTGCTGACCCAGTCGGCGGCGGCGGCGGCCATCCTGGAGTTCGCCTACACCGATATGCACAAACATAATATGAGCGACATCAATGGAGACGGCACAGTGAACCTTACCGACTTCAACCTCGTGCTTACTTCCCTGGGCAAGTCCAGCGCTCAACCGGGTTATCGTCCTGCCGCCGACGTCAACGACGATGGAGTTGTTAACTATGTAGACCTTGCCATTGTCGCCCAGAATGTCCTGGCCGGGTATTGCTGCACTGACTGACATCCTCCGTTTCCGTAATCCGAGCCGGGTCTAGTTTTCACTCAAGGCTTGGCAGTGAGCCGTTCCCGGTCTTGAAAGCGGCGAGTGTCAGCAGCGCAAGCTGGTCAATGCGACCGGAGAGTAGCCGCGCTTTTCGCGGTTCATGCAGCGGGGCCGCTGAAAAGATGCCGCCGCTATCGAAAAGCGCCTGCATGTCGCCGCCCCTGGCGCCGGTTCAAGCGGGACATGGCCTGCGCTCAGCCCGCCGTAGCTTCTGTCTCATGTCCAGGCTGAAGCGTGGCCGCTTCGGGGTAATCCGGATAGTCGGAGTAGGACTTAAGTGCGTTCTCATAGGGAAACTTGTCTCCCGTCATCGCCATCCACTTCGTCACGGCTGCGTCGAACTTTGCGATCAGGGGCGCCTGCGATGGGTCTTTGATCAGATTCTTCTCCTGGAAAGGGTCGGCGACATTGTCGTACAGGCACCACCGCCCCGACTCCATGACGGCGTATGTATGGGTCGCGGTGCGCAGCCCACGATAGGTCGGCGTGAACTGTTCGGGGGAGTTTGGTTTTCTTTCATTTGTTAGAAAGGCATACTCTGGTGAGGTGGTCGACCCTCCCCGCAAAGCAGGGGAAAGGTCGCGCCCGCGGCAGTGGCTCGGCACAGCTATGCCCGCCAGTCCGCAAAGCGATGGATAGATATCGATCGAAGAGAAAAGAACTTTTGAGCTATGGCTCTTTGGATTTGCTCCCGGAGTGCGAATAAAGAACGGCACGCGGCAGGATTCTTCATGCGGCATCTGTTTAGCCATATGCCCGTGGGAGCCCATCATCTCTCCATGATCTGAGGTGTAGATGACAATCGTGTTTTCGGCCTGTCCGGTTTCTTCAAGCGTCTTCAGGATACGCGCGAACTCCAGGTCGATGGCCGTGATGCCGCCGTAGTAACCCCGCTGCGCCTGACGAAGGGCATCGGTAGAGCTGAGCGGCTTACGGTGCGGTCCCAGATCGATACCGGGTTGAGCGAGTTTCACGTTCGGCCGTGATTTCAACGTTTCGAGCGGGTACGGCTCCTGGTCCTTCTCGGGTGGGTCGAAGGGCGGATGCGGAGGATTCCAGGAGACGATCAGGAGCCAGGGCTTGTCGGCCGGCTGCTTGTGCAGGAACTCGATTGCCTCGTCGGTCATCAAGGTAGGCTGGTAGCCTTCCGGCTGTATCTTCTGGCCGGTATCCTGATCATAAGTCCAGGCATGGTAATGATTGTTGGTTACGTCCCAGACATGCCAGTCTTCAAAGCCGAACCGCCGCGGTCCCTTCGGGATAAAACCCCGTTCACCGTTTCCGGCCAGATGCCACTTGCCGACGTAGCCGGTGTGATACCCGTTGCTGCGGAAGGTCTCGCCCAGCGAGACGGTCTCCGTGGGTAAAGCAGGCCCGAGACTTTCGACGCCTGTCTCGGCCGGGTACTGCCCGCTCATCAGGATGGCGCGATGCGGGGAACAAAGGGGATAGTTCGAGATGCAGGCATCCATGGAGACGTTCTGTCTGCGGAACGCATCCAGGTTGGGAGCGATCACCTGGCTGTAAGGCTCGCCCGGCATTGAAGCGGCACGGTGTTGATCGCTGAACAGATACAGCACGTTGGGTCTGGAAGGCGCTGCCTTGGGCGCGGCGTTAGACTCGATGGCTGCCGCCAACGAGGCTGCCGCTGTGGTCTTGAGAAAACTGCGACGATTCATTGCGTTCTCCTGATAGGGGAGGATCCAAAGGTTATCCGACCGGAACTCGGATGACAGTGACGCTTTCATGCGGCAGGGTAACTGTCAGGCCCGACTTTGAACTGGGAGCGACTGTCGCTTCATAGGGCATGACATGTTGCGGCTCGATCTCATCGTTGCGCTCGTAGCGACTGGACGAGCGGAGTTGATGCGTTTGCGCCGCTCCTGCAATCTTCGCGTTTGCCAGGTCGAAGTGCGTCGTTACATCGTGGTCGAGGCTGCGGTTCACACATAGCAGCGACACAGTTTTCGCATCGGCGCTGCGGGTGGCGACGACATCAATCATGGGCACGTCCGCCACGGAAGCATAGGGACGGTCACCGCCTTCGACCGAGTAGGTTCCCGTGTCGCTGGTAACTGGTAGCAGGGTATCTCCTTTAACCACCGTGTACATCTGGAACGCGTAATAGGCGGGCACCGCATACACCTGTTCCCGTCGTTTCCATATGCCCGCAAACTCCATCAGGCCGGTCATATCCGTGATCGAGATGGCGTCGGCATGGCGCAGCACCGTGTTCAGAAAGCCCGCGGCCAGCACGGCGCCGCCCTCATTCATCCAGCTGGGGCTTTCATTGGTGAAGTTGCGCTCGCCGTAACCCTTGCTGTTGAAGAGCCATTCTGTCGCCGCGAAGTGGACTTTGCCGCGCAGATCGGGATGGCTGTTCAACTGCGCCTCCATCTTGTCGAGAAAGGGTTCGCCGGCGAACGGGATCGCATAAGCCGCGGCAGCTACGAAGTCCGGCCCCAGCTCCTCCTTTACCGGATGGTTGGTGCCATAGATAAAGTGAAATGAAAGATAGTCGAAGGTGCCCGCTGGATTGCTTTCCTGGGCAGCGTTCCAGTCCCCGCTGCCCCCTGGCCCCTGGCCCGTTCCGATCAGTTCGGCGTCCGGCGCGACCGCGCGCACAGCTTTGCTGAAAGCGAGCGTTCTTGCGGCGATCTCACCAAGCGTGGGATAGCCTACCTGCCACTTGCCGTATAACTCGTTGCCCAGCTCATACAGCACCGGCCCGTGATGATGGGCGCGGATGTACGTGACCCATTCGGCTGCTTCCTGTGGTGTGCCGCTGCCCATGTTCAGGTCGAACTGCGGAACCGCGCCAAGCAGATCGCACAATTGCAGAAACTCGTCGGTTCCAAAGTTGTTGTACTCGGGTATGCCCCACGCGATGTTCTCTGTCGTTGGCCGCTTGTCTTCCGGACCGACGCCGTCGCGCCAATGATAGTAGGAGCTGAAGTTTCCGCCGAAGCGCAGCTCCGTAATGTTCATAGCCTTCGCCGTGGCGACCGTGTCCGGGTCCAAGGTGCCGAGCGCGTCGCTCGGCATCAGGGAAAACTGGTCCAGATCGACTCGCTCATCGCCCGTGACCGCCACAGCGAAGTCCACCGGTGCAAGCCGCTGTACCTGTCCAGGCTTAAGCTGTAACGTCGCAGAATACTTCGTCCACTCTCCCGCCGTCGCCTCGACGGGGCTCGACGCCAGTTCTTTGTCAGTGGCGGGGTCGCGGAACATCAACTTGAGAGTCGTCGGGCCGCTAATGTGCCTGGCATACAACGTTGCTTTGTAACTCAACACGCGATGCACCGGCAGATACACCTTCTGCAGAATACCCACAGGGGTATCCTGCAAGCCCATTACCTCCACAGACTGGTAGCTGTTGGCAGCATGGCCTACGTGTAGCTCGAATCGATTGCCCGCGGTTTTGTTCAAGGGCTGCCACGGGAGCGGCAGTCCGTTCTGGTTGCTGGATTCGATTAGTTCCGGCTGCTCGCGAAACATATCTTCAAGGTTGGTGTGATTCCAGAGACCTCCTTCCAGACTCCGGTTCACCAGAATTTCCGCACTGATGCCGTTGTTGATCGAGTTGCCGATCGGTTCCAGAAAGCTGCCGAAAATGGTGCCGGGCACACGCTCGGTCCCGCTTCCGGCGACGTGCACGGTGACAACGGGTGGCATGGGACGCCGCATGGCGATCTGGGCGCGGAGATTGGCCTGCATGGCGACGAGCGGCGTCAAGGCGCACGCGAATACTGCGGCGCGGCTGCGGCGGAAACGTGGGCGCACGTCGCGCTCTATGACACCACAGCTCGGCATGGCAAACTCAATCCCCTTCTCTTCGTGTCCGGACTTTGGTTGCATTCCGCTCCGCCGGTGCCAATCCATGCGCATACCCAGCCATGGCTCCTGTGCCGGCTGCGCGGCTACGGCTGGACCTGCGACTTACCCGCACCCTGGTACTGCCGAAGATAAGGGGGCACCCGGAGTTCGCCTGTACTTTCACCCGGCGGTGTCTCCGGCATCGGCCAGGTTTGTACCCCGATTGCTTTTGCCCATGCATCCCACTTGGCCGCCATGGCGCGGGTGCGCTCCGGCTGCGCTGCTGCCAGGTCGTGCAGCTCCGTCCGGTCGGCTTCCATGTCATAGAGCTCCCACTTCTCCGGGAAGCGCGACACCAGCTTCCACTTGCCGTCGCGAACCGCCTTGTTGCCTTCATGTTCCCAGTAGATGGGGGCGCGCGTGCGTCGCTTGCCCCTGAACACGGGCACCAGGCTTTCGCCCACAAGCGGCGGGATCAGACCGGCGGCAACCTGCTTCGGATACGCCGCGCCGGCAATCTCCAGAAAGGTCGGCATCAGGTCTGTCTCGTGGCCGATCGCGTTGACTGGCGTCGGCTCGGGCTTGATCACAGCGGGCCAGCAGGCGATGAAGGGCGTGCTGATGCCGCCCTCCTGCGTGTAGTGCTTATAGAGCCGGAAGGGCGTGTTGGCGCAGTTACCCCACGGGATGCCGATACTTTGGAAGGTTGACTCATCTCCCGGCATCACGCCAGGTACATTGCCGGCACAGGTCATGCCGCTTTCGCAGGCGCGGCTTTCTGTTGTGCCGCTGGCGTGCAGCGCTCCTTCCCGTGTCGCCTTCGGCTGACCCTCGGAGCGGCCGCGCCCAATCTCTTCGGAGTTGCCGCCGTTGTCACTCATAAAAACGATCAGGGTGTTATCCGCGATGCCGGCCTTTTCGACACTATCGAGAATGCGGCTGATGCCGGTGTCGAGCCGCTCGATCATAGCCGCGTAAACAGCCATGCGCCGCATCTCCCAGGCCTTGTCGCCGGCGTTTTCCCACGCCGGCACACGGGGATCGCGCGGCGTCAGCGCCCACTTGCTCGAGACGATGCCCATGGCCATCTGCTTCCTGTGGCGCTCTTCGCGCAGTGCGTCCCAGCCCTCGGCGTAGCGCTTCGCATACTTCTCGATCAGGTCCTCTGGCGCCTGGATGGGCCAGTGGGGCGCGTTGAAAGCTGCATACAGGAAGAAAGGATTTTTTTGCCCGGCAAGATCCGTGACGTAGGATGCCGCATGTTCCGCCCACAGGTCGGTGAGATACTCGTTTGCCGGCGGCGGAGGAAGAGGATCATTTCCGCTAAACAGGTGCGGCGATTCGTAATAGACAGATGCGCCCGCGATCATGCCCCAGAAGTGGTCAAAGCCGCGCTGCAAAGGGTAGTCGTGCCTGCCGTCCGCATTTTCCGTTGCCAGGTGCCACTTACCGACCATCGCCGTGCTGTATCCCGACGTCTTCAACGCTTCAGGAATCGTGATCGTCTGCGTGCTCAGTTCCCCGGCGTACTGGGGATAAGGATAGCGTCCATGATCGGCCGTCATCATGCCCATGCCGGCCTGCTGGGAGTAAAGTCCCGTCATGATGGAGGCGCGCGACGGACAGCAGCGCGGATTGTTGTAAAACTGGCTCACCCGTATGCCGCGCGTCGCCAGCCGGTCGAGGTTGGGCGTGGACACCTCGGAGCCGAAGCAACCGATATCCGAGAAGCCCATGTCGTCAGCCAGAATGAGGATGATGTTGGGCTTTGTGCCGGAGGCGTGGCTCCCCGAGCCGGGCGCAAAGGCGGCCTCAGCGTGGTGCGTAAGCGTAGCCGCGGCAAGCCCCGCGCCCATTCTGAGAAAGTCCCTGCGATTCGCCATGTTTCCGTCCAGCATCAACTCGCTTTACCGTGAGATGGAAAATGTAAAGGGTTTCACTATCGGGTGTCAAACGGCTTTGGGTTTCGGTAGTGGGTCACTGACCCACTACCCGGGTTTCACCCGCAGCAGCAAATCCCAATGTTTCGCGTAAGACTCCGCTCTTACTGTCGCGGTATAAGTCGCAGTGTAAAGTATTGTCATGTCGGGGAGCAGCGCAGCATCGTACCCATAGTAAACAGCAGTAAACAGCGTTTCCGATAAAAACCATATCCGGGTGCGATCGCACACCGGCTGCTGAGAATTGAAGCCGTGTCAGGAACGTGTAAGAAACAAGCGAGAGGGAATGTCGCGCGGAGATTGTGATGCCGGAAAACCACGGTCCACAAACAAAAAGCTGTTGCGCACCGCGCGACACGCAGAGAGCGGCGACCGTCGCGCCAGATTCGCTCGGCGCATTCGCAACTGCCGAGGCAGCGCGAGCGCTGCATGCTGAGGGCCTGGTAGCCCTGCCGGGCGGCAGATTCCTGATGGGTACAGATTCCGTCGAGTCGTTTCCCGCCGACGGCGAGGGTCCGGTACGACCGGTCACGTTGAGCGCCTTCTCCATCGAGAAATTCCCCGTAACGAACCGGCGCTTCCTGAAATTTGCGGACGAGACCCGCTACGTGACAGAAGCTGAGCGGTTCGGATGGTCGTTTGTCTTCTGGGCCAGCATTCCAAAGAAGCGCTTCGGGAGCGTTGTCGAGGATACGGTGCAGGCAACCCCATGGTGGTGCAAGGTTCCGGGCGCCAGCTTCCGCTTGCCCGAGGGACCCGGTTCCGATCTCCGCAGCCGCATGGACCATCCCGTGGTGCACGTAAGCTGGAACGACGCGAATGCGTTCTGTCGGTGGGCGGGCCTGCGCCTGCCTACAGAGGCAGAGTGGGAGTACGCAGCGCGCGGTGGTCTAGAGCAGCAGCTCTATCCCTGGGGAGACAAGCTGCGCCCGAGGGGTGAGCACCGCTGCAACATCTGGCAGGGCGATTTCCCGTCTGAAGATACTGGTGATGACGGCTTTAAAGGAACGTGCCCGGTGGATGCGTTTCCGCCCAACGGCTACGGGCTGTACTCCCTGTCGGGCAATGCATGGGACTGGTGCGCCGATTGGTTTGGCACAGTACATGGCGCGAGTGGAGCGACAGACCCATCCGGACCGAACAGCGGAACCGCACGCGTGATGAAGGGCGGCTCTTTCCTATGCCACAAATCCTACTGCAACAGATATCGTATCGCGGCACGGACGAATAACACTCCGGACAGCTCTGCTACCAATATCAGCTTTCGCTGTGCGATGAGCGGCCACATACGGGCCTGATCCAGAAGAGGGCGAGACTCCATCGTCGAATGCCCTGCTGAGGCGAAGCTGCTAATACGGACCAGATCCACATAGGATTCCCCACCACGAGCTCGCAAAATGCGAGGCATGAGACGAAACGATCTACTGGGTATACATCGCACCCTCACGAAACTGCCCGCGCTGGGCCAACATGACCCACGTTCCGGTCGATCGGAACGAGCTCCCGATGTAGGGGGCGCCTTCCATCATTTCTCGCGCGTGTCCATATCGGCTCAGCCGTCCGCGTCCTTGCCATCACTGGGTTCGGCTCCCGGGTAGCCCGCCGCCAGCTGCTGACGCGAACGTTGTTCCGTCGCCTCCACATCACCGCCGACTTCCTTCACCATGCGTGCGTGCAGCGTCTTGATAAGCTCGGCGTACTTCGGCTCGAGGGCAAGATTCTTGAACTCTTCGGGATCGGCATGCATGTCGAAGAGCTCGCGCTCAGCAGGCATCGACTCTGCCGGCTTGCCGTGATAAACGTATTTCCACTTACCTGTTCGGATCATCACGATGCCATGCGCGATGAACTTTGCATAGTACTCTGAGCATGCCATATCCTTCCACTTGTGCGAGGCGTTATCCAGCCACGGCACCAACGAATCCCCGTTCCAGTCGCCGGGTGTGGTGCCGCCGGCAATGTCAATCACAGTCTTGACCAGGTCCAGATGCCCTGACGCGAGTGAGCGGCGCTGACCACCCTTCCAGCGCTGCGGCCACGAAATGACCAAAGGAACCCGCGCAGCCTGATCGTACATGCAGTTCTTCCACCACAAACCGTGTTCGCCCATGTTTTCGCCATGGTCCGTGGTGTAGATAATCACCGTGTTTTCCGCAATTTTCGGGTTGGCGCGGAGGGCTTTCAGCACTTTGCCGACTTCGTTGTCCATCCAGCTCGTCAGGCCGTAGTAGAGCTCACGGCCCATCTTGACCGTCGCTGCGGGAACGTCGGTTTCCTCGAAGCCGGTGCGCTGCAACTTGTAATTGGTAGGCAAACCGTCGAGCAGACCCGCGGGAATTTTCGGCATCGCGATCTTGTCCTTGTAGGGTTCATACGACGGGTCCGGGACAACCAGCGGGAAGTGAGGCGTCAAGTAGCCTACCAGCAGGAAAAATGGCGCCTCGGAGCTGCGGTTGCTGAGGAACTCAAGCGCTCCGGCAGTAACGCGCCTGTCGTGGCGGACACTGCCACCGTTATCGCCCGTATGAAATTGCTGAAAGCGCTCGGCTAGCGGCGTGTTTTGCTTGATATCGCCCGGCATCAGTCGCTTACCGCGGCCGTTCTTCGGATAGTTGTTGAAATCACCGCCGGTCTGAATGAAACCGTAGCGGCGGGACTCCTGGTAGTGCATTTTGCCGCACAGGTAGGGTTCATAGCCGGCCGCGGCCATGCGGCGCGCAATCGAGGGCATCGTGTCGCTGGGCAGTTCTGATGTGAGGCCCCAGACATCGACCCTTGACGCATACTTTCCTGCCGTAAATGACGCACGCGATGGCACACATAGCGGCGAGTTGCAGTAGTGGCTGTCGAACGTCACGCCCTGCGCCGCGAGACTGTCGATATTGGGCGTCGTAACTACAGTATTACCGTAGCAACCAGTCACGCGCTGATTGTGCTCGTCGCTCATGATCAGCAGAATGTTCGGCTTTTTGCCGCCCTTCTCCGCCCGGAAAAAAGATGGATGCGCTGCGGCAAGGCCGGCCATGGAACCACTTTTGACGAACTCACGACGGTCGATGCTTAAGCCACGCAGGGGCATGATAAACCTCCAGAAAAGCGGTTGCTGCCAGCTCGTGTAATCGTTATCACACGCTGCAAAATATAGCGAGTTGGCGCCGCTGCTGTCAACGACTGCGAAGCCGGGCTTGAAACTCAGACTGCAAACCAGCATTGTCGCCTTCCGGCGAAATCGTTGATCCCTCCGCCCCTGCGTGATGCGTGTGGCTCATCGGCTATGCTTGGGCATGGACATCCAGCACGTTGCCAGGCTCGCGAACGTTTCCACGGCTACGGTTTCGCGCGTCATGAACGACTCCCCAAAGGTAAGGCCGGAAACATCTCGGAAAGTCAAAGCCGTCATCGAACGGCTGAACTACGTTCCCAACACGAGTGCGCGTAGCCTGCGGATAGGTCGGTCCCAGCTGATGGGATTGATTGTTTCCGACATCAACAATCCGTTTTTCCCGGAGTTCATAGACGATTTCGAGTCGCGCGCCATGCAACGCGGCATCGATGTGATCTTCACCCACACGAACTACCAGAGCGATCGGCTGGAACATTGCCTGAAGCGCCTCATCGACCGCAACGTGGACGGAATAGCGGTCTACACCTCCGAAACCAATCCGGCAGCATTTGCGTTTGCCAAGCGCCACAAGCAGGCCTTCGTGCTGATGAACCAGGAAGGCACAAGAACGCCGTACAACAACATTCACGTCGACCACATGAGCGGAGCGCTCGAGGCGATTCGTCACTTTCACAAACTCGGACATCGACGCATCGGCTTCATCTCCGGCCCTGATCGGTTCGCATCCACGCATGAGCGATTTGAAGCGTTCAAGGCGGCTATGAAGACCTGCAAACTGCGGCTGAAAGATGCCTGGATCACCGAAGGCGACCTGCACATCAGCGGTGGTCAGCGTGCCATGGAAAAACTTTTGGAAACCGACCCGCGCCCGACCGCAGTGCTCTGTACCAACGACCTGATGGCGTTTGGAGCACTTCGCACAGCGCACGAGCGCGGCATCCCAGTGCCTGAGGAGTTCTCGATCATCGGCTATGACAACCTGCCGGTATGCGACCTGGTGACGCCTCCATTGTCTTCGGTGAACATTCCCCGCCGTGAGGTCGCCGGACACGCATTTCGCATGCTGCTCTCGGCCAAAGCTGCGAAGGAAAATCGCAAACTGCCCACGCCGACTATCCCAACGGCCCTTGTTCTGAGGGCGTCAACGGCTCCACCCCCGAAATCCGCATCGCTCACTGATTGATCGCACAGCTATGCCGGTCCCGGTTTTGGACGGGTGAAGTGCTTTACGGGAAGCCCTGTGTCGTAGTCCAACTCGAGCGGCAGGTAGCCGTCGCATTTGCGCTGGCGTGTCATCGCAAAAAATTGCCAGGTCTCCGGGAAGTCCGGCCGCCAAGGCCGATGCCCCCAGTAGTAGCCGCGGAAGGGATCCCGTGTCTCGTTCATCCATTCCATGAGTTGATCGTGCAGGCCGTTGCGCAACTTTGCGTGCTCGGCAGAATCGATCAGGTTGTGTAACTCCGCCGGATCCTTTTCCAGATCGTAGAGTTCATCGCTGCTCATCAGGTTCACCGAAAGCTTATAGCGGCCATTGCAGACGCACCGGATCGGCTGAAACCCGCCGAAGCCGTCGTGGTCCACTTCATACCGTCCCCACTCGATGAATGCAGCGCTGCGCGTAGGGACTTTTGGGTCTCTAAAGGCGGCAAGCACGCTCTTGCCTTCGAGCGTTGGCGGTACGTTGAAGCCCCAGAAATCCATCAGCGTGCCGACAATGTCAATGTGCGACATCAGGTTGGCGTTCACAATGCCGGCGGGAGTATGGCCCGGCCAACGCACAATGAACGGTACTCGTGTGATCTCGTCGTACATAGCAGGGCCCTTGTCGGTAAGCCGGTGTTCTTCAAGAAAAACGCCGTGATCCGAGGTGTAAATAACCAGTGCATCGGGTGCTGACTTACCGATCTGATCCAGCAGGCGGCCGATCTGCGCGTCCACAAACGTATGGCTGCCGAAAAACTGCTTGACGCGAACAGACGGCTGTCGCCCGTGGAGGCGAGGTCCCGCCCAGATTCGCTGCTCATCGGGCTTGTCGGTCAGCGGGTCGTCGAGGTTCGGCGATCTGGGGAAGACGAAGTCCTCGTAGCTATCGCTGTACTCCTTAGGGCACAGCGAAGGGTCGTGCGGTTCGTCGTAGCAGACGCACAGCATGAACTCGCGGTTTTCGTGATCGGCCAGGAAGCTCACAGCGCGATCGGTGCAGCGCTTGGCAAAGCACAGATCGGCGGTCCAGGTCGGATCCTGGCCGGTCTCCGGATTCCGTGAGCGTACCCGGTCCTCCGGCGACAATCCTGAGAGATAATCGCGCATGTCGTACCAGTACTCAGGGTCCCACCCTCCCGGCGGCCGGCCCGTGCCGAAGTAATCGACGCCGTCCAGGTGCCATTTGCCGATGAGTGCGGAATCGACCTGTCGATCGTGCAGGAACTGGCCAAGAGAGTGCGTTGTGTTTCCCAGAGGCATGCTGTTCCCCCACACGCCGTTCGTGTGCGGGTACAGGCCTGTCCAGATAGCCGATCGCGCGGGCGCGCATACCGGCTGGCAGTTGTAAACCTGCTCGAAGCGCATGCCCTCGGCTGCGAGACGATCGAGATTGGGCGTCCTGAGACCCGTGTGCCGGTAGCAGTTCAGCATGTCCGCGCGCACTGATTCGCCGAGGATAAAGACGACCTGCCGCGGCTTGTGTCCGCCATTCAGGGCCGCTCCCGGCTGCGAGCTGGCCGCGACCGCCGCGGCGGTAAACGATTGCATAAAGGCTCTACGGTTCATTCGATTCCTCTGCCACCTTCAACTACCCCCATTTGGCCGGCGTGCACCGATGTCACTGCGGCAGCGGCCGGCCACTCCTGCCATCCAGAAGAGATCCGCCCCGCAGATTCAGGTCGCTCGGTAAACACGACGCGGATGTAATGCTATACATAGTTGACGCCGCCTGGTAAGGAAAGTGTCATTCAATTTCAATGGGCGGGATATGCATCCTCTTCAGCATCCAGGGAGACTTCTATATGACCGGAGCACACTCATGGAAGCACAAAGTCACGGCACTTTGCGCCCTCTTGCTGCTTGCGATGCCCATGCATGGCGCGGTGCGGAAAGACCCGCCTGCATCCATCCGCGGCGCCATCTACGTGCCCTACAGCGCTTACAACGCGCCTCAGATGTGGAAAAACTTCAACGCCGCGGAGACCCGTCGCGACCTCGGCTATGCAAGGAAGATCCACCTGAACGCGCTGCGCGTGTGGGCAAGTTACGAGTACTGGCAGATGGAGCCAGCAAAGTTCCAGGCCGAGTTCGACCAGTTTCTGGAAATTGCGCACGCCCACCGCATTCGCATCTTGTTTTCTCTGTTTGAGAACGATGGCGTCGAGCCTACACCGGAAAACATGTGGGACACCAATCCCGCCACAGCGCTGGACATTCAATCGCCCGGCCGGGAGGTTGCCGCGCCCGACCACCCGGAACGCTGGGAAGCGCCACGCACCTTCGTGCAGTGGTTCATGAAGCGCTACGGTCATGACAACCGCCTGCTGGCGATCGAAGTGATGAACGAACCGGGCGGAAGGAAAGAATCGACAACAGTTCCCTTTGCAAAGTCGATGTTCATCACGGCCAAGTCGATGCAGGGTACAGTGCCGCTGACTGTAGGATCGGCCAGGCTGCCGTTGGCTGAGGAGTTTCTGCCGCTCGGGCTCGACATCATCGAGTTTCATGACAACTTCCCGGCAAGCGCAGTCAATCTCGATCAAGCGATCGCCTCGGCGCTTGCACTGGGCAAGCAGGACGGAGTGCCCGTATGGCTTACCGAGTGGCAGCGCGTGCGTACCGGCGGCAGCGGCTTCGACAAGAATCCCGTGCTGCCTGACGAGTTGTATACCGACTACGCGTCGCTGGCGCCGACGGTCTACGCGAAGCCGGTTGGCAGCTTCTTCTGGTGCCTCATGGCAAAGCGCGCTTATTTGAAGGGTCAGCGCAAGTTCGGCACCCTCAATGGGCTCTTCTGGCCTGATGGAGCTGTGGTCAGCATCAAGGACGCACGCGCCGTCGCTCAGGATCCGAATTTGAAGTTGCAGGAACGCCCGCTGCCTGGAGAGCTGAAATAGCCTCTCGCAATCCTTCCTCTTACGGCACCGGTAACACCAGGCACGCAGTAGATTGCGCTTAAGCCGCAAAGGCGAAGTGGCTGCGGCGCTCTCTTCGTGCATGCAGAGTGTGGTGACACCCTAAGCATTGCAATGAACTACTTTTCCGGATATAGGTTGAACTCGAAAATCGGCTGGTTGAGGCTGCGGAAGTTGGCCGACGTTTCACGTCCGCCCAACGGCGAGCAGCCAGGAACGCATGAGCGGCGACGACAACTCAGACCACAAACACACCCTATCGAGACGAACCTTTCTCGGGCAATTAAGCGCTATGTCCGCCCTCCACTCATCGCCGCGGATGCTGGGGTCGTCCATGCGCCGGCAAAGGTTCTATGCCGTGCTCGAACAAGCAGCGGCTGCGCTGCCTTGGACGAGGAAGCAGTCGCCGCTGATGACACGCTGGTCTTCGCTGGTTGACCCTGAGCGCCCATCCGGAGTACCCGCTGGCCCCCAGAACGCCGATTATCAAACCAAATGGCCCGGCGACCACAATTGGCTAACCCTTACCACTACGGCAAAGCTCTGCTAGCTTTCATCCCGTGACGCTCGCAGAATGTACGCAGGCCGAATCTGGCCCACCAGTTCCTGTTGGAGTTACCCGCTTATTCCTAGAAAGACTTACCGCTGCGCAATATGGTTCCTTAATACACTCTGGCTCTACCATGGAGTGTTCCTGACCGGGAGAGGATCCGTAGTTTCGATCATGCGGCTGACGAGCAGTTGAAGCATTTGTTCCTGCACATCTTTATAGTGCGGATTGTTCCATAGATTTGTGAACTCGTCGGGGTCCGTTTCGAGATGATATAGCTCACCGCTACGCGGATTTTCGCACAGCGTCAGCTTCCACTCTCCGGTCCTTACACCTGTAAGCATCGGCGCAGGTTCGTAGAACGCATTGGCATCAAGGAACTCCATGTACACCGAATCCCGATGTGTGGTTGTCTCCCCGGTTAGGAGCGGCATCAGCGATCGTCCTTGCATTGCTGCCGGTACTGCTATTCCCGCCGCCTCGAGCAATGTGGGCGCAAGATCCACAAGCTCGACCAGCGAATCGACCTTCATGTCTGCTTTGAAACGCCCAGGCCAGCGGATGATCAGCGGAACACGGGTCAGGCAATCGTAAAAGTACGGCCCTTTCAGGTAGAGCCCGTGATCGCCCAGCATTTCCCCGTGATCGCTCATGAAAACGACAATCGTATCGTCTGCCTGTCCTGTTTCCTCCAGCGTTTGCAGCATCTCGCCTACCGCGGTGTCCACCTGTTCGATCATGGCGTAGTAGGCTGCGGTAATACGACGGTGCTCTTCGGGACTGGTCCTGGTAAACGAAGTTGCTGTGCCACCGTATGCGCCCTTGTGATCGATCATCTGGAAAATTGGCTTGTCGGCGAGTTCCCCCTCTTTGTATTTCGGGTTCGGCATCTGCGCTGGGTTGTAGTGGTTCAGATATTCCTCGGTTGGGAAAAAGGGGTGATGCGGTTGGAAGATGTTCACCGACATCAACCAGGGGGTGAAGTTTCGCTGCTGTCGCATGAAGCGCTTCGCAATATCGGCGCACCATGCGGTTTGTGAGTATTTCGGGTCGATCGGCATTCCCCACACATCTCCTGGCGGAGGCTTGGGCAGCTTTACCCCCTGCTGGTCAAGCCAAACGTGCCACTGGTTATGCAGCGGCCATTGGTCGGAAATATCATGACTCCACTCAAAGACTTGATACCCGTCATCGATACGATCCTCGACCCTGCCGCCGTAACATGGGGAGAGATGCAGTTTTCCTGCGAGTCCGCAGGCATACGCATTGTCTGCGAAGATGCGCGGCACCAGACGTTCGCTTGCTCGAATACGCTGTCCGTTGGCTCGCAAGCCGGTCACGTGCGGATAGCGCCCGCTCAGAAAGCTGCCCCGTGACGGCGAGCAGATCGGAGTTTGCGCGAATGCGTTGGTAAACGTTACGGATTCACTCATGAAATTCTGCAGGTTGGGTGTCTTGATAAGGGAGTTGCTGAGGCCCTGTAGTGTATCGAAACGTTGCTGATCGGTGCATATCCAAAGGACGTTGGGCATGCGTTCGCCGCGCGGTTTGCGAATCGGCTGGTCGATCCTGTGATCCGCGGGCTGCGCCTGCAGCGCTTCCGCTGGATTCGCGCCGAGAGCGGCAGCGCTCAGCATGCTGTTCTTGAGCAGTTCGCGTCGATTCATGGCTCGCTAACCTTCCTCGTTGACGCCGGTCCCCGCGGGGCGAGGGTCGGGTCGATTGTATCCCCGGTTCAGTTGATACCTTGATCGTTGCTCTGTCTCATCGGGGTCGCCCGCAATCTCACGCACCATGCGGGTGTGCACTGCTTTCATTCTCTCCTCGTGCTGCCGCATCTGCGCCAGGTTGTTGAACTCGTGCGGGTCCGTCGAAAGGTTGTATAGTTCGCGTTCCGCCGGGTGCTCCTTGTCGATGACTGTGTGGTACACGTATTTCCAGTTGCCGGCACGAGCCATCACATAACCAGACGCCGTGTTGTGCGCGTAGTATTCGCTTACCGCAAAGCCCTTCCAGCTTGTGTCATGTTTGTCGAGCCAGTGCAGCATGGACGTACCGTTCCAGTCCTCGGGTGTTGGCGCTCCTGCGATTTCGGCACTATGCTCGGGAGCACTGGATGAAACCCGGAGAAAACCCTCCGGTTGGTCTTATTCTCTGCACAGAAAAGGGAATAGCAGAAGCTCATTACGCGCTCGAGAATCTTCCCAACAAAGTTCTCGCCGCGGAGTATCGGACTGTCTTGCCGGATGAAAAGCTGATCGCAGAAGAATTAGAACGATCACAGGCAGAGCTTCAGGAGCAGCGAGTGAAACGACACCTGGACGAATGAGAATGCGGCTGCATTGGTTGTGTCACTCGTTCGAGCTATGCACTGCTGAATGGTTAGCCTTCAGAATTCCTTAGCACTTTCTCCAAACCGTATGAACGATCCCATTCTGCAAGCTGGTCCAACAGCGTTGAAATCGGCTCGCGGATCGTGTCTGCCACTTCATACTCAATGCGCAACACGGAACTGCTTAAGTCTCGGCGCAGGACGATTCGCGCAGCCTCCAGAGAGCGCAGGCTCGCCGTCAGAGCCTTTTTGGATGCCAATGGAATTACCCTTCGCAGCTCACTGAGACGCTTAGAGGCTGTTATGACTTTCACGCAAGAGCTTTGCACATGCGGGAGATCATGATGCATGCGAAGGCGAGATAGTGGAAGCCTTTGAGGCTTGTATCGAGGCGTTCGTAGTCTCTGGCGAGTCTTCGGAAGCGCGCGGCCCAGGCGAAGCTTCTTTCCACGACCCATCGTTTGGGCAGCAGGACGAAGCCTCGTTTCGCCATCGGGTGCTTGACAACGCTGAGCCGGATGCCATGTTCTTTTGCGGCCAACGCGGCGTTTTCTCCGGTGTAGCCCTGATCGACATACGCAAGCTCAACCGAGTTGCCGGTCACCTGCTGTAGCTCTTCGGCCAGTGCGGCGACCTGCTCGCGGTCGCCTTCGGAAGCGGCGGTGACCTTGAGCGCCATCAGGTGCCCCAGCGTGTCCACCGCGATATGCACCTTCGAGCCCTTCCTCCGCTTGGCGCCATCGTAGCCGGCACGCGCTCCGCTCTCAGGCGTGGACTGTAGCGTGCGGCTGTCGATGCACACTGCGCTCGGCTGGCCTTTTCTACCGCCGAAGTGGCGCAACAACTCCTGCACATCGGTTACCAGAATCTCGAACACACCAGCTTCCATCCAGCGCCGCATCTGCTGGTACACAGCGGGCCACGGCGGAAGATCATTCGGCATAAAACGCCACTGGTTGCCCGTCCGCGCGATGTATCGCACACCGTTGAACAACTCTCGAAGACTGTGCTTCCGGCTCCGGCTGTCCTCGCGGCTCAGCAAAAGATACGGCAACACAAACAACCACTCCTCATCCGTCACATCCTGCGGATACGGCTTCCGCTCCACTGCAAACATAACTACATGCTGATCCCAAAACAATCATCAGCAAAGTATCCAAACAGATCCAAAAAACATAACAGCCTCTAGGGCGCTTACGCATCGCGCACAGAATCTGAACAGTTCACTTTCCTGCAACAGCTTTAGTACCCGCGAGACCTACTCAACATACATGGGATTTGGCTCTCGCACGTTATCATCATCCTCCGAGCCCACTGCTAGCTGAACGCGCTCTTCGCGATACAGACAGAGTCGTTTCAGGCATTGCAGATTCTCTTGGATTCAGTTCAG
Source organism: Acidobacteriaceae bacterium (assembly GCA_965276605.1). Taxonomy (GTDB): domain Bacteria; phylum Acidobacteriota; class Terriglobia; order Terriglobales; family Acidobacteriaceae; genus EB88. Next base: position 4,303,087 of record OZ255619.1, read on the forward strand.
GAAGCTATTTCAGCTATGCGTTCAAGCGATCTTCTGAGATACCCCGGGAGAACGCCACACTTTCTGGCGTTCTCCCAGAGATGATCGCTTTACTTCTAGTGGTTTTGCCCGGCGAAAGCTGCGGAAGGACCATCTGTGTTCCCGTCAGCCTCCAGGATATCCATTCGCTCGACGAGATTGTTCTGAATGGTATAGACATGCCACAACTCGGTGTCCGAGAGAACATCGCCCTTGAGATTCTTGACGAGTTGATGAACTTTGACCTCGGTTTTGCCGTTCTCGCGTTCGATCACTTCAAGAACATCCACACGAGGGTCGAAATCAGCCCATTGGCGGGTCCAATACTCGCGTATCTCCTTTTTGCCGACGACTCGGCCCCCTTCGGAAGCCTTTGGCCAACTGACGCTTTCAGACATCAGCGCGAGGGTTCCGTCTACGTCTTTTTTGTTGAAAGCAGAGTATGCCTGCGAGATCAGTGCTTGCGTGCTCATGACTATTCCTCCAAAGAAATTATGTTTATTACACATGCGAGATGCGTAATTAGCTGTGGGATTGAGGGCTGCGCCGCTCTAGCTCAGCCGTGTGCGTTCAGGAACTCCGATCTTCATAGAAGCTCCTTGTCCTCTCGCCAGCGACTGGCGATGGCGGATGATGCCTGCCGTTGCAAGCCGCGTGAATGCTTCACCGTTGTACAAGCCCTTGCCCCACTTATCGTCGAAGTCGCGCGTCGGAGCTGCAACAACGATCTGATCCGTGCTCTTGCCAGAGTCAAGCAACTTCTCGATGCGTGCCTGAATGGTTGCCAACATCTCACGCGCGGCTCTCAGATCACCGGACGATCCGATCGGCCCATGGCCTGCAATGATGCGGGTTTGCGCGTCGCACAGTGTCAAGGCGCGGTCCTCAGCCGCCACCATCCCTCCGATCCAACCTCCGGTCGAATAGTCGATGGCGGGGTATACGCCGTTGAACAAGATGTCGCCTGTATGAAGCAGGTTAGCGTCGGGGATATGGACGAGAATGTCATTGTCGGTATGGGCAGGGGCGACGTGTTCTAGATGCAATACGTCGCTGCCGAAATGGAGCGTAATCAGCTCGGGAAAGGTGATGGTGGGCAACGCTGTCTTCGGAGAAGCGGGAACGACATAGTTGAAGGCCTCGATGAGCTGATTGTGACTCATCCGCGCCCTGGTGTTTTCATGGGCTATGAGCCGCGCCCCGCGACTGGCGAAAAACTCGTTCCCGCCGACATGGTCGAAGTGCCAATGTGTGTTCACCACCGTTGTTATGGGTTTTCCGGCAAATGCCTGAGCGCCCGCAAAGACTTTCGCCGCCGTGGGGTGTACCCCCGTATCGACAATCAAAGCCCCGTCCGAGCTGGTCAACACCAGCATATTTCCACCTGGACCACTTAGCATGGCCAGGCGGTCATTGATCTTCGTGGTGACCAGAGGCATTGACTCGAACACACCAAGAATCGTGTCGACCGTCGAGTTACCGGTCGGTTCGGATGTATGAGGGTTACTGTTCTGTGATTCCTGAGCGAGTGCTAAGCGTTCCACATGCGGCAGCAATGCAGCGCCGCAGCTCGCCGCAACCAAACGATAGAGGGCTTCGCGACGTGAAAAAGATGACAGACTCCAGTGTCCTTCGCTCATAATGCCCCACATAACCTTTGTATGCAGCAGTCAGATTGATATATAGTTACCTATACAACAATAAAGGCACCTATGCAAGTGAAGCGCATCACAAAAACAAGAGTTTTATCCACGCCGGGGCATTTGATCAGCCTGGCGGCACGCGGGTTCGTTCGTTTGAGCGAGGCGCGCCTCAAGCCGCTGGGGTTTGGAGTCGGCCACCTGCCGGTGCTAGTTGCCCTCATGAACGGCCGAGCAGAGACACAGCGAAACCTGGCGCGATTTGGGAAGATGGAGCAGTCCTCAATGGCGCAAATGCTGGTCCGCATGGAGCGAGATGGGTTGATCCGACGCGTGCCCGATCCAGCGGATGGACGAAGCAGCCTTATTTCTCTCACGGAGATCGCGGAGGAGCGCCTGCCAAACGCGTCCAAGGTTCTGTTCCAGGGGAATCGCGAGGCGTTGGATGGGTTTACGGAGAAAGAGACTGAGCAGTTTATAGCCCTGCTCACCCGATTGATTGCAAACCTCGATCGCATCGCGGGGGTCGAGGCACTGGCTCATCCAGATTCTCGCCAAGTGGAGCCATCCATCCCTATCGCTCAGGAGAGACTTCGCACGTCAAGGAGCCATGTCTTTTCAGCATCAGACCTGCACAGCGAAGATGGGGACCGATGACCTGGCGGTTGTGGATGGGCAACTCCGGGTGTATGGAATGCAAGGCCTTCGAATTGCCGATGGCTCTGTCTTTCCACGATCACCAGAGAGGGCACAATGGCACCTTGCGTCGTCGTAGGAGAGAGCCGCGGATCTGCTGAAATCGGCGAATCAGATTTAAAGCACTGCAGCGAAGACCAAGCATGCTGGCCATCACACGCAGCTTACGCTCATACTCGCTGCTTGATAGAAGAGCAGCGGGATGAGCTGCGATCAGAGGAGCTAATGCAACGGCGCCTTATCCCTGCCCCCACTCAGTAATGATTACCGGATTGCTTTGCGCGAAATTGCCAAAGCTGCTGTCGAACAAGGCAGTCGCCGCCGCAGCCGTTTGCTCGACTGAGGAATCAAACACGAAGACATACGGGGGAGATGCATATGCCACTTGGTATAAGCGGTCTCCTTATAGGTCTTGGTTAGCGTCGGTGCCCCGGAGATCGTGCCGACATGAGCCAGGCCATCGGCTATGACGACGTTCTGAGCGTTATCCTGACGCACGGCCTGCTTACTTTTCTAAGTAAATTTCGCGAGCAAGCCTTTGAGTTAAAGGATAAATGTTATTGCGGCCTACGTCTTACGATATACAAGTCTTTATTGACATCTTATGCTTGATTAGGAGTCATAATGAAGATCGACTTATATAGAACAGACGGATTTGGCGGCTTGAAATTTCTTCGCGAAGAAGCTGAAGACTTGAAAGCAACAACCGTTCGTGTCGATGTAGCAGCAGTTGCTCTGAATTTTCGCGACACCGCGTTTGTTCGTGGTGACAAAGCTAGGAAGCCAGCACAACAAAGAATTCCGCTTTCGGATGCGGCCGGAATCATTTCAGCGATTGGCTCGGATGTGACTAGGGTGGCAATTGGCGATCGAGTCTGCCCCACCATTCTGCCACATTGGATTGAAGGTCCGCTCGAAGCCGCAAGCTTCCGTGCATCTCTGGGGAGTAACGGTCACGATGGCGTTTTGAGCCGCTCGATCATCGTGGATCAGGATGCCCTCGTAAAGATGCCCGAATATCTAACGAGCTTGGAGGCAGCAACTCTGCCCACTGCTGCTCTAACGGCCTGGCATGCGCTGGTTGAGATTGAGGCTGTTCGACCGGGCGACACAATTGCAATCGAAACGACTGGCGGGGTCGCCACATTTGCACTCCAAATTGCTGTCGCACTCGGCCTGAAGACGATTGTCATTTCACGCTCAGAGTCAAAGCTCGCACGAGCGCAGGAGCTGGGAGCATGGCAAACCATCAGTTCTGAGCGAATTCCCACTTGGGATGAACAGGTGCTTGCGTTGACAGATGGTCGAGGAGCCAAGCTCGTTGTTGATATGGGTTTACATCAAGGCCTGCCGCGATCCTGCCGCGCCACCGCCTATGAGGGAACGGTCGCCGTTGTGGGTGTTGTCGACGGCTGGCAGACCTCGCTTGATATTGGCCCAGTGATGAACAAGAATTTGCGGGTGCGGGGCGTTGAGACGGGATCGCGGGCAATGTTCGAGAGAATGATTCGGTTTTTCGAACAAAATAAGCTACGTCCAGTGCTTGCGTCGGTTTTTGGGTTTGAGGAGGCAGAGCCGGCATTTCAGGCGCTCACTGACGGGCCAGTTGGCAAGATTGTCATAGACATGTCGCTATAGAGCAAGTTGCCGTTGCCGATCAGTTGTCGTCTTGTCTTCCTTTCAGGAAACCCAAAGTGAGAATTGCCATGGAAAATCGTTTGAATGCCAGTGAAGAACCTTGTGTCGGATTGATTGGTGGTATCGCGGTCGGTGCAAGTTGCGAATATTACAAACGTCTCGTCCAAGCGGCGGAGCGGGAGCATATCAAACTGCGGCTTGTGCTCGTACACGCAGATCTCGCTCTCGTTCTTCAACACCTTCGTATGCACGACGCCGAGGGCCTTGGGTCTTACTTTGGCGATCTTGTGTCGCAACTTGCAGGCGCATCTGCTACGTGCGCAGCAATCACTTCGGTGGCGTCGCACATGGGATACCGGGAAGCCACGAGGTGTTCTCCAATTCCGCTTGTAAGTATTCTCACCGCGATCCGGAGCGAAGTTGAGCGCCTTCGATTCAACAAGGTCGCTCTCTTTGGTTCTAGGTTTGCCATGGAGACAGAAATGTATGGAGCGCTCAAAGATACAACCGAAGTCGTAAAGTTAAACGCGAAAGAAACGAGCGAGATCGATTCGATCTACATGGCGCTCGCGCATCAGGGGTACGCCTCTCCGCAACAGGAAAAATCACTTACAAACCTCGCAGAGGCCGCTGTGAAGCGCGAGAAGATTGACGCTGTAATTTTTGCGGGTACCGATATGTCAGTTATGTACGGAGGGGAGCGTCGTCCCCGCTTTCCCTACCTTGATTCGACGCACGTCCATGTTGAAGCGATCTTGCGCTTCTGCCGCGAACAGAAGTCGTCGTAAGCGTTTAAGTGTGAGACATGATTGAAAATTTTGTAAGCTGATATACAGCTGTAGTGACTACGGTTTATAGCAGTATTTCTGACTGCCTTGCTCCTGTCATTGGTTCCTACCGTCGAGGGTGTCCGCTACGCGGATGCTGGATCGCTCTCTCTAAGCTTTAGTGAGTGATATCCTGGGCTATGTTGCATTAGCCACAGTCAGGGAAGCCAAGATTAGACTTGGGACTGTATGATGAGTCATGTTCGAGCGTCGGCACTTCCCGCTGAGATCATCCTGCTTTGTGTTCGCTGGTACTGCAGGTACGGCATCAGCTATTAGGATCTGGTGGACATGATGCAGGAGCGCGGGGTCGTCAACATTCATGCGCTGAGTGCATCGCGACGCCCCAGAGTTGGAGAAGCGGGTGCGCTGGTCCCAAGGCTATCGTGCAAGTTCTGGCGCGTGGACGAGACCTATGGAGAGGTGGGGGCTGCGGAAAGCATCTATTGGCGTCGTTGATAAGCGTGGCCGCTAATTCGATTTTTATGTCGGCAAATCGCCGCAACACTCGGGCAGCCCAGCGCTCCTGACCAAAAGCGTTAGTATCAGTGCATTCGCTACCCCATTTCAGGTGCATGGCTGTGCACCCAGCGCATTCTACCTAAATATAGTTGTACTATTTAGTGGCCGCAGCCCGCGAAGGCTGAGGATTGGCCTTCGTTATTACCATCAGCTTCCAAAAGATCCATGCGCTCGATGAGATTGTTCTGGATGGTGTAGACGTGCCACAACTCGGTGTCTGAGCGAACGTCGCCTTTGAGATCCTTGACGAGCTGATTAACCTTGACCTCGGTCTTGCCGTTCTCGCGGTCGATTACTTGAAGAACTTCCACGTGAGGGTCGAAATCGGCTCAGTGACGGGTCCAATACTCGCGGATGTCCTGTTTACCCACGACCCGGACAAAGGTAAGTGTCGGTCTCGGGTTGATAACGGAAGGCATCGCACTGGAAGAAGGTCCCATCACCATTCGGATTCCTGGTTAGCGTAGCTGGAACGCACGGCATGATGCCTTTGGCCTCGCACTGTGCAGCCTGCTCTCCATTCGAGTAGCCCGCGTCTGCAATGACATGAAAATCTTTCTCTTCCAAGTACAGTCTTTGCAGCGTCAGCCATTGATCCCGGACTGCGATTGTCTGCCGCATCGAGCACAACATCATGGGCGATGATCAGCGCATGCTCAGCATCGACTGCGCTCTGCAAATTATAGGCAGACTGAGTGTGGCGACCCATCACCATGAAGCCGACCTCAGGTTCCGGATGATGCTTCAGCTTTTCGAGCGCGGCTTGCACGCCAGCGCTATCGAATTCCGGGGTCTCCTCGGTATCCAACTTCTCCATACTGTCGAGATAGCGCTGTAACTGGAATTTCTCCTGTGTCGTGTCGATACTGGCGACGGATCAGACCGCAGCTTTTGGCGAAGCGAACCAGCCCTGCTACGGCTGCAATTATCACCTCGCGGTACATACGGCGGAACTCCGCGATGGACTTGTAGTCAGTTCCATGGAACGTCTCGTTGTCCTAGCTTGCGATCTTCTGGCCGTGCCACTTAATGCGTAAACGCCCGTTTGGAGCCGCCGCTTCCACTCGCTTTCTGCCCAGGTAGTGTTCTGTCGTTTGGATACTTGCGTGGCCGAGCAAAAGCTGGATCTGCTCCAAGCCTCCTCCTTCTGTTCGACAAAGTTGCGCACAGGTGCGGCGCAGATCGCGCGGTTTAACGTTCATTCCGATCTGTTTTCCGTACTCGGTCACAATTGGGAGGACACTATGAGAAGAGATCGCGCGATCCGTTACGAGACCTGAACGGTCTACTGCTCGAAGGAGGGGACCACTTTCGATGCGGCTGCTCTCAATCCACGCAAGAACCGCTTTCTTTGTCCACGCCGGGATCAGAAGCGTGCGACTGGCGCCACGAGTTCCTCTAACATTCGCGAGGGCCCAGTGGCCTTTTTGCCGGCTTATATCTTCAACCTGAATCGTGACAATCTCACCACTTCTGAGAGCGCAGCCCACTATGAGTGCAAGCAGGGCTCGGTCTCGAACACCCTTTATATTCGACTCGTCCGGAGCATTGACGAGCTCTTCTGCCTGCTCCTCGCTGAGGAGGTGACCGCCCTTATAGAGCTTCTTCGCGTAACCGCGAACCTTGATGATGTCTCTAGCAGTTGCGAGATCCAGCAGACCCTGGTCCGCGGCCATGCTGATCGCCGCCTTGATGGCCGAGAGGCGCTGATTAGCGGTGGCCTCGGAGTATTTGGACGCACGCAGGAAAGAGAGATGTCCTGTGATTACTTCACGATCCAGCCGCCGCTCTCCTAATGACTGCCACCACTCCGTGAAATCCTTCAGAGCTTTGCGGTACATCGAACGCGTGTGCTCGTTCCGCGATACCTGCAGCACCTGTTCCGCTATGGTCCCGAAACCGTCGGCATTGAGTTGAGCGACCATAATCAGCTCTTGAAATTATGGCATGATCCGGATTATAAAGGGCGAAGAAAAGGCGGCGAAGGTGACTGATACATCGCCCTGTTTCCCTCTAGCCGAATGCCGAGCGGACGTCATGTAAGACGTCGTTTGGTAGGACTCGCTCCCTGGTCTGAAAAGTCTTAGCCGGTTGGACTCTTGGAGGCGAGAGTCGGAAATGGAGCAGAAACATCAGATCACACACTTCTGCGTAAGCAGAGTAGTATGAAGCAGTTCGATGCTCCGTTACGCTTACTACGCATAACGGCGAGAGAGGTTAGGCTGATTCCACACAAATCAGCCCATCCGGCCACTTGTTGTTAGTTTTGCCCGCATTTTGCCCGCAAAGAACGCCCAGCGGGCCGGTCTTGCCGACTCAGCCGACTCGTAAGTACTGCACCGTCAGCTATTTAGCCGAGGATGCAGATCATGGCATGGAAGAGGTCATCGGTTCGATCCCGATCAGGTCCACCAAATAACCCTTTACAAATCAAGCAAGTACAGGGAGGAGCCTTCCTCCTTCTCTTTCCGACTTTGTGTCATCTTGTGTCAAAGGCGACATTGAGCGTTTTGGAGCCTTGCGCCGACCCGCAGCCGCTGCTCCGGCTAAGGCCGATTTTTTCCGACTCATGGCGCTCATTCCGCGCAATTCACGGTTGATCAAGTTGATCGTTGATTGCACGCTTTCAGGGATTTCCTGCATGTATACGTCAGTGGTAGTCGCGGTGCGTGAGTGCCGCATCACAGGGTTAGCTCTTGTGAATATGCCCTTCAGTCTCTCGAAAAGACCACACATAGCGAAGCTTTCCAGGCCAAGAGTTTAAATGGCACTGCATTGTGCAGTGCCAATAAATTTGGATGTTAGTCGCCTAAAGCTGCGTCGGGTGGAAGCAGCGCGTCAAGCGGTTTCGGATCACGAATGGACCTCTGAGCTACGAAGCGCCGACCTCCAGTCGCAACGATGAACGCATCTTCTTCGTCGGTCATGAACCTCAATCCAAGCTGGAACGATATGACTCGAAGACCAGAGCCTTTGTCCCGCTGCGGAACTTTCTTTCGGATGCCAGCCGGGTCAGCTATTCGCGGGACCATCTATGGGGTCGCCTGGACAAATGCCAATGGTGCGCTTTGGAGAGCGCGCGCTGACGGTACGGACACCGTGCGGCTCACTCCAGAAAGCATGCGCGTTTTCCTGGCAGCATGGGCGCCGGACGATATTCGACTCGCACTCATGGCGCGCGATCCAGGTCAGCCCTGGCAGATTTACACCATCAGCGCCAGTGGGGGCAGTCCGGAGCGCCTTTTGCAGCAGAACCGCAATATGGGAGACCCGTCCTTCTCCCCAGATGGGGAGCAAATCGTTTTCGGAAGGGTTCCTGACCTAATGGGACAGGAGACCGAACCAGATTCCCTGGAGATTCTTTCTCTCGCTTCCACGAAAATCTCGGAAATCCCACAGTCAAAAGGGCTGTTCAGTCCCCGGTGGTCCCCGGACGGCCGCTTCATCGCAGCGCTGACCTTAGATCAGCAAAAGGTTATGCTGTACGACGTTGGAGCCCAGACTTGGAAGACGCTTGCGATCACGTCTGCTGCCGATCCAGTTTGGGCGAGCGACAGCAAGTCACTGTATGTACACGCCTACATGGCGGAAAACAAGCCCATCCTTCACATCAGCGTACCGGATGGCCGAACGGAGGCAGTGGCTAGCCTCAAGAATCTTCCGACGGGAAGCACCACACAGTATTATTTTTCTGGCTTGGGCACCGATAACGCTCCGCTGGTGCGTGCGGAAACAGCGGCAGGCAACTTCTATACGATGGACCTTGCGCCGCCGACGAGTCCTGGAGGCTGGTAAATGTTGTTTCCATTGCACTTGCGCGTTCAGGCAAAAGTCATGCAGAGTCCATCTGGCGCACCTTGCGATCACAAAGCACGAGACCTTCATATAGAAGGATGTGCAGGCTGCTTTCCTTACCGCTCATGAACTTCTTCACCGGCGGCTCGGCCGAACATGGCCGTGAGCTGATATCCAGGATCGCTAAGCTCCGTCTGGTCGGTGCCATGGCGATGATCTTGATCGGGTGTGCTACTGCGACAGGCCAGAAACCTTCCGAAGAGTTCCTGAAAAGCGCCGTCAAGCTGCAGGCATACTGCCAGTCCGCTCAAAGTCTTTCCTCCGCCGGTGGGTACAGTCAGGGTAAAGAGTCCTGGAGCGAGTTCGGCAGACGCAAGGCACTGCTCGAGCACCTCAGCACGCAGCCGGTTCAGCGCGGAATCCATCTTGGTCAGCGCCTCGCGCGACCGTTCGCGGCACGCGGCTTCGGTTCTGTCTGCAAGCTCCGCGATCGTCGAGCAGCGAGTCTCCCTCGCCTCCCCTCGATCCCACCGTTCTGTATCGAGGGAATCGGCATCGACTAAAGCCGAAAACACAAAGCGGATACCCAGCGCAAGATACAGCGCGTCGTACTGTGCCTCCGCGGGCAGTTTCGGCACAGGCGTCCGCATGAGGTCGGGCGGCATCCCGTTCCGCTTTGCGGCACCAAGCAGATCTTTCCCCACGTTCTCAACGGCATTGCGAAGCAGGTTGACTGTCTTCAATTTGCCATGGTGCGCCTGCACCGCCAGCGCGATGGGCCAACCATGAGGGCCATTTTTCCAGCTCAGCGATGCACCTACGATCGAGTGCTGAACTCGATTGCTTCCAACGCTTTCATTTGATACCTCGGGATCGCTTGCGATATAACGTTGGAACGCCGACTGGTACTTGCCGACATCGTGCCAGAGCCCGGCCAGCCGCGCATGCGCCTTCCATTCCAAGGGCGCAAATTCTTCGGCAAGGGTCGCGACGGAATCCAGATGTTCGCGCAAATCTTGCCAGCTGCCTTGCTCTTCTGGCCTTCGTGAATGGGCATAAAACACGGCTGAATCTTCCTCTTAGAACGATCTGCTTGTTGATGTAGAAGCCATTCTGAGCGCCCCCTCACTGGGGCGTCCCTGCTTCAAGGCTGCGCACGTTAGAAAGAATCTGTCCAAGAGCCAAGCAAACCCGGCCAGACGCGGGCGCCCACGCAGCCGGCGAGCCGGCTCTTTCTGCCAATCGTTGGGCGCCATATCATGCGTCACAATGAAGCTTGGCCACCCGATCGCGGCGCCGATCGCGGCAGGTCTCCAACCCAACATCAGCTGCATCTGGGTCACGCTCCGCTCGCTCAGCGGCAACTGCTTATATCGACTCAGTATGCGACATTTTCCTCTTCGAAAATGCCGCACTTGTACTTTAAGTCCAGCGTGAATCGCAATGTCGCTCACCGGCTCTTAAAACAAACCAGTTGCTTGGGCTCCTTTTCGTACAAACGTACTAGAGGCTAGTCGCATACACGGCGGATTGCGTAATGTAGCCGCTGTTCATTAGGTTTCGTCTGCCAGCGAAACCCCCTTCTGCCAGCTGACCACAGCAGATAAAGAAGAAAGTTTATTTAGCGGAGGTTGTCTTCCACATGATAAGACTAAAATCGGTAGGACATACCTCTTGTCGCCCGATGCGAACGCGAGTCGCGGCCATTGTGGTTACGCTTATTTTCTTGTCGTCGATCGGTCTGGCCCAGACACAGACCAGCATTAGTGGAACCGTGCGCGATTCACAAGGCCTGCCGGTTGCCAGAGCTGCTGTTACGGCGCGCGATGCGGCCACCACCGTGGTAATCAAGACCGTAACGGATGGAAAAGGGGAATACTCGTTTCCCTCCCTCCAGCCTGGCACGTATGACCTGCTTGCCGAGGCGCCGGGCTTTGAGCGTTTTCTGCAGAAAAGTCTGATGCTAGAGCTGGGCAAGGTCGCAAGGTTGGACCTGACAATGAAGGTGGGTCAAGCCAGCGCTCAGGTAACAGTGCAGTCGGACGCGGCGTCACTACACAGCGATGACGCCACGCTTGAATACGGCTATTCGCCCGATGTGGAGATCCGTCTGCCGATCGTCATCAATGGGGGCCCGCGAAGCGCGACGGTTTTTACGGCTCTCTTGCCGGGTGTCGCGGCCAACCAAGGCGTGAACAGCACGAACTCCGAGCGCATCAACGGCGGTATTTCAGAAGGGCAGGAAGCCGTCATGGACGGGGTCAGTCTGCAGGAAGGCGGCCTGAGCCAGGGCGGCAACATTGCGCTTGCTGACTTTCCCATGTCCCCGGACATGATCAGTGAGGTGCGCGTACTTACCTCGAACTATGAGCCGCAGTATGGCGGCACCAACTCTGGCGTAATTATCGAGAACACGCGCTCCGGGGCCAAGCAGTTCCATGGCTCTCTGTACGAATACATGCGCAATACGGTGCTCAATGCGAAGCCGTATGGGGCCGCGAATCGCTTTCAGGACAACGAAAACGACTTCGGCGGAAGCATTGGTGGGCCCGTTCATGTTCGCGGGCTTTTTACGCCGAGCAATAAGACGTTCTTTTTTTTTAACTATGAGGCTTTTCGCCAGGCTGGCGGCATTAACACGCCTACACTTACGATTCCTTCGCTCAGGGAGCAGCAGGGGGACTTCACCGATCAGATCAACAGCGCCACAGGCCAGCTGATTCCGATCTACGATCCGGCGACAACGACAACTGATCCGGTCGCCGGAACTGTCTCTCGCAAGCAGTTTATGGGCTGCAATGGCAACCAGCCGAATGTCATCTGTCCCACGCGCATTGCAGGGTCAGCTGCTAGCCAGTTTTTTAAGTATCTACCTATGCCGACCAATAACGGCGTGCTCAACAACTACCGAGTGCCCAAGGCGGTTCCCGATGAAATCACTGCCGGCGCCAACCAGTTTTTTGGCAAGATCGATGAGTACATCGGCAACAACGATCACGTTGCGGCTTCTATCTGGCACCAAATAACGCCGCAGAAGTTCAACAGTAACCTGCCTGTTGCACTCTCCTACGACCAGCTTTTCGGAGACCCGGAGAGTTCCTGGATCGACCGCGTGAACTGGGATCATACCTTTTCACCGGCGCTGCTGAATCACTTCGCCTACGGTTATCTGAACCGCAACGAAGGCGAAGGCTCGATGAATTACAAATATGCCGATCAACTGCCGCAAATCCCGGGGGTAGCTGGCTACTCCGCGCCGCCGGAGATACTGCTGGACGGGATCACACAGTTTGGGCGCGCCGACGGAGCGCCATCCACGCACATCACCAATCGCCCCACGAACATAACGAACGACCTGGTTACTCTGGTGAAAGGGCATCACATCATCAGCTTCGGAGGCGAGTATCGCAACCTGGCGACGAACTCGACGAATTCCGTGAACGAGGCGGGGACCTTTGAGTTTGGAGCCGCCGCAACCGGCCTGCCTGGCCAGTTGAGCGGCGCGACCATAGCCAGCTTCCTGCTGGGCGCCGTAGAACAGGCCAACACCACTTTCTACAGCGTGAATAAGTACAGTGCAGTGCAGCACGCGGTCGCGCTTTACGGCGGCGATCACTGGACTGTTTCCAAGCATCTGACGGCGGACTACGGGCTGCGCTGGGGCTTTTACACGCCGGGCCGGGAGACCAGCAACCAGACCTCTTGGCTTGACTTATCGCACCCAAATCCAAGCGCTGCGAACCGGCCCGGAAGCCTGGTCTTCGCCTCAAAAAATGCAGGAGCTGCCTATGCGGGCGGCAGTTATCCTGAGCATACTTTCTACAAAGCTTTTCAACCCAGGATAGGCCTTGTTTACTCTCCCAATCAGCAAACCGTGGTGCGTGCCGGGTACGGCTTATTTTTCGATCAGCTTTTCTATCCCGGCTACGCTTTGGGAACCAACCAGACTGGCTATAACATCACTCCGAGTTTCGGTTCGAGTGGCGTGGCGAACGCTAACCCGGCCTTTTACCTTTCCGGGGGCTTTCCCTCGAACCATCCAAGTGTGCCGCAGTTCAACGGCGGCCAGGTGAACGGGCAGGACAGCAATGCGATCGCGCCGTGGCGGGCGGCGATCGGAGGCCGTACCCCCTATGCGCAACAGTGGAATTTCACGGTTGAACAGCAGGTGCTGAATGGCATTGTAAGTATCGCGTATACGGGGAACAAAGGAACGCGTCTTTACTCAAGCATTTCCCCGCACAACACGCTGCCGTTGAGCCTCCTGCCTACTTTAGGACAGCACCTCTACGATGTCTTCGCGCCGGGCCAGACGATGCTGGATGGCGTGAGCGCGCCTTATCCGGGCTGGTCTTCGCAGATGAAGAACTGCCCCGCGGATGTTGCGCAGGCGCTGCTGCCATATCCACAGTTCTGCAGCCCGCTTGGATTATTCACTGAAAGTGACGGATGGTCGAATTATGATTCGCTGCAAGTACAAGCGCAAAAGCGCTACAGCAATGGGCTTTTTTTTCTTGTCAACTACACCTGGTCGAAGCTCCTCGGGACACCAGGAAACATATTCGGCGCTGTTGTTCAGTATTACTACTTCGCGCCTGAGCAAAAGAATCGGTACCGAGCCCTGAACGACGACGATCTGCCCCAGATCTTTAACTTCGCCTCTGTCTATGACCTGCCGTTCGGCAAGGGGCGCCGCTGGTTTCATGAAAACAACTTGTTGAACGCAGCCATCGGCGGCTGGGAGCTTGCGGGCGACTTTCACTCTAATTCAGGAAATCTCATGAGCTTCGCTGCCGGGTGCAATGCGCCGACCCAAATGCATGCCTATGGATGCTTTCCCGGAGTGGTCCAAGGGCAGCCGCTGCTGACTACGCATAACCTGAAAGAGCCGAGCACAACATCCATTTTCAATCTCAAGGCTTTGCAGGGCGGCAACCTTACCAACCCCTATCAGTTTGGCTTTACCGTTCCCAATGGGCCTCGCTTTACGGGCGTGCGCGGTGGATCCTATGCCGATACTGATCTATCGCTGGCCAAGCGGACGACTTTTGGCGATCGCACCACTCTTATCGTCAGTGCAGCGGGCGCTAACATACTCAATCAACACAGCTTGGGCACGAGTTTCGGAGATATCATCGGAATCCCGGATTTTGGACTTTGGACGGGCAATGTCAGCAATCCGAGAAACATAGAGGTTTATGCACGTCTGGAGTTCTAAAGGGCAACTGACGGACCAGGCAAGGCTCTGTAATGCAAAATCGGAGCCAGGCTTGGGAATTAACTATTGTTTCGGTTGCAGTAGGATTGACGACATTCACAGACAAAACTCGCTGGTCTCCTCAAACAAAGCATCGAGGCGCCGCAGTTGAGGGTGCGGATAGGGGCCTCATCTGCATAGGGAGTTCAGGGTCAGAAATGAGCATACGCATGAAGTCTATATTATTCTTCACCTTATCCTGCGCTACTCTAATGGTGAAACCTGCACTGGCTCAGGTATGGTATCCAGTCCCGCTTCCTCCAGACACCAAGAAGGTCGAAGTGGTGTTACCGGCAGCGAGAGATTTTAACGCTCCTGGTGGCCTACCTGTAAGAAAACTCTTCTCTTACGCTACGCGCGACCCTCATATCTTTCTTGCGCCGGATGGCATGTACTACATGGTTGCAACCGCGTTTGCAAATACGTTGCCTGCGCCGCTGAAGAGCCAATCCGACTCGAACGGATGGTGGTATAATGATGGCATTCCTCTTTGGCGTTCGCCGGATCTGGTGCACTGGGAAACGCTTGGATACGTTTGGACGCTCGCCAAGGATGCGACCTGGGCCGAGGCTTTCGAGCAGTCGCCGCACACTGCACGACCAGATAAAGCCGGTCTGCGGGCGGTCTGGGCGCCGGAAATCCACTACTTTAAGGGCACCTACTGGATTCCTTATGCCATGAACTACGACGGGATCGGTATTCTGCGGAGTTCCAGTGGAAAGCCAGAGGGGCCTTACGTCGATATCAAAACAGATGGTCCTCTCGTGAAGCAGGCGATCGATGCGTCACTTTTCGAAGATACAGACGGCAAAATTTATCTACTCTGGAACGGCTATGAAATAGCTCGGATGAAAGATGACATGACCGGATTGGCAGAACAGCCTCGGAAACTACAATTTGAGCCGGCGCCCCCGTGGGGCGAAGGAATCAACATGCAAAAAATTCATGGCAAGTATGTCTTTACCAATGCCGGCATCGTGAAGACACCCTGGAAAGGCAAGCAAGTCAACACATATGACTGCTTCAGCGCCACGGCCGATTCAATCTATGGGCCCTACACCGGAAGGTATCGCGCGATTCCGCACGATGGCCATCAGGATCTGTTCCAGGACAAGGATGGCAATTGGTGGTCTAGTTACTTCGGCACAGATCCGATCGCGCCCTGGGCAATCGAGCCAGGCGTGCTGCCTGTGACCGTTGATGCTGACGGCCACATCTCCGCCAGGCGCGCCTATCCAAACCCGGTATGGCGATATACAACGGATAAGCCTGGATCAAACTGGACGAAAAATTTATTTGATGACTCTACATGGAAAAGCGGCCAGGCTGGCTTCGGCGATGCCCAAATCATGCAGTCCGGTGCCGTCACGGATGTGGACACCGCTTGGCTTCATGGTTCGCTCTGGCTGCGGCGCACATTCATGCTAAAGCAGCAGCCAACCGCGCCTGCGCTCTATCTCCGAAACAGTGGCTCTGTTGAAGTCTCCATCGACGGACATCCTGTTTTTACGTCGAGCGTTAGCTCCGCAGGCTATCTTACCGTACAGATTGATCCTGCCGTGCTGCATGCGGGTAGCAATGTGATCTGCGTTCACGCGGTTGCCGGCGATAAGCCGGCCTACGTGGACGCGGGAATTATCGATGGCGGAGCTCGCATTTCTGCTGCCCTGACCGGCGAGAATTAAATACCTGGCATAAACCGCAGGCTGATTCATCCAGCACCGTCTTTGTACAGCGCGTGCAATGCCGCTGAGCGGGCAGCTGGTGTCGGCTTGCATCGGTGCCGTGCACGAGCAGCTGAACGATCCGTGCGCGTTACAGCCTCACCTGCGCTGGGTATGTTCGAAAACTCACCGTAGCTGGAGTTTTGCAGTAGCTGCTGCATCTAGCAGCCGGATGGCGGGCGCCATCAGCTTTACTTGGAGTGCGCTCTACCGTCAACGCAGAAACTGAAACTCACCTTAGCGCATCGATGCTCTGAACCATGCTTTGGGCCTATGCGGATGGAGGAAGTGGAATCTTGAGCGCGATTGAGGTATCGAAATCTCCACGTGCACACGCGTTCCAAAGCGGGGTAGATTGTGGATGGAGACCGTGCCGCCGACAGAAGCGACGCGTCTGCGGATACCGCTAAGACCGAGGCTCTCATATTCATGCCCGAGCAACTCCATCCCAGTGCCGTCATCGTCGACTACTAGAGTTACCGAGCGCTCATCATATGCAAGGTTGATCGAGATCGTACTGGCAGAGGCATGGCGAACCGTATTGGCAATCGCTTCTTGACCGACGCGGAACAGGACATCGGTAACAGCGAGCGGCAGGGTACGAGGCTCGCCGCTGCTATCGGTGTGGATCTGGATCGGTCCATCGGAAATGATGCGTTGGGCTGCTTGTTTGAGGGCAGGCAACAGTTCGATCGGATCGGTGCTCTTGATGCGCAGGGTGGAGATACTCCTGCGCGCTTCCAAGTGACCATGCCGCACCAGTTCCGTCGTGTCGTCAACTTGGCGGCGCAGAGTGAGCATGTCCTCAGGCACCCACTTGCGGATGGCACGCAGTTGAAAGCCGATGCCCGCAAAGCTTTGGGCGAGTGTGTCGTGGAGGTCATGGGCGAGGCGTTCTCGTTCCTCGAGGACGGCCCTGAGCCGCCACTGTTCGGCGCGTATATAAGAGAGATAGCCGAGCAGCAGCAGGAAGGCGAGCGCGACCAAGGAGATGGCGCCATTGCGGAGGGTCCACAGGGGCGGTCCGCCGATGGTCTGCACGTCAGCGGCGGAGCGAAGCAGTATAGTGAACGGCACTCGCCTCTGTGTGTAGCTGTCATCGTGGCTGCAGATGCCGCGGAGACTGAGCATGCTGCCCAGCTTCCGCTCGGAGAGCCGGGCGAGCTTTCCGCGGCTCTCGAGCATGGCGTAGAAACGCTGGTCGCCACTGGCCAGCGTGAGGATCTGCTGGGTAGGGCCGGCCTGTTCCATGCGCTCGAGCCGCGCCTGCACTTCGACGAAGCGGCCGTCGTAGGCGCCGGTTGCTGCCTCCAGAACACTGATCGACAGGGGGGGCGACGGGATGCCGGGCCACAGGAGCCTTACCTTTCCATGCAGGACATTGGAGCTGAACGGATGAGGGTCGGCCTCGGCCTGGACTTCCACCTCGTCGCCCGGCTTGAGCGGGGGTGCCGACGCGTCGGGAACAGAGACGCCGCCGGTTGCGTCCTGCACAAAGAGTACGGGATAAACGAGCACCACTTCCCCATGGATCAGGACGGTCTCGCGGTGCGTGGCGGAGGCGAAACGCAGGTTACCGATGGGCTGTCGCAGCACCGACACGTCCGAAGACTCGAGCGAGGACGATGGCGGGCTGACGAGAAAGCTGTAGGTGTGGAGCAGCTGCCGCAGGTTCGCCGGGCGCTGGAGCGCGCCGCTGCCATCGAGGCCGGAGTCGAGCGCAGCCAGATCGTTCGCCGTCGCGGCTGCGACCGAGATATTGCGCCAGGCGGCGCCCACCCATGTCGACCGCAGGCCGATCCTGCCAATTGCGGCGCAGTGCCGGGCATCTTCGCGCATCCGGACCGACCGGCTCTCGCGGGTCGCCGGATCGGTGACTTGGGCAGCAACGGAACATCCGACCGCCACCACTTTAAGGTGGTACCAGTGGAAGGGCAGGATTCGGTGAGTCATACGGATGGACGCGTGCTCCACCCAGCCGTGGTCGGCGCGGCCGATAAGCAGGCTGCTGTCGGGCGCGCGCAGTCCCGCATAGTAGCCGCTGTAGGAATCAACGCCACGCTCCTCGTCGCTCGAGCGGACCACGAGACCGGCATCGCCGCTGTCCCCCAGCAGTTCGATATTTGCATCGAGCGAGTAATCGCTCCACTGCGGCGACCCGCTCATCAGCTTTGCCCCGCGCGCGTCGGAGTTGTTCGCAATGACACCGTCAACCAGCCGCCAGGAATCGTCGTAGGCATGCCAGCCATGAATGTTGCCGGAAGCGAGGTTCGCCGAGGAGAGCGACCAGCGGTACGGCAGATGAGCCTGCGACCGGCTGAGAACAGCGATCGCAGCCGCTGCGATAACGCCGAGAGAGACGAGGAGGAAGAGAAGACGCCTGGGATGCATACGGGCGCGCATGAGCGGGGCCATCCGGTTTACTCCTTCCCCAGGTGCGTGAGCACGGGGAGCAGTGCGGAGTCGTACATGTTCTGGCGGGTGACGAGGACTGGCTGCACATACTGGACGCTGGGCGGCCGCCTGCCGGCATCCTCCTCCAGGAGGGTCTGCGCGGCCTGACGCCCCATGTCATAGGTGTTTTCAATGAGCAGGGAGTCGAGCCAGCCCTGGGAAAGGAAGTAGAGCAGTTCGTAGCGCTGGCTGCAGCCCATGAGCAGCACGCGCCGGCTGCGGCTGCTCTGTTGCAGAGCCTCAAAGGCCGCAGTGGTGGCGTTGCGGGTGAGCGCGAAGATAGCTGTGAGCTGGGGATAGGCGCGCAGAGTATCTTCAGTAGACTGCTCAGCCTGCGGCTCACTCTGCGAGTCGGCGCGCCGTGTGACGATGCTGATCCCGGGAAATTCCTTGTCTAGGCTTGCACCGAAAGCCTGCACGCGCTCGACCATGCCGATCGCTTCAGGATCGATGCCGAGGATGGCGACCTGGCCCTGGCCGTGCAACTGCTGCCCGATCCTGAGAGCCGCCAGCTGACCCGCCTGCTTTTCATCGTTGAGCACGTAGAAGAGCTTGTCCTGAGCCGGCAGAGGCAGCGGCGAACCGACGACAACAATCGGGGCACCGCGATGGAGGGCCTTTTCAACGGGCATCATGAGTGCGAGCGAGCGATCAGGCGCAAGGATGATGCCCTGATAGCCGCGTGCGACCACCGTATCCAGCAGGGAGATCTGTCCCTGCACATCGGCATCGTCCGTCGGCCCGTTCCAGTAGAGGTGATAGCCCGAACCTTGCAAGGCTTTGAGGGCCCCGGCGTGCGACGACTCCCAGACGTCGTCCGCAGTCATCTGCGGGATAAATGCGAGTGTGGGCGCTGAGTGCGCGTGGCAGCCTGCGGAGAAGCAGACCAGCAGAGCCAGTGGCGCGCTGGCATACCGCCACACGGAAAAGGATTCGCAGATTCCTGTCGAGAAACTCTTGTCTGCGACACGAAGTCGCCGCACGGACTTGGTGCCCATCAGGTGATCTTAATGATGCCGTGCCGGATGGCCACCGTGACTGCCTCGGTGCGGTCAGAAACGTCGAGTTTTGCGGTGATGCTGGCGACATGGCACCGCACCGTGTGGCTGCTGATGCCCAGCGCACCGGCAATATCTTTGTTGGTCAAACCCTTCGCCATCAGCTCCAGCACTTCCATTTCGCGGGTAGACAGGCTGGATCGATGCATGCGGTCGGCCAGACGCGCGGCAATGTGCCGAGGCAGGTAGCTGCGGCCGGCATGCACGGAGAGAATCGCATCGCGCAGCTCCTTTTCTGAGGCATCTTTCAACAGGTATCCCTGTGCACCGCCATCGATCGCTCGATAGACATCCTCATCGGTTTCGTAGCTGGTAAGCATGATACTGCGCGCGGCAAACCTCCGCTGTCGTGCTTCCCTGAGGAACGCAATCCCGTCCATGTCGGGCATGCGCAGGTCGAGCAGCAGGATGTCCGCCTGGACCCGCTCCAGAAACACCAGCGCCTCAAGCCCGCTGGCGGCCGTGCCGACAACCTCAAAGTCCCGCTCGCCCTCCAGCATGCTCCGAAGCCCGACCCGCATCGCGACGTGGTCGTCGATGATAAGAATGCGGACCTTTTGTTCCAGCTCGGTTTCCAGCTTTATATCCGGCGCGTGAGCCACGCTCTCTCGCATCGTCTCCGTCCCCTTCGCCAGCAGATAATATGCCATGCACGCGGACGCTGACTATACCGAACAGATGTACTACCGCGCACTCCCCGTTGCGAACGATTGCGCGTCCTTGCGCCCGCTGTTTATTGTTCTCCCGTTCCGGCCCGCCGACGAAGAGGCGTGAATCAATGCGGCGCGCCGGAATGAGCGAACCGTTTCAGGAGGAAGTGTGCACCTCTTATCAGCGTCACAAGCGGCTCGGCCGGCAGCGGTGCGATGGGCCGTTTCTTTTCACGGCATGGGTTGGTTTTCCTTAAGACCCAGCTTTTGCATACGTGTTCTTTTTCTCTGTGTTCTGCTGTGCCCTCTGCTTGGCCTCGGGCAAACCACTAGTCTGATCAGCGGCGAGGTCAAGGACAGCTCCGGCGCGGCTATCGCGGGTGCTAAAGTGACGCTGACCGACACGCTGACCAACACCCGCAACACGACGGTCTCAAACGGCGCGGGACTGTACAGCTTTCCGGGGCTGGTGGCCGGCCACTACACCATCCAGGTCGAAGCGCAGGGCTTCAGCCGCTTTGAGCAGCAGGGCATTGTGCTCGAGATCGAACAGCAGGCGCGCGTGGACGTGGCGTTGAAACCGGGCAGCGTGCAGAGCACGGTGACGGTGAACGCGAATGCTTCGCCGCTGCAGTTTGATAGCGTGACCCAGGAGACCGATATCTCGCCGGAGACCGAGCAGAAGCTCCCCATTCTGGTGAATGGAGCGCCGCGCAATGCCACCACATTCGCCGCAGTGCTGCCGGGTGTGGCTTCCAACAACGGCACCACCAACGAAAGCCAGATACGCATCAACGGCGGCGTGGTGGAAGGGCAGGAGGCGATTGTGGATGGCGTGAGCCTGCAGGAGGGCGCGCTGAGCCAGGGCGGCACCATCGCCTTCGGCGACTTCCCGTTCTCGCCCGACATGATCAGCGAGGTGAAGGTACTGTCGCTGAACTACGGGCCGCAGTATGGCGGTACCGCATCGGGTGTGATCTCGGAGACGACCCAGTCCGGGACCAAGGACTTCCACGGCAGCGCGTTTGAGTATCTGCGCAATACCGACCTCAACGCGACCCGCTTCGGCACGCAAGCCAAGAACCCTGACAACGAACACGAGTTCGGCGGCAACATCGGCGGCCCCATCAAGGCGCCCTGGATTTACTCGGCGCGGAATAAGGCGTTCTTCTTTTTTAACTACGAGCAGTATGAGCAGAAGGGCGGCGTTAATCCGCCGGTCCTGACCATTCCCACGCTCAAGAATCGGGCAGGTGACTTTACCGACCAGGTGAACGGAGCGGGCCAGCTTATCCCCATCTACGACCCAACGACAACAGTGGCCAACCCCGATGGCACTTACAGCCGGAAGCAGTTCATGGGTTGCGATGGATTGCATCCGAATGTGATCTGCCCGAACCGCATCAGCCCCATTGCCCAAGCGTTCGATAACTTCCTGCCCCAGCCGACTAACAGCAACGCGGTAGCGAACTACCAGGTGCCGAAGGCGGTGCCGGACGCGATCCTGGCCGGCTTGAAGCAGTTCTTCATAAAGATCGACGAGTATGCCGGCGAGCGAGATCACGTCGCGGTCTCGATCTGGCACTCGACGTCTCCGCAAAAGTTCAACAGTGAGCTACCACAGGCGCTTTCCTACGACCAGCTCTTCGGCAACCCTGAAAACTCCTGGGTGGACCGGATCAACTGGGACCACACGATTTCCGGAACCACGCTCAATCATTTCGCCTTCGGCTATCTCAACCGGAACGAGGGACTGGGATCGCTGAACTATAAATATGCGAACCAACTCCCGCAGATTGGCGGCGTCGCGGGCGCCAATGCGCCTCCAACCATCCTGATCGGCGGATATGCCTCATACGGCTCGATCTGGGGCGACCCATCGCAGAGCGTGACCCATCGCCCGACTTACATTGCCAACAACTTACTTACCGTAGTCAAAGGCAAACACACCATTTCGCTCGGCGGCGAGTTCCGCTACCTCACCGTGGACGCGACGCAAGGCACCAACGAAGCCGGCAGCTTCACCTTTTCGCAGGCGCAGACCGGGCTCATCGGGGTAACGAGCGGCAACAGTGTCGCGAGCTTCCTGCTAGGCGCGGTGAACAACGCCAATTCCACTTACCGTAGTGTGTTCGCCTACCACGGGCGGCAGCACGCGGCTTCTGCCTTTGCCGGCGATGTATGGAAAGCGACCGACCATCTTACGCTGACCTATGGGCTACGCTGGGATTTCTGGAGTCCGGGCACGGAGACGGATGGCAATAACAGCTGGACAGACCTATCGCGCGCCAATCCCACGGCCGGCGGGAGGCCAGGCGCTATCGTGTACGGAACACCCCGCGCGGGGGCCGCTTATGCCGGCACCCATGCGCCGGAAAATCTTTTCTACAAGGGCTTCGCGCCGCGCCTGGGCTTCATCTATGCGCCGAACAATACGACAACCATTCGCGCAGGATACTCGATCGCTTTCGACCAGCTTTTTTATACGGACTACTCCGTAGGCGCGAGCGAGCAGACAGGGTTTAATCTTGAGCCGAGTTACAGCTCGCCCGGCAACGGCGGCCTCGATCCGGCCTTTTATCTTTCGCAGGGCTTCCCGGGCAATCCCAACCCTGTGCCCGATCTGAGTCTGGGGCTCGGCAATGGAGGCACGTACAGCGCTCCCTGGCGCAATCCTGGGGATGGCCGGCTGCCTTACTCGCAGCAATACGACCTGGCTATTGAACATGCCTTCAGCCATAACACCTCGGCGAGCATTACGTATGTGGGCACTAAGGGCACGCATCTCTACTCCAGCCTGGACCCGGCGAATATCATCCCGCTAAATTATCTATCACTGGGCAATCACCTGTATGACATCTTCAAGCCCGGCCAGACGATGCTGGATGGAGTTTCGATCCCGTATCAGGGATGGGTCCAGCAGATGCAAGGCTGCATCCCAAGCGTCGCGCAGGCGCTGCTGCCCTACCCCCAGTTCTGCCAGTCGCTGGGCAGCCTGACCGAGACTCACGGCTACTCCATGTATCACTCGCTGCAGCTGGCTGCGCAAAGGCGCTATTCGAATGGCCTCTTTCTGCTGGCTAACTTTACCTGGTCGAAGCTGTTCGCAACGCCGGGCAATCAATTTGGTGCGGTGATCCACAACTATCTATACGGCCTGGGGCAAAGGCAGCGCTACTATGCGTTGAGCGCAGACGACCTTCCGTATGTCTTTAACTTCGCGGGAACCTACACGCTTCCATTCGGTCGCGGGCAGCACTTCCTGAACAACAGCCGCCTGCTCGACCTGGCAGTAGGCGGCTGGGAGGTCGCCGATATTACCCATATCAACTCGGGCAACCTAGAGAGTTTTGGCGCGAGCTGCAATACGCCGGGGCAGTTCGAGGCCGGCGCCTGCTTCCCAGAGCTGGTTCCGGGGCAGAAGATCAAAATGGCAAGCCAGAGCGAGATCAATCACGCCATCGCCACCAATAGCACTTACTCGGCATTCAACAAGAGCGCATTTGTCGGCGCTAACTTTCCGGTTCCTTACCAGTACGAGTTTAGTATTCCGAATGGCCCATATTTTCCGGGCGCCCGCGGATTCGCGTATCTGGACTCCGACTTCTCCTTGCATAAAACGTTCTTTGTGACGGAGCGGGTGGGGGTGAAGGTTGGAGCTTCCTTCTTCAATGTCTTCAACCAGCACACGCTCGGCACCAACTTCGGCGGTGGACTTACCGGCACCAACTTCGGGCAGTGGAACGGCGGGGTCAGCAATCCGAGGAACGGGCAGGTGGACGCGCGGATCAGCTTTTAGCCGGGGCTCGCCGTGTTGGGGTGCGAGCGAGGTTAATAGCGGATCCTTTGCTTCGCTCAGGATGACACCTTATTCGGACCTTTGCTTTGGGCATAGCCCGTATCTCAGGACGGCGCTTGGTTTGGTTCCATTCACTTGCAGGAATGCATGAAAGTGGTGAACCCATTGAGCTCAAAGGAAGGAAGCAACGCATGCGCTCGCTTGTCACTTTTATTCTAACCACATGCGTTCTGCTGGGGGCACCGCATGCGGGCGCGCAGGCGGTGGATGTGTCGAGTTATGGAACGCGGCCCGGCAGCGGCCAGGACAGCACGGCCGCGGTCGAGAAAGCAATCGCGTTCGCGCTTGAAAATCATCGCGCGTTGGTGAAGTTCCCACGCGGGCGCTACGATTTCTGGCCGGCGGCGGCTGCGAAGCAGCGGCTGTTCATCTCGAACCACGACGATTTGGCGGAGCGCGCGGTCGCGATGCCGATCGAGCACGCGCACGGGCTCACGCTGGACGGCGGCGGCTCGGAGTTTGTATTCCACGACTCTATCCTGCCGGCTGCCGTCACGGATTCGGACGGGGTAACGCTGCGCGATTTCTCGATCGACTACGCGACGCCGCATATCGTGCAGGCGCGTGTGGTCGGCAGCAGTGGCGATACGGCCACGCTGCATATCGATGACACCGGCACGTATGAAGTGAAAAACGGTGCTATCTCCATCCGCGCTGAGGGCTTCGAGCAGCCGGCGCACTCGAGCGTGGTCTTCGATCCGGTGGAGAAAGGGCTCGCGCCCCGCACTGGCGACAACTGGCAGTTCTTCAAGACGACGGCCGAAGCGCTGGGGCCGGGCACGGTGCGGGTATCGGGACTGAAGCAGCACACCCGACCCGGCGACGTGCTGGTGCTGTGGAACGGCGACCGGCCCAACCCGGCGATTTTTGTCGGCGGCAGCACGGGTGTGACGGTCTCGCAAGTGAATGTGTACAGTGCGCAAGGCATGGGTTTCATTGCGCAAAAGAGCGAAGGGGTGCATCTGGACGGGTTTAACGTGGAGCTGAAGCCGGGTAGCGGGCGGTATGTGACGACGATGGCCGATGCGACGCATTTCTCGAACTGCCGGGGACAGTTGACCATTGAGAATGGCCTGTTCGAGAACATGCTTGACGATGGCATCAATGTGCATGGCTCATATCTTCGCGTGGCGGGCCGCCCGGCGCCGGATACGGTGACGCTGGAGTGGGGCCACCCGCAGACGTTCGGGCTGGAGTTCGCGGCTGCCGGCGACCAGCTGCGCTTTGTGCACCCGCAAACGATCGAGCCGTATGCCACCGCTACGGTTGCGGATGTGCAGCGCATCGACGACAAGCACCTGCGGGTGCGCTTTACCGGGGCGCTGCCCGCGTCCGTGGCGCTCAAGGACGGGGTAGAGAACCTGGCCTGGCGGCCTACGGTGCTGTACCGGCACAACCATATCCGGCACAACCGCGCGCGCGGCGCGCTGTTCGGCTCGCAAGCCTCGACCGTGGTGGAGGACAACTTTTTCGATCACTTATCGGGACCGGCGATCCTGATCAGCGCCGATGCAAGCTACTGGTTTGAGAACGCGCCGGCGCATAACGTGCTGGTGCGACACAACCGGTTTGTGGATACGAACACGGGCACGTTTGGTCCCGCGCCGATCTGGATCGATCCACCGTTGCAGTCGACGGAGAGCGCAAACTACTTTAGCGTGCGGAACATCCGGATCGAAGACAACCAGTTCGACTTACTTGAGCAGCCGATTGTCTATGCCCGATCCGTGGAAGGACTTAGCTTCCTCCATAACACGGTCACTTACAATCACGCCGATCCGGCGACCGGGCCGGCATTCTCGCTGGACCACGCCCGCTGCGTAGATGTAAGTCAGAATACGGTACCCGGCGTGCCCCAGGTGAAGATGCAGGATAGTTCGCTGATAAGCGCGGAGGGTCACGCCGGCACTTACGATCCGACAGCGTGCGCGGCGAGCTTCAGGCCGCTGCCGGGAGAGCAGCCATGAACCGCAGGCCTCCAAATCGGATGCCATGGGGAAGACGCGGTTTCCTACTACTTATCTTCACGCTCGCAAGGCCGCCCCTGCTGGCGCAGACGGCTGCCAACACAGCCGGGCGCGTGCGCTCGGTGGAGCGCGAAGCGCAGCCGCGCGCGGACCTCGGCAACGGCTTCTATCGCAATCCGGTGATCCATGGCGACTATGCCGATGTCGCGGTGGTGCGTGTGGATCGCGACTACTATCTGGTGAACAGCGGCGAGAACCCCCGCGGGCTGCTGGTGTGGCACTCGCGCGATCTGGTGAACTGGGAGCCGTACGCGCGCGTCGAAGTCCCGGTAGAGGGAGACATCTGGGCGCCCGAGCTTGACTATCAGCAGGGCCGTTTCTACCTCTATCTGCCGATCGTGGCGACCGGGACAGTGTGGGCGATGACGGCGACTTCAATGCAAGGGCCGTGGAGCAAGCCGGTCAACATGGGCCTGCGCGGCATCGATCCCGGCCACATTACCGGCACGGATGGGCGGCAGTATCTGTATGTGGATGCGGGCCGGGTAGCGCCGCTGGCCGCGGACGGGCTTTCCGCGGCGGGCCCGCTGACCAAGGTCTACGCGGGATGGCAGTTCCCGAACGACTGGCCGGTGCAGTGCTTCTGCCTGGAGTCGCCGAAGCTGATCCACCACGGCGGCTATTTCTATCTGGTCTCCGCGGAGGGCGGCACCGATGGGCCTTCGACCAGCCACATGGCGGTAGTGGCTCGTTCCAGCTCCCCCACAGGCCCGTGGCAGAACTCACCCTACAACCCGCTGGTGCACACCACGGTGCGCAGTAAGCGCTGGTGGTCGCAGGGCCACGGCGTGTTGATCGACGACGCCGATGGGAGCTGGTGGATGCTGTATCACGCAATCGAGAACGGCTACCGCTCGCTGGGGCGCGCGACGCTGCTGCTGCCGATCGAGTGGACCGGCGATGGCTGGCCGCGAGTGGCGGGAGACGCAAATGCGAGCGAGATTTTACGCAAGCCGGCGGGGGAGAACGTAGGCGACGGGATGCCGCTCTCGGACGAGTTCGACGCGCCCACGCTGGGGTTGCAGTGGAACTACGGCCATATCGACGACCTGGCGCACTCGGTGCGCACGGGCGGGGGAGCCCTGCGCTTGACCGGCGGCAGCCCGGGAATGAAAGACCTGAGCGATGCGCCGGAGATTTTCGTCTCGCCGGTGAACCATGCCTACCAGGCGACCGTGGAGGTGGAAGCGACGGCAACCGCGCAGGCCGGCCTGGCGCTGTTGTCGGATGCGAAGGGTGTGACAGGGGCGTTTCTCTCGCAGGGGCAGCTCACGATGTTCGTGCAAGGGCGGCCGCAGCTAAAGCTGCCCTGGTCGAGCACGACAGCCTGGTTCAAAGTGCTCGACAACGAACACGACATCTCGGTGTATGCGAGCGCGGACGGCAAGCAGTGGCGGCGGTTCGATTTTGGTATCGAGCTCGATGGAGTGGCCTCGGTGCGGGTGGCGCTGGCGGCGAGCGGCGCGGGGGTGTTTCGTCATTTCACGTATCAGGGCCTGGATCAGAATCCGAGCGGCGGGAGTTGATGGATCGCAGGCGCTTCCTCGCCCACTCCGCCGCGCTTTCACTCTCTGGCCTGGCGTCCCACGCGCTGGCTCTGCCAGGCCAGCCGGCCACGTGTACGGTGCGGCTGGAACCGTCTCAAACCCTGGGCCAGATCGCGGAGGATTTTACCGGGCTCAGCTACGAAGCGGCGCAGCTCGCCGACCCAAACTGCTTCTCTCCCGGCAATGCGGCGCTCATCGGGCTGGTGCGCCGGCTCGGGCGCCATGGCGTGCTCAGGATCGGCGGCAATACCAGCGACCTCACCCTGTGGCAAGGAGAGCAGGCCGCACCGTCTGCGGACGATGCGGCGAGTGCACGGATCCCGATCGGCCCGGCATCGATTCGCGCGCTGGCGGGCTTCCTCGATGCGACCGGCTGGAGCCTGCTCTTCGGGCTGAACCTGGGCACCGGCACAGCCGCGCAGGCAGCGGTAAAAGCGAAAGCTGTCTCGGGCATCGTGGGCGCGCATCGGGTAGTCTTCCAGATCGGCAACGAGCCGGATATCTTCGGCGCCCGCCTGCGTCCCCACGTTGTCTGGGACTTTCCCGCGTACCTCGCCGAGTGGCGCCGCTTTGCGCAGGCGGTGCGCGCCGCCGTGCCGGAGGCTGTGTTCGCCGGGCCTGATACCGCGGAGGTCGACAACATGGATTGGATCGTTCCTTTCGCGCAGGCAGCCGGGCGGGAGGTTCGTTTCCTCTCCGGACACTATTACGCGGAAGGCCCTCCGACAAGCGCCCAGACCACCATCGCGAAACTGCTGGCGCCGGAACCGCGCCTGGCCGCGGAGCTGGTGCTGGCGGCGCGTGCGGAGACACTCGCGGAGCGCCCGGTGCGCATGACCGAGATCAACTCCTGCTTCTGGGGCGGCAAGCCGGGAGTCAGCGACGTCTTTGCCTCCGCGCTGTGGGGCGGCGACATGATGCTGCATCTCGCGGCTGCGGGGTATCGCGGCGTCAACTTTCACGGAGGTGCCAGTAAGTCGCTCTCGACCGCGCTCGGCGGCGGCCCGCTGGCCCGTGCTTGGTCCTCACAGGATCGCATCGACCAGGTCAGCGGCAGTTACACGCCCATCGCCGGCAGTGACGAGGTCGGCTTCCGCCCTCGCCCGCTCTACTATGGCATGCTGCTCGCGGGACAGCTTTGCGGCGGCACACGCATCCGCGCCACGCTTGAAGAACCGGAACCGCGCAGTGCGAGCGTGTACGCGGTCCGCCTCGATACCGGGCTGCGCGTCGCGCTGTTCAACAAGGAGCTCACCCAGCCGCTCAGCGTCGCCCTCCATCCTGGCCAGCGTGTGCGGCGCGCGCGTGTGTGGAACCTTACCGCGCCCCATCCCGAGAGCCGCGAAGAGATCCTGCTGGCCGGCAGCTCTGTCAGCGGCACGGGAGAGTGGTCTCCACAGGAGCAGACAGTCCGCGTCCAGCCGGACGGCTCGATCCAGATGCAGCTCCCCCCAGCCAGCGCTGCCCTGCTGTTGCTGGACGTTTAGTAAGTGCGGGTTAGTAATTTTTGGAGTTGTGTTTCCTTAAGTCGGACGCGCCGCTCTCTTGAAAGAGCGGCGCGTCCGACTTATCAGTACATTTGGTCTGCAAGTACGAGTGCCCGCAGCCTTAGTGCGTGCACGCCGCGGCATCGTTCTCCGCGCCCGTGTTGCCGGAGACCTTGCAGTTCTTCGACACCCCGAACTGGATCGGATTGTTGCCGGCCGGCAGTGCCGGGTCGGGCGTTCCGAAGGTATTGTTCGTCACCTTCACCCCGTCTGTGTTATCGACCGCTACCGCCGGCCCGTAGATGCCGGTGACGAAGGGCTCGGGGTGGCGGCCCCAGCCGCTGAAGGTGTTGCCGGTGATGGTAATGTCGCGGTTGTCATACGAAGTCGCCGAGTAAGTGGAGTTACCCGTGACCATGGCCACCCAGACATTGCCGAGGGAGTTATTGACGAAGGTGTTGTCCTCGATGCGCATATCGACATTCTGCGGGCCTTCGCTCCAGTAGAACTCGGGCGCGGCCATCAGCGCGGTGCTCGGCACATCGTGGAAGTAGTTGCCGCGGATGACGCTGCCCGGCGAGCCTTTGATCAGCAAACCCCGCGCGCGCATGGAGCTGATGCGGTTATAGGTCAAAGTGCTGTGCGACTGCACGGTGTTGTCCCAGGTGCGGTCCAGCTTACCGGTGGGATCGTTCGCGGGGTCGGCGGCGCCGGCGCGCAGAACGGTCACGTCGCGGTCGAGCATCAGGTGGCGGCCGTCCGACTCGACCGCGATGCCAAGGATTTTCGCTTGGTTGCGCACCTCGTCCTGCACCCAGTCGAGCACCGAAATGGTGTCGCCGACGGCGTAGAAATCCGTGGTCACCGGAATGACGATCTCACGCGGGCCTGTCTGCGCGTTGACCACCGTGGCAAAGGTGTGGAAGTCGAATCCGTCATCGTCGTTGCCGGAGATATCGCAGTGCGTGAAGGTGAACGCGCCGCGATTGTTCTGCTCAAAGGTTCCACCCGTCGCGCCGATCAGCTCGCCCGGCCTGCGGCCTTGCAAAAAGTTGCCGAAGAAGGCTTGGCCGTTGGTGTTGCCTGCGCCCAAAGCGCTGCCTCCTCCGCGCGGATACACCTTCACATCCGTCACCCGGAGGGAGCCGGTCACATTGAGATCGAGCCCCGTGCCGCGGGCGCCGTTGGGCCACAGCAGGGCCTGCTTGTTCAGGTAGTCCGGGTTGGGCGCGGCACTCAGGATGAAGCGCCACTGCCCGGGGCCAAGCTGCTGCTTGCTCACAATGGTGGGCACCACCGTCTGGTCGTAGGTCATGTAGGCGGGGTCGGAGTAGACCCGCAGCAGCGTCGTTGCCGCCAAGTCAGGCCGCGTGTTCGGGTCCGGGTCGTCGTAGCCCGGATCGATCTGCACATCGACGCTGTTGGGCACTGCGTTGACCGCCGTAATGGTGCCTTGGGTGAACCATCGCGTGGTCGAGTCCAGCACCAGCGACGCGAGGGTCAGCTTGTTCACGGCAAACTCCTGGATCCAGTCGTCGGCATCCGAGGTGGACAGCAGCACCGTATGCCGGCCGCCCAGGATTCCGACATTGTCTCCGTGGTAGATCGCGAGGAAGGCGCTGTCGCCGGTCGCGGGTGTCTTCAAGACGTAGGTTCCGTCCGGGATGTAGACCAGCCGCAGCTTGCCGTCGTTGGCGGAGTTGCCGGCGGCGATCGCGGCGGCGATCGCCTTGTTGATCGCCGGCGCATCATCGGTCACGCCGTCGCCTTTCGCGGCGTAGGGGTCGCTCTTGACGTTGTAGATCTGGGCCGCGCTCTTCTTGAGTGCGGTGTAGTCGGCCGGCGCCACGAGGCCGGCCTGCGGGTTGTTCCAGTCGGCCTGCTCCTGGGGCGACTGCTCATCGAGCACGAACGGTAGTGAAACACTCTGGCTGGTACTGCCGCTCGCGGCCTTGAGGGTCAGCGTTCGCTGTCCGCCCGCTGCGCCGGAGGCGGCTGAAAACACCAGCTTGCCGATGGAGCCGGGCGCAAGCGTGAGCACCTGCGGCGATACGGTGACTCCACTAGGAAGCCCCTGGACAGTGATCGAAACAGGCGCGGCGCCAGGGTCGGGCGGCGTCGTGATGGTGAGTTTCTGGTTGTCACCCGTCAGCATCTGCAGGCTCTGCAATCCAAGTTGAATCGCGGTACTCTGCGCCCGTGCGCAGGGCGCGGCAAGCGACAGGGAACCGGCAAACAGCAGGAAGGTGTTCGACTTCGAGAAAAGCGAAATACGCATAGGGGGTTCCTCGTTTGTTGTGCGAAGCGTCGTTGCTGGAGCGGTTGCCGCCTGCTTCTCAGCAGCGTCCCAGCAGAAGGCGCTTCTTCAACGCGGGGAGGAATCTACGCTCACGATCTAATCCTGTGGAATAGGCCAAAGCTACGGACTTTCTTTAGTACATATGTCGGGAGCGCGCAGAATCGTCTTATCGATACGATCAGCGGTGGTTTACAGAGATGGTTGGAGAGTGGAATGACGAGAAGGATGGGAATGAAGTGCTTAGCTACAGCTCTGTCGTTCGGAGTGACAGCAGGTACCTGGGCTGCTCCCAAGCCGGGCCCGGCGCCGGCGACCAGAGAGCAGCTTTTCCAGTGGTCCAATCCTATCTACATTCAGGGGAAAACCATCCGCGATGGTCTTCGCGACCCAGACATTATTAAGGACGGCGAAACTTATTACATGGTCTACACCATGTGGCCTTTTGGCAATTACACGGAGCGCAATGCCGACAAGCCGGACTACGGTTCGTCACCCGGGATTGCCTTATATTCTTCACACGATTTGAAACACTGGGAGATGTTGAACTGGATTCTGAAATCGTCTGACCTTCCACAGGACTGCCCGTACAAACACCAATTCTGGGCGCCTGAGATTCACAAGATAGGCACCCGCTATTACATCATCTTTGGCGCCAGCAACTGGATAGCCGCAAAATACAATGTCGGTGGTCACATGGGCTACTATCAGTTCATCGGAGTCTCCGATGCGATTACCGGTCCCTACTCGCACTTTACCGCGCTCAGAGGCCCTGGCGTGGACACGTCGTTGTTCCAGGACGACGATGGCCAGACCTACCTCGTTTGGCCCCGCAACCAGGTGCATCCGGTCGATCTTACAAAAATCGATCAGGGGATCGTGGACGTGGGGCCCTCGCTTTCGCAGGCTGCCGTTCCCGAGGATTTCAAAGCCATCGGCAAGCCGGCTCCAGAAACCATTGAGGGTCCTTACATGATTAAACACGCCGGCACCTACTACTTGTTCTTCGCCGAGACCTACCGCGGCCCGGAGGGCTTCTACGATACCGGTGTGGCCACGGCCAGGAGCCTTCACGGGCCTTGGAAGCTTGATCCGCGCTGGCGTATTTTTCCCGGTGGTCACCAATCGGAGTTCCGTGGACCGGATGGAAACTGGTGGACAGCCTTCAGGCACGAGGAAAGTCCGCTGGCGCCATGGCTCAGCATCGATCCCATTTATTTCAGCGCCGATGGCGCGGTCCAGGTTAGCCCCACCATCGGCCTGGCGCACGTTCCGCTGTCTAGGCATTCGCAGCCCTGACGTTTCAAGGAAGAAGATATGACGCATCGAATCGAGGCAGCTGCAAGAAACGGTCGCGCTTATGCGCCCGAGATAGTTTCTCGACGGGATGCTCTAAAGCTTGGCGGGGCATTGCTGGCCGGCGCTGCTCTGCCCCTCCGGCATTCCACTGCCACAGTGGGCGATCCCAGGCGTCCAACTGCGCTTGCTGCTGAGATCATCAACGCGTACAGCAGGGGTGAACGAGATATCACCATTACCCCTGGCGCCTACGTGCTGCCTGCCACCGGCAAAAACAGCATTGAGCTGAAGGGCTGGCAAGATACAACGGTTCACTGTAAAGGTGTCACGATTATTTTTGAAGATACCGTTCACCGACCCATCTTGCTGAGCGGGTGCAGCAACGTCATCATAGAGGACGCTACACTGCAGTTTGCTGATATCTCCTACACGCAAGGGAGGATCAAAGCAGTCGCCGAAGATACCAGAGGTAAGTATGTAGAGTGGCGGATCGACGTTGGATACAGAACCGACATCGATCCATCTCGGGTAACCTACAATGTAATCGATCAGAAGACCCGCCTTCTCAAGGTGGGCACAGGCGACAGCGGCGCGAAGGAAGTGATAACGATCCATCCCGGACATTACCGCCTGTATCAGATTGCCGGATTGATGGGAGGAGCGCTGGTAAACGATTGGCTGGTTTGCCGCGCCAAGGGAGGCAGCTCCATTGTCCAGCTAGACCAGAGCGAGCGCTGCACGATGGGACGGATCACCCTGAAGAATGCAGGCTTCGCCGCGTTTTTCGAAACGGGTGGCGAGGGAGGACACCAGTATTTCGGCTGCAAAATCGCCCGCGGTCCCAGGCCGGCGGGTGCGACGGAGGAACAGTTGGTCTCTTGTGGCGCGGATGGTTTTCACTCCACCGGTACGAAAACCGGGCCCACCATCGACCACTGCATCTGGGAAGGAGTGCTACTGGATGATTGCATAGCTGTCCACGGCAGCTTTCAAGAGGTGATTCGCGCCGAAGGCAACAAGCTAATCCTCGAAAGCGGGAATCGCGCCGGATTTGCCGTCAATGAACCCGTGAGAATGTCGAGCAGCAACGGGTTCTTCGATGAGGCCACATGCATCGCTTTGCGTACTCTTGATGCTCCCAACGCGTATCTGGAACTGACTCTCGATAAGGCACTGATACCGCCAGCCGATTCAAAAGCCGGGAACCCAGATCGCAGCGGCAAATTTTACAGAATCACGAATTGCATACTCGGAAACACTCGCTCTCGAGGAATTTTAGTCAAAGCAGATAATGGCTTGATACAGGGTTGCCACATCGAGGGCTGTGGCATGTCAGCGGTGAGTATCGGACCGGAATATTTCTGGAGCGAGGCCAACTACTGCTGGAATGTAACCGTAACAGAGAATTCGTTCCGTGAAAACGCCTTGCGTAATAACGTAAAAGCAGATGGGGTCATCTTCGTACATGGTGACGGAGCTATCGGGAACCGCAACATAGCGATCATGAATAACTTGTTCGACGGCAACTACAGTCCGTTCCTAATGAACATAGGATGGTCGAATATAGTTGAAATCTCGAATAACAATGTGACTGTATCAGCTAACCTTCCATCGGCCGAACCCAGTTGTATCATCAAGCTGCATGACCTACGCAATGTAGCGTTGAGGGGAAACACTTATGCTCTCACCAGGCCATCAGTGTTGCGGGCCATTGATGTTGGCGCGAACGTAGAAGCACTAACGGGCAACGATGACGCTGGAATCCGGCTGGTGAAGAGATAAAAGGGGAGTGCTGCAGCACCGATAATGCCTGGGACAAGTGCATGGTCTCCACAGCAAAGAACGCTTCGCGTTACCTCTGCATGTCATACATTTATCGGTCAAAGCCGTCTTTGGCTTTGAGAAATCAGACTTTCATCGCCATTGTCTTGCCCGGGAGCGCTCGCACCTTTCGTCAGGTTGCGCGTGCCGGGCCCGACGCTCACACGCTGCGTGAGTGTCTACGCGTCTACACTGAGACTTACGCTATACCCAACCGACTGCAGACTAACAGAGTCGCCTGCGCAGTCCCAGTCACATGGTCCTATCAGATCGCGTCGGCTGCGCGCCCTGACTTATCGTGATAGCTCCGTATCGGCTAAGCGAACTGTTAGGTTTGGCAACGAGGAGGTACAACCCATGAGAGCAGAAGCAATCCGTGCTTACCTTCCACTGCTGCAGTGAATCTTCAATCCTCCGGAACGAGCAAATCATTAAGCTCAAGCGCATAGTTAGAAGCGCCGCCTTTTGAAATGGCTTTCGCTACCGCAGCTTGTTGCGCCTGCGTGAACCAGTTCTTAAGGTTCTGACAAGATTGTCCCTCCGAGATCTTGCTTAACGAGATTGTTGTCGTCGGAGACAGCGCAGGCTTTCTAAAGCAGGATCCGAAGAATCTGCTGAAGCCCGTTCGCACCGGGAGCAGAATGTGAATCTGCTGGAGAAACGGCTAAGAATGGCCTCATCGATGGTGTCTTTCGGTTCGTTGCATCAAGGACAAAAACATGGCTTCGAGACTTGCAGATTGTATCCGTCTCCTGCAGCATTTGGTCGATAGTTTTACGGTGAAAGTCCCTCCAGCGGACGTGTCGCGTTTGGGCCGCCACATCCAGTTCGTCGAGAAAGAGTATCGCCGGCGCAATGCTCGTGCCTTCTCGAACAAGTCCCGAACATTGCTGGCGCTGTGGCCGATGTAGAGGCCGAAAAGGTCTGCACTGCTTGCCTTGACGAAGCCCATCCCGCACTCGTTTGCGATGGTGCTGGCGATTTGCGTCTTGCCCGTCCCCGGTGGGCCCACAAGCAAGATGCCGGCCGGGGCCGTGATTTCCATCGCTCTCCCACCCTCAACGTCCGCAAGCAGGGAGCATGTAGTCTTCAGCCTGGTCTTCAAGGCTTCTGGGAGCACGAGCGTGTTCCAACGCGCTGAATCATCGACATGGGGAGAGGAGGCAGACCGAAACCTGCCAACCAGTGCACTCCAATCGCACTCCTGGGCGCGGCCCGCGGCGGCCTGCCTGGCAAGCATGGACATATCCCGGCCGCTCATCCCTTGCGTAAGGGTACCGATCCCGGATGGCAAGAGCGCCTTGTAGCCATTTCATCGCACTCCTGGGCAAGTATCTTTCTCCGGAGCGCGGCATCGGGGAGACAAAGCTCCATCTCGCGTGCAAACCGAGAAAGGATCGCGTCATCGAGCAGGTCACGCCGGTTCGTCGATCCGATCACCCAGATCCCGCTTTCCTTGCCGTCCCACTCCGTCAAGAAAGTGTTTGTAATCTCGGTGTTCACCGAGTCGGCGAGAGCTGAGCCCCGCTTGGGAAAGATGGAGTCGCATTCATCGATGAAAAGAACCGCGGGCTTGGCTGACCGTGTTCGCTGTGCGAGGCAATAACAATGGCAACGTGGTCGATTCGAACCTTCCCTCCAGCGAAACGCGAGGACCAGTGCACAGAGAGTTTATCGCAGCCACCCTACTGAGTGGGAGAGTTGCTGGGGGCGGCACCCAGTGCGCGCAAAAACGCTTCCTGCTTCTCGCGACGCGCATGGATCGTTCCGAGAAGGTCGACAAGATCATCCTTGATCTCCGGAGCGCCCCGAAGAATGGTGGTCCCCCATGTGTCAAGAAAGCCGGAGGCTTCGTTGGCGACCTCAGCACTTGCATTTTCGAACTCCCGCATCGCGGCGGCGACTTTGGCGGCGGTCTCGGGGTGCTTGAGTGAGGGTGGCGTGAAATCGATGGTTGTGGTTTCGTGCATATTGGTTCTCTCCTGTAGGGGGCTGCTGCTTTGGGTGACAGTAGAAGATGTGAGCGGCCCTACTTCGCCATCTCCGCTTCGATCTCCTCCAGTGTTGGGCAGCCCTCGAAGTCGACGAAGTGGACCTCGATCGATTCGTCACGCTCCGGCTCAAAATCGATGTCCAAAGCCTTCACAACCCGGTCCTGGTCTGAAAGAGACTTAGAACCAACGATCTGCACATGTTCCAAGTGCTGCCCAAGCGCCTTCGCTCACCTACTGCTGCGCCGTGTTGCTTACTTTGGACAGATTCTAAGGACTGTTCGATACAAAGCGGCATGGTAGAGACTTGCTTACCTGCGCTGCACGTGATCTGTATGCTGGCGCAGTAGTTGCGTATCGAGGTATCCCAGAGCCAATCAATCTCCCGGCATCGGGCCGGGATCAGTTTTCAGGTGAGGAAAGATCGCAATTCGCAACTCGGTGTTCCCATAAGGAACCAGAGTAAGCTGTTGAACCGGGCCAGTCAGGCGCGTGGGCAGCACCGAGGCATCCGGGAGACGAGGAGTGAACGTTACGCTCTCTCTATCAACTATCGTCTCTGCCGCCTTCCAGTTCTCGACAAAACGGGCAGAGACAGCCAGTGTCGAGGGAGCTGTGCTCCAGGGGTCCTTCAGATCGCGAACTGATGTAGCCGTGCACCTTGCCGCTGTATCGGCAAGCAAGGAGTAGTTCCATGCTCCAGTGGGTGTTACATCCCAGGCTGGGAAGGATGGCGAGGAGCGCTCATCCTGCACCTCCGTCCACTTCTCCGGGATGGAATAGGCGTACACGAGCGGCCCACGTTCGAGGG
Source organism: Acidobacteriaceae bacterium (assembly GCA_965276605.1). Classification (GTDB taxonomy): domain Bacteria; phylum Acidobacteriota; class Terriglobia; order Terriglobales; family Acidobacteriaceae; genus EB88. Next base: position 4,340,504 of record OZ255619.1, read on the forward strand.
CCATTCCGTCCTCAGGCCACTCGCTCGTATTAACTGTCATGGGCAGACGAAGCAGAAGAGTATCTCCGGATTGCCAGTGTCTCCTTACCGTAATGAACCCGCTGTTCAGAGCCGGCATGGGCAGGTCGCTCCCATTGATACGCAGATTTGCTCCGACGGCCCAGGAGGGGATGCGCAGATGAAGCGGGAAACTGATGCCTTCGCTCATCGAGAGACGGAAGCTAATCTCTTCTGAATAAGGATAGCTGGTCTCCTCGGTGATTGTTACCGGGAGACGCCTCGCACTTACTTTCGCAGTTGCCTCGCACGGTCCATATAAAGTCGCAGCCAGCCCGTTCTCTTCAGGATCTACCATCCACATACGACCGACGTAATTCGGCAGAGCACGATTGACATTGGCGGGACAGCAAACCACGCTGTAGCCGGGAGAGGGCCGGTACGACATGCGCTGCATGTAGCGATACTTCCTGATCGTAGCCACAGGAAGGCCCTTCAACACGGCAAGATGATCGGAGGATGAGGTGCACAGAATCTGGTTCGGGCTGGAAAAGTATTGAAGCGCTTTCCAGTCCTTTCGCAACGCGCCGGGAAGGGCATTGAAAGTTGTCCGCTCGATCAGGTCTCCATAAGCGCCATCGCGGGTAGCGGCCAGCATGTAGCCCCAATCCCATGGATAGTCGATCAAGTCACACGTCTCATGGCCGTCGCGTGCGGTCGTGGTGGAGAGAAACTCTGATGAAGACGGTCCACCATCGACAAGCATGTGATGCTCGACGATTTTGCGGTATGCAGAGATAGAGAGATCCAGGTAATTCCGGTCACCCGTCTCGAGATAGAGCAAGGCAGGCAGCTTGCTGTGCTCCGCATACGAAACACCGTGCATGCTTCGCACCGGGCCCGGTGTGAGCATGCCATGCCCGGTAAGGTCCCAGTCCTTGGTGGCTTTGGCAAGCTCCGCCTGTGACATCGCCCACGTCCGCTCTGCCAGGCGCAGTAGCTTCGGGTTGCCGGTCCGCTTGTATGTCCAAAGCATGGCTTCGATGTTAGTTTGCTCCCGCCAACCGACAAAGGCGTAGTTCTCGCCCAGGTAGTGGCGGCTTAGACGCTCCACAACCGTGCTGTCGCCGGATGACTCATACCAGGCCATCGCGGCACGAAAAAAGACTGTATGCGGCCAGCGGTGATAGCTGCCGGGTGCTTTCAGGAATGCCGGACCAAGATAACCATCGCTTTGTGCGTGATTAAAGGTGAAATCAAGCAGCCGCATGGCCTGCGCTCGCACTGCATCGTTCTGCAGGAGAACCCCGCAGCGCAGCGCTCCGTCGCACCAGTAAGCCCGCACTTCCCACGGTATCCACGAGGTCTTCGGATCCGTCTCGTCCGCTGTCCACGCGCTGCCTGTGAATGGGGCATAAAGCTTGTCCAGATTGCCTGTAATCCCTTCCGCTTGCTTTTCAAGCTGCAGCATAAGCCATCCTTGCGGACGCACACTCCCGAACGGCAGTTCCTCGAACCTTGGCAGCTTGTGAGGGTGGCTCGATCCCGAACACAATGATTGCCGGTTTTGCCCGGAGGCTTCGGAGCCGCCGAAAGCGGAGCTGAGCGCTCCCATCGATGCCAGGCGAAGTGCAGCACGTCGCGTGATCTTCCTCATCTTCGCTCTTCCTTCCTAATAAGTCGGCGTTCAATCTAGCTTGGGTGCGTGACGTCGTGCTGCACCTGTTCCTTTCCGCTAGATCGGGTGCGTTGATACTCCACGCGAGTTCCGATTCGTATACGATCCGTCCAGCCCGGCCCGTGCACGATAACGACACTTGATCCTCTAAGCTCCGCGGTAAAGCGCTGTTGTCCGGATAGGAACGGCTGGAAGACAGCAAGGAAGCGTGCGCTGCGGCCGCTTCTGCGGACAATGAGGAATGGCGCCAGCACAGCGATCTTGTTACCGGGCGCTACTCCGGTGAAAACCTGAGAGCCTGGAGCGCCGAACACGGTAACGTACATGCCTTCAGGCGGCTGTGTCTCCAGCGTGAAAGTACTGTGGATCGCTTCCGCTGAGGCAGCGCTCTCTACCTTATCGAGATATGGATAGCCGTTCGTTTTGGGAAAGCCCGTGTACGGAGTTGTCGTGAGATCGAGCGTCTGCTTTCCGTTGTTGTGATAGTTCCACGCGAAGCGGTGATCCTGGCCGTCCTGCGCCTCACCGGTGTTTAATTCCAGGACGTAGTCTCGCGTGGTCACCATGGTCCGGGTGAGCGCGATGCCGGGGTAGGCGTCGCCGGCAGAAGCCGTCGCCGCGGTGAACTGCGGTTCAGACTGCCAGGCGAGCAGTTTGCCGGTAGCCGGATTCTGGTTCACTTCATCCACCGAGATGGTGTTATGCGCGACCGTCATCTTGTCCCACTCGCGATGGATCGCAAGGCCGTAATATTGCGTGCCGGGGTCGACGCTGAGGATGTGGCCGTCGGCGTACATCACCTCATTGAGTTTGTCGAAGTGCCCATGAGGGCCGCCATCTGGGCCAAACTTGAGCACTGTGGTCAAATCGCTATTCGGGGCCCGCTCTACGGCATAACCCGCTTCAGGAAATACGGCGCTTCTGGGTTGCAGAAGAGGAGCTTTGGGGAGAACTGTCGCCCCGAACAAAAAAGCCTCTCGCGAGTTGCGCGGCCCATGTTCCAGAAGTGGCAGCAGAGCTTCGTCGTGCGTCTGCGCATACGCGACTTCGTAAAGCGGCGCCTCGTCAAAAACATTGACGATCCTTGAATCGTTGAACGGCGGCAGCGTGCCATCGGCGAACATGACCTGCGGTGGCGATTCGAGAAGCTTCAGCAGGTTCGGCTCCTCCTGCCATAGATTGGTGCCTGTCTGTGTGGCCATCTGCGCAAGCTGCGTAAGTGCCCGCAGGGCGTAGAACTGATAAAACCAGGCGCCCTCAACCCAAAAACCGTCGATAACAGAGTGGCGCATCTGATTATGAAAACCAAGTGGACCGTCAAGCGCCTGACTGATGAGTTGCTGATCGTGCAGCGTGTAGCCGACCGAGCCAACGGCAGCGTTGATCCAGCACTGTATGTTGCTGGTCGCAAAGGCGGCCGTTGGGTTCGAAGGCGCGGAGGCTCTTCCGACAGTTCCGGCGGAGGCCCGCAGCAGGTCGCGTTCAATGTGCTGTTTCTGCGCCGGCGACAACACTCCGCTGCCACGTACAAGATCGTACGTCCACGCTATTTTGATGAGCCAAATGGATTCATCCAGCGTTTGCGAGTACACGCGAGCGCCGAACTTCGTCTCCTTTCCCTCATTGTCGTGGATCGCGTAAGTCAGGTATTTATCCGCATAGGCATTCAAAACCTGAGCAGCTTTGTTTGCATATTCCAGCCTGCCGGTAAGTCGGTAGGCTTGTGCCTCGGTAAGGGCGCCCTGGCCTAGAGCATCGGCGCGCAGCATATACACAACATGGTCATAAGGGTATCCCTTGTACACCTTGCCGTTGTCAGGGCAGATATTCTGGTCAGGTGGCACGAACTTAAGTTGCGTTCCCGTCTCTGAGCAGGCGTAATAGTGCAGCCACTGCCCTCCCTCCGGCGGGAGCTCGGGACCCTTAAGCCCAAACCTCTGCTCATAGGACGCAGGAAACTGATCTGCTTCCGCAAGCAGGGCTACGCGCTGCGCACCGGCCCAGTCTTCGCGTTGCGCCAGTGCATTTCGTTCGGCTAACTCTCGGTTCGAGAGGAACAGTGCAGGCTGCTGTGCAAGCAGGCGCGTGCCTGCACAAGGAAGAACAGCAAGCAGGAACAGCAGTCGCTTCATGAACGTATCCATTTGCTATGTAGTTGCTAGGGCCACGCGCAATCTATGCAGATCGTTTGGAAGCGAGCGAGCGCCAAGGTTAGAAGCTGATCCGGGTGACGAGTTGAAGAAACCGCGCCGGCGCCGAACCGGTAATCAGCCCGAAGGTGGACGAGGAAGAAAAGCTGGGCACATTGCCAGGGGTCGTCACCGTCAGTCCCGAATTAGGTGGACTGTAGTTTACGTGGTTGGCCAGGTTAAAGGCATCCACACGGAACTGCACGTTTACGGACTCATGCAGCTTTACTGTTCGCGCGACTGATGCGTTTACAGTAATTGCTCCCGGACCGTAAATCGAGTATCGCCCTAGTGTGCCGAGTGAAGTTGGACTTACCTGCGTACGCGCGGCGCCGCTGCCAACGAAAATGGGACCACTCGGAGTCAGGGGAAAATTGGGTGAGTTGGCGGGCATAAAATATTGCACGCCGTTCCCGTTCCTGTATTGCGAAATCTTTAGGTTGACCGAGGAGCCGTTCGGCCGCTGCGATCCGACACCGGGAAACTCACCGGTCTGCGTGATCGTGAGGGGAAATCCGCTGCGCAGAAAAGCCGTTTCGCCGAATAGAAAGTTGCGCGTGTACCAGGGTCCCCTCGTTGTATAACTGGCACTCTCCTGGAAGTTGTTGCGGATGTCAAAAGCAGAGCTGCTGCGATCACGGGTGCGTCGAAAGGTGGGGTCCTGCGGATACTGGCCCCCGTTCAAGCCATTGGGTTGTGAATAGTTGTAGATACCCGATCCGTCGTCAATTGAGTGCGACCACGTGTAAGAGCCGGAAACAGTAAACCCCGAGCGGAGCTGCCGGCGGCCAATAACCTGGAGCGAATGGTAATTCGATCCGCCGACGTCGTACACGGAAGAGAACTGTCCCAGAGTAGGGAAAGGACGCGCTTGCTGGGTGGCGACCGTGTTATTTGCAAAGGCAACCTGGGTTGCCAGCGCAGAATTGGGAAGATTATTGTTCAATACCAGCGGAAGGTGCAGGCCGTGTGATCCGACATAATCGATCTCCACAACCGTTCCTTTGAAGATGTCCTGCTGGACGCCAAGGTTCCACTGCTGGTTCTGACTCAGAGGGTTGAGCTTGGAAAAAGAAACTGATGACGGATTGTAGGGGCTCGACACTGTAGCGGCCGCAATCACGGCTCCTGGATCTGCGAGATGCGCCACTCCGATTAAGGGTTGACCCTGGGACAAGGTAAACGACTGTGCAACACCGGTGCCCAGGTTATTAAAGCTCTGCACTACCTCATACCCCGGAAAGCCGACCTGTCCACCCAGGTTCGCAAAGATTTGGCCATAATAAGTGCCGAATCCCGCACGCACCACTGTCTTGTCGGTTGGGTTGTAGATAAGGCCGATACGGGGAGCGAAGTCCAGCTTCGGGGTTGTAACATTGAGCGTATTCGAGGCATTCTGGCCGGCTATCAGCAAGGTGCCGGTTCCTGGATCGATTCGACTGTACTGGTTGTTCGAGATCGTCATCGGCGACTCGTATTCGTAACGTAGGCCTGCGTTAAGCAGGAGTTTTTGAGTGATCCTGTAATCATCTTGCCCATAAAGACCGATGTTGTAGTTCCGCCTGCCATCGGGGGGCTGCGCCAGCCCGTAGCTGGAGGTCTTGACCGCACCCAGAAGGAAATCCGCCAGTCCGTTTGTTGCGGTTCCACCAAGCAATCTGGGATCGGTGATCTCACCTGTGAAGTTGTACGAACCTCCGGGCAGCACCCCAGGATTAAAGATATTCAGCTGGTCTTTGCGCAGTGAGGCGCCGACCTTGATCGTATTGGACCCGAGCAGCTTGGTAACAGAGCCGTAATAGTTGAAGTCGTTGCTGTAGGTTCTCGAGTAGGCTCCCCCGCCTGTGCCTACGCTGGTAAAGCCGGTGACGTTCAGTTGAGGCGTCAGCAGCGCTGGCGCGGTCCCGATCTTGAATGTCTGGGTCGGGTTGCTGCCTAAACTGGTCGGGATACGTACGCCTACATCGCGTGAGGCGCCGAAATTCAGGTTGAGCACTAATGTCGGCGTGAACTCGTGGGTAAAGCCAATAGATGTCTCCCAACCCTGATCGGCCTCAGTCTGGTAACTCCCGTTCAGCAGGTCGTTAAAAAGAACGAGGTGCGCGATCGGATCGATCTCTCGGGTAGCCGATATAAATATACGCGTCTTGTCCCCGAAGGCCTGGTCGATGCGTCCGGAGTAGATCGGCTGTGTGCTGGCGAGCGACTGCTGGGTAAAGTAGTTGTTGCTGAAGATATTGCTGACAGCATCGAGCGTGCCGGTTGTGTTCGGCAACGGCTCCTGCGCCAGTACAGCTGCCGCTGCCGGATCGATGCGGGATGCCGGAATGATGTTGTTGGGAAACGGCCTGTGCGTGAGCGGATCGTTCACGATGACCGGCGAGGAAGAAAAATCGCCGGACCGGAAAGCGGCCGAAGGCACGCTCACTGTGGTGACGCCGGGCTGGCGCTGTACGGTCTGATCGTAGTTCAAATAAAAGAAAGTTTTCTTTCGGCCATCGTAGAGATGCGGAATCCAGACCGGGCCCCCGAATGTTGCGCCGAACTGATTAAAGTTATCGACGGGGCGTGGCGCCCCGTTCAGCTTGTTGAAGTAGCTGTTGGCATCCATCGCGGCGTTGCGAAACAACTCATAGACACCGCCGTGGAACGCACTCGTACCGTACCGGGTGCCAAAGATGATGACCCCACCCGAAGTGCGCCCGTACTCAGCGGACGCCGTCGAGGTGATGACTCGGAACTCGTCCAGGTCGTCCAGCGACGGCAGCCGGTTGATGTTGCCAGTGGAGCCATTGATGACCGACGACCCGTCAAGCAGTACCTCGGTGCCCAGGGTGCGGGAACCGTTGATAGACAGCTGTTGGTTGTTCAGCGACGTTGCCGTTCCGCCAAGTACTACTCCTGGAGTAAGTGCGATCAGCTGCGTGATGTCGCGGTTCGGCAACGGCAGCGTACGCACCTGTGTGGGCGATATGACCGTGCTCAGTGTCGAGGTCGAGTTTTCAAGTGGAGGCTGGCTGTTGGCCGCGACTTCGACGTTTGTTGAGACATTCCCCGGCTGCAGCGTGATAGGAACCTGTAGCTGCTGCGCTACACTCAGCAGGATGTGCGAGAGGGTAAACGTTTTGAAACCCGACACCGCAATCGTAAGCGAGTACTCGCCGGCCGGCAGTTGCAGCGCAACAAACGTACCAGAGCTATCCGTAGAGCTACGCGCCACCTCCGCTTTCGTGTTCTCGTTGGTCAGCACGACGGTGCCTCCCGAGATCACTGCGCCGCTGGAATCGGTCACAGTGCCGGAGAGACGCGCTGTCGTCTCCTGCGCCACGGCAGCGCTGGCGAACAGTAGAAATAGCAGCATGGCGACGGCGTAGCACTGCTTTGCAGCCCGCCCGGTGAAAGGCTTCTCGAGCCGGACTTTTGCTAGTTGCGCGCGCCCGTTGCCTGAAGCGTCGCAAAAGTCTTCACGGTTGTAGTTGAAAGCGCTTTTCAAGTCCGCCATAATGTCTCTCTTTCCCTTTAGGGGCGTATTCATTCCCCGCTGTCTCTAGCAGCAAAAAGAGGAAGGTCAAAGCAGAGGCGATCGCGTTTGCAGGCGCCGCTTTCCAAATGCATGACACAGCGTATGGTCGGGAACGTAGAAAAGGAGTGTCAAGACAATCCCGGGACTTCGTTCCGCATGGCGGTACAGTGTCCGGGATTGTGGAACATGGCTTAATTCCGTTGCTGCGCAGCGCAAAAGCTCTGCGCATGGGGGAGAGCGGATTGCTTCGAGCGCCTGCGAAGTATTGTGAAGAACATCCCATCCTTGCCGAGCGGCTCTGGCTGCAGCTTGTTGACACGGAAAGCCATCAACGTGCAGACTCCTCGCATCTGTGTCGCATGGCGGCACAGCGTACCACGGATAAGCAGGCTTGCGCAGGGAAAGAGATTCATGGGGATTCTGGAGCGGTTTCGGCTCAACGGGAAAGTCGCGCTGGTTACGGGTGCGGCGAGCGGACTTGGCGCAGCTATCGCCCTTGCGCTTGCCGAGGCTGGAGCTATGGTGGCGTGTCATGGCAATCGCCGGCCTGCGACCGAGACGTGCGATCGTATTCACGCGCTCGGTCGCGCCGCGCAGTCCTTTTCCGCCGACCTGAGCCAGCCGGAGGGCGCTGCGCGCCTCATCGAGGCAGTCAAAGCCTCGCTCGGCGCTCCAAACATCCTGGTGAACAACGCCGGCATGATCCACCGCGAAGCAGCCGTGGATTTCGACGCGGATGCCTGGGCCGCCGTGCTGCAGGTCAACCTGACCAGCGTGTTTGCGCTGTGCCAGTTTGCCGGCCGCTCCATGCTCGCGCTTGGGCAGGGCAAAATTATCAACATTGCTTCGCTGCTGTCGTTCCAGGGTGGCATCCGTGTGCCTGCTTATTCCGCGGCAAAAGGCGGAGTCGCACAAATCACCAAGGCGCTCGCGAACGAATGGGCCAGCCGCAACGTACAGATCAATGCAATTGCTCCGGGCTACTTCCGAACCGCGAATACAGAAGGTCTGCAGCAGGACGAGACCAGGAATCGGCAGATCCTGGAGCGGATTCCCGCCGCACGCTGGGGCGAGCCCGAGGACATTGCAGGCGCCACGGTCTTCCTCGCCTCTTCTGCCAGCGACTACGTGAATGGCGAGGTCCTGGTAGTCGATGGCGGCTGGATGGCGCGATAGTTGAAATGCGCCAAACCATTTGCGGAACAGATGTGAGCGGGCTTGTAAGTCTCTTCCCGGCAAAGCAAAGGTGAGCGACATGGAACCAACAGGTAATCGAACCGACAAACTTGCCAAGCCTGCCGGCAATGCAACCGGGCCCTATCAATTGCAAAGCCTGGATCGCGCGGTGGCGGTTCTCCAGGTACTGGGCAGCAGCGAAGTGCCGCTCAGCCTTGCAGATATCTGTCAGCAGATGCAGTTGCACAAGAGCACGGCGCACCGTTCTCTGATGGTGCTCGAACGCAGCACTCTGATCGAGAGAACCGAGGATAACCGCTTCCGGCTTGGTCTGAAACTGTATGAACTAGGAAACCGCGCGGTAGAGCAGGTCGATCTCCGCGCTCGCATTCGACCCTTCTTTCGCCGCCTTTCAGCACAGCTCGGTGAGACCGTGCACCTCGGCGTCCTGCAGAAAACCTCGGTTGTGTACCTGGATAAATCAGAGCCCAACCGGCGCGTCTGTATGAGCACAAGAACGGGCAGTTCCAACCCCGTTTACTGCACTGCGATAGGCAAGGCCATCCTCGCTTTTCTACCGCCCGAAGCTATAGAAGAGATCATCGCTGGCATCAAGTTTCACCGCTACACCGCGAGAACCATCTGCTCGCGCGGGGATCTCTTAAAGTCGCTGGCGCGTGTACGGCGGCGCGGCTACGCCATCGATGAGGAAGAGATCGAGCTCGGAGTCCGATGCATCGGCGCGCCGATTTTCGACGAAAACCAGATGCCGATCGCGGCTCTCAGCGTCTCCGCACCTACTGGGCGAATCCGCGCACAAAATGCGCCGGCAATTGCGCAGCAACTTTTACTTTGCTGCGCAGATATCTCTGTGTCCCTGCGCATGCAGAGAAGAAAAAAGGCCCACATGCTGTCGTCTTTCTTGAGCCAGCGCAAGGCCTGATCCTACTCGCGCACCTTCACGACAATGGCGCTGAACAAAGTGCCCCGAGCAGCTCCCGGATCGATCAGCAACTGGTGCGGCGTCCCCGCCGGTATGTTGACCATGTCGCCCTTTGCGATTCTCCGGCTCACGCCGTCGCGAATGCTTTTCCCCTTCGTCTCGCCGTCGGCTCCTGACTGCGCATCGATTACCGTTCCTCCGGTTACTAGGGTTGCCGAGCCGCCGGTGATCACCATCACGTCATCGAAGTGCGCATGTATCTCGGCTCCTCCGCTCACGCTACGCAGCGAAAGTTTGAGCGCGTGGCTGCCGTAGTCGCCAAGTGTTGCTCCGCTGCTGCCACTTTGTCTGGCAGGCGCGGCAAGGGAGCCAAGCTGCTGCTGCAATCCCGCAGCCGGAAAGACCTCTGCGCCGCGACCGTCGGTCCGGCTATCGCTTTGCGCCAGCGCCGGAGAAGCCAGCGCAACTGCTCCTGCTGCAAGCAATACACATCGGTACAGTGCAGTCTTCCTCACCGCAGTTCCTCCATGGCGGCCACATCCATGTCCGTGTAGTCCTGGTTTTCGCCGCCCATGCCCCAGCAGAAGCTGTACGCGCGCGTTCCCGATCCCGCGTGGATCGACCAGCCGGGCGAGACCGCCACCTCCCGGTTCGCCAGCACCAGGTGCCTCGTCTCCTCCGGCGGCCCCATAAAGTGGAACACGCGACTCGTCTCACCAAGGCCGAAGTACATGTAAATTTCCGAGCGGCGCATATGCGTGTGCGGCGGCATGGTGTTCCACACGCTGCCCGGCTGCAGGTGCGTCACGCCCATCACGAGTTGGCAGCTTCGCGCGCCTTCCAGGTGAATGTACTTGCACACAATGCGATGGTTCGCCTCCTCGATGCTCCCCAGTTCTGTCGGGGTCGCCTCTTGCCTGCGCACCAGCGCTGCCGGGTATGCGCAGTGCGCCGGATAGCTCAGCAGGTAGAAAATCGCCGGGTTATGCGGGTCGCTCGATTGAAACTCTACTGCCGCGCTTCCTTTTCCGATGTACAGGCAGTCGAGGTTATCCAGCTTATAACTCTCACCGTCGACACGGATAGCGCCCGCGCCTCCGATATTGAGCGCTCCCAGCTCGCGACGCTCCAGAAAATACCTGGCGCTTAAAGCAGGTTCGGCAGATAGCGAAAGCGCCGCGTCTTGGGGCACAGCCATTCCGGTCACCGCGCGGTCCAGGTCTACGTAGGCTATGCGAATCTCTCCCGCTGCGAAAAGCGAATCAAGCAGAAACGTTTCGCGTAGTTCGCGTGTGTTCATTCTGGAGTAGCGTACCGGGTCGGCCATCAAGTGGGTTTTCATAGGCTTGTCTACCAGACAGTTTTGTGTGTATCAGAAATGCAGTGCATCGCTGCACAAATGTCGGAATACCGTACCGCATGCCGGTACAACCCTATTTACAGGCGTCAGCGTGAAGTATATTCGTTGCGGCACGGCGTAAAAACATCGAGCACCTCAGCAGCGCTCTCCGCGGTGGCTTGGTGCTCAACGCCACCGCCTACAAGAATGCTGTCGCCGGCGTGGAGCAGATGTCGAGCGCCAGCCACCGTGAGTGCAATTGCGCCGGAGACGACATACACCAGCTGCTCATGCTGGTGACTGTGCAGAACGCCCACCCAGCCCGGCGCCATGGTGTGCCGCACCAGCATCATGTGTTGGTTAAACGACATCACCTGCCGTTTCAGGCCAGGCTCCGGGGCTGTCATGCTGCCGTCGTCGGATGAAACGACCCGCATTCTGTCGGACATGGCTGCTCGCTTTCTTTTAAGGGTATCGGCGCCCACTATAAAGCTGCACCGGCCCGGCTGGATAGCCGTCATACGCAAACAGCACAAGCACGCCTTTGCCGATATTTGCAGAGGCCATTTCCTACAAAGGCGTTCCTCTGCTACAGTCTCGTGCTATAGCGTTCATCTGCTTGCAGCCAAAACCATTTCGTACGCAGACTCCAGTCCGGCGGAATCATCGCCGCGACTTCGCTCCAGGCTACCGTGCACTCCGCTGACTCCGCACTTTCGCAACGCGCGCAGGATATCCTGTGGCAGATTCGTGAACCGCTCTTAGTTGGTGCGATTGCGCGCCAGAAAGCCAGGACGCACATGAGTATCTCTGCAAAATGCCTGCTGTTGGCGCTCCCTCTGCTTGCCTTGCCCGTCGCGGCGCAGACGCATCGGTTTCTGCTTGAGGAAACCGCTGTCGGCCCCGGCATGGGTGGCCAGTTCGAGTCTGCCCAGAAGGACTACTGCGCGGCTGTCGTTCGCGGCGGGGCGCCGGCCTGCCTTGTCTTCTCAACCGCCACCTTCGGTCAGTCCGGCCGCTATCTTACGCTGCTTCCTTTCGCCTCCTTCCTGCATTACGACCAGGGCAAATACACCGACAAAGGCATGACGCGCGAGCAGGCAAACGCGCTCAGCGCTCGCCGCACTCCAGCTATCTCTGCAAATCATGAGTCGGCACTCGCGCTGGTTGGCGATCTGTCGTTTTCAAATGCATCGAACGCAGACAAACCGCTGAATCTGTTTGTCGAATACCGCGTGCGTCCCGGCTGTCTCAACACCTTTCTCGCGCGAGTGCAAAGCATGGTGCTGCCGGAAGCGCGCAAATCGGGCACCGCGGCCTTTGAGGTGCTTCGTACAGTCGTGGGTGAGAGTACCGACCGCGTCTTCCTCGTTACCCGCCTGGATAGCTTCGCGCAGATGAATGAAGAGAAATCTTTACTGAACGAGAGTGCGTTTGGCTCGGCCTTCCTGGCGCAAAACGTTGAACATATCGATACCTACATCCTTCGCTACCGCGCCGACCTGAGCTCCGATCCCGCAAACCCCGCACATTGACGCACAATCCCCCCACAACGCCGCACGAGGAACCGATGCCGATACTCCAAAGCACCAGCCGCACCAGCAAAACATCAGCCTTGCTCACCGCGTTGTTTGCCGCCTGTGCGCTTGCACCCGCGGCACGCAGCCAGAGTGTCGCCGAAACGCTCCCGCTGGTCGGCGATTCACCCGCGGATCCCGGACCGCGCGCCACGCTCTCCGGCTCTACACGCCCCGCGGACGTGAAAGCCGCAATGAGGCTGGTGGCGAACTGGCAGCTCGCCCGCGTGCAGGGCAGGTACAGCCAGGACTGGACCATCGCGACCCTGTACGCGGGCTTTCTCGCCGCGTCACGCACGCTTGGCGACCCACGCTATGCTGCACACGTGCAGCAGGCAGGCGAACACTACGGCTGGACCCTTGGGCCGCGCCGCGCCCACGCGGACGACCAGGCCATCGGTCAATCGTATCTGGAACTCTACAAAGCGCATCTCGACCCAAAGATCATCGCGCCGCTGCGTGCGCAGTTCGACGAGATCATGACGCAGCCGGATGAACCGAACAAGCCGGTCTGGTGGTGGTGCGATGCGCTGTTTATGGCGCCCCCTGTTTGGGCCAAACTCTCGCAGGCGACAGGCGACCCCAAATACGACGCCTACATGGACCGCGAGTGGGCGATCACGGACAAGCTGCTCTGGGACCGGCAGGAACAACTCTTCTTTCGCGACGCCACCTACTTCGACAAACGCGAAAAAGGCGGAGAGAAAATCTTCTGGTCGCGCGGTAATGGCTGGGTCATGGGCGGGCTTGTGCGCGTGCTGCAGGTTTTGCCGCGCAGCGATCCGTCATACCGCTTTTACGTCGGCCGCCTTCGTGCGATGGCGACGAAAGTAGCCACGCTGCAACGCCCGGACGGCTTGTGGAGCCCGGGCATGCTCGATACACCGGACTATCCTCTGCCCGAGGTTTCCGGCTCGTCTTTCTTCGTATACGCCATGGCGTGGGGCATTGATCACCGGCTCCTTCCAGCCGACAACTACCGGCCCGTGGTCGACCGCGCATGGAGGAGATTGGTTCAGAACATCTATGCCGACGGACGCCTGGGCAGCATCCAGCCGGTGGGCGCCGCACCCGGCGCGTTCACCGCCGCATCGAGCTATGCGTTCGGCGTTGGCGCATTCCTGCTGGCGGGCTCTGAAGTGGGCAAGCTGACGCCGGCGGTACACAGGAATCGAGAAAGTACAAGAAACTGACCGAAGGAACCTCGGATTCAGTGCTTCTGCGAAGAGAGCAGGCACTGGCAATGCGCTTTACCCGGTTTGGAGGACAAGGGATTGCCGTGCTCACCGATCATGGTATCCAGTTCGCCGATCTGCCCAAGAACCGCCAGAGGCCAGCCGCACACTTCCGCGGCCATCCCTTCAACAGGCTCTGTTTCGTTCATGGAATCGAGCACCGTCTGACCAAACCAAACCATCCCTGGACCAACGGGCAAGTCGAACGCATGAACCGGATCATCAAGGACGCCGCCATCAAGCGATACTTTTACAACACCCACATTCAACTCAAAGGCACTTGAACGACTTCCTCAGAGCCTACAAATTCGCCCGAAGACTCAAGACGCTCAAAGACCTTCCGCCCTACGAACACCTCTGCAAACTCTGAACACAAACACCAGACAGATCTACTCTCAATCCAATCCATCAAATGCCCGAACTTTACACGTCGCTACTTCAGCCCCTTTTAGAGTGTCGCGCTCCGCCTTCAACCGCGTCATTTCCCGGTGAAGCTGCTCAATCTCCAACTGCTCCGGCTTCCTATGACCGTTGCCCGGAAACGCAGATACCGGACCCGCAGCCTGCGCGTTAACCCACTTGTGCAACACCGTCTCGTGCAGATTCAGGTCGCTCGCTTCCTGCCGCAGACTCACTCCACGCTCCCGCACCAACTTCACCGCTTCAAGCCTTAACTCCTGGCTGATCTTTCTTCGCTCCATACTCTCCCTCGGTTCAGAAACACCTTATCTTGATGTCCTCCAAACCGGGTACAGCTCAAGGAGTTGATCACGCACCTGAGGCTAGCCTTTCCTGCCCATTGTTTTGAGCGAAGACTTCTCGCCATACCGCAAGGCGGGACGAAGACGCTAGTTCCACCTTGCGAATTGTACCCCCGCTATTGTTCGATCAGCACGCAAAGAAATGCGCTATGTCACGGACAGTCCAACGCAATCTGAACGACAACCAAATCCGTTGCGCTGTCTTCCGCAGCGTGCGGGAGCTAATCGCGGCCATGGGCGAATACATCGACCGCCACATTGAAAGCCACAAGCGTTTTATCTGGACCCTCAAAGCGCACGACATCCTGGAGAAGGTCAAACGCGCTCGCATCGCCTTTCATACTCAGCAACCTGCATGACGCTCTGCACTAGGAGGATTCAATGACAACGGGATATCTGGCGCATTTGGTGCGGACATGGAATCTGCAAGCATTAGTCGTTCTCCTAGCGATAATCATGTGCGCGTCCACCGGCTCGGCCCAAAGCGGTGCAGGATCGATCCAGGGAACCGTAGTGGACCCGACAGGTGCTGTCATTCCCGGAGCTTTAGTCCAAGTGACTAATCAAGCAAATGGCGAGGTGGTGGATAGCAAAAGCAACAAAGCTGGCTTCTACCAGGTTCCTGGTTTGTTTACGGGAAGTTATACGATCACAGTCAGCGCGCCCAATATGAAGACCTACGTAAGAACGCTCGAACTGCAGACCTCCCAGTTTGCTGTGATCAATGCGTCGCTGACTCCGGGCTCGGTGTCGCAGAAGGTGACGGTGAACGCGGACGAGGTGCAGTTGACGCCAACGGCATCAGCGTTAACACGACCGACACATTTGGGGCTGCTATCGGCTTCACGCATGTCTTCTCTCCGTCGTTCTTTTCCGAAACGATTGCCAGCGAGCAGTGGTTCTCCCAGCATAACTTTGCCGGGGGTACGCCTTTTACCAATTTTGAGTTACAACTCGGCCTGCCTAACAATTTCGGGGAGCCCGGGTTTCCAGAGATCGGGGACGACCAGCTGGTTGGAGGCCATGGAGGATTTGATGGCACACAGTACCAGTACGGTCTCAGCCAGACTGTCCTGAACTTCGATGAAAACCTGACCAAGACGATCGGGAGGCATCAACTGCAGTTCGGTGGCCGCTATCGCTTTGAGCGGTTCAACGATCTGCCCGATCAAGGCGCTGATAGTGTCAGTTTCGGTGGGCAAGGAACAGGAATCTACGACCCGGGCACCGGTACAACGTATGGGGGACTTCCAAACACCGGTGGCCCTGATTCGGACTTCTTTCTCGGGAATGTCTCGTCCTATTCAGTCACTCAGCAGCCCAGCTATGAGCAAGCGCACGACATGGAGATCGACGGATACTTCCAAGACACCTTCCATGTGGAGCCAAGTCTTACCTTGGGTTTGGGCCTTCGCTGGGAAAACCATCCTGCGATCTTGGTACACAATGGCGTGTTCAATACCTTCGACTATAAGAACGATGCCCAGGTCCTGCAAGTGTCCCCATCAGAGCTGGTAGGCAGGGGGTATCCAACGCAAGCAATTATTACGAACCTGGAGAATCTCGGCGCAAAATTCGAGACGCCGCAGGAGGCAGGCTTTCCCTCGACGCTGCTGAATAATTACCCCTGGAACTTTCTCCCGCGCCTGGGCGCGGCTTACCTGCCGTTCGGCTATAGAACCGGTACGGTTATTCGCGGGGGGGTATGGTCGGTATGCCTTTCCGATACCGACCCGCAGCTTTATGAAGGTACCGGTGCAGAACATCCCGCTGGTCGCCGGCTACAGTCAGAACTTTGATCAGGAGAATCAGTCGCCCGACGGAGTGCGTAATGCCCAGCTTCGCCTGCCTCAAGGTAACGGTCCGTGGTCCTCGACGGGTTCATTCCTGCCGATTATGGGCGTGAATAGCTCAGACAACGTGAATACAGCTACTACGAATGCGATCCTGCCCGGTATCTCGGTAGAAACGCTTTCGAGGGACTTCCCGCCGGATTTCGCAACCGAAGCAAACGTTACGATAGAGCAGCCTTTCAAGGGAAACTCAGCGCTTCGTGTAAGTTGGATATACACGAACGGCACCCATCTCGATCACTATTACAATCCGAACAACGGGCCCTCGGCATTTGTATGGGAGATGATGACGGACACCGTGGTGCCCTCGGCCAATGGTTCGGAAGCCACGCGGCCGTATGACAACAAAACGTGGGGAAACAATGCCATCATAGAAAAGGATGGGTGGTCGAATGATAATGCGCTCGAAGTGAGCTATGAGCGCCGATTTAATCACGGACTCGCCTACCAAGTGACTTACGACTGGTCGAAAGCATTCCGCATAGGCGGCAACGCCTTCCGCGATAGCGGGGTGTCCCCTTATGCAAACTATCTCGGCGCGCTTCCCACTGCGCCCGGTACCAACTACAGCGATACGGGTATTACGAACTTCATCGCAGGCGGCCAGGCGGTGTTCCCGAAGTATCCGCCTCCGCCCCCGTCCCGACTTCCAATCTGGAAGGAATATCACGATCTCATCCGCTTCCAGGACTACACTGTCGACACGACAGTACCGAAGCAGCATATCCGCTTCAACGGCATTGTCGACTTGCCCTTCGGTCAAAACAAGCGCTTTCTAGGCAACGTCAATCGCTGGGAAAACGAGATAGTGGGCGGGTGGCAGGTCGCGGGTGTTGGAGAGGTAATCTCGCAAGATTTCGGTGTGGGCAGCGGCAACTGGGGAGTCACTCATCCCATTCATTACTTTAAACATGGTTTGAAGATCGCTGATTGCCGGAGCACGTGCCAACCGGCGAAACTGTGGTTCAACGGCTATATCGATCCTACCGCGGGCGCCGTGGGAAAGATCAGCGGCCTGCCTGCGGGTTACAGTGTCAACTCGCCAACCAGCCCGGCATACTCGTCCCCCATGAATTTCACGGGTACCCACGGCGTGATCACCAGCACGAATAACAATGTTACGGTCACAGGTCCATACGGCACTATTGCCAATCAAGGCTACTCACCGGGACCTGGTACCAATCCTTTCTCGCATACAATTCTGAACGGTCCATATAACTACAATATCGATCTTTCCGCCTTCAAAGTGTTCGCAATTACCGAAGGCATCAGCCTACGCTTCAACGTAGATGCCTTTAACGCTTTCAACATCCAAGGCTACAACAATCCCAATGGCACCACCGGGGAAGTTTTATATGCTTCTGGCGGCATCGGAGCCGAGTCCTATTGGACGCCGCGGCAAATCCAGTTGACGGCGCGCTTGACGTTCTAAAATGCGAGTGAAACCAATCAGACGGCAGGACCGACCATTTATCGATTGATGCTAGCTTTTGTGTGAGTTGCTGGTTCAACGTTTCTCTTCCTGTCCACTGCTTCAAAGACGCAACAGCTCGTAAAGGATTGAAGTCATCATGCGGGAATCATTTAGTGAACACGGAAGAAAGCCGCTGCCGGGTTACCTTGCAGCATTTATCTTTTTCTTCATCGCGCTATCCCAGCCCATTTACTCACAACAACCTTATGCAGAGATAAGCGTCGCCAGGATTCACGAAATAGCTGGGGAACTGGCGAAACAGCCGTCCGGCTTTGGTAGTCCCTGTTCGGATCGCGCCGCTTGGTCCGCTGAAGCGGCCAAACTGGGCAGCCTTATCAGCGAAGCGCAACAATCCGTCAAGACGCCTCTTGCTCCTTTCGACGAGGAAGCGTACCTCCAATTCACCAGGACAGGCGACCGCCAGCCGATGGAGCGAAATCTGAGTCGGCGCACAAGTCAACTGGTTTCGTTGGTGCTGGCGGAGTGTGTCGAATATCATGGGCGCTACCTGCCGCGCGTTGCAGAAGTGATGGACAGTTTGGTGGCCATGCCTTCATGGACACTTGCAGCCCACGACCCGCTGTTGCTGAACCTGCACGGTGTGCGCTATTTCGTAGATCTGAATGCGGCTGACATGGCCGATAACCTTGCTGAAGCGCTTTATTTGTTGGGGGACAGAATCCCCGAAGCGACCCGAACACACGTGATGCGCGAAATGAATATGCACGTTTTTGAGCCGATGCGGCAATCCTTTGCGTTGGGAAGCAGCGCCTCCGATCACAATGGCAACTGGTGGCTCTACGCCGACATGAACTGGAATGCAGTTTGCCTCAAAGGCGTGACAGGAGCTGCTTTGGCAGTGTTACCCAAAGTCGAAGACCGGGCTGTATTTGTCGCCGCTGCCGAGCATTACATCCAACATTATGAGGACGGGTTCAATCCTGACGGATACGACACCGAAGGGCTCGGATACTGGAATTATGGTTTTTCGCATTTTACTGAGCTGCGCGAGAATCTGCTACGCGCGACCGGCGGCAAGCTCGACCTGCTGGCAAGCTCCAAAATGAAGAAGGTCGCTTTGTTCGGCATCGACTTTCCCATGATGCCGGACAACGCGGCAGCGTTTGGAGATGCGGGAGTGATGCCGCGGCCGGACACACACCTGATTCGGAGGATTGACCATATCTTTGACATATCGCCGGTCAGCGCGGAGGTTGAAGAGCACAGCTCCGACATCCATCATGCAGGACTGACATCCGTAGCCTTGGATGTTTTTCCGGTCTCCGGCGATGAGCTGCCTACGCCTCCCGAAGTAAGCCGTCACGAACTGCAAACCTACTACGCCGACTCAGGGGTACTAGTCTCTCGACCGGCGCCGGGACAAAATCTTGCAGTAACAATCAAAGCGGGCGGAAACACCACTCACAGTCATAATGACATTGGGTCATTCGTCATTGGCCTGGATGGCGTACAACCGGTCGGAGATCCTGGCGGTCCCGGGTATTACACAGCGGTGACTTTCGGTCCGCATCGTCTCGAGTCCAAACTTCTTAACTCGTTCGGCCATCCTGTTCCTGAGATCGATGGTCATTTGCAACTCGATGCAACTAAAGTCAAAGTAAATGTGTTGTCGCATTCATTTTCCTCTCAAAAAGATCGAATCGCCATCGACATGACACCTGCTTACGATTTTGCAGAGCTCAAAAAGATGACACGAACGCTTGTACACAACCGTGATGGCAACGGCATGGTTGAAATTACCGACGAGCTTCATCTCACAAAATCAGCCGTACTTATCGAATCTTTGCCCACACACGGAACCTGGCAGAAAATCGACGACCATACGCTGCTCTTCACACTTGGTGGAAAGCAAGTGCGCGTAACGATCCATGCTCCTGGACCGGTGACTTTTCGCGAAACAAAGGTGGATTATAACGGTAACGCCTTTACGCGCGTCGAGGTGCAGGTCTCGGTTGAAGGCTCAGGCAAGATTGTTATGCGCTTTACACCGGAGACACCGTAACGCAATGACAAGTGATCATTGTAAGAAGCGCTTTGCTTAGCGCCGCCCTGAAGGTTTTCCCATTTGAAAAGATTCGCAGACTGAGAAGAGGTGACGGCATGAATCGGCGACAGATAATGGGACTTTCTCTTGCGAGTGCGTTTGTCCCTCTATCACGGTCAACTGCGGTGAATGGGGAGGCGCATCTGCCCCGATCTATCTTGTCGAACCGGCCTAGGTGTGTGCGAGCTTTCGTAGGTGACGACGTGACGCTGCAGAACCTCCAAGGCTCAACGGACCGCTGGTCAGGTGAGGGTGTCGAAATCCATATATAGCAGACCAAACAGATGGTACGGCTTATGATGACAGCGCCCAGCACTCTGGTACATCGAATTCATGTTCGCTTGACCTGACCCTCCAGTTCGTCCAAGTGGGAATAAGATTTGGGCGAGGGATGGAGATGAGCAGGAGCAAGCACACGGATGCGGCTATCATCGCCGCGATGAAGCAGGTGGAGGCAGGGCGCAAGGCTGAGGATGTAGCCCGGGAGCAGGGTGTTTCCAAGCACACGGTCTATGCCTTGAAGGCAAAGTACGGCTGCATGGATGTGAGCGAGGCCGAGAAAGCCAAGCACCTGCGGGATGAAAATGCACGGCTCAAGAAGCTAGTCGCCGATCTGAGCTTGGACAAGAACATGCTGCAGTCGGTCATAAAAAAACCTCCCTCGGCTCGTAGCACGAAGGGTAGAACTGAGGCGCATGCGGGAGGAGTTCCGGGCCAGCGAGCGCCACGTCTGCGTGATGATGGACGTGCCAAGAACGAAGTACCGTTACCAGAGCTGCCGTGACGACAGCGAACTGCGCGAGTGGCTGTTAGCGCTGGCTAGGGAGAGGCCGCGGTTCGGCTACCGTCGTCTTCACATTCTGCTGCAGAGGGAAGCGATCAAAGTTAATTATAAGAAGGTGCAGCGGGTGTATCGCTATATCGCGAGCTTGGGCTGACGGTCAAACGCACATGGCGCAAACGGCTGGAGCGCGTGCTGCGGCCGCGGCTCGTGTTCACGGCACTGAACCGGGAGTGGTCGATCGACTTCGCCAGCGATGTGACGGCAGGCAGTCAGCGCATCCGCGTGCTGAGCGTAATCGACAGCTTCACCAAGCAGAGCCTGGCGCTCGAAGTAGATACCAGCTTTCTCAACAGGCGCGTGACGCAGGTGTTCGACAGAACTATTGGCAGGTATGGCAAACCGCAGGCAATTGGTAGTGATAACGGGCCCGAACTAATTAGTCGCCCTTTCCTACGTCGAGAGCTCCCACGGAAGATTGCGAGATGAATGTCTGAACTTGAGCTGGTTCTGGACCTGTTCGACGCACGGAGAAAAATCTCCGCTTGGCAGAAGGATTACAACTTTAGGCGGCCGCACTCTTCGCTCGGCTACCGAACAACTAAAGATTTCACTCAGCGGTAGCTGCTCGCCTGCCGAGAACAAAATCCCACAAGGCAGAAAAAAAGAAGCACGCTATGATTTTAGTCACCTAGTTGGACGAGAAATGGGGTCAGGTCAGCGCAAATAGCTGGTTCGCGTTGACCCCATGCCGACGAGCCACCTGCGATACGCTCGTACCCTCGACCCATGTCTTTTCCACGATCCGCCGCTTCTACTCTACCGTTCGCCAGCACCGGCTCCCGCTGAATCTCTGCTGCCCTAAATTTAATCTGGTAGATGGAACTGCCGTAGTTGTGAGTGTGGACGACGACATACAAGTCTAATGCTTCAGTCATGAAATCCTTTCTGAAAAGAGCATCTCTGAACTTAGCCTTGCAAATATGCAAAGAATCCTAGAGCGGCTAAGCGGACGAACTGACATTCACCTCCACGAACCGGTGTGGTCGTCGCTGTGGCGTGCCAACATCCGCCTGGTTGACTGCTATCGTGCGGGCCGAGTGTTTCTCGCTGGGGATGCGGCGCACATCCACTCTCCCGCCGGCGGACAGGGGATGAATACCGGCATCCAGGACGCTTACAATCTTGGCTGGAAACTTGCTGCCATTACGGCGGGAGCCCCAGAAGCGCTTCTCGACAGCTACGAGGCCGAGCGTCGACCGGTCGCAGTCGGCGTGCTGGCACTTTCGAACTCCCGCCTCAAGGAAGCAAGCGAACAAAAGAGCATGGTCACCCGACGTGACGCGAGCACGATGCAGCTCGGCATAGGCTATGGCGACTCAGTCCTGGCTCGCGATGATCGGGACGATACTGCCTCGCTCCGCGCTGGGAATCGCGCGCCGGATGCGACCGGGCTGACGACATCCGAAGGCGAACGCCGACTGTTCGACCTGACCCGCGGCGGACGCTTCACGTTAGTGAACTTCGGAACCACGGCTCCAGTAGAAGCTCTCCCTTCTAATCTCAAAATCCTGAATGTAAGACAACAACTGGAAGCACGCGAAGACCTTCTCGACTCAGCAGGCCATCTTTTCTGTGCCTATGGAGCGACGACCCGCTCCCTCGTGCTCATCCGTCCCGACGGCTATATTGCGTTGATATCCGATACCGGTGATATTTCGGACGTTTCAGATTATCTGTGCATGATGGCCTGAAACTTCTGGTCTCTCGGAAGCAAACTGCCAATGCGTTCTCAGTTGTCGAGAACAGGCCGATGCACTCATCGAGGTGGCCAAATGCGGCACAAGTTCCGAGAAGGCGGTTCCCGGAAATAATGCAGCACATAGAGGTATTGAGCGGCTTGGAGCCCGATTTGAATTGCTGATGTTGCGATGCAATTGGCTACCCCGGCGAGACGAAAAGTCAGGCCTGACAGGAAAATGGGAGTCAGCGAAGAGTGTATTTGCACTATTGGGTTTATGTAAGTCTGTCTTCTCGAAGCGCTGCGAAATCGCGGCTGCTCACGAGAAGTGCTTGAGGAAATTTGGCTGTCCGTTCGACGCGCTCACGCCACCGTCCACAGGAAGGATAGCTCCGTTGATGAAGCGGGCATCATCGCTCGCAAGGAACGCGATGACGCTGGCGATCTCTTCGGGTGTGGCCGCTCTTCCGAGCGGCAGCCGGGCAGCAAAGTCGGCCATCACGCTTTCCATCTTTTCGATGTCAACGGTTGCTTCGGTCGAGGTGAGACTTGGTGCGACAGCATTCACACGCACGCCTTTAGAGCCATATTCCAAGGCAAGAGCGCGCGTAAAGTTTGTCACCGCGCCTTTGGCTGCGTTGTAGGCGCTCAAGCCCCAGTCGCCGCCGATACCCGAAGCAGACGAGAGATTGATGATCGAACCTTTGACCTTGATCAGATGCGGCAGTGCTTCACGCGAGGCAAAGTAGACGCTGTCCACGTCCGTTGCCATCGTCTTTCGCCAGACCTCTGTTGTGACCTGCTCGAAGGGACCAAAAGTCGCACTCGCGGCGTTGTTGACCAGCAAATCCAGCCTGCCGAACTTGGCTATCGTCTCTGCAACGAGCCTAATGATGTACTCTTCGTTCGACACATCGCCGGAGTGAACAAGCACTTTCGCTGCTTCAAATCCCTTTGCTGTTTCATGCAGTTTTTCTTCGCGCCGCCCGTTTAGAACAACGGACGCGCCTTCATCCAAAAAGCGCCGTGCTGTGGCGGCTCCTATGCCGGAACCGGCTCCGGTGACGATCACTACTTTTTCTTCAAACCTGCTCATCTGTAAACCTCTTTCTTCTTGGGAATGTCCCCGGAATGTTCGCTATCCGTCCTGGACCTATGACCGCTTCCAGTCGGCGATGGTGGAATACCACGCTGGAGTTCTCTCGATCTTCAAATCGACAATCATCTTTTCAAATGCCGCGCGGTACGGCTTCGTCATTTGAGATGTCATAAAGGAATTCGGCGTTTCATCCCATACCTCGTAATTGAGGATGCTCTCGGGGTCTCTCATGTCCTCCACGAGTGACGCGTCAAGAAACGTTTCTTCTTTGACGATATGCGTGAACACGTCGCGAAGGCTGGTGATAAATTCCTGTTTCTGCGTTTGCGGGATACGGAAGCGAGCGACGAGGGTGAGTTTGTTTTTCACAGAATCCTCCTGTGTTGTGAGACGATGCCGGCGGCGGTAAGGCTTCCGAAGATCAACTCACGGCGGTTCAGCTCACTACCGCAAGATTGTGATTCGGGGGCTTTGGAGTCAAACTTTGTAGATCCGTTCTCCTCCATCACCCCACGAAGATATTGCGTAACCGTAACCCCAGCACGCCGTCTGGCCTGATCTTGTTGAACTTCAACGTAATCGAGCCCATCGGCTTACCGGACTTCACGTCTCAGCTCGCGCGGGCGTCCGGCTTTTTGGTGTTCAGGCCGTTGAGCAATGGAATCGCACAAGATAATCCTGTGCCTTTCCCGCGTTTCCTGGAATTGATCAAGGTAGCCGGACACGACGGCGCCTGGCTACCTTCATTAGTGATTCACCAAGCCCGGGATCACCGGTGCGTCTGGAAATACAGTCGAGAGCGTCAGTTCGCGGTACTTCGTCGCCTCTTCCGCACGGGCCGACTCGGCGTTCTTGACGCGAACCTCTGCGTCCTTACCAAGAATCAATCGCTTCGGAACGTCCTGGGTATTGGCGAGTTTGACAATCAGATCGGCAATCTTTTTCGGGTCACCTTCGGAATTTCCGCGAACGGACGCCAGCAGCTTGTAGATGGCTCCGACGGATGATTCATACTCCGGCAGCACCTGTGGCGAGCCCTCACCCGCCCGCTGTGCCCAGTTGGTGCGGATGCCGCCGGGCTCCAATGTGCATACTTTCACGCCAAACGGCGCTACCTCAGTGGCTAACGAGTCACTGAAGCCTCCCACCGCCCACTTTGCGGCATGATAGGGCGAGTTGCCCGGCATCGCCATGCGTCCGCCGATTGAGGATACCTGGAAGATGTACCCGCTCTTCTGCCTGCGCATTACAGGCAATGCGGCATGCGTCGTATACACGACACCGAACAGGCAGGTCTCGACTACATCGCGAAACTGTTCCGTTGTCATCTGCTCAAACGGAGCAAAGTATCCATAGCCCGCATTATTAACCAGCACATCCAGGCGGCCGTACTTGTCTAGCGCAGTCTGCACGGCAGCCTTTGCGGCCTCTTCCTCGCGCACGTCGAGACTTACCGGTGTCACGCGCTCCCCATACTGCTCCACCAGGGGTTGCAGCTCCTCCAGACGCCGCGTACCTGCGACAACATTGTCTCCTGCTGCGAGCGCAGCCTCTGCAATATCGTGCCCCAGACCGTTGCCGCTCCCTGTGATCAACCAAATCTTAGCCATGTCTTGGCCTCCTGCATGAATAGATTCAGTAATGAGCGAGTGGTTGCTCATTTATTCAGTGTTAAATTATTCAGCCATCTTCCAGAACGCGTCGAATGCCTGTTCGACAAGTTTCGCTCTTTGTCGCGGCTTCTTTGCTGCCATCTCCATCACAGCCTCCTGCATTGCCATCATGGAAGCTGAAGCGAATCCCGGAGGCAAATCTTTGAAGGCGCCGCGCTTACCGAGCTCATTCATCGTCTGCGCCACAGCTCCACGTTCAGAATTCACCTGTTCCCGCGTCGCCACAGATATCAACATGGAAAGATTCAGCAGCATCGAGACGTTCCGTTCCTCCGGCTTCTCCATCGCCCAGCACAGATACTTTGTCCAGATATGCTGCACACGTTCGCGCAGCCCAGCTTCATGCGGAAAGCCTATATGGATGAGCCGGTATGTTTCAGCCTTCAGTTCAACGTAGAGCTCATTCAACAGGTCATTCTTAGAAACGAAATACCTGAACATGGTCCCTTCCGCTAGGCCCGCTCCCTTGGCGATCCTTGCGGTAGAAACGCCCAGACCCGCTTCCGCAATCTCACGGACTGCCGAATGTAGCAGCGCCTGTCGCTTCTCCGGGCTCCTGGCTCTGGCCATATCTAAAGATGCTATCGCACCGGGATCACCGAGGCCTTCAACGAGATGGGCCGATTATCTCTTTCTCAGCTAAGCCGGACGTGTTGCAGGGATTAGTACCCGCGAGTCGGCTTCTGTCTGCTCATCTCTGGCTCCGGGGAAGCTTCGACTGACGCATTCAGGCCAATGCACGTTTCCAGCTATTGCGGCTTAAAAGATGACTAAGCGATCTTCCATTCACTAAGAGGCGCTGTGGCCACAAGGATTGACAGAGCTGCATAGCTTCACTTCTCTTAATGCAGTGACTACGCAAGTTCGGATGATTGCGGGGGCCTGCAATGCACCGAATTTGCTATCAGTGCCTTTCGCTCTGGATCTGACACGTCCTGCTGCATAGACGCGTCTTGATTTTCGTTTCAGGAGAAAATTCCAGGGTTCCTTCCCGGTTTATTCCGGTAACTTAAGCGGTCGATAATCCGGTATAATCAGGCATATTAGCCGGTATGTTCAACACAGATACCATTCTCGTCACTCAAGAACTTCTCGCGCTCCTCTCGGAGGTCGATGAGTTTAAGGGCGCATGGCGTGCTCTCAGCACGATAGCGCCGGAGCGTCTAAACGCGTTGCGCCATGTGGCCACAGTCGAAAGCATCGGATCGTCGACTCGCATCGAGGGTAGCAAGCTGACTGATCGGGAGGTGGAACGACTGTTGGGAAGCCTTGAGATCAGGCGCTTTGGAACTCGTGATGAACAGGAGGTTGCGGGCTATGCCGATGTCATGGAGACGGTTTTCCGGTCTTGGTCAGATATTCCGCTCACTGAAAATCACATTAAGCAGCTTCACCGTGATCTCTTGCAGTACAGCGAGAAGGACGAACGGCATCGCGGGAACTACAAGACCTTGCGCAACGATGTCGGAGCCTTTGATGCCAACGGAAAGATGATCGGTATCGTGTTCGAAACGGCCACGCCGTTCGATACCCCGCGTCGCATGGCAGACCTCGTTTCGTGGCTGGATGAGGCGCGCGAAGTTCGCCACCTGCATCCTTTGCTCACCGTGGCTGTTTTCGTTGTCGTGTTCCTTGAAATTCATCCTTTTCAAGACGGTAATGGGCGATTGAGCCGCGTCCTGACCACACTGCTTTTATTGCAAGCCAGCTATAGTTTCGTTCCTTATTCGTCGCTTGAGAGCGTGATTGAACACAGCAAGGAAGCCTACTATCTAGGCCTACGGCAAACCCAAAGCACCATACGAACCGACAGGCCGAACTGGCAACCGTGGCTGCTTTTCTTCATGCGTGCTTTGCAACAACAAAAACGACGGCTCGCAGTTAAGGTGGAACGAGAAAAAAGCGCCCTTGCCACTCTGCCGGAGCTGGCCGTCAAGATTCTTGATTATGCGCGGGATCAAGGGCGCGTCACTACACGCGACATGGTGCGAGAATTCGGTGCTAGCCCGAATACCCTTAAAGCTACATTCACTTCACTCGTTGACAAGGGCTTACTGCTGAGACATGGCGGCGGGCGTTCTACCTGGTACGGACTTCCATAAGGACGGAGATGCATGGCATTCAAAATTCCTGAGAAGTGCGCTGTATGCCCGGATGATCCCGAATCCCTGTTCAGGGACTAGCGCAAAAAAACTGTGCCCAGTCTATTATCCCGTCAGGCTGACCAAAGGTAAAAGCCTGCTGACTGATGCCGTGCTTACGGCAGATCTCTACCACTGTGTCCCCAGACTCCGCTTCCCGCAATACCCGCAGAATCTCCTCTTTACTGTGACCCTTCTTGCCCATAGACCGGCTCTCCTCTCGTGTTCCAGAGAACCACAACGGGTCAAATCCTAAACTTCTACTTGGATTAGTTCCTCGGGTTTGGGTCAGGTAAACGAGTTCCTAAAGGGGTGCTAGAAGGGCTCGTGGATTACGCAACGGCCCACATCATCGTTGGCTTACGTCTCAACCACGCGCCCGCCGATGTTTGCAATACAACGGAAATGATGCCGCCAAGTGTCAGGACCACCCCGACACGGCCGGGCTGCCATCCCGCTCCAGCAAAGTAAGCCGATAGAGAAGGCCCAAGGCCGGTCTGCACGTCTGCAAGGAAGAAGTTGGTCGCCTGAAGTGCCTTTAGGCCATCGGCGCTTTATTGCGTTGAGGAGAAGCCGTCTTACTTGATCTCAGAAGGGCGTGTGCTTAAGCGAAGGCCGCTCGGCGCACTGACGGTGTGCCGTGGGTCTTGCCGGCAAAGGGAGAGTGAACAAAGAACTCGATTCCCTGTGTTGCGGCCTGCCAGCCTGGAACGAGCTGCCTTGCGTCGGTGGTCTTAATCGCCTCCGTTGAGGCGGCACATTTACTTTCGAGGATCGTCCCGAGCTCTTGCGGAAGCAGCCGTGTACAAGATCGTTGTACAATAGGACATGGCCACTCCAAAGAATCCCGGACTGATCCTAAAGGAGAAGCTCGAAGCTTCCGGCTGGACGCAAGACGAGCTTGCCGCAATCACAGGTAAGACTCGCTCACTCATCACTAAAATTCTCGCTGGGCTGACCAACATCTCTCCCGAGACGGCCGTAGTCCTCGCCGCTGCCTTCGGTGACTCGCCCGAAGACTGGTTGCATTGGGGTTCCCAATACGAACTTTCTCTTGTTGAAGCTCCGGTAGAGGAAATCTCGAAGCGTGCCAAGTTTTACACGGATTTACCCATACGTGACATGCAGAAGCGCGGTTGGCTTTCTCTCACCGCAGAAACGAATGCGCTTGAAGCCGAACTGGATCGGCTTCTCGGCGAGCCGATGATGCAGATCGCTGCTCGCAAGTCAGACCCATTCAGTGATCTCTCGCCTAAGGAGAAGGCATGGGCACTTCGTGCTCGCCAACTCGCAGCAACACTGCTGGTGCAGCCCTACGACGAGGCTCGCCTATCCCAGCTCATCAAGAAGCTTCGAATGCTCGCTGCTTACCCAGAGGAAGTGACCAAGCTCTCAGTCGTACTAGGGGGCTACGGGATACGCTTTTTGATCGTTGAACCCCTCCCGGGATCAACGCTTGATGGTGCCACATTCTGGATGGACGGTACTCCGGTCATTGCCATGACTGCGCGCTTTGATCGGAACGATAATTTCTGGTTCACTTTCTTCCACGAATTGGGTCACGTTCTTGCAAAAGATGCCTACTCATTCGACAGTTTCGGGAGCAATACCGAAGCCGGTTTCCAGGTAGGCGAACCGGCGGCTGAAGCTGCCGCTGATCGCTTTGCTGCCGATACCTTAGTCCCGGCGAGTGAACTCACCTCATTCATAGGCCGTGTCGCCCCCCTATACCAAGAGACGCGAATCGTGCAGTTTTCTATTCGAATGAAGATGCATCCAGGAATCATCCTCGGGCAACTTCACAAGCGCGGTGAGGTGAGTTACGGCGCCCACCGAAAGCTGCTCTCGAAGATCAGAGATTCCGCAACGAGTACGGCTCTCACAGACGGATGGGGTCATAGCATTTCACCCAAGCTTCTCAATGGAGACCAGGTAGCCAAATGAAAAAGGTGACAGCTACACCCGAACGCATGAAGAAGAAGGCCCAGATGGAGTATGTGTTGGAGCAGTATCGGCTTGCACATCCCAACTCAGACTCAGCTATTGAGCCCCATTTAATTTCACCCTGGGCGATTAGCAAAGGCCTGATTATCCCGCGTGTTGTGACTCAGGAGGAAGTTCTTCGCCGCGACTTGGCCAAGCACTTGAAGAGTGAATACATCACTGATCCGCAGGAGCGCAGGGTGCGGAAGAACCACTCGATTCCCATCGAGGTCCAGACGCAAGAAGGACCGAAAAGGCGCTCTCGCTGGTACACGCTTTTTCAGGCACCGCCGGCTCACATGCAACTGTCAGGAGCTCTACGCCGGAACATGGCGCTGAGTGACTGCCTTCAGTTGGAACTTGATCTCCGTTCTTACAACGACAACAACGTGCATGGTGCGACGCTTCCCAAGCAGGACTACAACTTTAATCCGGACATCGAGGAACGCGATTTGCCGACAACCTACCCGGATAGTCCACCCGAAGATGAAAACGATTAGCGCGGGCCTACGCGGCGGAGGTGTAACGGTTTGGGAACGTAAGGAGTTGGGCGCTTGCGCCGAGGCTGGAAGTTGTCAGCCAACATGACCTGATCTTTGCTGCATACGTCATCCAGTGGGACAAGGAAGATGTCAGCGACATGGGCCTCATCAAGGTAGACCTACTAGGCCTTGGCATGATGGCCGTTCTGAAAGACTGCACCACCCTAATCCCGCAGCACTACGGCAAGAAGGTGGACATAGCACAGATACCGCATGACGACCGGCAGGTGTACGCCTCGCTCCGTAAGGCCGACACCATCGGCCTATTTCAGGTCGAGTCGCGGGCGCAGATGGCCTCGCTCCCTCGCAACAACCCTGACAAGTTCTACGACATCGTGGTGCAGGTAGCAATCATCCGCCCCGGCCCCATCGTCGGCAAGATGATGAATCCCTACATGGAGCGGCGCCAGGGCAGGCAGGAAATCACCTACCCGCATCCGCTCTTAGAGCCGGTACTACGCCGGACTCTAGGCGTCCCACTCTTCCAAGAGCAGTTGCTTCGCATCGCCATGACTATCGCGGACTTTATTGGAGGTGAAGCAGAAGAATTGCGTCGCGCTCTCGGCAGCCGCCGATCCGCCGACAAGATGCGGGTTTTAGAAATCAAGCTTCGAGAGGGCATGGATAAGAATCAAGTGGGGATCGCTGCCCAGGAGGAGATCATCCAGTCGATCAGTTCCTTCGCGCTGTATGGCTTTCCCGAGTCCCACGCGGCCAGCTTCGCCCTGATCGCTTACGCGAGTGCATGGCTGAAGTTCCACTACCTCGGTGCGTTCACCGCCGCGATCCTAAACAATCAACCGATGGGCTTTTACTCCGCCGCCGTGCTCGTTAAGGACGCACAGCGGCATGGGCTCCGTATACTTCGCCACGGAGTTAAGGCCCGTATCGCCGGCTGTGTGATTGCCAGGCAACGCCCCGGCACAGCCCATGGCCTCATCTTCCTTTCCATCGAAGATGAAACCGGTATCTCTAACGCGATCATCGACCCAGAGCTATACGAGCGGAACCGTTCCCTCGTAACCTATGCACGCTTTCTGCTGGTCGAAGGAACACTGCAAAACGTCGATAAGGTCATCCACATCCGAGCCAAGCACATTGAAGAGCTAAACATTACCGCAGCACCTACGCAGTCACACGATTTTCACTAAATGAGTGAACACATGACATCGCCGGGTGACTCCCAGCTCCTAAAGATTGGTGGCTGGAGAACGCTTGCCGTATTGCGGCTTTCAGATTGCGTCAGGCGAAGTATCTCAGCTCAAATATAGTCCCGCTACGAGAACAGGTTCGGGACAGCATTGAGTTCGTTCGCATCGTCTGGGAAGAGATCGAACGTTCGTTGAGAGAGGAGACGTGAACCCGATCCCTCTTTCGAACATTGCTCGATAAGGATCAGTCTTGTGGCTTCGCTTCAATTCGCGCACGCGCCGTTTCGATCGCTTCATGCAACTTCGCGTACATGACCTCCGGAGGAGGCAGAATAGTTAGGTATTCAGCAACGTGAATGCCGACCGATCCCAACTCCAGCAACTCTATCTGTTCCGTATTCTTTCCTGCGCAGAGGATGATGCCGAGCGGCGCCGTTTCGCCCGCTTCACTCTCATGCTGAGCGAGCCATCGCAAATACAACTCCATCTGGCCTTTGTATTCCGGCTTGAATCTTCCCTGCTTCAGTTCGACCACGACCAAACGCTTCAGTCTGCGGTTGTAGAAAAGCAGGTCCATGTAGAAGTCATCGCCGTCCACCTGGATACGCTTCTGCCGCGCGATGAACGAAAATCCCGATCCCAACTCCAGTAAGAATGTCTCTAACTCGCGCAGGATGGCATCTTCAAGATCGCGTTCCAAGAAGCGATCCGTCAGTCCGAGGAAGTCGAGCACATACGGATCTTTCAGGAGCAAGGACGGCGCCACTTCCCCTTGACTGCGGAGCGAAGCCAACTCTGCCCGGATCAACGCATCGGGCTGTTTCGATAAAGCGGTTCGCTCATAGAGCATAGAGTCAATTCGTTGCTGAAGGGTACGCACGCTCCAGCCTTCGATGCGGCACATCTCGGCGTAGAAGTCGCGTTGAAGCGGCTGGTTCAACGGCAGCAGTTCGCGGAAGTGTGACCAACTTAATTGTCGCCACAGCGTGGCGACAATCTCTTCCTCTGGAAACGACTCGGCAAACTGAATCATCCGGCGCAGGCTTTTCTCGGTGTATCCCCGGCCAAACTCAGCCACTAATTCTCGCGACACCGTGGCGACAATCTGTTCGCCATACGCTGCCCGCTCACTTTTCAGGACTTCTACGGATAGCCGCTTGCCGATACGCCAGTAGAGAACGGTCAATCCCATATTGACTGCGACTGCGGTCTGCCGCCGCGCATCCGTAATGAGTTCACGAACGTCGCGCAAAATGTCCGCCGGAAGAATGGGATCGAGTTTCGTCATTTCTCTAGTCT
Organism: Acidobacteriaceae bacterium; assembly: GCA_965276605.1. GTDB lineage: Bacteria > Acidobacteriota > Terriglobia > Terriglobales > Acidobacteriaceae > EB88. The sequence continues at coordinate 4,372,724 of OZ255619.1, forward strand.
AAAGTTTTCAGGTTTGCGCTGCCTATCCGAGCACAATGGTGCCACCATTGGCGACACTTTCTAAGGTAACGATCACAGATCTCTAAAATCCACCGCCTGAAACCTCACTGGAGACTTAGGTCCTCAGCTCAGGGAGGAGCTGCGCTCCTCGCCTGTCTCCAGCCGCTCCGCGTCTTCCGCCACCGACCTTGTATGTTGCGAATCAAGGCGTGACGATGAAGTTGCGCTTCGGCGGAAAGGCCGTACCCACCTGAGGCCGGGAGCGATCCTAAGCCTGTCGCAGAGAACGGCCACCGTCCCTCTCTTCTTACGCCGTGGAGAATCGGAGGCATAAAGCCTGCATGTTCAAGGTCGGCGACGAGAGCGAGTCCGTGACTGCGGACAGGGACGGAGCCGAGGCGGAATTTTGGCGCCGGAGGCCGTTAATGAGTAAGCGATTTATACAGTAAATAACGTACTGTGGCATTGATGTCAGTGCCAAGAGCCTGACCGTGGCGATGCAGCGCGTGCATCAACAGGTCGAGCACAGGAACTTCCCAAACAATTCAATTGGTCACAAGTCTCTCATCGTTTGGTTACGGAAAGCTAAATCGCCGGTTCGAGTGTCGTTGGAGGCAACGGGAATTTACTCGCTCGATCTCGCGTTTGCGCTTGATGCAGCGGAGGGGATCAAAGTCGCAGTCTTAAATCCCAAGGTTGCCAATCGTTTTGCTCAAGCCATTCGACGATCGAAAACCGATGTGGCAGACGCCGAGGTGTTAGTTGAATACGCTCGTCGGATGTCGTTCACTCCTTAGGTCGCCCCTGGTCTTGGTTCAATGCGACTGCGCTCGATTGTCCGGCACGTCGAGAGTCTATCTGTGCAGAGCGCTCAAAATCAGAACCGTCTTCACGCGGCACAAGGCTCCGCTTCCACTCCCGGCTGCATTCTTCAAGATTTGAAGCGCTCCGTGGCATCCCTGGAGCTTCGTATCCGCAAACTTCGGCGAGAAGCAATGACACTCGTCCGACAGGATGATTTGCTCCGAAAGCGCTTTGAGCTATTGGTAAGCATTCCGGGCATCGCACAGGTGAGCGCGATGCAATTGCTCGCAGAACTATCTACATTGCCCTCAGACCTTACGGTGCGAGAATGGGTCGCACATAGCGGCCTTGATCCTGCGCATGAGATCTCAGGAAGTTCAGTGAGAAAGGCGTCTCGCATTAGCCGTGCTGGTAATCGTCATCTGAGAAGAGCGCTTTACATGCCGGCTCTGGTCGCGTCCCGTTGCGATCCCTACGCAAAAGCCTTTTTCGAGAACCTGCTGGCGCGAAAGAAAGCTCGTCTGCAGGCACTCATTGCCGTTGCAAGGAAGTTGCTTCACGCCATATATGGCATATTTCGGAGCGGCCTGAAGTACGAGGGAACAAAGCTGTTTCCGAAAATCACTTTGTCCTGACCGTATCTCTACGAACGCCCGTATTTCTTCGCTGATCGAAATCAACCGATTTGCCGTCATAAACGGATGTGCATGAGTGCAAATTAGTGCGCCTCTTTGCCACTGAGCCATTTCGGTTCACTGGCCCCGTATGGTTCCAAGTGAGTAGCCCTTGGAAGGCAGAGGCCGGAGAAGCGCAGCGGAGACGACAAGAAGGAGAGCGGACCGTACACGGTATCGATGGTGCTCAGTCTCGGCGGGAACTTGTCTTCGCTTGGCACATTCGTCTGCTCTTCAAGCGATAACAGTCCTAGCTCTTCAACCCACATCGCGCTACGCGCAAGGGAAAGCTTAACGTTGTATGAGCCGCCCTCAATGGATCGGCGAAGTAGCGCCGCCATCATGCCCGCAGCGGCGAAATAACCCATCATGAGATCAGCCAAATAAAACACAGGCGAGAACTTCGGGGGGCCATCTCCGCCCTCACGCACGGCGAAGCCCGAAACAACCTGGCCGTTCTGATCGAATCCTGGGCGATCGCTCCACGGACCTTCATGGCCGTAGGCATTTGCAGTCATGCAGACAATTCCTCGCTCGCTTCTCGACGCCAACTCATGGGGCGTTAGACCAAACTTTCGATTGACTGCGTTTCTGTACGTTGTGGCGAACACATCAGCTTGCGATGCAAGCCCATGCATCGTGGCAAGCTCCTGGGGATGCCGGAGGTCGAGATAAGCACAACGCTTTCCGACGTCCACGCCGAGGTGTTGCGCAAGGGTGTCGGGATAAGCAGGCGCGCTCACATGCAGCACTTCTGCCCCGTACTCTGCAAGCGAGCGAGTGCTTCTCGGACCAGCCAGCACATGGGTGAAGTCCAAGACTCGGATGTTCTCCAGAGGAGACGATGATCCCGAAAACGGTACTGGCGCTCCGTCCGCAATCTTCTCGATTTCGATGACCGGAACTTTGCTCAACAGAGCACCTTGCTCAGTGTTTAACCACGCTTCACGACTGAAGGCACGGCAACAAGGCAAACCAACCACAGCAAGCGCGTCCTCCAAGTCTTTCGCACTCCACTTGGAGATCTCACGCGCAATCGACTTTTTGTTGTTTCCACAATCGAAGAAGTCGAGGTAACCCTTGAGGAGCTTCGGATATGGCGGTCCCGCCTCGATCATCACGTACTGACCGTCTTTGCACTTGAAAATGCCGTTCGTCTCCACGAACTCAGCACCAACATTGATCGAGTGTCCGGCTTGGCTCACGTAGTGAGTAGGGTGCAGAAAGTGCAGAGCATCGATCACATCGATCTCGACGTTGGTTGTTTGCCCGGTTTTGGCCGACCATATTGCGGCTCCCGCAGCCCCGATCAAGAGCTGAGCTGTAGCAGACGCCTCTCCTAGCTTATGGGGAGAACGGATGACCGGATCGCTTCCGACTATCGTCGCGTCGTCCAAGAAATGATCTGTGAGTCCAAGATGCGCAAGAAGTGAAGAGAACGCGGGGAGCTCGCCTTTCTGGTGAGAACGAAATTCTTTCGAATCATGATCCGGCATGTTTTGCTCCTGACTAGATTTTGGGACAAACATGCGGCTTCTCCATCAGCAGTTCGTCTCATAATCATTATGACGCAGATAGCGGGTTTCGAGCGTGCTCGAAGCTCTTGAGTTGGGTCTATAACTGCGCAAGAAGTGTTTAGTCGGTCCCGTTTCAGTCAGTTCTGTCTACGTCGGAACAGTGAAGCCAAGAGGACGTAGGGCGTAGATAATCTTGGTCTAACCGAGATATCGACTGAAGGCGTTCCGAGTGATGTCCCCGATTTGCTGCGCACTCAGCTTGTCGTATTGCGGCGAAAATACTTCGAGGCCAACATTATTGAGAGCACCGATCTGCCCAAGCGTCTCCACAAGTCTTGCAATTGGGAAAGCACCTTCGCCAGGTGTCAGCCGGTTGTTCAAACCATCGAAAGCAAGCGACATACCTGCGGGTACCGTCTCTGTCGCGTCGCATAGTTGAACCGCTGTGATCGTTTCGCCGGGAATGCTGCGTAGCAACTCCTCGTCGGGCCCACTCCGCATGTAATGCCAGAAGTCGAAGACAATGCCGGAGTTGTTTGATTTGACCTTCTGAATGATGTCCCAAGCCATCTTCAATGAGCTAACGCCAAATACGGGAATGAACTCAAGGTCGCACCGAAGCCCTTCTTTGGCAGCACGCGCGCAAAGTGTGCCAAAGGCATCGGCGATAGCCTCTAATGAATAATGGCCCGGGGCAAATCCACTCCATGCCGTGAATGACTCGACATGGAGGGCTGAGGCCATCCGGAAGAAATCATCTTCATCGAAGCCAACGATGTCCACAGGGAAATCCAATCCGTCCAGGTGAGGCTTCCAGTCATCCGACCAACGGACGAATGGATCCAGATGAGCGATGCGAACTCCATGATCTTTACTCGCCCGCATTAGATCAGCGGTGCTGATGCTGGAGCCAAGCCACTTGTTGTAGTCCGAAGGCGTTACGGCGATTGCAGAACAGCCTGCGATCTCCGCAGCTTTTAGTTGCTCCACAAACGGCAACGCACGAACTGTTCCATTCCACATGATTTTAATGCCATTGCTCATCGGTAGACCTCCAGGATCTATAACCGCTTCCAGTCGGCGATGGTGGAATACCACGCTGGAGTTCTCTCGATCTTCAAATCGACAATCATCTTCTCAAACGCCGCGCGGTAAGGCTTCGTCATTTGAGACTTCATGAAAGAATCCGGCGTTTCATCCCACACCTCGTAGTTGAGGATGCTTTCGGGGTCCCTCATGTCCTGCACGAGTGACGCGTCAAGGAACGTTTCTTCTTTAACGATATGCGTGAACACGTCGCGAAGACTGGTGATAAATTCCTGTTTCTGCGTTTCCGGAATTCGGAAGCGAACGACGAGGGTGAGCTTGTTTTTCATAAAATCCTCCTGTTTTGTGAAGCCGATGCCGGCGACGGCTAGACTTCCGAAGATCATTTCGCGGCGGTTCATCTCATTGCCCCAAGATTGTGATTTGGGAGTGTGGAGCCAAACTTTGCCGGTTGCCTATCCCTCCATCCCGCCCATGGAAATAGTGCCTAAGCGTAACGCTAGCACGCTGTCCGGGCTGATGGCGTTGAACTTTAACGTAAAGCAGACCTCGCATGCGCTTAGGCGAGTGGACAGATACATGACTGGAGGTTTTGTGCACATCGCCATGCTTGGCTGCCCTTCTAATAAGAATAGGACGACATTTCTCCTACGGAGATGATTAGTAGCCGGAGGGCTTTTGAATGATCGCGATTCCATATAATTCCCAATCGACTGCAGATGAAGTGCTTGCCGATCTCGATCTCAGCAACCATAGGATTTTGATAACGGGCTGCAGTGGAGGTATCGGCTTCGAGACCATGCGCGCACTTAGCGCACGCGGAGCCGCAATCATCGGTTTGGCTAGATCGCTCGACCAAGCTCAGAAGGCCTGCTCAAGAATCAAGGGTGCGGCAACAGCCGTGGAATGTGATCAATCCGATCTTCGTTCCGTCGGTCGTGCCGCTGAATTTGTCGCAGGGCGATTCGAGAAAGTGGACGTCATTATCGCGAATGCGGGGATGACAGGTTCGAAGTCCTTAGAAACCAGTAATGGCGTTGAGATGCAATTTCTGGTGAACTATCTATCCCATTTCCTGCTCGTGAACAGCCTGTTGAGCAAGCTTCCGGACTCCAACGGTCGGGTCGTGGTCATCAGTAGCAGCGCGAGCAAAAATCAGGCTCCCCGAGATGGAATCCTCTTCGATGATCTTGACGGGCACGCAAAGTACTCATCCACGAAGTTCTATGGGCAATCGAAATTGGCATTGGCCCTCTTTGCCGCGGAGTTGGCTCGGCGTCTCCAGAATCGAGGTATCACTGTAAACTCACTGCATCCAGGCGCTGTAAGGGATACAGATCTAAACCGAAATGTCGGTTTTCCACTCTCAATAGTCCTTCGCATTGCTGAGCTATTCTTCAAGATTCCGGCTGAGGGGGCTTCTACCCAATGCATGCTTGCCGCTAGCCCCCTTGCCGCTGGAATTTCAGGTGAGTATTGGGAGAACTGTCAGATTGCCCAGGGCAGCAAATATCTGACTGACAGCGCATTGCGCGAGCGTCTGTGGCGGGTGTCTGAAGATCTGATTGAACGGATTCTGAATGCGGCCAGTTGATACAAAGTTCTGGCTCATGCGGCGATAAACTATCGATATGAAGCAAGGACCTGAGAGAGAGCCACCCGATTCAATGGCTGAATCAGCCACAATCCGAATACTCAGCGTGGAAGACCATCCAGTCTTCCGCGAAGGTTTGCGCGCGGTTCTCAGCCTGCAGGCCGACATGGCGCTCACGGCAACGGCTTCGAATTCTGCTGAAGCAATGGAACAGTACCGCCGTTTCGCGCCGGATGTCACCCTTCTAGATCTGAGGCTGCCCGGAAAGGATGGCTTCGCTACTCTCGCAGAGCTAAAAAAAATAAACCCCGACGCACGCGTCATCGTCCTGACTACGTCAGAAGACGATGCGGACGTTCGCCACGCGATGCGCGCCGGTGCCTCCGCCTATGTTCTTAAGAGCCTGCCCATGCAGGAATTGGTCGCCATCATTCGTTCGGTTCATGACGGCACGAAACATGTGCCTCAAAAGTTTGCCACAAGAATGGCCGCGCGAATCGGCGACGAGAGGCTGACCGACCGTGAACTGGACGTCTTGAAACTCATCCGCGATGGGCTACGAAACAAGCAGATTGCTTCCGAACTCAAGGTCACGTAGGCAACCGTGAACTTTCACATCAAGAACCTTTCCCAGAAGTTGCAGGCGAACGATCGCACACATGCGGTGATGATCGCGTTACGGCGTGGCCTTTTGGAGATTTGACTCTTCCCATGAATAGACTGCTCCAGTCGGTCTCAATTGCGCTCTTGCTCATGATCGGAGCAAACAGCGAAGCCCTTGAACCCGACGCTCAGCTCTCACAGTTGGGTCACACCGCTTGGCGCATTCGAGACGGAGCCTTTAATGGTGCGGTCAACGGAGTAACTCAGACGGCAGACGGTTACCTCTGGATAGCAACTGATAATGGGCTGCTGAAATATGACGGCGTCCGCGCAGGTTGTTCCGCGTGCTGAAGTGGAAAATCAATCAAGAAGCCTTTAGATCATTAAGGGGAAGATTCAGCTGGAGCCGAGACGGCGTGTCCAACCTACGCTTAAGGGTTCTTACGAACTCACTGACCAGCCTCGATGAATCCGCCGCCCTGGCGATTAACTTCGCAGAGATGGTCAGACCGGAGTGGCGCAAGGGCCTCATGGTGATGCCATTTCGCGCAATTCTCCAAGCACCAGCACGGCTCAGGAATGCCACATCGCCATGACCGGCGTAGAGCTCCTGAGCGGCCTCTTCAGCCGTCACGACATGATCGACGAGGCGAGGCTGAACAGCCTCTTCGGACGCTATTCGCAAAATCGAATCGTAGCACTGCGGATTCACACAACGCTCAAACAACAGCCACGTCTTTTGATCGAGCTGGGCGAAGGTAATGTCCGTGCTTTCAGCTAGGGTGCTCGCTTCCGGCAGGGCGAGGTAAAAGGGAGTCCTCGCCAGTTCCAACTGTGTGATCTTCGGGTTCTCGAACCCTCCAGTTGCGATTGCAAGGTCGAGCTTACCCAAGAGAACTTCCGTTTCTAACTCCGGAAAGGACATGCTGGATAGGCAGACCTCCAGATTGGGGTAAAGCGGTAAAGACAACGACTTGAGAACAGAAATGAGGTACGGATCTGTGTACTGCGTCTTGCCGATATGGAGAACAGCTTGCGCTCCATGATCGGCGACTCGCGCCAAGTGCACTGCGCGCTCCGCATGAAAGATACACTGCTTGGCTTCTTCGACGAGTTGCCGGCAAGCGTCGGTCGGTTCTACAAACTGGGTCGATCGCAGAAACAGTTGCATACCGATCAGGTGTTCCAGTTCGAGTATGCGCTTGGTGAGCGTGGGCTGTTGTATACCCAGCTTTCTTGCCGCCCTCGAATAGTTGCGAACTTCTGCCAGCATGATCGCCGCTTGCAAGAGATGAATATCAGGTAGTTTCATGGCCCAACTCCACGAAAAGCTCTGCGTGCACGTCTTGTCGTCACTCCTATAATAGCGAGTGGTTGAAAGTATCCACCCGCTTTCAGATAATCGTCAACGAGGGTCATTCCAATTCGGAATAACCAAAACTCAAATTGGAATTGGACAAAGACCCGTTGAGCCTTTGATGGTGATGGCAAGGCTGTACCTGACAGAGAAAGGGCGGAACGCTGACGGGCTTGAAAGTCCAAACGCCTCCGTGAAACTCACTCGGAGTCGTCTTATGCCCACCTCAGATTTCCCACAAGCGCAACCTGGCCCCCAAAGCGAAAACAACCCGCTGCAAGCGGAAGGACCTGCCGACTCACACCGCCGCAAACCACCGCAGAGAGTCACAGCGGAGGAAGCCGCAGATCCTCTCCTCACTGTCGATGATGTCGCACGCAGGCTTAACGTGAGCAGAGATTGGGTATGGGACCACTCCTCACGGAAGAGTCCCCAACTGCCGGTTATAAGGATGGGGGACGGAGCGCTTCGCTACCGCGCGAGCCGAATCGAAGCGTTTATCGACGAGCGCGAAAGGCTCTCCGCGTTGCGGCGGCGTGCATGACTTGAGATGAAATGCCCATCATGCAAACTCGGCCGGACGACGCTAAGAAGTGCTCGCACAAGGTCGGAAGACAGAGCCGCTAACCACACGACATTTTCGCGATTTCCCTAACGAATAACGGTAAAATGGTGACAGCGCCCTTTCTTTCCCGCCACAGGATTGAGGAATAAATGGGCACTACGCATCAACGTGGCTACGTCACGACTCGCGGAAAACAGTGGTATGGATACTACCGAAAGCTGTGAACGATCCGACTACAAACGAGCAGAAGTCCGTTCGCGTTCCAGTGAATCTTGGGTCGAAGTCAAAGGTAACTAAGACAGAGGCCCGCCAAACGCTGGAACGTGAGATCACCAAACAACTGGGCCAGCCCGGTTCACCAACAAGAATCATGAATGATGGTTCCGTTACCTTCGCCTGGTTCGTTATAAACCGATTCTTGCCCCTCAAAGAAGCTGTTTGGAAAGCGGAAACGGCCAAGACCAAGAAGCTCCTTATCCAACTCGATCTGGTCGAACCTCTAGGCAAGATCCCGTTGGTCAACTTCGACAAGTTCAGCTTGCAACTGCACCTCAACAAGCTGGCGGCAACGGGGTCAAAGGATCGTGTTTTGCAGATGCGTGCATACCTTCGGGACGTTTTCGCTGAGGCAGTCGATCAGGACTTTCTCGTCAAAGACCCCGCGCGAAAGATCAGGGTTCCGGCGCAGCTTCGCCCCACGGACACGACCACCCTCACTTGGGATCAACTTCGTCTGGCGCTCTCGAAACTCACACTCCGAGATCGCATTCTGCTTGAACTTGACATGACGAATGCCCTCCGTCCGAGCGAACTGTTCGCGTTCAGATGGAAGCGTTTCGACTATCAGGCATCGACACTCACGGTCGCGGAGACCGTCTACAAGGGCAACATCCGTGACTGGGGCAAGACGAAGAAAAGTCTCGCTCTGATTCATATCCCGGAAGATCTCGCCGATGATCTGGAAACGTGGCGTCTTGAGTGCCAAGAACGGGCTCAACAAGCTGCGGTGAAGGATCAGGCGAAATCTGCCTTCCTGTCCCCGGACGACTTCATCTTCACTAACGAAGTTGGAGGCTTCCTCGACACCGACAACTTTCGCAAGCGAGTGCTCCACAAGCTTGCTCGCGATCTCAACTTGCCAAAGCTGACCTTCCAGGTCATACGCAGAACTATCGCGACATTGGCCCAGAAGAAAGGAACAGTAAAGGATGTCCAGGGTGTGATGCGGCACTCACGTACCGCTACCACCACGGACATCTACATGCAGGAGATACCGGCGAGTGTGCAATCCACGATCAATTCGATCAACCGTGAATTGCGCGGATCGAGCGGTACGGGTCGAAAAAATCGGCATCAGTCGGCACAGTGGCTGGGGGTCGGCGCAAGGCTGCAAAACGCGAGCTGACGCCTCTGACACAAAATGACACAAAGCCACTAACGGAAGGAGGGAGGCTGTTTCCTGTATCTGCCTCATTTTGAAGGAGTTATTTGGTGGACCTGATCGGGATCGAACCGATGACCTCTTCCATGCCATTTCGGCAACATCGCGCAACTCATCGAAACTAAATGCCACAGACCGCACTGTGCGCTACTGATCACATAGAAAAACGCTGTTATTGGACCCTTATTGGACCCACAGATCGAGCTATACAATCACGTGCCCCATTTCGGATTTCATCATTCGCGCAATCTATTTTGGGTGTCACAATGAAACTTAAGGGTAAGCTGAAAGATCAGACCTCCTTGCCGCACGCGAAGGTCGCTGAGTGACAAGGCGATTTCGCGCCAACTGAGTTTGCGGCTCGACTACTTCCGGATAGCCGACAACTCGGGAACAATAGATCTGAAGAGCGCCTGACGGGGCTACAGGAGTTTCAAGCACAGGAGACGGAGGTAGAGCTCCAAGCCGCTGCGTTAAGCAAAGCTAGCTGTTTGGAGCCAGGCCTCCAGGCCGAAGCGGATGCACTCCTCCGGTTGCATTCGAAGCGCGCCGGATTGCAGGAGCGAAAGTGTTCCGTGCAGGAGAGCCCAGAGGCTTACGGCGGCGTCTGTGGCTTTCGCTTCGCCATGTAGTGCTGCGGCTGCCTGGTAGACCAGATTCCAGAGGGCGGTGTGGCCTGCGCGCGGCTCGTTTGTGTTGCAAGGGCCGTGGATCATCGCGGCGTAGAGGTGCGGCTCTCGCTTCGCAAAGCGGAAATAGGCGGAGGCGAGTGTGGTGACGCGGTTCGGGGGGCTGAGTTCCTGCTGACGTGCACGCCGTTTGAGATCGCGCTCCATTGTGGCGTGCATGCGGGATGCAGCTAGGTCGGAGAGCGCGTCTTCAAGATCGGAGCGGCTGGGAAAGTAGTGGTAGAGCGCGTTGGTTGCGATACCCACGTCGGCGGCGAGGAGGCGCAGAGAGAGTGCAGAGAGGCCGTCGCGCTCCAGGCGGGTCAGCGCGGCCTTGAGGATGGCACCTCGGTCGGTTTTGGCAATGGCAGGCACGTGTCCAGTTTACTTTCTTCGCATCCGGGTCAAGGTTAGGCTCATCCACTACCATGTACAGCATACATCTTGAAGGAGTACGCTGTACAGCATGAGGGGGGGAGCCAAGTATGAGCGAGAGGAACATTGTGATAACCGGCGCGTCCACCGGCATCGGGTGGGCCATTGCGGAACGGTTTGCAAAGGGCGGATGGCGTGTCTTCGGCAGTGTGCGCAAGGCAGAAGATGGCGAGCGCTTGCGGGAGTGAACTGGGCGTGACACCGCTCCAGTTCGATGTGACGGATGCGGACGCGACCGTGGCAGCCGCGGAGCAAGTGGCCATGGCGCTGGGCGGGCGGACATTGAACGGCCTGGTGAACAACGCCGGTCTGTCGCTGGTCGGGCCTTTGCTGTACATGCCGAAGAAGACGCTGGAACTGCAGATGAACGTGAACTTCACTGCGGTGGTTGGATTGCAGCAGAGGTTTGCGCCGCTGTTGGGAGTGGATCGTTCGCGAGAGGGCCGACCAGGGCGCATAGCGCAGATTTCGTCGGTCGCGGGCAGCACGGGATTTCCTTTTCTGGGCGCATATAGTGCGTCGAAGCACGCGCTGGAAGGGATGAGTGAGTCACTGCGGCGGGAGCTAATGTTGTTTGGCATCGACGTCAGCATCATCGCGCCTGGGGCCATCGTGACACCGATTTGGAACAAGGGCGAGCTGAGCGGACTTGAGCAGTATGCGAACACACCGTATGGTCCAGCATTAGAAAAGTTCGCCGGGGTGATGGAGGAGTCGGCGCGTAAAGGCTTGCCGGCATCGCGCGTGGCGGACGCAGTGTGGCATGCGATGACTGCGCGAAAGCCGAAGCTTCGCTACGAAGTAATTCCGAACAAGTTGCGGGAGTACACGCTGCCGCGACTGTTGCCAAAGCGTATGGTGGACCGCTTTCTGGGGAAGATGGTTGGGTTAGAGGAAGCGTAAACAGGCGGGGGCCCAATCCTCATATTGGCTTATTATTTCGGGACAATATGCTGCGGGCGCGGTCCTCACAGGGCTGGGCTGGCGCGTATGGGAGCCGGCAGATGTTTTGCCGCTCGTTCACCAGTTCTTATCAAGGGGCTTGTGGGAGTGATTATGTCGGTCCCGGATCACGTAAACCCGGACCCAATCGGGAATCAAGGACGGGTTGCCGACCACTCGGGAATACTGACGATAGCAGCATTGTTGGTGTCGAGAGCGTGGGCAATCTGCCGCGCGGATGTGAAGCGCGTGGGCGACTCGGCGTTGACCATGGCAGGCCGAGTGCGCGATCTGCAGGCCCCGGCCTCGCTCGCCGTGGACCGATCGGCTGCGCAATCGCTCGTTGCTCGCGATCTCCGGGTCCTGAGTCAGCCTACCTATCTGGCAGCCTTTCAAGACCTCCCGGGATCGCAGCATGTACCCCCGAAGCCGCTGCAGAGGCGTACCTGGAGCGCTGAGATCTTCTTGGCGGCCGCCCGGAAGTTCTCGGCGGGATCGCTATGGCGGCTAAATCTGCTTTCCCCTTGAAGTGGTTGTACATGCTTCCCTGGGCCGCCCCGGAGCGCTCCTAGATGGCTTTCGGACTCATCGTCACGTAGCCTCGTTCCCACAAAAGCTGCTGTGCGCTCTGGACAAGCCGATCGCGAGTCGTCATACTCTGTACCTATCAGTACGTACGCGGCGATTATAGCAACTACGTTCTCGGTGCCGTCCGCGGCTCGGATCGTGGCACATCATCAGAGAAAGCTGAGGTAAACGATGAGTTCCAGCAAGCACGCGAGGCTTTCCATTGGCCAGCGATTGCTCCACGAGTTTGGCGAATTTGCGATACTCACGACCTATTTCTACGTCGCCTTCGTCACCGTCGCCTTCTTCAAGGCTACTGTCCTCCACGCCTATGGCGTGTACTACATCGTGTGGGGCGCCGCGATCTTGAAAGCTCTTCTCATCGCCAAATTCATGATGGTCGGCCAAACGATGAAAATAGGAGAAGGCTACCGCAATGCTCCGCTCATCAAGCCGATTCTGCACAAGGTCTTTGGCTTCCTGCTCCTGCTCCTCGCACTAACAAGCCTTGAAACAATTCTGACCGGTCTTCTCCATCACCACTCCCTCTCAACGGTGTTCCACCAGCTTCTCGGGAAGAGCTTCGGCGAAACTCTGGCTGAGGTGTTTATTTTGCTCCTGGTGTTGATCCCGTTTATCGGCTTCAGTGTGCTTGCGGAAGCGCTGGAAGAAGGCAAATTGCGGAAGATGCTCTTCAGTGGCGTGGCTGCTCCTGACGTTGATTCCGTCAGGTCCTGACCACCACTCATCGCACAAGTTAAAGGCGCTGCACGTCGAAGGGGTGAGACCGCCGGACGGCCCTGCCTTGCCAGCCTCGCTATAGGCCGTTGACGTATGCACCCGGGATCTCTTACCCACCACACCAGCGTCAAAGGCCACCCAGAACGTTTGAAGGCGGGAGATTCAAGGGCTCTTGCTCGACGCTACCAGGTGGCTATCTCTGGCCAAGCAAGAAGCCGAATCGCAATGCGGCATTTTGCGCTGTCTATGTAGAGTAATTAGTCGACTCCATCACGATCGCTCGTAGGTTCCTACACGTCGACACGCATCAATGCAGGTTACGGAATGGGTCGCTTCTCTCTGTTACCCAAGGCGACCACGATCTTCGTAGCGGACACGCCTCTGCGATGGAAGTCGAGTCCCGTTTGGATGCTTTCCAGTCCCGTGCCAACTACACGCGGTGGAGGCGCCGGGCGAAAGCTGCCCTTAGCGAGCGCTTCTCCGAGATACTGCTCGAAGATTGATCGGCCGACCTCGTTGTAGATACAGAGCTGGCGTCATAAAACTTGACGACGGCCTCCTGATGGTGTGATTTCCACCAGGTTATAACTGCAGAGCGCGCCATGGATGGAAGCGCCCGCGCCAGTGTCGCAAATGTTACTCGGTCGCCCCGAGCCATCGCATCAAGAGCGAGGGGCGAGCTGCAGTTGGCTACAAACTTCCGGCCTCGGCACAGCGAAAGAACGTCGATGCATTCTGCCGCCGATCCGGCGGCGACCGAGAGGGCACCCACTACTTCTCTGCCTTGAAGCACCTCAGCCATCTGGTGAACAAGATTCTTGCTTTTATAGTCGAATACGTGAGTCGCACCAAGCGTCCTTACATATTCAAAGTTCTTTGGCGATGCTGTTGTAATCACGTTATATCCCGCTGCGGCCGCTAGCTGAATCGCGTTTGAGCCCACGCTCGTCGCTCCGCCGGTGACGATCACCCACCGATGGCGTTCCTGCGTTTGCGGAGCCGGCATGTCGAGGGCTAGAAGATCCTTTTGGAACAAGCCACAGGCCGCTGTCGCCAAGCCGAGTGGAACGACTGCGGCTTCGATGTATGACAAGTTGTCAGGAATGACGGTCGTCAGATGAGGCAGAGTGACTGTATAGCCTTGGAAGGCACCCTCGGCTGCACGGTTGCGCTGCTTCGATGTGCCCGCTGCCATGGCCAGGACGCGATCGCCCACTTGTATGCCAGCCACTCCAAGGCCGACCTCCACCACCTCTCCCGCCAGATCGGATCCCGGTATTGCAGGTCTCCTGATCCAAGGGAAAACCACACTGCCGAAATACGGCAACATCCAGTCCACGGGATTAATGGCCACTGCATGATTCTCGATGAGGATTTCACCCTCCCCGGCCGGGGTATAGGGAGCTTCCATCACCTGAAGACGCTGACGCTTTACTGGCAGCCACGCAGCTTCATTTCTCGCCATTCACACTCATCCTTTCCTTAAAAATGAATCTCTGCACTCTATTCCTTCTAAATCTCAGAAGGTCGCTAGACGGTCCACCGGCTAAACAGCCGCCGGATCTGCTACCGCTATTCCCCCGAGCACCACCTGTAGGTAACCGCATCTGCCGAAGCTTGTGTCTTCTCAGTCCCTTTGAGCGGACGCACAGAAAATGTTTCGCTCCCAAGAACTGTCACTCTTTCACTCGAGGATGATGGGGTGGTAGGAGTGCCATCACCCAGCGCAGAGCATATGGTTGAGATATTAAAGATATGCCCCTGCCGATGGAGTACCTTGGTCTTGCATTGGGACTCGTGAGGCCCTCCAAAGCCGACTCCATCCCAGATCGATATCGCCGCAAAGGGAGCGTCTTTGCACTTTGTCTTACTCACGACATAGATGCCATGCTTGAGGTGAATGGCAGAATGATCCTGAGCTAGCGCTGAGTACGAAAATGCGGGCAGTTCGGCCATCAAGGACTATTGCCGAGATCGCTTTCACTTTTCATTTCTCCTTTGAGCACATCGGACGGCGGGCGGAATATCGGTGACAAGGGGTCCGGAGCTACAAACGCAAGTGAAAGCGCTGGAGACACGGTCAGTACCCCAGTCTTTGGAAGGGCGACGGGACTCGATGGGCATTCGACTTAAGCGTTTGCGCTTACCAAATCTCTACTTAGACTTGCCTCCAGAACCTGGCTATTCCTTTACATAGACGAGAGATGAGGCTAAGTCTTGGCGATTTGCAGGCCAGGTCAGATCCACCCAGGCGGAGCCGTTATCAACCAGCATCATGCGCCCACCTCCAATGAGTTTGCCGTCCCGAGAGACTGAGTACAAAAGAGAGGCAACGCCGTCCCTACGCACAGCCAATCTCAGGCCCGGTGAGGGCTTGGTACGCGTCACCGGCATTGGAGTGCCGTTCGTCCTTCCTGTAACCACTTCGCCTAGCTCTGGAATCTCCCATTTTATCGGCACATCGGCTGACGGACCAGGGCCTAGCGTAAGCCGGTAAACCTGTGGCACGCCTTTTTGAGCGGCTACCGGGCTGCTCCGCTGCACATTAAGTTTCCAGGATCCGTTCCACGGATTCGGGTCGACCGGCTTCGGCTTTGGCAGCTGCGCGTGCGCTCCCATCACAATTCCGAAAGCGAGCAGAACTCCTGCTAAATGCAGAAAACGTATTTTCATTCAGTCTCCACTTCACTTGCCGCCTTGAGGCAGTTCGAATCGAATTGAGCTTGGGTAGAGGCCATATAGGCCCTTGGTCGGTGGAGCAAACGCTGCGAATGGTAGCCGCTGCCTTATCCGAGCGAACAGGTATGGGACGATCTGCCCGCTCAGACCAGAGAGGTGTTCTACAGTTACTTGGCTCCAGCCGACGTGGTGAGGCTTGCAAAGATGGCGGCAATGTCAAGCTGCCCCCATCCGGTTGCTGAGTCATAGCCGGGTGTAACGGCGAGAGAGCTGTCGGTACCGAAGGAGAGAACGTAGTCATTACCACTCCCGGCTTCCTGCCACAGAGCACTTACAAAGGGTTGGGAGGTTTCGGCGCTGGCGAGCTCGCTTGCGGTGAAGGTTTGTAAGCCTGAGGTCGAAAGCGACGCGCCGACCACAGCGGAGGAGGGCAGTGGAACGATGTCTTCAATTGCAGGAGTGTTGGCAAACTGGGCGATGAGCGGAGCGGCCTGGCCAAGCGAGGAGCCGTTGGCCTGGTTGAGCAGCGCCCATTTGCCGGAGAAGACTGGGGATGCGAGGCTGGTACCGCCTTCAATCTCGCTGCAGGGATTGGTCTTACAGTTGTTGGGATCCGTGACCACAATCTTAAGTCCCGTGTATCCATCGGCGATGTCCGAGACGTCGGGCACATGGCGTCCTGTCCCACCGAGCGCGGCCTGATAGCCAGGAAGAGGTAAAACACTGACGCCCCCCCCGGATCCGAACTTGAGCACGCCGGCCGGGGTGTGCGGGACCGGCTGCGGCACCGCTAAGGGGACACCGTTCGTGCCGATCTGCGTCATATCGGTACCCCAGCTGGTCTTATACAGATGAGTTGTGCCCGGCACATACGCGATGCTCAGGCCGCCGACGCCGGTGGCATAGGGAGAGTCGGCGGGCACGTTCACATCCAGTTCGCCCTCATCCGCAATTCGATCGCCATAGTCGCCACTCGAGAAATCGGCATTAATCCCCATGGCGCTGGCGGTCAGGAGTTCTGAGTTCCACCCTTGGATATATGCGCTCGGCCTTTTCTTCTCCTCGCTACCGTAGCTTGTTGAGACCACATAGGCCAAAATGCTTTTTGTGGGATTGCTTCCCATGACATAGCCGAGCCCACTTTGTAGGTCCCCATCAACGACCAGGATTTTCGCGTCAGGAGCGACTGCATGAGCCCATTCAACATCCAGAGTAGTTTCATTGTTTGACGAGCTGGGTGGCGTGCTGAGATTGACGATCTGGAGGTTGGCCGCGGGAATATTGTATGTTTCGTCGAAGGCGGCAAGATCTGAGGCCAAGGTAGACGACCCGGCCTCTTCCAGAAGGGCGATCGTCTGCCCGGTACCGGTGTAGCCTGCAGCGTGAATGGTATCGAGGCCAGTCTGAAGATAGAACTGGGCGGGTGTATAGCCACACTTATCCGTGCCACTGAGCTTACCGCCGCTCAGAGGCGCGCCATAGATCGGGCCCGCATACGCGGCATCGGGCAGGGGCTGACCGGGAGTAGTGAGCAGCGTCGACGCGGGGGCGAAGACGCAATAGTAGGGACCGACCGTTTTGGCTTCAGCAGCAGCCTGCTGCAGCGTCTCCACGCCAAGCTGCTTTCCGGTGCGCGGGTCGATCGGAGGGGCGAGTGCGGGTTCCTCGGGCGGCGCTCCAATGCCCGTGACGTTTTGCACTAACCCGGCGGCTCCGTTTTCCATCGCCGGCGCGCTGGTAAACGCAGTGACCTGCTTTCCATTGGTCAGGGTGTGCTGTTCGATCTTTGTGTGGAAGGCGGCTTCGAAGTCTCCGGATCGGCCCTGGAAGGTGATGCTGAGGTTATGCGGATCAAGCTGGGTGACAGTGAGGTTGTGCGTAACAAGCTCTGCCCGGACGGCATGGAGCTGGGCGGCAGTGGGGAGAGAAGGAGCGAGCGTTTCCCAGGTAAAGAACTTGTGATACATAGGCGAGCTCGGATCGTAGATGGCGGCGACGGACTGCTCAAGAGCGGTCTGTCCGGGCAGAGAGAGCCAAGCGGTGCCAGTTACAGGTGCATCGGCTGACGGGCTCGTGATGGCGACAGTGGCGCGCTGCAGCGCTGGACTGACCTGAGCGTAACCTACAGGCGATGCGGCAAGAACGGCAGCGAGAAGAATTAGTGGAAGAGCTTGTACGCCATGTGTAGCAACAATCATTTGTGATGGCCTCCGAAAAGCAGTGATAAGGTTGATAGCTTGCGACAAGCTGAGCGGTGTTTAAGATCCGAACAGATAGCGGCTTCATGGAAGCTTGCACTCTGCTTCAAAGCGTCATGAGGTTTTTATGCCAGTGGCTTGCCGGTGAGAATGTCGTCAAGGATGTCGGGTGTGCCTTCGATGCGCTCCAGGTGCGGATAGCGCATTCCACCCCGCCATTCGATTGAGGTCGACTGTTGCCAGGCCCCGCGCTTGACGACCAGATCGAGCGGCCCTCCATCTACCGCACCGGTGATGGCTTTGGTCAAGACCTCGGGATCATACGCTTTGCCGTTGACTAAGACGATGGTCTCGCCAGCAGTCAGCTTTGCCTTGAAGGCAGGGCCTTCCCAGTGAACGGCGTCGATGCGACCGATGGGGCTGACCCGCATGCCTAGCGAATAGGCGAGGTCGAGCGACGTGCCGGGCGGGTCGTTTCCGATTGGCTTGTCAGTAAAGACGAGCTTGTATCCCATGCTGTCGATGCTGTGCACCATCTGGCCTTGACCGTAGTCGTCAAGGCGCGACTGGAAGAAACCGCGCCAGTCGTAAGGCTGCACTGCGTTGAGGGCCACTACCATGTCGTCGAAGGTATAGGTGCTGGTGACATTGCCTGCATCGTTGCCGCTAAAGAAGGTGCGAGCGAAATCGTCGAGCGATGTCTTGCCGGCACTCTGCTGCCGGATAATGGCGTCGGCCTCCAGCCAGACCATTTCGCCGGCAACATAAGGATCGAACATATTGCGTTGCCAGCTTGCCCATGAGAGAGGCCTGCGAAAGCTGATGAGCGGGTCATTGTTGGTGTCTTCGAGCGGACGCCAGTCAGTGCCGGCATCGAGCGTCATGCTCGCGGCAAGGCCGGAGTAGATCTGCTCGATGTCGTCTTTGGTGAATATTCCGGCGCGGGCGCACAGGACGTCAGCCCAGTAGTCGGTGAGTCCCTCAAAGACCCACAGCATAGAATCGCGCTCTGGTGTGTTGAGGTTGGGTGTCCACATCTCGGCGGGGCGGCGGTACATACCATTCCACGAGTGAACGTACCCGTGCGCGAGGAAATACAGATTCGGCGAATCGGCCGGCGGTTTGGCCGTCGACCTGAGGAAGTTAGCAGCCCTTGCATTTTCGCTGGAACGATGATGCTCGAAGTAGGTGCTGATCTCGTCTGAGAGAAACAGCATGTGATCGTAATGATCGTAGTGATGCGAGCCGAAGAGCTTGTAGGCCTGCGGCATGAGCGCTGCGAACTGCTTTGCGGCTTCGGGCAGTGCTGCGAGGTCGGCTGGGTCTTGCGCGGCGACATCCAGACGCACAGGGACCGGGTTTTCGGTGAGGAGGACCTGCTTCAGATACCGCCCCGCCATCACTGGCTGATCGATCAGCGCATCAAGCCGTATGGGCCGGAAGGTCACTGTATTCCGCTTTGTTTTTCCCCCGTCGAGAGAGGTGAAGAAGATCCACCCGAAGGGCAGCGCGAGCGACGGTTGATACACAATGTCGCGAAGGAAGTGCCCCGCGGGATAGAGGATGACCGACTGCCACTGAAGATCCAGCATCGTGGGCGTGATCAGAACCGGCCCCGTTGTGGAACCGGTCGAGCCGAGGTATTGGTACTGCACGTCGAGAGACGTGGTGCCGGCGGGTATATCTACACTAAACGCGTGCACATTTACCGTGTCACGCACCCAGTGCAGACGGTTGCCGTTCGCAGTGAAAGCGAGACCGGCAAGCTTTTCGAGAGGCTCGTCCGGAGCGTGATCCCCGGGCGTCCACTCAGGATAGAGCAATGTGAAGGTGCTCGCTTGTTTGACGGGGATGGTTTCGTGGATCTGGTAGATGCGGCGCAGAACATCGGTCGCGTCGATGCGAAGCTGAATAATACCGGGGTATGGCGTGTCGGTCGCAGTGTCGATAGCGGGCGGGAGAGGCACCGGCTGGGAAAGCCTGCTGACCTGCTGGGCATGGATGCTGGCCGTCAAGACTAAGCTGGCCACCACGGGGAGCCTGGACAGCCATGTAGAGGATGCAGCAACAATGGTCATGCAGCGGTCGGGCACGTTGCGGCTCAACGGGAACTCCACACTAGCAATCGAGATGTAGATTGGCTTAGGCGCTGCTGCTGCGAACTTGCCCAAACCATCTCGTGTACGTACTATTAGGTACAGATTATGACCGCGCGTGATCGTCTTGTCCAGAGCGCTCAGGAACTTTTGTGGGAACGAGGCTACGTAGCCATGAGTCCCAAGGCAATACAGGAGCGTTCCGGCTCGGGTCAGGGGAGCATGTACCACCACTTCAAGGGGAAAGCGGATCTCGCAGCGGCAGCTATTCAGCAGAGCGCGGCTGGGTTCAAAGAGGGCGCTGAACGATGGCTTGGCGCAGCCGGGACACCAATGGAGCGCATTCGCGGTTATATGTTGCGATCTCGAGAGGCGCTCAAGGGGTGTCAGCTGGGCAAATTGACCCAGGACCCTGAGATAGCGACCGATGAGCATTTGAGGAAGCCGCTTGATGAGACGTTTGCCTGGCTTCAAGCCAGATTGCAGGCAGTGATCGAGGAGGCACAGGCGGCAAAGGAGATTGCGGCAGATGTCGATGCGGCGGAGTTGGCCGCTATGCTGATCGCTACCATTCAGGGTGGTTATGTATTGGCGGGCGCAGCGGGCTCCCCGGAGCCATTTCACCGTGCAATTCGTGGGGCACTTGGGTTACTGCGTTGAGCTGTCCGCGAGGCCCCCGGATCGTGCATTTGCCTTCGCCAAGAAAGGTGCATAGTCCCAAAATCGAAGCTTATGCCGGATGATCAGTCGGAAGAAAATAACGCATGAAGAAGAGCTTGCTGGTTTGTTGTGGCTTGTTGCAGGTGCTGTGTTGCTGGGGGTTGGGGAAAGCCCAAGAGTCGCGGGCGGTTGCTCCTATTCTCGTGCCGCTTACGGCGGAGCATTGGCACGTTCTGACGCCGAGTCCGGGTGGCGCCAAGCCGGATGTTGCCTTTGTTCAGCATGAGGGGTTTCCTGAAGGGATGCTCGTCCTTAAATCGGGCGCTGTGGCGCTAGATGGGTTGACCTTTCGGAATGGGACGATCGAGTTCGACATGAAAGGAATTGGAGAGGATATCCCGGGCATCCGGTTTCGCAGGCAGGGGCCGCGCTTTCGGGAGAACGGCGAGGAGTTTTATGTAAGAACATTCCCGGACTGCCGCGCTTCCGACGATTGCCTTCAATATGCGCCAGTGATCAACGGGTTTATGCTGTGGAACTCGTACCCACAGTACCAGACACGAGCTTTCATTCTGGACGGATGGAACCATATCAAGCTTGTAATTTCAGGACATCGGATGAACGTATACGTCAATCAACTCCCGCAGCCAGTGCTTCGGGTGGGAAGCCTGGAGAGTCCCTCGATGGAAGGATACATCGAGCTGAGAGGGCCAGCTTATTTTGCAAATCTGACAGTCGCTTCAGGTGTTACAGGGGGCTTGTCTCTCTTGGCGACTGCTGATCCGGCAGCCGCTGAACCGGGGATTCTAAGGCACTGGCAGCTTGGACCATTAACTCGGTTTGTGAGCCAAGCGGGGCTGACATATGCAGATATGCCAAAGACGGCAATCGCATGGAAAAACATCACAGCGGGACGATTCGGGATGGTGAATTTGAATCGGGAGTTTGCCTTAAAGTTTGAGCCACCTCCGGTGTCATGGCTGCGGACGACAATCACCTCCGATCAAGACCAGATAAAGCACGTCTCGTTGGGTTGGATTGGACAGGTCTGGGTCTTTTTGAATGAGAAGCTCGTAACGCAGCAGAACAACCTATACGAAGTTGAGGGCAAGCGGCGTGCGCCCGACGGAAGGATGTCGCTGCAGAACGGGACGTTTGATCTTCCCCTTAAAAGAGGAAGAAATGAGGTAGTGGTTGCTTTGGTGTCTTCAATCCACAGCGACAACAATCCGAATCGGTATGGCTGGGGGTTGGAGATGCGCTTCGACAATCGAGCTGGGATTCGTCTTCGTCAATGATCAGCGTATTCAGAGATGAATCATCAGACCGCCGAGCGGCCTCTTTGCCAGGATTGATGGAACACACGGGGCTACGTGGTCGTATCCAAGAGAAGGAGATAGAAATAGTCAACATCATGGCGAACAAAGCACTTGCCTTTTTAATTTTTGCGGCACTAGCTTCCTTATCAGTCGACATGCCTTGGGTCGCCAGAGCTGAGCAGATGGCATACCCGGCTCAAGTTCTTCCCGGGAAAGGCCAAAACGAGGCGCTTGCCCAAGAGATTATCCATTTATTCAACGAGGACCAGGCGCTTCTGGGTGACACGGGTAAAGCCAGGAAGGATCCTGCGTTTCAGCAAACTTACAAGTTGTATGTCAAGCGTGTGGAAATGGAGGATCACAATCCCAATTTCTACGATCCGGCAGCCTACGCGCTTTGGGCCCAAATGCCTGACGCACCCGAGGTGGTTGGGCGTTATGCCACGTTTCGCAAAGCTACCGATGCCCACATCAAATCGATCGTCGCCGACAATGGCTGGCCGCAGAGGGGCATCGTAGGAGACGAAGCCGCGGCAGATTTTTTCTTCCTGTTTGGACATGCCGATGACGACAACACCTGGAGACTAACTCAACTCGGGACCATCAAGCGAGTCTTCCGGGAGGATCATGTCAATCCTCAGATGTATGCTCACCTATGCGATCGTCTCGCGAACGTCGGAGGTAAACCGCAGATCTATGGCTCAGTGATGGGGCCGGGCCATACCGCGGGCACCGCAAAGCTTTACTGGCCGCTGATCGATAACGTGGCTGCCGCGGACAAACGGCGACGTCAGATCGGGCTCCCCCCCATCGAAGATGAGCTAAAAGAATTTAGCCAAGGTGCCGAAATCGGTCCTTATATGACACCTCTCAAAAAAGGAGAAGATTGGAGCATGGCTGACGTTTACAAGACGCCCTGATCGCTAACGACCTGAACCTTCCGTAGCAATCTCGGCAGGTGCATCGATCGTGATAGCGATGGCGGAAGAAATAGGACCCGAGCGACGATTGAAGACCGTGTAAAGGGCTTCATCAGTCATGGGGTTCACACCTGCGATGTGCCCTTCCTTACACCTAAGAACAAGATCGGCAATGAAGTATTCCAGCGGCCAAGGAGCGCTTGAGGGTAAAGCGGGACCTGTGAAAACTTGTTCAAAGGCTGGGTTGTCACCAATTCCCACTTGCCCTTTCAATTTCGCGTCCAGCGCAACAGCCGGGACGACGCGAGCTCCAACTGGTTCCGAACTGCTTTGCGTCTTTGTAATGCTCGCCTCGACCGGGTACGCGACCGTCAAGGGTAGCCTCAGCGGATTGTAGAGCAAGTAATGGACGGGCACGGATGTGTCTTTTTCATAGTCGAGGATTGCTTGATACTGCCCACTTCCGTACTCAAGTGCGCGATACCGTGAATCCCTCACGAATGAGAATGTTCTCGCCTTAACCGCAGACTTGTACTCCTGTTCCGCAGGTAGGAGCCTGCCAAAACCCACGGTATAGTCAAGTGGATGATCCTCGGCCGTAGTTTGCGCCTCGACGGGATATAGCCGTTTCGACTGGAGTAGTGCGATCTTCGTCTGAACTACGATGCCTGCTCGACGAAACACGACCAGAACCCCAATGTCTGCGATCTCCCAGCGACCCCAGTAGCGACCTCCTCCAAGAAAATGCGTCTCTAGTCGGACGAGCCAGCCAGACGAGAAGGCGACGGGAGCGGAATGCTGGGACACTTCCTCGATGAAAGACATATCGAGAGAAGTCTCGTGTGTTGTAGGAAATGCCGATAGCTTCGCGGACACACGAATATTTACGCTACCGAACACTTCACGTATCCAGTCGATTACTTCCGGTGGTATTGAAAATGGGAGTTTGCTCACTCGCGGAGTATATCTGAGAGATTGCTCTTACTTCTCGTCGGCGATCATCGCCGACGAGAAGCCGAGTTGTCGGGACTGATTTATCAATCAGTCTCCGCAACGGCACTCGCCGGCGCCCCTTCGAATCTCATACACTTAGACGGCGAGCGAATCTTAGGGGCCGTATATGGTTGAGGAGCGGAAGTGAAGTATGCCGAAATTCCAAGGCGGAGACGCGATCGACACCGCACATTGCATAGCTCTCACGCATGAGATTTTGCGGTGCGAAGAAGCGTTTAAAGATTGTGAGGCTCTTGCGACGCAATCAATTATGGTTGGCGAAAATCGCGCTTTAGCCTTCAAAATGTATAACCCTTATGCGCGTTTTGTTCACCAGCTTTACGAGTTTATGGCTGGCTGTTTCGTGCGCGAGCAGCACGACACGGCCGCAGGGAGTGGAAACGACGCCACTCGCTTCATAGGTGGTTATATCCGGCACCACGCGCAGCGCATCCTTACCGGCAGACACGAGGCGATTCTTAGCGGCACCGCGCCAGCATGGGAAAACGCCCTAAGCGCCTACCCGGAAAAAGTGCCGGTAGACTTTGCCAGCGACTTTCGGCTTTGTCGGAACAAGGTATCGGGCCACATCAAGCACGAGCGCGCTACGTTGAGCCTGTCCGATTTCTACGACCGATACCACATGTACCTATACATGCTTTATCGGGATGCGTTGGCCTTCTGGGGCAATAGAGGATCTGAAGTTCCCGACTTGAAAGAGATAACCGACTTCAGCGTCATGATCCGGCAACAGCCGCCGCGGCAAGCCTAGCGGTCAAAGGACGATATGCCAAAGCCGAAACCAACTAAAGAGAAGCCCGCAGCTCCGGCCGATGACTCATGCACCGTACCGCCGGCTTTGCCGTTGGACCAGCTTCACAAACTGCAATTTCATACTTCTGCGAATGAAGTGCAAAACATCCGCGACTATGTCGAATGGCAAGCTCCAGACGAAAAAGTCTTGCATGCGGAAAAGGTAGCGGGCGAGCGTGTTTTGGGCCGCGACTACGATGTGTGGGATGTTCATACGGATAAGGAACGATGGTGGGTAGTCACGAGCCCGACCAATCTCTACTCGCAAGAGCTGATGCCAAACATGGACTACGTTCTGTCTTTCCACATTGGTGTCATGGCGATGGTAGCCGCTCATAGAACACCGGAAGGTAGCGAAGCCGAGCAAGAAGTTCTACTAGTGACCAATCGTAAGCTTGTCCAGGCCGGCAAGGCTTTGGACGCAGCTGATGAGGCTGAGGAATTTCAAGCCGTTGGTATGCGCTGCAGGGAATGTCTGGTTGCTCTTATCCGGGAGCTCACGGATAACAGCGATCTTGCCGAAGGCGACGATCTTCCGAAAAAATCAGATTTCAAAGGGTGGGCGGACAGGATCGCCAATGCAATAGCTGCGGGCGCCTCTGCCGAGCATGTACGCGGATATTTGAAGTCTCTAGCTGATCAAACCTGGCAGCTCACCAACTGGCTCACGCACACATCGAACGCGACGCGCAGCGATGCTGAATTGGCTTTTTCAGCGACGGAGCATGTTGTCGTGGCGTTTGCGTCGGCCGTGCTGAAAAGAACGGCCGATGCGCCCGAACGATGCCCGCGTTGCAAATCATACAAAAACTACGATTGATTGGCGCTCCGACCTTTGTCCCGCTGGTCTATACATCCCTCGCTGCGAAGCCTGTGGAGCGGAAAAGCTACCGCCCCAGCAGCCGAGGACTAAAGCCACCAAAAGAACATCATTGGCAACGAAAAAAGTTTAGGTTGAACCCCTGCGATTTCATTGAGCTGCGCTGGTGTAGGGCAGCGAAAGGTAGCTCAGTACCGACAAACGCCGATCGCGTCAGCTAGCTTCTTCAGCACCCGTCGGCACCCTCGCGTGTCGAAAGACCTCGGCATCTGCCGGCGTTTCTGAGACTTGCAGTTTTGAAAGTTGCCGACCTGCCGAACCCCAGCAGAGGTCTGTCATATCTAAGCTGAGAAGAGAATTATGCACGATGGTTGCGGGGATGGATTGAACTGAAAAGGTTTATGGTTGCGAAGGCCTGCAACGTCACGAATTTGCTCGTAATTCCTTTTGAGCGATCGCTCACAGCATAATCCCGACCTCTGCCGTGACAGTTATACTTTAGCCGTAAGTCATAGAAACATGAGCGCTGATGGCTAACAAAAGCACTCAAAGTCATTGAAAAACACCTGTAGTCAACGCTTCAGCACCCTCGCACTTTCTGGTCTTCTCTGATCGCTCCATCAATGCGACCTCTGCCGCACCGAGGCAGAGATCTGCACTAGGAGTAGACAACGTCCTACGTCGCCTTTCTGACCTGCGTGACAAGCGGCGACTCACTGAACCCGTACATGAGGTGGACGGAACTCATAGCACGCGTTAGGCCGACATAGAATAGGCGGCCGGCTTCGTCGATTGCTTCCGTCGTCTTGTCGTAAGTGCCCGGGATCGCTCCCTCCTCCAGGTTGATTATGATGACCGCCTGGAATTCGAGCCCCTTCGAGCTGTGCAAAGTCATCAGATTGATCTGTTCGGGACTTCTTCCCTGATTTCCGAACGTCTCGACGGTATATCCGGAAAGCTTCCCTCCGGTCTTTGCAGCTTCACGCAGATCCTCGAAATTCTCTCGCTCGTCGCCCAACCCCGGCTCCTCCCTGAAGATGTCGTTCACGCAGGCCTCGGAGATGCCCGCCAGCCACTTCTGCAGTGACAGCGCGCCATCGCGCGTCGCGAACAGAAAGGCGATCAGCCTGGCGCGCGCCGCGAGAACGTCGCCTTCCCGCGTTAGGGATCGGCGCAGGGCACGCCATCCCTTGAGAATGTCTCCCAGAGTCACGATCCCGGTTTTCCAGCCACCGGCGCACCACCGCGCACAATCGGTGAGCCACTCATTTATCCGCGTCCTTTTGATTGGCGACCCGTTATCCAGCCGGAAATATTCATAACCGAGCTTGTCGGCGGCGGCGGCGGCGGAATTGCCCTCATTGAGCGTTTTATATAGAAGCGCAATATCGCCACGCTTCCACTTTTTATTGTCCTTGAGCAGCGTCGGCACGAGCGTTTTCAGCGCGTACTCCGCCTGGCCTCGCGCATCGCATTCCAACTGATAGAAGAGGATCGTGCCCTTGCGACCGTCATGCGACTTGAACTCCGACGGATCTGGCAGCAGCGTTTTCGAGGCGGCGATGATCTGGTCTCCGCATCGGTAGTTGAGTTTGAGGCGGACCCTCTGGACATTAAGTCGCGCCGCAAGCTCCTTCAGCAGCCAGGGCTGCGCGCCCGTAAAACCGTAGATCGACTGATCAGGGTCTCCCACCGCGATGATCCTGACACCGGCGTCATTCATCAGCGCCAGCACCATCCGATGTAAAGGCAGGCCGAGATCCTGATACTCATCGATGATAATGGTCGGAAATTTCGCGCGAATACACTGGCGAACCCATTCATGGCCTTCGATAAGCCGCAGAGCGGTGAGCACAATTCCGTCAAAATCAATCATCCCTGCGTCGAGCAGGAGGCGCTGATAGGTCTCAACCACAGGCGCTTCGAGGCCGTTCCAGCTCTTCCATTCCTTGCTGCCCTGATCGATAATTGTCCGCCGCAACCTATCGCTCTCCATCCGGAACCATTTCGGCGCCGGACTGCCGAGGGTTTTCAGGTGAGCCTTCTCAAAGAGCTGCCGCGATTGCGTCGGTGAGGCGACAACCAGCGGATCTGGAACCTCCAATCCGGCGAGGCGCGCATAAGGCAGGACCAGTTGCGTGAGGCAAAAGGAATGAACAGTCGCCAAAAACAGTCGGCTATCCTCCGCCACACCAGGCTTTTTCAGCCTGCCGCGAATCTCGCCAACACACGCGTTGCTGTAGGTGATGCACGCCAACCGCTGCGGTGCCCTTACATCTTCTTCGAGAAGCCGCGCGAGTTTGACCGTCATGGTTTTGGTCTTG
Source organism: Acidobacteriaceae bacterium (assembly GCA_965276605.1). Classification (GTDB taxonomy): domain Bacteria; phylum Acidobacteriota; class Terriglobia; order Terriglobales; family Acidobacteriaceae; genus EB88. The sequence goes on from OZ255619.1 coordinate 4,400,501, forward strand.
CCGGCACCGGGGCCAGCGAGAACGACACAGTTTCCCTCCGACTCGTAGGCCTCAACCTGCTCGTCGTTATTCTTTAGCGACTCCGCTGCGATTGCATAGAGGGAATTACTCATGCCAGCTTCGCTTTCATATAGTCGAGCGCGGCTTTGATGTAGGGTGGACACACGTCGTTTCCGGCGGCGAGGAGCAGTGAAGCTAGGCGTTGTGCGAACCGTCCCTTGCCGACGGAATCGATGTCTTTCAGAAACTGTTTGGGGTCCAGCTTTTTCGGTTCTTTTGAGAGCTCTTCGAAACGCTTGTGCATCGCTTTATTCTTAGTCAACCCCTTCATCGCCTCGGCGAACTCGTCCTCGGTGCCTTCCTTGAACAGATCGATCTCGAAAGTGTGTTCATTTAGGAAAACGCCAGAATCTTCAGCGTTATTCAAGACATCGTCGAACGACAGCTTTTCCCATTCCTCCGCTTCGGACAGCCGGACCATGAAGCCGCCGACGGCCCATTTTGCAGCGTGGTAAGGCGAGTTCCCTGGCATCGCCATGCGCCCACCGATCGAGGATATCTGGAAGATGTAACCGCTCTTCTGTCTCCGCATCATGGGGATCGCCGCATGTGTCGTATACACGACACCGAAAAGGCAGGTCTCGACGACATCGCGGAACTCTTCTGATGTCATCTGCTCGAAGGGAGCGAAGTATCCATAACCAGCGTTGTTTACGAGCACATCCAGACGCCCATAGTTACCCAGGGCAGTCTGCACTGCGGCTTTCGCGGCCTCTTCTTCCCGCACGTCCAGGTACACCGGCGTGATTCGCTCCCCGTACTGCTCGACGAGCGACTTCAGTTCCTCTATGCGACGTGCCCCTGCGACAACACTGTCTCCCGCCGCGAGCGCAGCTTCAGTAATGTCGCGCCCTAATCCATTCCCGCTTCCCGTGATCAACCAAACCTTAGCCATGTCCTTGGCCTCCTCATACCATAAATGAGGAAATGAGCAAGTGGTTGCTCATTATTTGTTTACAGAAGTGCGAGGGAGCTACTCTGCCATCAGCCAGAACGCTTCAAATGCCTGATCGAAAAGGTTCTCTCTTTCCTTCTTCCCTTTGACCGCCGTCTCCATGACGGCTTCTTGCATAGACCTCATCGCAGAGGCAGCGAATCCTGAGGGCAAATCCTTGAATGCACCGTGCTTTCCGAGTTCTCTCATCGTCTGCGACACAGCACCACGTTCGGCATCCACTCGTCGTCTGCTTTTCGCGGAAATGATCGCTGACAGGTGCAGTAGCATCGCGACTTTCTGTTCGTGCCGCTTCACTGTCGCCCAGCGCAGGTACTCGGTCCAGACGTGCCGCGCACGCTCTCGCAGCGCTGCTCTTTCAGGGAAGCCCGCCTTGACATGCCTAAACGCTTCTGTCTTCAGTGCAACATACAATTCGTTGAGCAGTTCATCTTTAGAAGGGAAGTACGTGAACATCGTTCCTTCAGCCAGCCCCGCCTCTTTGGCTATAGCTGCGGTAGAAGCGGCAAGCCCTCTCTCCGCGATCTGGCTAACCGCTGCCTGCAGTATGAGTTGACGCTTTTCCAAACTCAATGCTCTCGCCATATTTACGATGATATCGCGGACAATGCAGCACGATGTGAGGTCAAGTAGGGTTGATCAACTGGCGACAACTGTTTGAAGCAAGCAGATTAGTACTGCTAAAGGCTTTTCGTCATTCACCCGATGGATCGCGCTCGGAGACTGGCCGTCTGTAATACTTGGTGCTCAAAGCCTTTAAGGACGCCAACACAGTGAAGCACAGGAGGTCCATGAGAGACGGTCGCGCAAACTGCGCGAAGATGCTCATTCCCACCATGTAAAGCAGAGACTCCGCGGGCGCGGCGCGGGTCAAGGCTGCGACAACCACGACTCAGAATCGAGGTCGCCTTGAGGCGCGTTGGGCACGCGGGTACACTCACCTCCCGGTGGGAATGAGAACCGGAGAGGACCGCTTCTTCGCGGCGATCCTCTCGTATACACGCTCCAACCGAGCTGATGCGTGCTGGAAATACTCTGTATCTAGCTCCATCCCGATGTACCTGCGGCCTGTCAGCAACGCTGCTGCGCAGGAACTGCCGCTGCCGGCGAAGGGATCAAGGACCAACTCCCCCGGCAACGTGAAGCTGCGGATCAAAGGAGCCAGTGCCACGACTGGCTTCTGCGTCGGATGCAGCTTGTTGCCGCTGTAGGGCATATCCATGACGTCTGCCAACGGCTGCTTCGGCAGTGGCGGCCTACCCTTTGCCAGTAGGTAAGCCTGCTCATGGCGATAGTGAAGGAACCTGCTCTTTGAGCTATAAGTCTTGCGAAACACCAGATGTCCCACGGGCTGAAAGCCTGCATCTTTCCAGGCATCGAAGAACCGGTCGACCCTGTTCCAGCCGTAGAACATGACTGCCAGCCGGTTCTGCTTGAGTACGCGGTACGCCTCTACCATTGCCGGCTTGAGCCAGTTGTCGTCCGCGTCGTTCTGAATGGAGCGTCCATCGCGGTCGCGGTAGTTCACCAGGTACGGAGGATCGGTGAGGATGAAATCGATGCTATTCGCTGGCATCTCGCGCATGATCTGGATGCAGTCGCCCTGCGTAATCGTGTCGATGGACTGATTCTGGACCGTAGCTTGTGCTTGCATGGCCTTGATCTCCTTTGTGGTCCCGGAGTGATCTCTCAGGACACACACCCGTAAGGGCGCGAGAGATGGCCGCTCCCAAGGTGGGCGGGATGCTTTTTCGGGGGAGACTTTCAGGGGGAGCCGAAACCCGGAGGGCGTCTGCCGGACTGCTTACTAAATTGACTTGAAATCGAGTGGTCCGGCAGACGAAGCAGAGTCCCGTCCAGCGCTGGGCGCGGCCTGTGCTTCTCTCGCGGTGCCTGAGAGAACATGCAGGACTCCGGAGATCTTCCGGCTGTGAGCACATCTGCGGTCAGCTAAGGTCGTTCTGAGTGCGCGTTGGAACGGAGTACAGCCCTCGAAATAGCTTCTCCGGCGTCACTTCAAATGCATCGCAAACGCGTAACAGTGTCTTCAGAGTTATAGGCCGCCCGGCTTCGATTTGCTGCCAATGGCGGGTGGAAAATCCGAAAGAGAGCATATCTTCCTGGCTGTGACCGCGCTTCCGGCGCATGGCTCGTAACCTTGCACCAAGTTCTCTGAATACGAGTTCATGCTCTGCTTGACCGGCCACATCTGAGCTTGTAAAACTCTACGTGCAAAAACACCACGAGCAGAATAGCGTGGTAGGTGTCAACGTCTGGACTGGCTATGGCTATTCCATGGAGCAATGGCCGCCCTGGATGATCGGAGAAGAAGAAATTTAGGGGAACGCTTTATGTCGAAAAAGAAAGGTTTGTCGGAGTTGCCAAGTGCGGAACATGCGCCTTCGCAGAAGGCTATTTTGTTTGAGATTAGGTGCGACGAGCGGCGAGAGAAAGGGGCTGATGCCGAAGTGCGAATTCAGCGAATCGCGGCACTGTCAATGGAAGAGGTAGTTCGCTATATGCGAGTCATGCACCCTGGTTCAGACATCACAGAGGTAAAAGTCGTCGATCAGATCGAGGTCCTGTCCAGTTCGGAGCACCTTGGCTAAGTGTGGGCCTGATTCGGACGCCTTCGGCGGATCGTTTGGACTTTGAAAGGAGGCGAAGGGCGCCGATTCTCATTTGGGTAATGCGTATCGATTCACCCGGATATGATTCTCCGAATAAGTTACATCTAAGGCAGTGTTTACCATATCTGACGATTCATCGATCACAGCCAGCGCAGCCGAGAAAAGCTCAATCTGTAGTACCCGTGGCACGGCTGGGAGGAGGAACACTACACCAGGATGTACCTCGATGCGTTGAAAGCGCCCCCTAAACTCAATAGCGTTATTCGTGACCAGGGTCCAGTCTTCCTCCTCAACAACTTTGAGGATGTCCCAATCCTTCGACTGGTGAAGGCCATAATGGTTGATGTGGGTAGCTTCGTATCCCCGTGCATGGGCAGTCTCCGGCAGCAGAACGGAGAGGTTCTCATCCACGAGGAATCGGGGCAAACTCACGCACTACGCCTGCCCACGAGCTGACTGCGCGATGGCTTATTGATTCGCCACGCGGGTCTGCGCGGGCGTCCCCGCCGGGGGTGTGACTGGGCGTAGATAGTTGCGGCTTCGATCATCTCAGGAGTGAGATGGGGGTAATCTGCGCGCAGTTCTGCTTCAGCGACGCCTTCTTGTAGCAAACTGGCAATTTGGTGAACCAGCAGACGCGTTCCTTTGAATGTCGCGGCACCGCCTTGAATCCCAGGGTCTTCGACAATCAGCATCATGGCGCTGCGATAGCGATGCAGTCGGTCCATGATCGTTTTAGTCGTGGTCCCAGCATCAACGACATAGCTGAACAGCGCGGTCCCATACTCCACGCGATTTGAACTGCTTCCCTTGAGTTTTCCGAAGACGAAGCGGCGAACTTTGACAGGTACATCCTTTGGAAGTTCATAGTCTAAGCGGACACAGATCACCGCCTGCGTCGTGAGATATGTCTGTCCGGATCGATGAACCAAAGATGCCTTCGGTAACCGTTCAGCGACTGTCTTATAGACCGCCTTCATCGGCACCTCTGCGACGGCTGCGGCTTCCGCCGGGGTCAACAGTTCTGAAAGTTCGTGGGTCACAGTGTCACTCCGCAATAAACAGTCTCTTGCTGAGAGATAGTTTACTAGGATTCGCTGGTCTGCGCAATTCATGCCTCGATCATGCAACGGGGTCATGGGACCTTGGGTGTCCATTTTGGACACCGCGTGGAATGTTTTTCCACTCTGGCAGCGCCGCTGCGCTCTACGCTTTTCTGAGACCGCCACATCTACCGGTGTTGTCGGCAGTTCGGGAATGATCCCTCCACGCCGACCCGGAGCGGATGGATAGCGCGCAAGTCGGGCCGTCTGGAAGGAGCAGATCAAATGCGAGAAGAGAGTGCAGATGGGGACGAGCGGCTACGGGAATTCGAACCGCTGCTGGACAGCCAGCAGGCAGCTGCCCTAATGCAGGTTCATCCGGAAACACTGAAGCGAAGAGCGCGGCGCGGAGAGATTCCGGGGGTGAAGTTCGGCAAGGTATGGCGTTTCCGCGCCTCCGGCCTGGACGCGTACATCCGCAACCTAATGCGATAAAGCGCGACTCAGCCGCTGAATCTATGGCACCATCGGAGTCAGCGGTCTGTGGCGTTTGAAACAGGAGGAACACATGTTTCAACGTACACGGTATCAACAAGGAACGATTGCCCGCGTAAAGCGTAAGCAGGGCCCGGATTGCTGGATCTTCCGTTGGCGGGAAACCGACATCAACGGGAAGCGGGTTCGCCGTAAAGCTGTCCTCGGCACGGTGAAGGAGTATCCAACCGAATCGAGCGCACTGAAGGCCGCCGAGTCTTTACGCATCACCATCAATGGAGAGCAGCCTCAGCCGTCCCAGCAACCGGTTTCGGTCCGAGCTCTCGTAGACCACTTCAAGCAGCATGAACTAAGCCTTGTCCAGGGTGCCGAGGACGAAGAGGAGGGCCGGGCGTATTCGACCCGTTCCACCTACGTCGATATCCTCGATTTTCATGTGGCTCCGAAGTGGGGCGACAACAAGCTGCACGAGGTACGAACGGTCGCAGTAGAGAAGTGGTTGCGCAAGCTAAAACTGGCCAGAGGAAGCAAGGCGAAGATCCGGAGCATTATGAGCGTTCTGTTCAATCACGCCATCCGTCACGAGTTCCTGCCACAGGGCGCGAACCCGATCACGATGGTGCGGCAGAGCGCGAAGCGGATGCACGCGCCGGACATCCTCGATGTGCGCGAACTGATCGGTTTGTTCGACCAGCTTTCCCACCGGGACCGGGCGATGGTGATGCTGGATGTCGTCACCGGTCTACGCCGAAGCGAACTGATCGGCCTGAAGTGGCTGGACGTCGACTTCGAGCAACTGGAGCTTTCCGTCACGCGGTCGGTCTATCGTCAGAGGGTAGGCAGATGCAAGACAGAGATCTCCCGTAAGCCGGTACCGCTCGACCCCTGGGTAGCGAAGAACTGCTGACCTGGAAACGCGCCACTCCCTACAACCAGCCGGAGGACTGGGTCTTTGCAAGCACAAGGAAGAAGGGGAAACAGCCGTACAGTCCCGACTCCATCCTTAAGCGGTGTATTCAGCCAGCGGCAACGCGGGCGAAAATCGCCAAGCACATCGGGTGGCACACCTTTCGCCGCACCTTCTCGACACTGCTGAAAGCCAATGGCGAGGACATTAAAGTGGTGCAGGAGCTGCTGCGGCACGCGACGGTCAAGATGACGCTTGAGGTGTATGCGCAAGCGGTCACTCCGGACAAGCGCAAGGCGCAGTCGAAAGTAGCGGGGCTGCTGCAGGCTGGCGTGAGGGCGAAATGAGAGGAATCCTCTTATTGGACCCTTGTGGACCCTCGGGCAATTTCGCGAAACTCGTAAGTTGTTGAGTTGTTTGGTGGACCTGATCGGGATCGAACCGATGACCTCTTCCATGCCATGGAAGCGCGCTCCCAGCTGCGCCACAGGCCCACATCGCGGTAGCGGTGCAGTTCTTATTCTGCCCGCGGGCAGCCGGTTCGTCAAATGCTCAGCTCAGCCATTGCGCTCACGAATGTAATCCTCAATCGCACGGACAAGCTTTCCCTGCGCTGCAAGGATAAAATCCACCGCGTCGCGGGCTGCACCACGTCCACCCTTTGAAGAAGCGATCCAGTGCGCAACAGCAAGCACCTGCGGCCGCGCATCTGCTACCGCCATCGCGAGACCGCAGGCGCGCATCACGGGCAGGTCGATCACGTCGTCACCCAGGTATGCCACCTGCTCGAGCCCAATGTTCTCCTTGGCCATGATGTCTCGCACCGCAGCCATCTTGTTCGCTGTGCCCTGGTAGACATGCTTCAGCCGCAGATCGCGTGCCCGCAACGCGACTGCCTCGGAGATTCGCTTGGTGATAATCGCGCACTCGATGCCCCCAAGCCGCGCGAGCGAAACGCCGGAGCCATCGTGTGCGTGGAATCCCTTGGTCTCAAGCAGGGTGGCCGACTGCATGGCATATCCGCCGAGCGTCTCCAGCATGCCCGCGTGTTTGCTGGTTGTGCGCTCCGTGTTTGCCGGTGCGGGAAACAGCCAGATTGTGCCATCTGTAAGCACTCCATCCACGTCGAAAACGATTAGCCGGATCTGGCGCGCACGCTCTTCTGCAGTAAGTGCCTGAGGCATATTTTCATTGTAGAGGCAGGCGAAGAAGCGGAGAAGGGTCGAGTAGAATCGGGTGCATGCTTCCGTCGTTTCCTGAGGCCGCTCTCGTGGACGAACCCGTCACGGTTGCCGGGGCACTGCGCTGGGCGCACCCTGTGGTGGCCGAGTGGTTTTTCGCGAGCTTTGGCTCTCCTACAGAGCCGCAGATCGCGGGTTGGCCGCACATTCTGGCCGGCCAAACCACGCTGATTTCAGCGCCGACTGGCTCGGGTAAAACACTCGCCGCGTTCCTGGTCGCAATCGATCAACTGCTGCGAAAAGCCATTGACGGCCAACTTGGCAAAACGACTGAAATTCTTTATGTCTCGCCTCTCAAGGCTCTCTCCAATGATGTGCAGAAAAACCTGGACGGCCCTTTGCGCGAGATTCAGGCATTGGCGCTCGAACGCGGGTATCTCTCTCCGGAAATTCGCACGGCGGTGCGGACCGGCGATACGCTGCCGCGCGAGCGCCAGCAGATGTTGCGCCGTCCGCCGCATATCCTCGTCACCACGCCGGAGTCGCTTTACATCCTGCTGACCGCGGAGAAAAGCCGTAACAATCTGCGCGGCGTGCGCACCGTCATAGTCGACGAAATACATGCCATTGCCGACGATAAACGCGGCGCTCACCTGGCGCTCACCCTCGAGCGTCTCGATGCGCTGGTCTGCGGCTGCAATCGCCTGTCCGCCGGCGCTCTCATCGCAGGGCACAACGCCCCTCCGCAACGCATCGGCCTCTCGGCGACGCAGAACCCCATCTCGCTCGTCGCCGAGTTTCTCGCCGGCTCCGAACGCGGCAGGGATGTAAAAATCGTGAGTGTCGGGCAGCGGCGCACCCTCGATCTCGGCATTGAGATTCCCGGTGAGCAACTCAGCTCCGTCGCCACGCGCGGCATCTGGGAGTCGATCTACGCGCGTCTAGCCGAGCTTGCCGGCCAGCATCGCTCAACGCTGGTTTTCGTCAATACCCGGGCCATGGCAGAGCGTCTCGCCTTCCAGCTTGGCGAAAGGCTTGGTGCTGAAAACGTGGCGACGCACCACGGCTCGCTCTCGCGCAAGCTGCGCCACGAGGCAGAGCGCAAGTTGAAGGCGGGCGAGATTCGCTTGCTGGTTGCAACTGCGTCGCTTGAGCTCGGCATCGATATCGGCGCGATCGACCTGGTATGCCAGATCAACTCACCCCGGGCGATCGCGCCTGCCATGCAGCGCGTAGGGCGTGCTGGCCATTGGCGCGGCGCCACCCCGAAGGGCCGCTTTTTCGTCACCACGCGCGACGACCTGCTTGAAACAGCAGCGCTGGTACAGGCCATGCGCGCCGGCGTGCTGGACCAGTTGCAGATACCGCCGGAGCCACTTGATGTGCTGATGCAGCAGATCGTGGCTGCCTGCGCGGCTGAGGCCTGGGAGGAGGACGCGCTGTTTGCCCTGGTGCGGCGTGCGTATCCGTATCGGGAACTTACGCGCGCGACCTTTGAGGAACTCCTGTGCCTTCTTACCGATGGCATCGCCAGCAGTCGCGGCACATGGGGCGCATACCTGCTGCGAGACCGCGTACACGGCGTGCTGCAAGCGCGACGTGGCGCGCGTATTGCTGCCGTCTCGAATGGCGGCACTATTCCCGACACTGCAATCTTTCAAGTCATCGCAGAGCCAGAGGGGTTGCCAATTGCCACTCTCGATGAACACTTTGCCATCGATTCCTCTCCCGGCGACGTAATCGTGCTCGGCAACACGAGCTGGCGCATCACGCGCGTTGAAAGCGCAGGCCGCGTTCTGGTCGAGGATGCGCATGGTCAGCCGCCCAACGTACCCTTCTGGACCGGCGAAGCCCCGCAGCGCACCATTGAGCTCTCCACCTTCGTTTCCAACTTGCGGGAGCAGATCAGCCGACGCACGCCTGATGTGCAGCCCGGCTACATCTCGCAAGCGCACCCTGAGGTCGCCGCGACTACCAGCTGGCTTCAGGATCAGTGCTACCTCTCTCAGGCTGCGGCAGAGCAGCTCGTCGGTTACATCGTTGCAGGCCGTGCCGTTCTGGGCGCCGTTCCGACACTCACCACCATCATCGCCGAGCGCTTCTTTGATGAAGGCGGCGGCATGCAGCTCATCCTGCATGCGCCTTTTGGCGGACGCATCAACAAGGCCTGGGGCTTTGCGTTGCGCAAACGTTTCTGCCGCGGCTTCAACTTTGAACTGCAGGCCGCGGCAACTGACAATGGTCTCAACATCTCGCTTGCCGAGCAGCACTCGTTCCCGCTCAGCGATGTCTTTCAGTTCCTTACGGAGCAAACAGTCGGCGAATTGCTGCAGCAGGCATCGTTGACCTCGCCCATCTTCAAGGCGCGCTGGCGCTGGAGCGCTTGCCGCTCTCTGCAACTGCTGCGGTTCCAGAAAGGCAAGAAGGTCGCGCCGCAGATCATGCGTACCCGCAGCGAAGACCTGCTGGCTAATGTGTTTCCTCAGGTAGCTGCCTGCCAGGAGAATATCGAAGGCGACATCGAGGTGCCGAATCACCCGCTGGTGCGCGAGGTGATGAAGGACACGCTGCAGGAGGCGATGGATCTCGATGGATTGAAGCAGGTGCTTGCGGCAATTCACTCAGGCGCGATCCAGTGTTTGGCCGTCGACACGACCACGCCCTCGCAGTTCTCGCACGAGCTCATCAATGCCATGCCCTACGCGTTTCTCGATGACGCGGACCTCGAAGAGCGCCGCACACGCGCTGTGTCTCTACGCCGCACCGTGCCCGACAGTGTTCTGGGCGAGGCAGGCCGGCTCTCGGCCGACGCCATTGCTGAAGTGCGCGCCCAGCAGTGGCCCGATGTACGTGACGAGCACGAGCTGCACGACCAGTTGCAGGCGCTCATCCTTGTTCCGGAAGACACGGTGCTGTCGCTCGCAGCGGAGCACGCATACTCCGCCGCAAGCGCGTGGCCGCTTTTCTTCAGCCGCCTCGTCGCGAGCCATCGTGCCACCGTTGCGGTTACAGATGGCATTCGCTACTGGGTCACGGCAGAGCGACTCGCCTGGATGCGCACTGTGCTGCCCAGTCTGATCCCCGAGCAAGCTCTTCCGGTATTAACCAGTGCGGATGAATCTGCGGACGAAGTACTGCGGCGCGCCATTCAGGGCTGGATGTGCCTGATCGGGCCCGCGACCGCTTCCTCACTTGCCCGACTGCTCACCATCCCTGCTGCCGAGGTCTGGAAGCAACTGCTGCGCCTCGAGGTCGCGGGCACGCTGATGCGTGGCGTTTTCGAAGGCAAGCCATTCACGGATGCGGAGCTCAGCGACTATGAGACCGAGTGGTGCGATCGCCGCCTGCTGCAGCGGATCCACAAGCTCACAGTGGGTGCGCTGCGCAAGCAGATCGAGCCCGTCACGCCCGCCGTCTACATGCAGTGGCTGTTCGGCTGGCAGCACGTTGCCCCGCAGACACAGCTTACCGGCGAGGCAGGAGTGCTCGAGGCGCTGCGCGGGCTGGAGGGCTTTGAAGCGCCGGCGATTGAGTGGGAGCGGACGTTGCTGCCCGCGCGCGTCGCTGCATACGACCCTCGCTGGCTCGATGCACTGTGCATGGCCGGCGTGATTGGTTGGGGCCGCCTCTCGCCCCACCCGGCGTTCTACGCTGCCGGCAGTGGTGGCCCACGGCGCGTCATTCCCACCAGCATGGCGCCGATCGCGTTCTTCCTGCGCGAAGAAGCGCTCTGGCTCGATGCGTGCCTGGCTGTGGATCGTGTGCCCGAAGCCAACCTGCCATGCTGCCTTAGCCCGCTTGCGCTTGCAGTCCGCGCCTGCCTGGTGCAGCGTGGCGCAATGTTTGCCGCGGACATGATTCGCTCCTTTGCTGTGCCCCCAGCGGAGCTCGATCGCGCACTGTGGGAGCTGGTTGCCGCAGGCCTCGTGTCCGCAGACGGATTCGACAGCTTGCGTTTGCTGATCGACCCCCGGCGCAAGCAGCTGCATGCGCCGCCGCCTGGAGCAAAGCGTGCTGCGCGGCACGCTGCCGGCAGGTGGAGCCTGCTGAGCGGCGCGCATCCGCCGCATCCTGAGCCGCTCGAAGCTGGATCTCTCTCGCACACCCTTTCGACGAGCACGTCGCAGGCAGGAGCCGCGGCAGAGCGACGCGAGGCGCAGCTTGCCTCAGCCTGCGCCATGCTGCTGCGCCGCTACGGTGTGCTGTTTCGCGACGTGCTGGAGCGGGAAACGAACGTGCCGAAGTGGCGTGAACTGCTGCCCATGCTGCGCCGCATGGAAGCGCGCGGCGAGGTGCGCGGCGGACGCTTTCTCTCCGGTTTCGCTGGCGAACAGTTTGCCATGCCAGAGGCGATCCAGAGTCTTCGTGAGACAAGGCGCGCAGGCTTGCAGCCAGACCTCGCCATATCTGTAGCAGCCGCTGATCCGTTAAACCTGCTCGGCATCCTGGTCCCCGGCGAACGCGTCCCGGCAGTCGCCGGCAAGTCGATCAGCTGGACGCATGCGACACTCGCAAGTAAGACGCCGGGCATACTTGAAGATAGGCAACCCGCGCAACACAGCATCTTTACCGCAGAAGAAACGGCTCAGCGAGCGCAGGCATGAGCGAAAACAAAGAGCCAGTCGACGGCAAAGAGGCAGATGAAGACTTCTACATGGACGGGCCCTATCTCGTCTTTACCGCTGCATTCCATCGCAAGCGCGGTTACTGCTGCGAGTCCGGCTGCAGGCACTGCCCATTTCGCGATGAGCCGGAGGCGCCACACCCGGCCCCGCGTTAGGGAGCGCCGGGCGCCGCTTTGTCGGTGCTCGCAACAGGAGCTACCGCCGCGCCCCCTCGGATCAGCAACGGCGTGCGCGGGAAGGAAAACGTGCCCCCCGCATCGTCGATCACATTGATCTGGCAGGTGTACACGCCGTCAGCCAGCGAGGTGAGCGGTACGGTAAAGGCGAAGGCAATCGCATTGCGTTCGGTAAGGTTGAGCGCGCGCGCATCGACAAGCGGTGACTTGAAAACCAGAACATTGCCGCGCAGCAGTTCAATACTTGTGAGCACGTGCATGCTGCCGCCCTGCTTTGCCGCCGCAGTCACATCGCCTGTTGCAGGCTTCGCGTATTTCGCCGGATCGTACACCTCGTAAAAGAAGTAGAGCGGCTGGTCGCGCGTAAACACGTGCGGCAGGTTGGGCACATACTGCTGGCCCTCGTACACCAGTGGGTTATCTTGTCGCCGTTCATTGCCAGCAGGCGCAATCCGCTGCGAAGCCAGTACGACAGAGCTCATCTTGAGCGGAGCCTTCGACAGGTCGGGTACACGCACATCTGTCTCAAACGAGCCCAGCTTGCCGGTCTCATTCTCGCGCACCACAAACTTCAGGTGATATGTGCCGGCTGGCAGCGTAAAGCCGGTTGCATATTGGATATTCTTACGCGCCACCTGCTGCGATTCCATGATGGCAAGTTTGACCGTGTCGCGTACCTGCTGCAGCACGTGACCCTGCGCATCTTTTATGTTGCCGATCACGTCCAGTGTGGCCTTGTCGCGGTCGCCGCCTTTCGAGAAGGGAATCTGCGCGCCCGGCACCAGCAATGCAACCGGCATGTTGTACCGGCCCGTCGTGTCGCGGAAGAAGAACGGCTGCAGATA